>JBMHDG010000066.1:0-59871 GCA_049889515.1 Myxococcota bacterium
CGTCGGCGTCGTCGGTGGTCGTGGCGGTCAGGGCGTCGGTGGCGGTCAAGGCGTCGGCGGTGGTCGTGGCGGCCAAGGCGGCGGTGGCGGCCAGGGCGGCGGTGGCGGCCAAGGCGGTGCTCGCGGTAAGCGGACTCCGCAGTCCACGGCTTCTGGCGGGGCAGCAGCGCCTGACAGCGCGCAAGCTGCAGCAGCGAGGACACCGACGTCATCGATGGCAGGCGAGGCACCTTCGACCACTATCGGACTCAACGAGATCGACGCGCCGGAACTGGCAGATCAAGACGCAGGCGATACCAACGACGGCACGGCTGGGGCGAGCGCGGTGTACGGCAGCAACGATACGACCGAGGGTAAGAAGACTCCACCATCGACGGCGAAGCCAAAAGCTCGCGGGAAGAAGGGTAAGCGTCGACGAGGCGGCCGCAGTGGGGGAGGTAAGCCATGAGCCGATCGCTGGGCCATGAAAGTTACCCCTTCGAGCTCACGGTGGGCGCCGTCAAGTTCACCCAAGCAGAGCCGAACGGCTTCGAGTACATCGAGATCGAAGACCACGTCGATATGATTGGAGTCGCTAATCTCGCCGTGAACATGGAAAACCAGAATTGGGGAACGTTCCAGGTTGGCGATGAAGTCGAGTGCATGGTTGGTGAAACCGAGCGCAAGATGTTTGCGGGTATCGTGACTGGCATGAGGTACGCCGCAAAGGGAGGCAAGCAGCTCCTGATCCTCCGGGCGATGGACCCGCTCTGTAAGGCGGCTGCGAGCCGACGGACGAAGGTGTACGAAGAGCTGAAGGACAGCGACATCGTGCAGGAGGTTCTTGGACTTGCAGGCCTAGAGCCCGGTCAGATTGATGCGACGGACGAGGCGCACCCGTATGTGTTTCAGCGGTCAGAGTCGGACCTTGAGTTCATGAAACGCCTCGCAGCACGGAACAACTATCTGTTGCGTTCCGCTGAAGGCAAAGTGGACTTCGTAAAACCCCAGTTTGGTGGTTCTGGATATGAGGTGAAGGATGAGGCGTTGACCAGCCTCGACTATTCCTACTCGGTCATGAGCGTGCCGCCGGAGATTACGACCTACGGCTGGGACTACAATGCGTCCAAGATGGTTGAGGGCACAGCAACCGACTCTGATATCGAGGCCATCGGGTCAGGAGAATCTGCACTCTCACTGTCGGGTCGGATCTGGGGCGCCGGCACCACCATCTCTGATGTGGACGTCTCCGCTCAAGGGGGCGCGAAGGGAATTGCGATGGCGGAGCTGAACCGCGCGGCGCGGAATTTTCTTCGAGGACGTGCGACCATCGACGGCGACGCGAATATCTTTGCTGGAGCTGTGGTGAAGTTCTCGGGCCACCGCGAGGGATTCAATCCAGAGGCCTATGTGATATCGGCGCGACATCGCATTGTGTTCAAGCGGGGATTCGAGACGCAGTTTAATTTCTGCAGCAATACACTTCCCGTCTAGGCGTGGGTATAGATCGAGGCACGACGCGAGGTTTCGCGTAGCCTTACGGTTCTGCGTGTTGGATTGGGGTCCGTCTCGGCAAAGCCGCCGTTGCGTCGTCGAACCCTGTGGTACAACCGGGGCCGTGAACGTCGACCGTGGGGTTCTGTGGTGCGCCGAGACTATCTGGGAACCGGAGTCAAATTTCCATTTCAAGTGGATCCCGCGACGGGTCGGCTTGGAATGAGCTCCGAGGAAGAGAACATTCGCCAGAGCATCACCTTAATCCTCGGCACGCGGCCAGGAGAGCGGCAGATGATGCCGGAGTTTGGCTGTAAGATTCACGAGGTGGTGTTTACCCCCGAAGGACGCGGCATGGAGCGTCTGGTGGCCTACCATGTGGAGACTGCGCTCACGCGCTTCGAACCGCGCATCGAGGTCTTGCGCGTGCAAGCTGAGGCAGGCGAGGCGGGACGGCTTCGCGTGTCCGTTCATTATCGGGTTCAATCGTCTCAGACAGAATCTGTGCTCCCCCTCGAGCTGGAAACCGGAGGCTGACGGTGCCAATCGTACCACCAAAGCTGGATGATCGACGTTTCAACGACATTGTACGGGAAGCGCGCGCACTGATTCCGCAGTACTGCCCAGAATGGACGCACCTTGGGGACTCGGACCCCGGAATGACGATCGTCCAGCTGTTCGCGTGGATGACGGAAATGACGCTCTTCCGGATCAACCGCGTTCCGGACAAGACCTATGTGCACTTTCTGAACTTCATCGGCGAGGAGCGTCGCGCAGCGCAACCGTCGACCGTACCGTTGAGCTTCACGCTTCGGAAGGATGATGCGACAAGCGCCGAGATCCCACGACAGACGCGAACGGCGACGCGTCAACAGAGCGGGCGAGACGCCCTGCACTTTGTGACGAATGAGCCGCTGCTGGTTCATGGCGCAGCGATCGATCGCATGGTCTCGGTCGAGGTGGGTGAGACGGCGCGCGTCCGCAACCTTCCGTTCGTGCCCATCGAAGGGTTTGAGACCGGACGCCAGTCCGAAGACACCACGGGTATTCCGTTGTTTGCCTTCGATGGCGATCTTGATGGGCCTCACTCGTATACACGTGATCACTACATTTATGTTCGCCATCCCGATTTCGGGCTGCTGACTCAGGCAGAGGGGCCTGGTGGGACGCTGCGAATTCGCAGCGCAGGAGAGATTGGACTCCCCATCGCAGCGCTGTTCGACTGGGAATATGCCGTGGGCGACGAAGAGCCCGTCTACACGCCCATGGTTATCGATCGCACCGTCGAAGGCACACTGGAGGGTCTCCCCGAAGTTCAGCTTCAAGCCTCGCTGACGGGATGGAAGCAAAACGGGGTGCTCGGACACGAAGATGACCCAATGGAGGCGCCGGAGGGCTTCGCGAGTGACGTCCCTGTCCTTCGAGGCGTGGTGCAGTTCGAACGATGGCTCGCCGCACGGATGCAAGAAGAGCTGGTCGTTACGTGGCGCGATGACTGGGGTGCGGAGCCGCGGGAGGTGTCTACGTGGACCGTGCGCGCGAGCGGTCGTACGCTCGAGTGGTTCATTCGTGACCTTCCGCCAGTGCGGTCTGGCTGGACGGTCCGGCTCACGATGGTCGACCATGGTTTGGTGGCCGGCCGTGACGGATTGTTTCCGCGGTACAGGTGGTCCTACCGTCGACGTGACCGATGGGTCACGATTCCAGCGGAGCGCGTCGAGCTACAGGGATCTGCATGGGTGATCACGGGACCCCTGACCGACATGGTGGCGGATGGGTTCAACCTTCGGGCAGAGCGCCTTGAGGTGGTGCATATCGAGTCCCTGCTTCCGGGACTCGAGATCGATGTGGCGTGGCAGCGGCCCATCGTTGTGCATTCTGCCTTTGGACCGGAGACTCGGGCCGCTGTGGGCATCGAGGCGGAGGAGTATCCAAAGACGCCATTCCAGGCGATTCAGAACCTTCCGCCCACGCTGGGGATGAAGTTCTTTGTGGGCAGTGACCTGTTCCTTCATCGCGCAAGAAAACCGATTCGGATCACGATGGACGTGAGCTTCACGCGAGAGGGTGTGGAGATTGTGGAGCCCTTGGAGGACTACCACTTGCAGATGACCTACCGGACCCCGCAAGGGTGGCAGGCCGTGATGCATGAGGAGCACGGGTTCGAGCAGTTCCGATTTGGCGACCTTCAACCAGAGACGCTGGAAAAAGAAGGCCGGAAGTCTCTGACCTTTGTGCTGGACCCTGCCGAGCATCTCCGAGGGATGTCGCGCGTTGAGGTCGCTGGGGTCGATTCCGCATGGCTTCGCATCGAAATTACGCGAGCCGCGCTGTTCTTCCAAAAAGACGAGAAGGCACTGCCCGTACCGACCTCGATCAACGTCCACCGGGTCGATGTGCGCTTGGAAGAAGATGCCTTTGCGTCGTTCTGGACCGAGACGCTGCCCGGTGCCCGCGTCGCTGCCGTCGAGCATCGCCCCGCGCACCGATGTTTCTCGAGCCTCACGGTCCGACGAGATGGTGAGATACAGCGGTCGCAGCCGTTCGATGACATTCTCGAGCTTGAGGGCGAACCTCATCGCGCGCTGTATTTCCACTTTGATGGTGTTCTGCCTGCGGGGGGCCGCCTGGCCACCTACCTGATGGCGCGTGGCGAGGCTGCGCTGCCGGGGGATGTCGAGGTGGCATGGGAGGCGCGGTCGCACGCCGAAGATGGTGTCGGCTGGCAACGCGTGGCGACGGGGCGTCCCGGTGACGAGGAGAGCGCCCACTGTCTTGACCGTTCAGGTGCAGTGGTGTTCGAGCTCCCCGAGAATCTGGGCGACGAGAACGGCTGTTGGGTGCGTGCGGTGCTGTACCGAAACCAGCAACACGCCTCCGAGTCTGCAATACGATTGCCACCGTTGCCGCCAGTGACCCATGTCTTGCCCAATACGGTGCATGGGATCAACGTTCACGCGGTGCGCATGGAGAAGTTCAGCGGATTCGGTGTTCCACACCAGCAGATCCAGCTCCGACGTTTTCCCATTCACCTTCCGGCCGAGTCCGATGTGGTCTCGGGTGTCGACGTCCTCGGTGGCCTCTCGGTTCGGGTGCAAGAGGAAGACGGCGTCTTGAGGCCGTGGCGTCCGGCGATCGGAAACAGCTTCTCAACCGCCTCTTCGGATGACCGGGTGTTCGTTGTAGACCCCGTCGAAGGGGTTCTTCGGTTTGGCAATGGCCTGCGAGGACGCTTGCTTCCGGTGGGGAGCTACAATGTCGTGGTCGACCGCTACCACACGGTCCCGGGTGACGCAGGCAACGTTGAGCCTGGCGCCGTGGAGGTTGTGGAAGGGCATGCGGACCAAGTCGAGGTTCGCAATGTGGTGGCGGCGCGCGGCGGCCGTGATGCAGAGAGTATCGACGAGATTCTGCAGCGGGCGCCCAGCATTCTCACCAGCCGGGACCGTGCGGTGACTCGAAAGGACTTTGAGGTCATTGCCACCGAGGCCAGTACGCAGGTCTCGCGCGCTTCGTGCCTCAATACGACCCGTCTTGATGGTGGCGTCGATGTCTTGGTGCTGCCGGTCAGGCCGGCACCTGATGTGCTTCCCGACCCCTTCCTGTCGGCGTCGTTGATTCAGTTGGTGCAACAACACCTCGGTGAGCGGTGTCTGGTGAATACGCGGCCCGAGGTTCGCTTGGCCACCTTCCAACACCTTGATGTGTCCGTTCGGCTTCGACGACGGGTGAACACCAATCCGGTGGCCGTACGAGAGGCTGCCGAGGCATGGATCAGGAATTTCCTAGATCCTTATGAGGGTGGGATCGACGGTGAGGGGTGGCCATTTGGCAACACGCTCTTCTCGCAAGACCTTGGTCGCATGGTTCGAGAGATCGATAACGTTCGGCATGTGGTCGATGTGTCGTTGTTCCCCGTCTCGGAAGAACGCCTTGACGGACCTCCGGGCTGGGAGACGCAGCAGGGCCATGCGTCACTGGCGCTCGAGGGTCATGACTTGTTCGCCGTGAGACATGTACGCGTGGCATGGCGTGATGGTGCGTCATGAGGAGGCGTCGTCTCATAGGGGGCCCAGCTCCCGGTGGTCCCCAGTGGCCCGCAACCCGCGATGATGGTGTCATTCAGAGCCTGAAAGATGTGCTCTCCTGTCGCTTTCCATTGCGGGCGGCAAAGACGTTCCTCGGACGCCACCTCGGGCAGCTCACACGGGTTCATTTCCGTGAGGTGGAGCGAGGGGAGCAGCCGGGCCGTGTG
The DNA here is from genome assembly GCA_049889515.1 of Myxococcota bacterium. Lineage (GTDB taxonomy): Bacteria > Myxococcota_A > UBA796 > UBA796 > JBMHDG01. The sequence continues at coordinate 5,729 of JBMHDG010000066.1, forward strand.
GTGGCCATCGAAGTTCGTCACGCTCGCGGGGGAGCGAAGAGCTGGATTCGTGGAGAGCGCCAGATGGCTTCGGGAGCCCCGGCGAGCTTCTACGTCCCCGACCACCTGGTCACCGTCCGCACGCACGTGGAGGGACCACTCGCAAAGACCGGTGTCCTCGGCATGGACGATCTCATCGTTCTGCACGTCCCCGTGCGCGGGTATACCCGCTATCTCCCCGCGATCTTTCACGGTGAGGGTCCTGTTCGGGCCACAGAACGCAAGGCCTTGCCGCAGAATGCGCTCGTCAAGGCGGGCGGAGCGCCAGTCACTTATGAGACCTCGGTTCAGGCGGTGGACGGAGATCCATTGTCGAGGTTTTTATTCCTCTTCCAGACGATGATGGCGACGGTGACCTCACGGGTTGACCGCTTGGTGACCCTGACCGACCCGCTACAGTGCGACCCGGAGTTCCTGCCTTGGCTGGCGTCATGGGTCGGGTTCGAGCTCGATGGCGCGCTTCCGGTCCAGCAGCAGCGGGAGTTGGTCCGTCGTGCCATCCGTTTGTTCCGCACGCGCGGCACCCGTGGCGGGATTGAGGAGATGGTCCGCGTATTGACGACTGCGCCGGCAGCCATTGAAGAACGCACGCCTCCGGCGCCGATGGTGCTCGGACAAGGACGGCTGATCTCCGGGCGGACGCTGGCAGAGCGCTATCAGCGAGGCGAACCCCGTGGAAGCTACCTCTACGATGCGACACCAGAGACCCGCCGTCGGTTCTTTACGCTTCGGCTAGAACCTCGAAGCAGGTTCGCGAGGCGGTTCGGGGAGCGGGCCACCCACGCACTGGCGCGCATCGTCGATATTGTGAGCAGGGAGCGTCCTGCACATCTTGCATTTACCATTGATTTTGACGTCCAGGACTGAGCGAGGAAACATGTCAGTCGACGAACAACTTGTACGATTAGCTAGCTTCGAGGGCCTATGTCTCACCCACGAAGACTTGGCGACCGATCAGATGTACCACCGTCGGGCGCTTCGGCGACATGCGAGGTACGTCTCGGGCTCGGGTGTGGTTCAGGGACTGTCAGTGGAGCTGACGCGGGTCGAAGACCGGTATCAACTCGTGCTTCGTGCAGGGTTCGGTCTGACGAGCGAGGGGCAGGGGATTCACCTGGCCGAAGATCTTGAGACTCACCTTGATATCCCACGTCAGGAGGGCCAATACGTCCTCTGGCTGCGACATCGAGACGTCGAACATCCAGACGGTCAGCGTCCAGTGTTTGACACGGCAGACATGCGATCCGCTCGGACCGTCGAGCAGACGGAGCTCGCGCTGCTGCCCGTTGGTGATGCCGAGCCCATGTCGATTGCCCTCGCGCGTATCGACGTGCGACTCGGTCGTATGGCGCTTCTTAAGCTGCCTGTTCCTCGGGCTGGCCGTCCGCCGCGAGCGAGCGAATCGTACCTGAAGCCCCGGGTCGACGATTTCGTCCGGCTTCAGAGACGCGCCATGGACCGTCTGTTTCGAACGGCGCTGCTCCAAGAATTGTCGCTGGCTGCCTATGGCCTGTATTCCGCGCTGGTGTCGGCCGAGTTCTTGATGATTGAAGAGGGCACGTCCGATCGGGTCCTCTATAGAACCGCAGGTTCGCTGGTACGGTATGCGGCGGCGTTCTATGGCCCGCTTCCCGCGACCACGGAGCGCATTGGGCGTCATGCGGAGCAACTGCGTGAGCTGGCCGCCGGTGTTCCAGATGGTACGCAGACCGACGACGTGTGGTTGGCATGGTTTGAGACCTTCCAGAATATTCTTCCTGGGCTTCGACGCGCGGTGGAGGAGTTGGAAGACACTGCTGAGGCCCGATCGTGACCTCTGCCCAGGACACGAAGGCATCGCGTACCGTTCGGGTGCGCATCCAAGTGGTCGATATCGCGCCTCAACTTCTCGATGTGGACGTGGCGAACTACTTGCCTTCGAAGGATCTCTCCCAACGTGTGGCTAAGGATGCAGGTCTGATGGCCTACTGGCCGGACGGCCGGCGTCGGCACTATTGGCTCCGCGCACGTGGACGGATCTTGCATCCGGACGAACGCCTTGTCGATGTGGGCGTGATCAACAACGAGTTGCTGCATCTGCTACCGGAGCCGGAGTCTGGGGGGGCTGTCCAAGAGCGCCCACTCGGGATTGAGGCTGCGGCGCCACCTCGGGGGCGTCTCCAAGTGTGGGGACTGCGGCTGGTGATGAGTGGCGTGTGGTCCATGTGTTGGATTCTTGTGATGCGAGAATCGATGGATCCCGTGGTGGCCGCTCTTGGGAGCGCTGTACTTGCAGCCTTCTGGAGCACCTGGATGAACGCGGGTGGCGAGGAGGAGCGGTCATTTGTGACGGCGATGGTGCGGGGGGCTTTGGGGTGGCTGCCCTGGGCACTCGTCGCGTGTGTCATGGTGGAGCAGTCCGTGGATGCCTGCGCGCTGCTGCTGGAGGACACGGGCAACTGGAACAGTCCCAAGATGCGTCCATGTATTGATGCAAGCCGTGTGGGATTGGTGATCCTTGCTTCCGGAGGACTCGGACTGGTGTGGGGGTGGCTGGCCTCCATGCCGATCCTCCCGCGGCTTTCCAGAGGGATCGAGCGTGTGGCGGTGGCAGCCGTCCAGAGCGTCGCGGAGGCTCCTTGCGGGGTCTGCGAGACATCCGTGGGGGGATTGGAACAGGTGTCCTGTCCTTACAACTGCGCGAGGGTGTTTCACTCCGGTTGTTTGAAGACCAGTATGTCGATGTCGCGTGACGACACCCGATGTCCGATGTGTGATGTCGCCCTGTAGTCTCGGCGTAGGGGGCATGCGGCGCGTGCTTCAGGCAGGGCGCCAATTGAGAGCGAGGCTGCAGGGACCAATCGCACCTGCTGCATGTGCACGTACGGCTGTGGCCGCACGGATTCGCTCGGCTTCTTGAGGGGCGCCGAGGTCCGAGGCCACCTGGGCTTCTGTCAAGCCACACCAGGTGGCGAGTGAAGCGTTTCCAAACCGTTCCGCGCGAACCAGTTGTCGTCGTAAGATGGCGCGTAAGGGGCGAAAGTTTGGCTTGGGGTCCCAGGTCATGCGGCTTGCCAGCGCCATGTCCATCAGGATGGCGTGACGGATGCTCCCCGAGCTGCGCAGCTGCTGCGAGGCGTGCTGCAGGTTGTTCACGCCCGCGTGCTTGGTCGCTGCGAGCTCAACAAGCAGCGCACGTGCGAAGATCTCATCGGGAGCTTCTGGCGCCTCGGGTAGGTGCGAAAGTGCTGCGCGCGGGGTGCCGTCGCGGAGTGCCTCTTGCAGCGCAGTCATCGGGCGTGCAGGCGGTGTGGGGGGCTCGATACCGGGGAGGAGTGCGCCGGTGTGCCGTCCCAGATGTACGGCCGTGGCCCGTTGTCGGACGACCAAGCTTCTGGCGACGCGCTTCATGGTCTCGACCACATCTTGGACGTGCCCCCGTCCGAGGCGAAGCGTCCGTGCGGCGACGGAGAGTTCTTCTTGGTGGGCGCTGAGAATGGTGTCGATGCTCTCCAAATGGCGCGCAAGCGCGGGCCATGCGACGGGTCGACTCCACAACGATGCGACGCGGGAAAAGACCTCAACCCCCGCTCGAATCCTCGCGCGCAGGCGCTCCGCATCTACCCACAAGGCCTCTGCGAGATCGAGCAGCGCATCCTGGAGCGCAAGGATGTCTTCGTCCGGCCGGCGTCCCAAGACGAGGCGTACCGCTTTCAGCACCTCGGGTGACGACGAACGCTGCGGCGGTGGCACCTGTCCGAGAAGCCAGAGTGTGGGACCTCGTGTGCGAAGAAGCGCATCCCATTGTCGGATGTGTGCCTGCGATTCGCTGCGCGGGATCTGCTCGAGGCCTTCGAGTTCTGCGGGTAGTGCGTCACGGCAGGTGAATGGTCCTTGGGCCCGTAGCTGAAGCTCCCTTCTGTCGATCGCACCGGACTGTGCCTGCATCTCGATATTGAGTGCGACGTACGCTGCCTGACTGCCTGCTTCGCTGAGATGTGGCGTGGCCACAAGGGCATTGGTGCCCCAGGCGGCGAGTGATGCTGCGGTCGCAGCGATACTCGCACCCGGTCGTACGAGAAAGCCCGCACGCCCACGAAGCACTTCACCAGTCAGCGACCCGATGGCATCGAGACCGAGGTGTGCGCTCACCGCACGTCCCCAACACATGGGGTCATGGAGCAGTGCAAACTGGGAGGGTTGAAACAGGTGGTCGGACGTTCGTGAAGCGCGAGTCGGGGGCGATGGTGTCGCGCTGAGAAGTCGATGCCGGCGGGCCAGTTCCTCGCCTTGCATGAGCGGTAGTGCGTCGACCAGAGCATTTGCGATGGGGAGTGGGGGACTCGCCGGGCGCCACCCTCGATCCCCGAGGCGGAAGTGTCCTTGAACGAGGATATCTGGGGTCGCGGGGGCCGCTTCATCATCGGGTGCAGTGGGTTCACCACCGCCCCCGTCGTCCATCTCTCGGGTCGTGGCGACCATGCCCGTCCCCGGGGCCGCGGGGCTTCCTGCCGCGGCAAGTACCGAGTTGCCCACGCTCTCTTGCATACGCGTGTGCTCTTCTTCGACTTCCTCGCTGGATTCTAGAGCCGGTTCACTTGGTTTCGAGGGCTTTTTCCGTTGGTCGTCTCTGGACAAGCGGTCTCCTCGGCGGTCATGTCGCTATGGACTTGCTACCATCGTACGCGGTGATGGCAGATCCGTCACGGAGGGTGGATCGTGGCACCTGAGAAATCGACGCACACGGGTCAGGGTATCAGCTTCGGATTGCTGGAATGGCAGCAGATCCGCGACGCTGGCCGTCGCCCGTTGTGGAGCATGCGCATGGACCCGAGACTGACGGGTCAGGATGCGGCGTGGGGGCCAAGCTCGGCGCAGGGGTTCATGCGTCGTCCCGGCATCAATGGTCTAGCCTTGTTCGTCTCGGCCGATGCGAATGAAGGTACGCTGACCTATGACGCCGGCGAAGCTATGCCTTGGCTGATGGTGCTGGAGCGGCTGGGTGGTCAGGCAGCGGGCGTTCGCGCCGGTGTGGAGCTCTGCTGGCGTGCCGCACATATCCTCGCCCATGCGCACACGAAGGGTGATTCCAAGGGTGTGCCATGCCATGGCGCCATGGACCCTTCGAGAATCTTCCTACGCTCCGACGGCCAGGTTGTGCTCGCAGGCTATGGGGTGGCGCCTGGTCGCTTGATGGCTCCATTGAGCATCGATGCGGCTCGATATGCCCCACCGGAGCGGATGCGCGGCGAAAAGGAAGGCATCGCGGCAGATATCTTTGGCCTCGCCATTGTAGCGGTCGAGTCCATGGTGGGAGAACCCGTCTACGACGCGGAGGATGATTCGCTCGACCGACAGGTCCGAGAGGGTATGGCCGAGCGTCGGCTGTTCCACTTCCGAAGGGACGTGCCCGATGACGTGCGGCAGGTCCTTGCCCTCGCCCTCAAGGGAGATGCCGATACCCGCCTTCGAGACCCTCGGGTGATGGCGGCACGGATGCGTGAGTTGATGGACTCTCCGGTTGTGAAGGGGCAATCCCTCCGCGCCATCGCTACGCGTGTGTTTCGGGAGGCATCGTCCGAGGCGCCGGAGGCGGCGACGAAGTCGACGTCGAGGCGTGAAGAAGTTCCGCAGTGGCATGCGGGGCCTGGCCGTGCAGCGGGGCCTTGGGCTGCCGAGCAAGAGCAGCCCGCTGAACCCATGGATGAGACGTCCGAGGCAGAACGTCAGGAGCCCGCTCTCGAAGATGCGGACGCGAGTGAAGCGCCTGAACCTCCATTGGTTGAGCTGCAGGAGGAGCCGTCCGTCGAGGAGGAGGTTTCTGCCGAGGAGGAGGTTCCTGCCGAGGAGGAAATTCCTGCCGAGGAGGAAATTCCTGTCGAGGAGGATGTGGTCGAGCAGGCGCCCGACGATTCGGGTGAGGCGGATGAAGAAGACGAAGTGGACGAGGTACCTCCACCCCCTCCTTTGGACGCTACACAGCCCATCACCCTCCCCGAGGAGTGGAACGACACACCGCACTCGGCAGAAGAGCCCCCCGCGGGTTCGACGGATGAGGACGAGGAAGATGCCACCGCAGCCATCGAGATTCCCTCCAGTGAGACCACGCCAGCTCGAGTGACACTCTCGGATGGTCGTGTGGTGGGCTTTTCGTTTGACGCCGACCGTACTGTGGCGGAAAACGCGCGACGGCTCGAAGACGATGCGTCCTGCTTTTCGTTGAACACCGCCGGAGTCTTGGAGGGCTGTTGGCGGTTGGTCCTCGATGGGGAGCTGCTCGATGAGGATGAGCAGGTCGGTGAACTAGCGGAGCAGTCAGGGTGGGAGCTCGTCTTCCGGCCGGCACAGACCTTTAGCGTTCGTCTGGTTGTCGCCGGCGAGACCCACACGGTTCAGGTCAGCTCTGCCATGCGTGTCGATGCGCTCGAGGCCGCCGTGCGGCGTGCGTTTGACGGGGCCAGCATGCCTGACATGCTGCACCTTGGCCGTCGTCGATTGATGGGCGTTCAGGTGCTAGATGGTCTCCTCTATGAGGGCGCTAAGCTGGTGATGAAGCCGTGAGTACAGGACGCTGGGATCCGGTCATTGAGCTCGTCAAGGGCGCAGTGGGCGTGGGCACGACCGTCAAGGCGCAAGGGCCGCGAGTCACGGTCGGTGTTCGTGAAGGCGTGGGCTTACGGTTGATGGGAGCTCGTGGCATTGCGCCGGAGCACTGCACCATTGAGACACTTGGGGAGCGTGAGGCCTATGTCACACCCATCGGGTCGCATCCGGTCCGGATGTCGCCTTCGGATGGGGTGCAGTGGACGGAACTCGAGCCGCTGAGTCAACGGACGCCGCTCACTCCGGGGTCATTGATCCACCTCGGGCCTGTCGGTAGTTCTCGTGGCGTCACGTTGCGGTTTCGTAAGTGTGAGCCCCTACGAAAGATTGAGCCCGCGACGAGTCTCGGCGCGTGGGAGGAGCGTGCACCGGACGGTGGTATCAGTGCCCAGGTCAACCGGCTGAGCGTGACCACACTCGCGGGGCGTCAGCACGTCAGTCCACTGATGTGGGCGGTTCGTGGCTTGTGGGCCGGGTCCGTCGTCATGTTGCTGACCGCAGCCGTGTTCTGGACGGTCTCCCGGAGTCAGGCCGATCGGTCCTTCAGTACGCAAGGTGAGGATCCCTTGTGGGTGGAGGTTCGGGAACGTCCGCCGGCATTCGTTCTTGAGGGTCTGCAGCAGCCCTTTGTCGACTTTGTGCTCGAACCCAACCGTGCCGTCCTTGAGAGCGTCGCGGGTGTAGGCTCCGCCTCCGAAGTCGGCGCGTTGAATCCAGGCTCCCCGGAGCAGTGGGATCGCGTGCTGTTCGAGGAATTCAGCAAGCAGGTCAATGCCCTCAACAAGGTTCCTGCCTTTTTTCATCGGTTGGAGCGGGTGGCGGACTCCTACCACTACGTCACTCAGACGCTTCGAAGCGAAGGCATTCCGGAGGTCATTGCCGCCGTGCCTCTCGTGGAGTCCGGCTATCGGCCGGGACCCCAGAGTGAGCTTTGTGCGAAGGGGTATTGGCAATTCATGCTGGAGTGGGGGCCATACTTGACCCAAGGGCGTGGGCTCGACGCGTCGTGGTCGGTGGGGAGTTGTTCCCGCTACGCGCAGCAGGGACTCTGGAGCCCGAAAGACATGGCACCCCCATACAACGTCGCGAAAAACGCCGAGTATGTTCGAGGTGGCGCCTGCGATATCGTCCGATGTGCCCGAGACTTCAGGACCGATCTCGCGTTGAGTACAGCGGCTGCGGTGCTCTCTTTCGGCGATGTACTCAAGGATGAGCCCTTGGCCATGTCGGGCGCTGTGACCCAGATCGCGGTGATCGCCCACCATGCGGGCTACGATGATGCGGGAAAGACCGGTAAGCCGCCTCGTAAGTACTACAATCTAGATGTGGCCTATGCGCGATGGAGCAAAGACAATCAGGCCAAGGGGCGGGATGTGAATCCGGCCCATTTCTACGGTGATGCCATGCAGTGTCTGGGCGTCCCAGAAGACAGCGAGACGAAGTGCGAACGTTACCTGCCACGTCTGACGCAGCGGTATGGTGTCTCCGTGATCGCGCGGCATGCACTGTCTGTTTGCTATTATGGTCGTTATCACCGGGGTAAACCTGCGTTTGCGGGCTGGGCACCATACGTCGATGGCGGATACTGCGATGTGCTTCAGCTTGGACTGAAGGCGGGGGGGTGACCGTGAGCCGACTTCGTCTTGCATTGACCTTCGGTACGGCGGCGCTCTCGGCCACGGCGGGGGTTGTGCTCGTCTCGATGGAAGACACGCTCGAGGCCGTCGAGGCGCGTGAGGCCGTAGCCGAGCACAGTCGGTTTGCGGACCTCTCCACCATGACCTTCATTCCCGAGGCGCGAGAGGTCAACCTGACGACCATGGGGCTGTCCGGGGCCATGTTGACCCTCGCGATTCGTGAGGCTGCGGCCACGGTATCGGAGCGAAACGCGACCCTCGATGGTGTAGGTGCGCTGGGCTCCTTTGACGCCATCGAGGCGTCGTTCTGTCGTCAGTCCCTCCCGCTCCCCTTCTCGGCCGTCGCGTCGATTCGTGAGCGGGGCGAAGACGGACGTCTGCGCGCGCGTGAACCATGGGTGGAGGATCTGGTTCCTCCCACGGATGAAGAAGAGGCGGATGCGTCCGCCGTGTTCGAAGCGTACAAGTCTGGCGGAACGGGTGAGGGTGTCGCGATTGCTGTCGTGGGCCTGCTCCTGGGGCATGAGGAAGCCGTGAAGAGTCGACGCCCGAGTGTAGTGGAACAGCGGCAGCGGGAGGGGCTCGACGAGCTGCTCATGCAGCATGAAGAGCTCCAGAGCCTCCTTCCGGAGACCTTGGGCCGAATCCATGGTATTCGGGAACTACTCGGTCGCGTGTCTACAGGCTCCGAGCTGCAGCAATGCCGTAGCTCGGACGCCAAGTGACGGGGGGGGTGACGTGAAGAGGGGGCTGGATTGACAGGCGGCCGTCGCCAATTCAGAATTCTTCGTGTCATCGCTGAAGGTGGCTTTGGGCGGGTGTATCTCGCAGAGCAGCACTCGCCGGGTGACTTCAGGCGTGTGGTCGCCCTCAAGCTTCTCCACACACGCTGGGCGGCGCACGATGAGGTGGTGCAGCGTACGCGAGATGAGGCCCGGCTGCTCGGCTTGCTTCGGCATGCGAACATCGTGCAGGTCGAAGATCTGACGAGCATCGACGGAAACTGCGCCATTGTGATGGAGTACCTCGACGGCGTCGACCTCAAGTCGATGTCGAGCTTCTTGGTCGACCGAGGTCTGTCGTTTCCGCGGGGTGCACTGTTTGAGATCGCCGCTGCCGTCGCGAGTGCCCTCGATGCGGCCTACAACTCGCCATGTCTGTCGAGCGGGTCGCCGCTGCGGGTCATTCATCGCGACATCAAGCCTGCAAATATCATTCTCACGCGAAATGGTGCGGTGAAACTCCTCGATTTTGGGACGAGCCGGGCAGAGTTTGCGCATCGAGAAGCAGGCACCGAGGCGCTCTCCTTCGGAAGCCGGGAATACATGGCGCCAGAACGGTCGAGGGGCGAGCTCGATGCCCCATCGACCGATGTGTTCAGCCTCGGCGTGTCCCTCGTAGAATTGATGCGCCTTGAGCCGTTTGGTGGCATCAACCTTCGGCCCGAGATGCACAAGAAGATTGTCGCGTCCCACCTCGAGGCACTTGAGGTCGTCGACGACGTGCGCCTCACGCGCCGTGTGTTGAAGCTTCTCGGTTCGATGTTGCGCTATGAGCCCGAGAAGCGTCCAGATGCAGCCACGGTATCGTCAGAGTTTGACCAGCTTGCAGAGGAAGTCCGTGAGCAAGGACTCCGGCGGTTTGCCCGCGCGACCGTTCATCGTGCGCAGGATGCAAAAGCGCAGTTTGACCACCTCCATGGTGTTCTAGACGCCAATGACCCACTCCTAGGGCAGTGTGTGGTCGAGGATGCGACGCGTCCCTCCATGGGTGGGGGAACGCCGCGTGTCCAGCCTGATGCACCGGCTTCTCTGACCGTGGACAACAGCGATGTGTCCGTGGTGCAGCGTCCGGGCGAGCCTAGCCCACTCGCTGGAGATTCTGGACCTGACAGCTTGCTGGCCGTGGTCGGTCGTCCAGCGCCTGCCAAGCCCTTCGTGGCCGCGACCATCCTGCCACCCGATGACGTCGAGGAAGATGAAGAGGATGACCCGACGGATGTCGCCTCGCTGACGCTCGATGATGACTTCTCCGAGCCGATTGTCGCAAGCTTCTCGACAGGAGATGTGGCTGCCTTCACAGAAGATGTCAGGGATTCTGATTCCGAGGCGGACACCACATTCTTTGAGCGAGAGCCAGCGGCTCTGGCGCACGAGCCTGTCGTGTCTACCCCGGCGGCGACGGTTCCTGCCGATATGCCACCAGTGCCTCATGCCTTTGTCTCTGCGGAGGGACAGACGGCGGTGCAACAGCGGCGACCACATGTCGATGTGCCTCTGATGACCTCTTGGGCGGACACCACGCCGCCTCCTGACGAGCTCGAGTTGGATGAAACCAACGCCATTGAGCTCTCGCTCGGAGCGTCCGAGGGAGTTCAGGTTTCCGATGACATCCCGCTTGGGTCACCAGAGATCCCGGCATCGGGCAGCCGCTGGGGCCGTATTGCGCTGGGCATGGTCGCGTTGGGAGGATTGTCGTTTGCGAGTGTGGTGGGGTTTGGCAAACGGCCAGCGACGACGCCGACCTCGAACGCCCCAGCCGCCGTGCCTGCGGTGGCGCCGGTCAGTGCGACGCCCACGCCCGACGCGCGTTCGCTTGGGGTCGTCTCTGACGGAGGGTGGTCCTCGGAAGAACCCACCATCCAGAGTACGGTCCGGGTGAAAGGCCTCGGCGATGTCGTCGAGCTGCGCGGCAACGGATTTCGGGCCACGCTAAATGCCGATACGCCCCTCACGGTACCCTTGGTGCCGGGTGTGTACACGGCGCGGGTGCCGTCGCTCAAAGTGCGCGGCAAATCCGTGGTCCTGCCAGAGGGTGTCGAGGCGTGTACGTTGACGCTCGACCTCGAGGCCATGGACTGGACCTCTGACTGCGGGCAGGAGTGATGGATCTCTCACCGTTGAATGTTGCACTTCGCCGTGATGGCCGGGTGTGTGAGCTGACCTTCGACCATGGCAAAGCCAATGAGGTCGGTACGGACGTCTTGCGGGCGCTCGAGGACCTCGTTCGATGGCTCGAGGCAGAACCCGCCATTCAGGTTCTCGTCTCACGCTCCACCAAACAAAGCCGTCGTGGAACACCCATCTTTGTTGCGGGAGCGGACGTTTCTGAACGCGCAGGATGGACCGACCAGCAGGTCATTACGCACGTGGCATGGCAGCGAGGTGTGCTCGATCGTGTCCGGAATCTCCCCTTGCTGCATGTCGCATGCATCGACGGTGTGGCGTTCGGTTGGGGCACGGAGTGGACGTTGACCGCCGACGTGGTGTTGGCGGGACCCAGCGCACGGTTTGCCCTACCAGAGACCGGCTTGGGGATCGTCCCTGGCGCGGGCGGCACTGGGCTGCTCGCACGTCGTATTGGCCAGGCCCAAGCACTGCGACTCGGGTTGACGGGCGAGGTGCTGGACGCCGCAGCTGCGATGCGTACGGGACTCGCGCAAGAGGCCTTTGAAGAGGCTGACGCGATGCAGGCACGGGTTGACCAGCTCATCGATGGCGCCCTCCGACGGTCGCCCACGGCGAACGCGCTGTACAAGATGGCCGTGTTGGCGACGGGTGATGACCCAGCGCGTGCTTTAGAGCTGGAAGCCAACGCGTACGCACGGTGCGTCACAAGTGGTGAGGCTGCGCGCGGACGCGAGCAGTTTGCTGCGGCGAGGCGGGGAGATCCTGTACGTTGGCCCCCACGCCAGGCGGGCTTGGTCTCTCGGAGTGATGAGGGATAGGGCCGACATCGAAACCGCGCAACCGTGAGGGGGGAACATGCCGACGCGAGCAGAAATGTGGGACAGGTTGGGCCGGCCCGTAGACGTTCTGGTGATTGGTGGTGGAATCACTGGCGCGGGAATTGCGCGCGATGCAGCCATGCGTGGGCTTCGCGTAGCGCTTGTCGAGATGAGAGACCTCGCCTTTGGCACGAGCTCCCGAAGCTCGAAGTTGGTGCATGGAGGGTTGCGGTATCTCGAGCAGTACGAGTTCAGCCTCGTATTCGAAGCGGTCAGCGAACGGAGAATTCTGCTCGACATTGCCCCGCATCTCGTTCAGCCCCTAGGCTTTCTGTTTCCTGTTTACCGTGGCTCTCGGCAGCCCCTCTGGCTGTTGAACGCGGGCATGTGGCTCTATGATGGGCTTAGTCTGTTTCGCTCGCCACGTATCCACCAGCAGCTGTCGGCGTCCGAGGTGGCGGAGACGGAGCCTTCGCTCAAGACCCAGGGGTTGAAGGGTGCGCCCCTGTACTACGACTGTGCGACCGACGATGCGAGATTGACCCTTGAGAATGCCATTGATGCGGCACGGCATGGCGCAGTCATCGCGACGGGTGCGAAGGTCGTGGGGTTGACCAAGGATGAGACCGGCCGTGTCTCGGGAGCGGTGGTGGAAGATGCCCGCACGGGTGAGCGCCGGGAGGTGCCCGCAGGTGTGGTGGTCAATGCCACGGGGCCATGGACGGATCGAACTATCGCGCTCTCCAAGGCCTTGGAGGGAGGCAGTCTGCTCCGTCCGACCAAGGGGGTGCACATCGTCGTCGACAGTGCTCGTCTGGGCATTGAGCACGCGGTGGTCTGCTTCCATCCCGAGGACGGGCGGGTGCTGTTTGCAATACCATGGGGAGAACGCACCTACATCGGGACAACGGACACCGATGATGACGCGGATCCCAGTGAGATTCGAGCCACGGGCGAAGATGTCGACTACCTGCTCGAAGCGACGAATGACTACTTTCCGCATGCCAAGCTGACCCGCGATGATGTCTTCTCGACCTGGGCAGGGCTGAGGCCGCTGATTCGACCCGTGTCGGCAGACGGCACGGTCGATGAGTCCGCCGTGAGTCGAGAGCACCAAATTGTGGTGGGTAAGGATGGGCTCATCACCATTGCAGGAGGGAAGCTCACGACCTACCGGCGAATGGCGGCCGAGGTGGTGGATACATCGGTGAAGATGATGCGCCTCACCGGTGCGTTACCCGCAAGAATTGGCACCGCACCTACCGATCGGGAGCCCTTACCCGGTGGGCAGGGCTGGCCGGACGACGACGAGATGAGTGCCTTGGTCGAGCGCGTACACGAGGTCAGTGAGCAGGCGATTTCCGGGTCGGCTGCGGAGCTGCTTGCACGGACCTACGGCATGCGCGCACTTGAGCTCGCGCGCCGTGTTCGCCTCAACCCCGAGCTCGCCCAACCGTTGGTGGACGGCCGACCGGAGCTCTTGGTTGCGGTCGATTGGGCGGTCGAAGAGGAGTTTGCACATGAGGTCGAGGACGTCATGATCCGACGCACACAGCTGTTCTTCAGAGACAAAGACCAAGGGCTCGGTGCCGTGTCCCTCGTGGGCGAACGTATGGCTGCGCTGCTCGGGTGGTCCGACGAGCGCCGGCAGCAAAGTGAAGCTGCGTACCGGCATGAGGTCGCCCTCGCGCGGGCCTGGCGTTCCGAGACCTGAACTCAGGCGTTCGAATCGCCGATGCGGTAGATGTTTTCGACGTAGTCTCGCACCATCCGATGACTGTTGTACGCGGGAAGGCACGAAGCGGTGGAGCGGCGAATGGCGTCGATCCATCCCGTGGGCCGGCCGGAGGCATCTTTGTCGTTCCAGAGTGGAAGCAGCTTGTGTTCTAGCTGCTCGTAGAGCGATGCCGCATCCGAAGCATCCATGGCTTCGACATCGTCGATGACCTCGGCACCGCCGATGGCAAACCCATTGTCGCCTTCAAAGCCTTCGAGCCACCAGCCGTCGAGAACAGAGAGGTTGAGCCCTGCATTGAACGTGACCTTCTGACCACTGGTTCCGGAGGCCTCCTTGGGTCGTCTTGGGTTGTTGAGCCACACGTCCACGCCGCGGGTCAACGCCGCACCAACATCCATGTCGTAGTCCTCGACGAACAGGACACGGCCGCGAAACCTGAGGTCCTCGGTGAACTCAAGGACCCGCTGCAAGACGGCTTGCCCAAGCTTGTCGGCTGGATGGGCTTTCCCGCTGTAGATGACCTGGAAGGGACCAAGGTCTTGGAGCAACCTGTGGAGCGTCTCAGCATCGGAGTAGAGCAAGTCGCCGCGCTTGTACGAGGCAAATCGACGGGCGAACCCGATGGTCAACAGCGTGGGGTCTAGCTGTACGCCAGTGCGCTTGGCGAGTGTTGTGGTCAGCCGCGTGCGAAGGGTTGTCCGCAGCTCCCACCACGCCTCGTCAGGAATCGTGTTGACCGCGTCTTCCCAGTAGGTGCGGTCCCAGAGTCGCTCGCGCCAGCCGACGAGATGGGCATCGAACAAGGCTTGGGCTTCCGCACTCATCCACGTCCATGGATGCACGCCATTGGTGACGTGGCCGATGGGAACGTCCTCTACAGCGCGATCGGGCCACATGCAGTGCCACATCTCCCGACTCACTTCACCGTGTTTCATGGAGACGCCGTTGGCAATGTGGCTGAGACGCAGTGCGAGGACGGTCATGCAGAGGGTCTCGCTCCAGTCTCCAGGGTCCACGCGGCCGAGGTCCATGATGGTGCCTTCGAGCCAGCCGGCGGCCGTGCGCCAAGGACCAAGGACCTCGCTCACGAGCTCGTAGGAGAAGCGGTCGTGGCCGGCAGGTACGGGCGTATGGGTGGTAAAGACACAGCGGTTCTTCACCTGTTCCATGGCCGATGCCCATGGCACGCCGCGGTCCGTATGCTCGCGGAGTAGGGCGAGGGGCACGAATGCGCAGTGTCCCTCATTGAGATGGTAGACATCCACGGTCTCATTCAATGCACGGAGTAGCGCAACGCCACCAAGCCCGAGGAGGGTCTCTTGGCGAATACGCATGGTGTCGCCGCCACCATAGAGCTGGCTGGTGATCGCACGGAGGTGCGCCGGGTTTCCTTCGTGGTTGGTGTCGAGCAAATAGAGGCGGCACCGTCCGACCTGAAGACGCCAGACCTGTGCCGCCACCATTTCGCGCCCAATCGGGGCATGCACCATCAAGCGCTTGCCGTCCTCACCCATGATGGGCTGCAGTGGGAGGCGATCGGGACGAGCCGTTGGATAGGCGGAGAGTTGTTGCCCATCGTCGATGACCTGACGGAAATAGCCCGACCCGTAGAACAGGCTGATACCTACGAGCGGCACACCGAGGTCGCTCGCAGACTTGAGGTGGTCTCCGGCAAGCACGCCGAGGCCACCGGAGTAGGTCTTAAGCGACGTATGGAGTCCGAACTCCATGGAAAAATAGGCGATCCGCGGTGTGGCCTCGGGGCGCGATGCGCACCAACCTTGTTCGGCGAGGTAGGCGTTGAGGGCATCTGCCATGGCCTGAACCCTCGCGACATAGGCCGCGTCGGATGCGAGCTCCTCAAAGCGTTCCCACTCGACGGCCTGCAAGAGGGCAACAGGGTTGTGGTGGCAGGCGTTCCATCGTTGTGGATCGATGGTCTCGAACAGCTCATGTCCGCCGGGTTGCCAGCTCCACCAGAGGTTTTCAGCGAGCGTGTTGAGCGGTCGAAGCACGTTGGGCAACATGTGTCCTCCCATGGGCGCAGAGGCCTATCGGACCCCGTGGGTTTTTCGAGTGGATTCTGTGGATTTTTTGGGGTGTGGTCACAGAACGTAACGCATTCTAGCGTCACGCTCACATCGATAGCCAGTGCTGGCCGGAACCTCTGAATCTCGGTAGGGGAACGGGCAGGGTTCGGCAGGTGGTGTAAGGGTGGGTTTTCTTCATCTTTTTGGCGGTCTGGTGCTTCTGCTCGGCGGAGCGGAGTTGCTGGTGCGCGGTGCAGGGCGGATAGCCCTGGCGCTCCACATTCCCGTCATGGTCGTGGCGCTGACGGTCGTCGCGTTTGGCACCTCAATGCCAGAGCTCATCGTGAGCTTGTTCGCGGCGGCGGAGGGCAAGCCCGAGCTCTCGCTCGCCAACGTCACGGGCTCCAACACCGCAAATATCGCGCTAGTGCTCGGGCTCGCTGCGATGGTTCGCCCGCTTGCGGTAGGGCGTGACCTGATGCGTCGAGAAGTGCCCGCAGCCCTGCTGTTGCAGTTGATGGTCCCGGTAATGTTGATCGATGGCGGTCTCTCCCGTGTGGATGGTGGCGTGTTGCTCTTGACGGGTGTCGGCTACAACGCCCTGTTGATGCGTGACGCCTTCGCGGGTCGTGCGATTCCGGATGATGCGGACGATCTCGAGGCGGGAGGAACCTGGCTCGCGAATGGCCTGATGGTGCTCGGGGGTGGGGTCGGCTTGTGGTTGGGGGCCGAGTTTTTCGTCATGGGTGCCGTCAGCTTGGCCGAGTGGATGGGATTTTCCGACAGGGTCATCGGCCTCACCGTGGTGGCCTTGGGGACGAGTGCGCCCGAGGCGGTCACGGCCATGGTCAGCGCTGCGCGCGACGAGGCAGACATGGCGGTTGGCAACAGTCTGGGGAGCAACATCCTCAACATCTCAATGGTTTTGGGCATCACCGCTATGGTGCATCCGATCATCTTGATGGACCGTGGCGCCTTCGCCGACCTCGCGGTGGCAATGATGGTGGCCCTGATGCTTATTCCCATTGTGCTGCGCGGGGCCGGTCTCTCTCGCGTGGAAGGTGGGATGCTCGTAGGTGCGTACGCGGTCTATCTACTGACGTTGACGATTGTATGAGCTGGGAGGTTGCCGATGCCTGATTCGCTGCCACCGCTCGCTCCGCGGCTGGAGCGGGTGAGTGCTTCCGTCTTCTCTCGTCTGGTCAGTGCCTTTGGTCAGGTCGAGGGGCAGACCTACCCGCTCCACGTGGGCGACACGTGGCTTCGTCCCCCCCGTGGGTGTGCGCCGGGAGAACAGGCCACGCAGGGGGCCCCCCACAACACCTACACGCCCGTCGCTGGTCTTCCGGAACTTCATCATGCGCTCTGTGAGCGGGTGCGTACCCGAACAGGTGTGGCGGTGGCGTCCGATGAGCTGTTTGTGGGTGCGGGCGCGACAGCATGTCTGTCGGCCGTGGCCGGCGCGATCGTGCGTGAAGACGACGAAGTCCTCATCTTCGCACCTGCGTGGCCGCTCTTTGCTGGAATGGTCAAGACGTGGGGAGGTCGCCCGATCTGGGTGCCCGTCTTCGGTGAGGAGCTGTCACCAGAAGCGCTGGTCAAGCGCTTGGAGCAGGCGGTCACGCCTCGCACGGTGGCGGTCTATCTCAACACACCGAACAACCCGACGGGGCTGGTGCTCCCCGAAGCTCATCTCGCAGCGACCGCCGCGTGGGCAAGAACACGAGGGCTCTGGATCGTCAGTGATGAGATCTACGAGGACTTCGTGTTCAAGGGTCATCACACCTATATGCGAACGCTGGCACCCGAGCGGACCATCTCGGCATGGAGCTTTTCCAAGGGCTATGGCATGGCTGGCTACCGCGTAGGCTACGTCGCTGGACCCGCAGGCGTGGTTGCAGGCGCACGAAAGATCGCGACGCATGGCTGGTACTGTGCGCCGAGGCCCGGTCAGCTGGCTGCCCTTCATGCCTGTGGCGATGCTGGGGCTGCGTGGGTCGATCAGGCCCGGACGGCCTACCGGGAGATCGGATGCCGTGTGGCCGACCGTCTCGGTGTGGCCGAGCCCGAGGGGTCGACCTTTCTGTTTGTCGATCTGACGGCACATCTCGACGATACGGGGCTGGAGGGTCTGCTCCGAGACTGTGTCCGAGAGGGGCTACTGATCAGCCCCGGGACGGGATTCGGCGACTATCCAAACCACGCCCGGGTGTGCTTCACGGCCGTGGCGCCTGAGCGCACGCTCGCGGGTGTGGAGATCTTGGCGCGCCGCATGGGGCGATAGCCCTAGAACACCCGGTGAGACGCGACGGGCATGCTCCTCCGCGTCGCATCTACACGCGCGAGATCGACTTCGGCGAAGGCGAGACCGGGCCCGTCTGAAGCACGGGCGACGACACGTCCCCATGGATCGATAATCATGGACTGACCGAAACTCTCCCGCAGCCCAGCATCGTCATGATGTCCAGATTGATTGGCTGCAAGTACCCATGCTTGGTTCTCGATGGCGCGTGCTCGGAGCAGGGGCTCCCAGTGGTCCTTTCCGGTTCTCATGGTAAAGGCGCTCGGAACGGTAAGCATGGACGCACCTCGCTCCGTGAGGGACTGGTAGAGGCCAGGAAAGCGGAGGTCGTAGCAGATGCTCATGCCGATGGTACCGAGTGATGTCTCGGCGATGGTGAGCGTGGTGCCGGCGACGACCGTGTCGGACTCCTTGAAGCAGACCTCTGCGTTCAGGTCGACATCAAACAGATGGACCTTGCGGTACGACGCGATCACCGCTCCATCGGGGCCGAAGAGAACACTCGTGTTGTAGCAGCGGTCGGGGTCGTCACTCGCTTCATTGAATGAACCCATCAGCACATGAAGACCATGATCTCGTGCGAGGGCTGAAAATCGCTGAACGGTCGGCCCATCGAGAGGCTCCGCGAGGCGTACCTTCTCGGCGTGTGGACCGAGGTAGTTGGTATTTTCCGGGGTGACGACCAGCGCTGCACCGGCTCGGGCCGCTCGCTCGATGAGCACCCGTGCTTGGTTGAAGTTGGCCTCTGCATCAGACGTGCAGGTCAGCTGGGCGACAGCGGCGAGGAACATGGGGCCTCCGGGTAGGAGGACCGTCCTATCCTCAGTTGAACGACCACGCGGCGTTGGTGCGGACCTCAAGCTCGAGGAGAAGCTTGCTGATGGTGTCGACAGCATTGTGGCTGGCGCCACCGCTCTCGATAGGCTCGCTGATCTCGATGATGTAGTTCTGGCCATTGGCGGCAATGTCAGTGCTCACCGGCTCGCAGTCCGGCTGGAACTCATGGGCAATCCAGTCTGTCACGGTGCTGCCGTCTGCCGAGAGTACGAGGGTGTGGAAGGCTGGACCTTTCTCCGAGAACCACATTGACCCGTACTGAATAGAGTTGGGCTGGTCTTCACAGTCCGTCTGTGGCCCGAGCTCGAAGGTGCCTTCAAACACCATCTTGTTGCCGTCACCGGCCACCCGTCGAGTTCCGGACCCGATGAAGTGCATGGTGCAATCGCAGAACAGGGTGGTGAGGTCGTTGCAGTAGGCCCCCTGGGTGGCATCGTCCCAGTCCCACTCTTGGACGATATCGACGGTGAAGGACTCGATAGGGGTGCTCGGCGCTGCCAAGAGCTCCATGCACGCATCACCGGTACCCGTGACCTGGGTGTCGGTTGTGCCCGTGCCGCCGCACTCTACCGCATTGATGCAGTCCGAGTCGTTGCAGTCGAAAAACCCATCGGCATCATTGTCGATGAGGTCCCCACACTCCCCGGGGTTCGCGCCTTCGACGGCGGCCCCTCCGCAGCTGACAACAAATAGGCCACCCACCAGCATCCATCCACGCATCACGAACCTCCGCAGGGGAGAGCGTAGCATGCGAATGCGTGGGCGGGCGGATGAACCTCAACGAGAGGAGGCGACGGACGGACCCGTGGTTGCACGTCTTACGAGATGACCCAGCACCAGCCCTACAGCGATGCCCACCAACACGGTCGGACGCACCGAGGGGGGCACACCGAGCAGTGACACGGTCGTCAACAGAAGTCCGGCGAGGCGAGGTCCGAAGGCCCTCATGGTTCCGGCTGCCAACAGGCCGCCCACCTGCGCACCCGCCGAGAGGGGCGCGGCGCCAAGACCTGCGAGGACAATGAGGGACGGCCACCCTGCCCAGAATGAACCAAGGCCAGCGGATATCGCCGTGACGAGGGCAATCCATAGGTGGGGCTGTCGCTCACGCCACGCGGTGCCCATGGGCTGAACCAGCGCCTCGGCAGTCCCGAGAGGATGCACCGGCCAGAGGTACTGTTCGAGGGGAGCCCGCGGAGACAGGGCGAGGGTGAGGGTGCGTGCGGACTCGCTCTGGGTCCAGTCCGTCGTGGTCATGCGCTGGGCGTCCGTGTGCCCGAGCGTCCATGCATCGAGGCGCCACGGTGCGCTGATCTGGGCGCGGGTCCGATACATGTGATGGTGTTCCGGCAGCATGCCGTTGGAGAGTCGTAGGCTCCGGACATCAGGGTGGAG
The DNA here is from genome assembly GCA_049889515.1 of Myxococcota bacterium. GTDB lineage: Bacteria > Myxococcota_A > UBA796 > UBA796 > JBMHDG01. Next base: position 26,016 of record JBMHDG010000066.1, read on the forward strand.
CGGTGCGGTCCAGGTGACGCGAAAGCGGCGCTCGGCATAGTCCTCGATAGAAGAGACCCGGACCGTGCCCAGGGTCTTCGGCTGCTCACCGAGGTCCGTGGCGATCACGAGTGCGCGGGACAGCTCGCGGAGTGTCGCCTCATCCGAGCCAAGGTGCGCGCCAAGCGGGATGTGCGCATCTAATGAGACGATGACCTCGGCCTTGGTGAGGGTGGTGAGGATGTCGAATCTTGCGGGTCTCGCACCGAGCGGATGGGCCGCTGCCGTACTCGCGTGGAGGGTGAGGAGGAGGCTTGAGAGGGCGCACAGCTTGCGGGTTTTCCGAACGATATCGTGGTTTTGCGAAGTGCTCCGTCGTACATTTGGCGTGGTTGCACGTAAATAGTGGGGGATGAGCGCACGAATCACAGGAGTGTTGTGGTGGATCATTGACAGCCTACCTGCTACATTCTTGACGTCTTTTGGATGGGTTCTGATGCGCGCACGTCGTGGTAACTACTCTGTCCTGTTTACGCTCAGCTTCACGATCATGATGGGCTTTGCGGCCTTCGCTGTGGATATCGGTCAGCTTCGGCTGAGCCGTGTGCGCGCAGAGAGCGCCGCCAGCTCGGCAGCTTTTGCAACCATGGACGCCCTCGTGAGCGGCGCCACCGATGCCGGTGCTGCGGCTGCGGGTTCCTCGATGGCGAACGCCAACCCCTTGCCCGGTATCTCTGAAGACTACTCGGTCACCATCAACCTCGGAACCTACGACTGGGACACCAATGTGTTCTCGGACGGTGGTGGTGCGAGCGCTGCGCGGGTGAGCGTGCGGCACGCGGACGGCATGGGCATGCTGTTCGCGCCGCTGCTGCTGAATGACGACAGCAAGCTTGAAGCCGCCCGCGAGGTGGGGGCACGCCAGACGGTGGCTGCCCGTCGACGGGACTTTGTCGTTGTCGTGGATGTGAGCCGAGACAACACGGAAAACATCGATCAGATCGGTCTCGCCATCGACGAATTTTATGGCACGCTCGATGACCTCGGCATCCGCGATGAGCAGGTGTCGCTGGTGGCCTATGCAGGAGACGGTGTCATCCTGACCGATTTGGTCGACCTTCAGTCGAACTTCAGCGCGGCGCAAGCCGAGGCCCTCAGCCTGTCCCCTTGTGCGCTTACGACCGAGGACTGGGCCAACTATTATCGGTTCGTGACGCCGGTCGCCGCCCAGTTCCTCGGCTTCTCCATGGGCGTGGGTCCCATGGACCTGACGGGATTCGAAGAGGTGGCGCCCACCTTGGCGTGGCCACCCGTGGGTATCGAGATGTGGTGGTACAAGGAGTACCAGGTCGACGAGATCGTTCTAGACAACAACACGGACCTCTATCTCCAAGAACAGAGCTACGGCGCAAACCTGAGTGAGCCAGACCAGCAGCTCGCAGCGATGGTGGGGTCGTGGCTGCTCTACGCGTTTGCGTGGGACGAGGGCATCGTGCCCAGTACAAGCCCGCTCAACTGTCGAGATGGCAACTGGTATGAAGGCCGCCCCGAAGCCGTGGTGGACAGCCTCTGGTTACCGGGCGTTGACGACGGTGTGGGTGTGCTGCCCGTCGACATTGGCCCCGAGGGCACCGAGCAATACATGGATGGCAGCTATGCGAGAGCGGGCTCGAACCCGGCGGCGGGTCTCAACCTTGCTCGAGCGATTGTGACGGGGCCACGACGCAACCCAGACAGCGACCCCGTGGTGATTCTCATCACTGGTGCCGATGCGGAGTGCAGTCCCGAGGTCAACAGCTTCGCCACCAACTCCTGTGAGTCGGACTGGCAGTTTGATGGTGTGCTCGAAGCCGTGGCGCTTGAGAACGAGGGTGCGACCGTCCATGTCATCTCGGTGCTCGACGAAGAAGACGATGAAGACGATGACGTCTACCTCTCGGGGCTACCCAGTGCGGACGGCACGTACTTCGAGACCGATGACCCGTCGGATGTGGGTGCCCAGCTCGATGCCATTGCGAGGGATGTAAAGCTACAGGTGGTGCATGATGGTGAATGAAACCATGATTCTCCGCACGACCGCACCAACACGTCGTCGTCGACGCGGCGCGCATGTGATCGAGTTTGCACTCACCCTGCCGTTCTTCATGTTGATCTTTACGGGGATTATCGAGTTCAGTTGGTACTTCTTCCAGCGCGCTGGTGTGGTTGACGCAGCCAGAATCGGGTGCCACGAGGCGGCCACATTGAACCCAGCGACGGATGATTTTGCCCTTCGGGCGACTTCGGTGGCGCTCGAAGAGCTTCAGCGTGTACGGCTCGCGTGTGGCGGCGGGGACTGCAACGTCGAGATCACAGACTTGTCGGCTGGCGTACCGGCCCGTGTCGTCTGCGAGATCGACGTGCCGTTTACACCCATCACGGGCTTTATCGGTGGTATTCGCGGGAGTGATGGGCTCGTGCCCGCGACGCTCCGCGGACGCTCTGTAGCGATTTTTGGGGGTCAGTGATGCGACGACCTGACCATCGAGCTGTGCAGCCACGCCGTCGTCGTGGTGCTGCGGCTGTAGAGTTTGCGATGACCCTTCCGGTCATGGCCTTTTTGCTCATCGGCATCATTGAGTACAGCTGGTTCATGTCGCAGCGCGCCATGGTGGAGAGCGCTGCAGGCGACGTGGCGCGCTATGCGGCCACACAACCCACCGGGACCCAGCTTGCTGCGGCATCGGCAACAGGGGCCGTCCTGCTCGAAGATCTCGGGTTTGACTGTGATGCATTGGACTGTACGATCGCGACACAGACCGTAACGGTCGATGCCATTGATGCGATTGAGGTGCGACTTCAGGTGCAGTTTGATCAGCTGACCAATGCCTTTCCCGCGGGCTCAAGCGGCCTCGGGCTTCTCATGCCTGACAACCTGATCGGTCAGGCCACGGTGCCGCTGAACCCCCCGCTGTAGGGCTAGATCAGGCCGTACTTGTTCAGCTTGTAGCGGAGCGCGTTGCGCTCTACGCCGAGGAGACGACCCGCCTTGGCCCGGTCTCCCTCCGATTGCCGCAACGCTTCTTCGAGCAGGCCTCGCTCCACCTGTTCCATGTGTCGCGCGAGGGAGAACCCGTCGGTCAAGAGGTCGGACGCATGTGAGGCTGTCGTCTTGTCAGGTGGATGATCCCTGTCGGAAAATTGGAGCGTGTCGGGTCCGAGCACGAGAGCGCGCTCGGCAAAGTTCTTGAGCTCACGCAGGTTCCCTGTCCATCGGTGCTGCTGCAGCTGGTCCATGAGCGTTGCCGACAGGCTGGGCGGCATGCGGTGATACTGCGTGGCGAGGGATGAGAGGTACCGGTTGAACAGGGGGAGAACGTCTGGCACGCGTTGGCGTAGGGGGGGGACGTTGATCACCAACACGGCGAGCTGGACCATCACATCTGACGCACTCGCGAGTTCTGCGGCGGCGCCAGGGGCAGCGGTGCACACGACCCGTGCGCTTGCAGGACGTTGTTGAAGCACCCCATGGAGGCGTGAGAGCTCTTCCGGGGTACGTCGATCAATGTGTTCGACCAAGAGGGTGGTCTCTTCTGGCCAGTTCGTGGGTTCGACATCCTGGTGGTAGCGAAGGAATGGCCCGCTTCGATGTGCGAGTTGATGAAGCGTTCGAGCTGCATGGCTGCGCCCCGATCCGACCTCGCCCTCGAGCCATACAGGGCTGGGGACGCCAGCGGCGAGCTCAAGTTGGCCCAGGAGGGTTCGTGCTGCGGGTGAGACGGCAATGAACGGGGGCGTTTCGGGTGTGTCTTTCGGCGTTTCGAGGGGGTGTTCTTGGCCCGCAACTTGAGCCACGCGCTGCAGCACTTGATCGATACTGACGGGCTTCATCAAGAAGTCCATGGCACCGAGTCGAACGGCCTCCACGGCGGTTTCGACGTCGCCGAATGCGGTGAAGACGAGCACCGGTACGGGAGGTGAGTGTTGTCGGGCTTGGCGCAACACCTGCAGTCCATCCACGGGCTCCATGTTGAGATCGGTGAGGATGAGGCCGGGGGCCTGCGCTTCGGCTGCCCGAAGCACACTGGCACCGTCGTAAAACGCACGGGCATTGTGACCGGCACGTTGAAGCAGGCGAGTGAGCGCATCCGCGCTGGAGCGGTTGTCATCGACAACGTAGACCATCATGAGTTGTTTTCACCGTCCTCATCAGCTTCGCTATGCATAACGGGCAGGCGAAGCACGAACCGCGCACCACCTCGTGGACTCGCTTCATACCAAACCTTTCCACCATGGGCCGTGGCGACGCCTCGAACAAGCGCGAGTCCGAGCCCTGTCCCGTCTGGACGCGCGGTCACATCAGCTTCAAACACGCGTTTTGCGAGTTCTGCCTCGATACCGGGCCCGTTGTCATCCACATAGACATGGGTGAACTCGGGGAAGTCCTCTGTCGATACCCAAATGCAGCCCGAATCGGACGAAACCGCGTGAATGGCGTTGTCGATGAGGTTTTCCAGGCACCGACGAATGAGCGCGATGTCCATGGTCAACGGACGCGGAGAGAGAGATGCCGAGGATAGCTGAATACCTTTCGTGGCTGCCTCTTCACTCTTAAAGGAGATCACCCGCTCGATCAGGGGCCCAAGTGGCTTCACGGCCACGGACAAGCGAAGCCCACCACGCTTGTCCTTAAGGAGGCGGTGAACCACGGCGTCGAGCGTACGGATCTCTTCGTGAACCCGGCGTGCCAGCTCTCGACGTTCGGCGTGGTCTTCCTCGTCAGCGAGGAGGCTGGTGAGCAACTCGAGACTCTGGAGTGGGTTTCGTACTTCATGGGCGACCATGCGGGCCATCTGACGCGCAACGGTCACCCGGTCGACGATCTCGTCCTCTCGTTCTGAAATTTGGCGGGAGGCTTCATTGAACTGAACGATCACGGCATCCAACTCACCGATTCCCGTGGAGCGTGCGGTGAGGCGTCGTTCGCCGTCCCGTATGCGCTGCAGCTTTGACGATAGGTCGGTCAGCGGACGGAGGACCTGTTGCGTACCCAGTGCTGTCCCAAGGCCGGCACAGAGGGCGAGTAGGACAGCAAGGCTGGTCAGAAGACGCTCGGGAACCGTCCTCGGGACCGTGAGGAGCGCTGCAGCATCGGATCCATCGATGGTGCGACACGCACCGACCCAGCGCGTCCCCGCATCTTCGAGAAACACGGCATCGGTTGCTGGTGAATCGCAGAGGGCATGCGCGGGACGAGGCGTCGCTCCCTTGTCCCATGCCATCTGCGACCCGTTTCGGGGACGAAGCTCCAAGACGTCGACGCCAAGGGCATCCACCAAGCGTTCATCGACCGGCACACCGCGTGCGGTCACGGCGAGGGTCACACGGACAGCTTTGTCGACTGTCTCCTGCGCATGGGCATCGCGAAGGTCAAAGATGCGGCTGCTGAGGGGAACAGCCACGGTCAACACGGCGAGACTGGCCAGGAGCCCTGCCAGGCCTCCCACCAGTACGCTTGCTGGCCAACCGTTCGTCCGTCGAATCACTGGAAGGAGGTATCTCCGGACTCTTGGGCCGTTGTCGTCGTCTCAACGTTCAGTCGGATCTTCACGGCCTCAACCCCGTACATCTGGTAGGTCTCGAGCGCGACTGTCGGGCGGGTCAAGTCCGCCTGAAGGGCCATCGTCTGCGTGAACGCACGGCCGAAGTCATACTGCATGTGGAGGGGGGGCTTACACGCCGCAAAACCCAAACAGAGGGCACCAAGCAGAAGGGGTCGGTTCATGGGATGTCCGTGGCAGGGGGTGAAAGTGGCGTATTCAGCCGCGCGATGGCTTCTTGAGCGAGTGCGTGCTGGGGGTCGGCAGCCGTGGCCGCCTCGTACTGTAGCTTAGCACCGTCTAGCCGATCAAAGCGCTCCATCGCTACACCGAGATTGTAGCGCGCGTCGGCTTCGGTGAGGTTGCTCCGAAGCAAGCGTAGAGCCTCTTCGGGATTGCCCATGCAAACCTGCGCCATCGCGAGGTTGTTGCGGTATCGGGCCTGGGTAGCGTCGAGGTCCATCACGGTCTGAAGTTGCGCGATCGCTGCCGGACAATCTTCTTGGACAAGGTGAAGAAACCCGAGGTTGTTGCGCGTTGCTGCATCGTCGGGCTGGAGCTCAACCGCATGCCCGAGAAGCGTGATCGCCTCATCGATGCGGTTTTGATCGGCATAGACAATGCCGAGCGCGCGTAGTGCCTTGACCTCACGAGGTCGCTCTTCGAGGACCTTCAGGAGGACATGTTCGGCCTCGGACAGGAGACCCTCCGCAGCGAGGGCTTCACCCTGCATGAGATCGATGTCGGGACCGGAGATACCCTGTTCGCGCAGCTCGCGAACCATCACGAGCGCTTGACCATGCATGTCGTTGTCAATGTACCAGCGGGCCAAGTCTCGGCGAACTTGTGCGGCCCCCTCTGGTGTGTCGTATGGTGCGGAAGAGGTCTCCGAGACGGCGCGCCCCTTCCCTGTGGTGGCACAGCCCGCGGTCATGAGGCATGCCAATGTGGCGAGTCGCAGGATCATGACTCGGCGCCTGCATCCAAGGCAATGCGAATGATGGATGGGGTCAACAAGACGGCCATCAAGACGGGCAGGAAGAAGATGATCATGATGAAGGTCAGCTTTGAGCCGATCTGTCCCGCGGCTTCTTCCGCACGTGCCATGCGCTTCTCACGGGCCACGCCAGAGTACATTCGGAGCGAGTCTGCAACGGAGGAACCGAACCGCTCGGCTTGAGCGAGCATGTTCACCAATGAGCGAACTTCTTCGAGACCGGTGCGCTCTTCGAGGTGCTTGAGGGCCTTGATACGCTCGATACCAGCACCGACCTCGGCGTTCACAAGAGCAAACTCCCGAGCCACAACAGCGTTGATGGTCTGCATCTCGGTGGCGACGCGCCGAAACGCCTGATCAAGTCCGAGGCCAGATTCCACGCTGCTAACCAGGAGATCAAGCGCATCCGGGTACGCACGGAGGAGAACAGTCTGCCGATCCTGAGCCTGGGACCGAAGAATCAAGATGGGCATGTAGTAGCCAGCTGCCGCAGCAATAATCATGGCGAAGGCAACAACCTGGGTCTCAAGAAAGAGCGCCATCGGGGATACAGCGAGCGGTCCACCCGCAAGTGCGGCAATCCGCACGCCATTGAAGATATCGACAGCGCGGCGGTTCTTGTAGCCCGCGTGCTTCAGCATCTTCCGGTATTCTTCGTTCACATCAGCGGCCTGCTCACCGCCCTGGGCGAGCTTACCGAGACGTGCGGCCAGCTGCGACACGGCCGCATCGTCGCTGCCCATCAAGTCGCCGCCACTCATCGACTCGTAGGACTCGAACATGCGCGTCAGTCGCTCGTCTGGCGTTTCCCCCGCGTTGATCGCAGCGTAGAAGCCGTAGCCGATGACGGCAGCGACTACGACCAACGTGAAGACGATGTAGACGACGAGTTCAAAGTCCATGTCTAGACCTCAACCGTGGACTGGATCTTCATGACATAGAGGCCGATACCATAGGATGAAAGGCAATAGATGATCACCATATGCCCATAGGAGGTCTCGACCAGCGGCACCAAATAGTCGGGGCTAGCGAGGATGATCATGACGACGATGCCAAGTGGCATGCCGGCAAGGACGAGGCCCGATGTCCGTGCCTCGGAGGTCATGGCGGCGACTTTGGCATCGAAGACGTAGCGCTGACGGATGGTCTTCGCGATGTTGTCGAAGGTCTCAATGATATTGCCGCCCGTGTCGCGCTGGAGCAAGATCGACGACACCAAGAGGCGGAGCTCGAACAACTGGGGATTACGGTTGACCACCCCCATGAGCGCATCTCGCCAGTCTCGACCGAACCGGACTTCTTCGTAGACGCGGTTCCACTCGACGGAGATGGGCGCTTCCATCTCGACGGCCGCCATCTTGAAGGCCTCGGAGAGTCCGATGCCGGCTTGCATGGAGCGGCTCATCAGCTCGAGGGCATCAGGCATCTGCGACCGAAGCTTATCGGTGCGCTTTCTGGCCGTTCGTTGGAGGAGGAACAGCGGCGCGAAGGCTGTAGGGAGGGCCAACATGAGTCCGCCACCGCCCGCGAGGTAGAACCCCAACGCCGCGCCAATCATGCCGCCCCCAGCCATCTGGGTCACCAAGCCACTCACCGTGAGGTCACTCGCGGCAGATCGAATGGTGTTCTCAAGGTACTGGCCGTAGTCACCGAGCACCTCTTGGGCGGCATCAGCCGCCTCTTGGCGAATCAGGCTGGCCTCGATCTCCTCTTCAAGCCGCTCCTCTTCGCCGCGCTCGAGACCGAGACGTCGGCGGAGAAAATACTCGGACTGAGCCTGCTGGCTGCTGGTGAGCCACCAGACGCCATAGATCACACCGACGGCCCCCATGAAGAGGACCCCGAGCGCCATGAGCAAAACGGCATCAGAGGGCATCAGACCTCCATTTCGAATTCAAAGAGGTCGTTCGGCAGCTGAATACCGTAAGACGCCAGTCGGCTCGCAAACCGTGGACGGACGCCCGTCGCCATGAACCGTCCGCGCACCTTGCCGTTCTTGTCGACGCCCTCTTGGCTGAAGACAAAGATGTCTTGGGTGGTGATGACGTTGCCTTCCATGCCCGTGACCTCTGTGATGGAGGTCACGCGACGAGAGCCGTCGGTGAGTCGGGTCTGCTGGACAATGACGTCGAGGGCACGCGCGATGGTCTCGCGAATGGCGCGCGGCGTCATGTTGGGCATACCGATACCCACCATGGTCTCAAAGCGGGCCAAGGCATCACGGGTGTTGTTGGAGTGAACGGTCGCGAGCGAGCCATCATGCCCTGTGTTCATGGCGGTGAGCATGTCGATGGCCTCACCACCTCGAATCTCGCCAAGGATGATGCGGTCGGGGCGCATTCGCAGGCAGTTCTTCACCAGCTCTCGCTGGGTGACCTCGCCCTTACCTTCAAGGTTCGGAGGACGGGTCTCTAGCCGGACGACGTGGACCTGCTGAAGCTGCAGCTCGGCAGAGTCCTCGATGGTGATGATTCGTTCGTCATCTGGAATGAAGCTCGAGAGGACGTTCAAGAGGGTGGTCTTGCCCGAACCCGTACCGCCGGAGATGATCGTGTTGAGTCCGGACTCCACGGCACCGCCAAGAACGGTCATCATCGGGCGTGGGCATGACCCAAAGGCCACGAGGTCGTCTGGACCGATCGGCACGGTTCCGAACCGACGAATCGAGACGGCTGCACCATCGAGCGCCAAGGGCTTGATGATGGCGTTGAACCGCGAACCATCGGCCATTCGAGCGTCGACCATAGGGTTCTGCTCGTCGACACGTCGACCGACCGCGACGACGATACGTTCGATGATCTGCATGAGATGCTTTTCATCTTCGAACTCAATCTCGGTCTGGACCAGCTTGCCCTTTCGGTCGACAAAGATGTGCTTGGGGCCGTTGATAAGAATGTCACTGACGGCCGGGTCACGCAGCAGGGGCTCGATGGGTCCGAGACCCAGGATATTGTCGAGAATCTCTTGAACCAGCCGCTCCCGATCCATCCGAGTCAGCGGGAGGTTGCGTGCCTCCACCCGCTCGAACAGGCTGGCCTTGAGGCGTTCGTAGAGGACCTCTTTTTCCGTGTTGCCGACCTCATCAAAGTCGAGCGAGTCGAGGACTTCTTCGTGAAGTGACTTCTTGATCTCGTCGTACTCCACCTTGCTGGCCGTCGAGGCACCACGGACTCCCCGTCGCGCTGCCCCTCGTCCACCTCGGATCCGGTCGATCAATCGATTCGAAGGCATGGTTTGATTCCCCTATACGAGGTCGATCAGCGGCCAAACAGGCGACTGAAGATGTTTCCGCTGGATCGCGTAGTGCTGCTTACGGGTAGGGCTTCCACGTCTTCAGGGTCCGCGTTCAGAAGACCCACAAGCCGGGCCACATCCGTGGCAAAAGGCGATCGCTTTTCGACCTCGGAGACCAGCTTTCCGTCGTTGACAGCCTTGGGAACCGCGTTGTTGTCTTCCGCGATGGTGGCCATGACCTTGACATCGAGGTTGGTCTCAATGTTCGGAATGGACAAGCGTGGTTGGGGCGTCATGCGGTTCAGGATGAGGTTGAGCCGGTCGCGCTCTAGGCCGATCGTTACGAGTGTCTTGAGCTTTCGGTGAGCATCACGTACGGCGACGACGTCGGGGGTCGCGACCACGAAGACCTGATCGGCAACGTTGAGGGAGGTCAGCGCGCCCGGATCGAGGGTGCTTCCGACGTCGATGATGACGAACTGGTAGCTCAATGCCGCCGCGTTGATGACGTTGAAGACATCATCGGCCGTGTACTCACCAATGCGGTCGAGGTCGTCGGGTTGCGAGATGACGTGCATCCGGCTCTTGTGGGCTGTGACCGAGCTTCGGAGTGCGCGTTCATCAATGTCGCTTCCTCGCTGAAGGAGCTCAACGATGGAGTCGTTGGTGATGATGTCGAGCTGCGTCGCAAGGTCGCCGGCGTTGAAGTCCATGTCAATCACGACCACGCGGTGGATCGCCGCAAGCTCGGCGGCGAGGTGGGTCGCGATCATGGTGGTACCCACGCCGCCCTTCGCGCCATGGACGGCTACGACGATGCCGCGCTCACCGTCGTCTGGACGGTAGGCCGCATTCTGAATCGCAACCCGCAGTTGCGAGGCGTCATTGGGAAGGTGGACATACTCGCTGATGCCGGAGCGCATGGCCTCGATGATGAGATCGGCATCACGGGTCAAGCCCACGCCAACGACGATCACATCGCTGAACTCACGCTTGATGGCCCTGCAGAGCTCTAGGGCATCGGCACGGTTGTCATCGAGGCCGACGAGCGCCACATCTGGGAGGGTGCGGGCTGTGACTTCCAGCGCTTCGTCATAGCTGACAGGCTTGTTGGGAAGGACAGCGTCGGCGGCTAGGGTCTCGCGAACGATACCCATCGCATCGTCGTCGATTCCGACCACAACGACGGTTGCAGCAGAATGGGGAGTACCTTCAGTTCTCACGGGAACGCTCCACTATCGAAGGAGACCAACTTCGCCCGTCGGCTGAGCCGTTTGGGAACCTGCGCGCTTGGTGGCGCCAAGCAGGAACAGAGCGAGGTCGCTTGGGTTGTTGTTTTCGGTCGTACCAGGAAGTGGTGGGACCTCTTCGGCCGTCAGCGGACGTACCAGCTTAGGCGTGACGTAGATGACCAATTCGGTCTCCTCTCGTGTATGTGTCGTCGAACGGAAGAAGGCACCCAGCACGGGGATGCGCCCGAGGCCCGGCACTTCAGCACGGCTCTGCGAGGTACGCTCTGCGAGAAGTCCGGCCATGGCGAAGGTCATGCCCGACCGCAGGCGAACATGCGACTTGGCCTTTCGTGAAATGAATCCGGGGACCTCGATACCTGCGAGACGGACACTGACGGAAGCATCGATCTCGGAGAGCTCGACCTCCACCTGCACGTCGATGACGTTGTTCGCGAGCACGGTGGGAATGAACAGCATGCGCGTTCCGAACTCACGGAACTTGATGTTGATGTTGCCCTGCGCGTTCGGGGTTGGAATCGGGAATTCGCCACCAGCCAAGAATTCGGCCTGTTGGCCGGAGAGACTCACGAGGCTTTGTTGTGCGAGGATCTTGCCGAGCTTGTGGTCATCCAGGATCTGGATCTGGGCCAAGATGTCCACTGGCTGCCGAATGAGGCCGTAGAGGTTGAACATGCCGTTGATGAGTGGGGTCGTCTGGATGTCGAAACCGCCGGGGTTCACATCGAACGAACCATCGACGAGTCCAAGCGAGAGCTGTGGCTGGTGGCGCATAATGTTGACGCCGATGGAGCGGAGCCCGGTGCGAGACACCTCTGCGAGCACAACCTCAAGCTGCACTTGATGGTCACCCGCCACGGTCATCAGGTTGACGAAGTTGGGGTCGTAGACCTCGGCCATCTGGGCGATGCGCTCCATGGTGTCCAAGTCTGGAACGACGCCCTCAATGACGAGACGCTCCTCGAGCGGGTAGATCTTGGGAGGCGTGCCGTCGACGATGGAGTCGACCCGGCGCACGAACTCGGAGATGTCTCGGTGAACGGTGACCTTGTAGATCATCGGCTTGGTCTCACCACGGAACTGGACCACCAAATCGGTACTTCCGAGGCTTCGTCCTTGCACCTGCCAACGCATCGGTCCACCGAGCTTGACGGCATCTGCGACGTCTGGGTCGGTGATGGCGATACCGATCGGTACTTCGGGAAGCCCGAGCACAATGCTCTTGCCTAGCTCAATGTCGAGCCAGTCGGTACGCTCGGCCATTTGACTGGCCTCTTGGGCGTAGCTGGTCTCGGGGAGGGCCATCGCGGCCATGCCCGCTGCGAGGCCAGCCGTGACGATGTGGCGGGACCATGAGCTCATCAGCCTGTTCCATTTTGAGACAATGCGAATCATCGAGTCGACCTGGGATGGGGGAGAAGAACGGCCAATGCTTCGGCCGGGTAAGTGATAGCGTCAGCCTTTGCTCGGCGCGGTGCCCTCTTCGGCGGTGCCGTCGGGTTCAGCATCGGGTGTCGTGCCGGAGGGCGCAGGTCCGCGAACCGCTGGTCCGGCTTGGCGGGTTGGGACATCGTTGGTGTCGATCTTGGTGACATCAATGTCATTGCGCAGTGCGAGCGTGATCACACCTTCCTCGGCAGCCTGAGTGACGAGCTCGGCCTCGAGGGGTGTCAGGGCGAGTGTGACCGATGGCTTGACCTTCTTGCTTCGCTTACGGCCCGAGCTGTCCTCTTCGACGTAGATGGCTTCGGTCAAGCGGTCGTTGACGGCCAACACCATGATGCCCTCGAGAAGGGTACGTTTGTCTGGGGGTTCGGCCTTCGGGAACACGGCGATCAGGTCAACGAAGTTGCCGGGGTTGACGAAGCCCGCACCAGCGGCCGCGTTCTTGATGTCCACGGCTAGCGCTCGTTTTCCACGGGGGACCAGCGCCATGAGCCCGACGCCGGCGCCGGGATCCGCAAGGCGCTCTTCGCGAATGAACTCGCCTGCCAGCACGCGCTCGAGGGGAACCTTGCCGACGACGTCCTCAATATCTCTCTGAATCGGCAGCGCGGAGATGTCCTTTTCTCGGAGTTTCCGTGTGGTGAGGTGGTCTTCACGGATGGTCATGCCCGGAGGGATGTCTCGGGCTGCGACAGCGATGCGGATGGTCTCTTCAGGTGCCTGAATACGCTCGATTTGAAGCTGGTATTCTTGGGCCTGCTGGTAGACCAGATACGTCCCGCCCAGTGCGGCAAAGACGGACACCACCATAAAGATGAAGCCGCGTGTCTGACCTGCTGTCGCCATGTTGTCTCCGTGGACCATTGGGCAGCGCGCAACAAGGCCTACCCGGACGACGGGATGTTACCCCAATTGGACGGTCTCGGCAGGGTCTTGCCACGGGATGTCATCGATAGGTGAGGGGTCCTGCAACAGTTGGTGCGCGCTGGGCCCCGACAGACCTTGATTATGCGGGAGGCTCACATGGGCTTCGGGTTCTCACGGACAACAGCGATTACGGGATGGTCTTTCGTGGACCGACGAGCATCAGACGTGAACCGTCACGCTGGGGTTTAGGGGTGGTCCACGCTCGGCGCGAGACCTGACTGCTGAATGGTCAGGACGAGTTGGCCATGAAGAATGCCCATGAGTGCCTCCTCCACGAGTTCTGCCCGCCATGGGGTCAGCAGTCCATCGAGGCGCGGTGTCTCGCGGGACATCATGCGGTGGAGATCGCGTTGTGGAAGGACGAGCCTTGGCGCGAGGTGATGCTGGGCGCACCAGACCCGAAAGACACTATCGACAGCTTCTAGGGCGCGATGCCGCGGGCCATGGCGTCGAATGGTCATGGGCAACGCCGCATCGGGGGTCTCTAGGGCATCGCAGACGATCTGCACAATGGTCTGCCCATGGTTTTTGATCAGTCCCTTGGGGAGGCGGCGGTGGGAGGTGAGGGCCTCAAGCGTTGTGGGTGCCAGGCGACACAGGTTCTTCAAGTGTCCATCGGAAAGTATGGAACGAGATGGCTGATTCCGTGCTGCACCCTCGCGTTCTCGCCACTCGAGCAGCCGCTGAAGCAACGCACACTGACGCGGCGTGAGGGACAGCGAAACGGGATGCGTCCGCCATGCATCCATGTCGACGGCGGGCTCGAGTGCGGCGGCGCGCGCCTCCCGACATGCGGCCATGATGGCTGCCCGTCGGCCCAGCCTGTCTGCATGGGAGAGCAGCGCTTCCCAGAGTGCTGGCAGCGCAGCCGCGTCTTCTGCAGCGTAGGCAATCTGTCGCTCGGTGAGGGGGCGCTTGGACCAGTCGGTCATGGTGGCCTGGTGCATGGGCTCGCACCCCAACCACTCTGCGCGCATCCGCTCGAGACCCATGGGATAGATGTAGGACACGAGCCCTGCAGCGACTTGAGTGTCCCAGACGTCATGAGGGACATCGCCCAAGGCGCGTCGCAGGAGGCGTATGTCCTGTGCACCTGCGTGAACGAGCCAGGGCTTGGACAGCAGGCCCTCACGACACCCCGCAAGCAGGCCGGACTCAAGCGGGTCGATCACCCACGTCGTATCCGAGGACGTAAGATGAACCTGCACAAGGAACAGCCGCGGAAGGTAGGACCGCTCCGTGTGAAACTCGGTATCAAGCGCGAGAAAGGAACTCTGGTCGAGCTCCTCGAGAAACTGCGGGAGCAGGGAGGAGCTCAAGAGTTGGGTGGGCATGGGCACTCGTCAGGAGGGAGTTGGGGTGTGCTCTGCAGGGGAACTCGGCCAGTCCGACTGAATCCACCAGCCGCGCGACCGCGCATATGCCGTCTCATGTGGGTCGCCATGTTCGATGAAGATGGCATGCCGGGCGAGGCTCAACATCTCTCGGTCATTCCGACTATCTCCGGCTGAGAGCAGAATGTGCTCGCCGATACGGCTCCGAATGGTCTCCGCCTTTCCGGCTTCGTAGGTGGGCGGGCCTGCAAGGCGCCCAACATACCGCCCGTCCGAACCCACTTCGAGGGCCATGCCCAGAACGCGGTCGGCAGAAATCCCAAGTGTCTGTGCCATGACCACGACGGCTGGCTCGAGGGATGCACTGCACACCCAGACCTCCCAGCCGCTGGCGTGGAGACACGCGATGAGGTTGCGCATCTCTGGGCGGGGTTGAATCACGCCCGTCTCCAGCGCCTGATGAGCGACCTCGGTACACAACGCGTTGAGTTCGGTGGGCGTCCAGCCCTCAAACCACAACGCCGCAGCCGGATAGGCGGCTGCGCGTCCCTCTGCGGCCAAGAGCTCCTCATACCGAGAGATCCATGACGTACCCATGCGTTGGTCATGGGTGCGAAGCATCGCAAGGCCAATGTCGCCGGCGATCAGCGTGTCATCGAGATCGAAGACGGCCACACGTCGGTCATCGCCGGACTGCTCGAGTAGCGTGAGCAGCTGCTGGTGCACGTCGGGGGACCAGGTGCCGGGTGCGAGAGTGATGGGGCTCATCCAAACTCCTGTTCGAGTTCGTTCTTCAGGCGGTCTAGCGCTTGAATGCCTTCGGACTGCGCCGCCGAGATCTCTTCCGTCTGTACGCGGAGGGCATGCTCCAGCGACGTAAGGTCATGCCACTCTTCCGGGCGACAGGGCTCGGGAAGCGGTTCGAGGAGGGCCTCAATCGTCTGCGTGAGGTGCGGAGCAAGGTGAGGCCGCTCGGCGACCATCGCCGTGAGCTTCTCGACAGCTTGGAGGGCGGCCGAGACTTGGGCCCACTTCACGCGCAAGGGCATGGTCATGTGCTCGAGCTCATGATGTGCGGCGAGCAGCTCGCGCCGTCGCGTGGCGAGCGCCTGATGTTCGGGCAATTGGAGCGCCTTTCGCTGAGCGTCTTGGAGGGCCTGGAGCCGCTCGGTGGACGCCTGCCGGGTCGCGGCAAGTGCGGCGAGTGCCGCCAGCACTGGTTCCTCCAGCTCCGGCCATGAGCCCTTGAGCGTCTGGATACGCGCCTCGACCTCGGAGCGGACGGTAGCGTTGGGCGAATCCTGCAGCAGCCTCTCGAGGGTGCTGAGCGCGGCGTGATGCTGCTCCGCGCGCTGTGCGGTGTTGCACGCCTCACGCGCAGCGCGAAGTTCAGCGGCGTAGGGGGCAGGGGACACGACTGCTCCTCGGCTTAGTGAGATGCAGCGGTGTAACCAACACGGCGCGTGCGGGGCACCGTCCGTCGCACGATGGCGACGAGGAACAGGCAGGCCAGAGGCGTGACGGGGGGCACACCTGTGCTGCTGCACTGGCATCCGGTGCGCTCTTCTGGAGGTGCATCTGCGCCGTCGCAGTCCTCATCCACACCGTTCCCGGGGAGGTCCTCTGCCGCGGTGTTGATCTGGGGGTCATCGTCATTGCAATCGGTCCCGCCGTAGGTGGAGGACGTCTCCAAGTCGGCATCGGCATCCCAGTCGTTCGCTCGATTGCAGTCCAACAAGACGCCATCGTACGGGGTGTCGGGGGCGCCCGGGTAGGCTTCGGCGTTGCCATCATCACAATCTTCGCACGCCGGAAACCCGTCACCATCTTGGTCATCGGTACCGAACCATCCGTCGCAGTTCATGTCGGTATCGGCCGTGCAGTCCTCTTCTGCGCCGGGATAGACCGCGTCGGCGCTGTCGTCACAGTCGCCAAGAATCCCCGTTCCGGGCGGCCCAAGACATGCGCGGACGGCGTCGCCTGTGCCCCACCCGTCCCCATCCGCGTCGGTCGCCCACAACGGACCATCTGCGGGGTTGGGAGCGTCGGGGGTGCCGTCACAATCACGATCTAGGCCATCGCATAGCTCTGTAGCCCCCGGGAAGATGGTGGCGTCCTCGTCGTCACAGTCCCCGGGAATCTGGGAAAAGCCCTTGGGCTGTTCACACGCGGTGGTGGTGGTGGTGCTGTCACCGAACAGGTCGGCATCTGCATCGGCGAACCATGTGGTCTGCCCCAGCGCATCGGGGCCATCGGTCAGGTCGTCGCAGTTGTCATCGATGCCATTGCATAGTTCGGCAGCGCCAGGGCGGATATCGGCGTTGACGTCGTCGCAGTCCCCGCCCACGGTGACCCAGCCCTTGAGGTCGCAGACCCTCGCTTCCGTCAGAGGATCACCGAAGCTATCGCCGTCAGCGTCGAGGAAAGCGGTGGTGGCATCGAAGGCATCCGGACCATCGATCACACCGTCACAATCCGTATCGAACCCATCACACCGCTCGATCTGGCCAGGATTGACGGTCGCGTTGTCATCTCTGCAGTCGTAGGCGCCAAGCCAGCCGTCGATGTCGAGGTCCAACCAGAGCTCGTCAGAAGAAGACGGGCCACCCGTTGCACCGAGGTCGGGGGCCGAGCCATCGGGGTCGAGTCCAGACGCCGGGTCGCCCGCGTCGATCGCGACAGAACCCGCACGGAGGCGCAGGTCATCGTTGCAGAGCCCATCGTCGTCGAGCCTGTAGAGCAGCGGGTCGTCGAACAGCGCCGCGTCTCCGGTTGTGGTGCCGAGGGTGTCTCCACCAGCGTTGTCGAACCAGAGCGTATGACCGATGTTCGAGGTGGAGGAGGAGCCCGAGACCTGAACGGCCACGCCGCCCCCATTGGAGCTCACGAGGCTGTTGTTCATCGAAAGCAGGCCACTGTTCACCCAGAGTGCCGAGCCTTCGCCGGCACTGAGGCCCGCGAAGGTTCCGTGGAGTGTGAAGAGGCTTCCAGGGCCCGTGGTCCAGACGCCTGCGCCTCGCCCGGCGGTGCCGTCCGCGATGCTGACGTTGGTGAGCGAGATGTTCGTCATGTCACCGTAGATGGCGCCACCATCCGTCGTGGCGTCGTTGCTACACATGCTGACATCGGTCAGCTCCAAGACCGAACCGGTCTTCGCGTAGATCCCGCCGCCCTGATTCGCACCCCCGCCGTCGAGTGCTCCGCGCGTCCAGTCGAGGGTGGATTGGTTGAGGTAGAGACCACCGCCTTGCGGGGCTGTACTTCCGACGAGAGACACACCGAACAAGGCGAGGCTGCTGGAGGTGGCATACACGGCACCGCCTTGGTCGCCGGCTTGGGTGCCTGTCAACGACGACTGGGTGACGGACAGGCTGCTGCCAGACCCGAGATAGACCGCACCGCCGCGCTCATCACTCTCAGCGTCTGTCACCACGACATCTGTAAGCTGAACGGTGGCGCCGTCGCGTGCGTAGATGGCGCCGCCATTGACGCCGGTGCTGTTGTCGAAGGTGGTGTTGATGAACTGGGCGCTCGCGTTGATCACCTGAACGTGTCCACCCTGTCCCTGCGAGATCCATGGCAGCAAGTTGGCTGTACAGACGTTGTCGCGGAACGCGCTGTCGCGCACGACGACGGTGGCGCCGCTTCGAATGGAGAGCGCAGCGCCATCGAACGGGTTTCCGGAGCGGTTGTTCTGTTCGACGACCACGTCCTCTAGGGTCACGTCTGCATTGCTGATCAAGAGACCACGGCCGCCATTGGGTGTGATGCGGACATTGCGTAGCGTGACGTCGGCGCCGGAGATCTCGAGTGCATTGACCTGAAAGGTGTCGAACAGCACGGTGCCCAAGCCCTCGATGATGAGGTCTTTTCCGTTGACTTGGGAGGGGGTGTCGTACGTGCCGGTGTGCACGATGATGGTGTCGCCGTTTGAGGACGCGTTGATGGCTTGCTGAAGGGTGTCGTAGGGCTGCCCGGGGCCGACGTCGAGGGTTGCGGCATCTGCCGAGGCAATCAACAACAGAGCAAGGAGCGGAGACATCGCTTCTCCCGTAGAATCGGAGGACAGTGGTCATACCGATGACAGGTTCGGATGGAGGCCATTGCGGCGTGGTGATACGTCATGTAATGCAGAGCGTGGCAAGAGGTGGAGGTCGTATGCAGAATTGGCAGAATGCAGGGTCGTGGTTGATGTGTGGGGCCCTGTTGTCCCTTGGGTGTACGACGGGGGCCGGGCCGGCCATCACCTACACCGGTGACACCCTCTGGCAGTCGTTTCCGCAGGATGGCGACGTTCGAATCGCCACCTTCATCTCCGAAGGAAGTGGGCTTCCTCATCAGGCGGTTGGTACGGTGCAGCCTGATCCAGAGCAAGAGAACGATGGACGCACGTTCGTCTACACGACGGTCTTTCAAAAGCTCTGCCTCGCCGATGACCCGAAGTGTAAGACCGGGGAAGAGCTCCATCGCTGGAAGCTGTCCGCGGACTCTACGTTTGGCGTTCAGATGTGGCAGGTCAACGTCGGGGGAACCCGGTTGCTGTCCGAGCCTCTACGGCTCGCGGACGCCGAGATGTTTGTCGATGACGTGATCGAAAACACGGTCGATGGGAACATCGTCACCAGTACGTACATGGGTGAAGAAGTCTGCCCTGCGCCGTATTGGCGCGACCCAGACACCCGTCCGATGTGCAACCGGATCGACCTCGATGATGGTGGTGCGGGTACCGGATTCACCGGCAGCATCTGGGCCACGGTCCAGTTCGGCATCACGGCGTTCGATCTCGAGGCCTTCGGTACATCGTGGAATCTGAAGGACTACGAATACGACGACTGATGGTCGGGTCAGTCGTCCCTGCGGCGAGCGCCGAACAGGGCCACCAGGACCGGCAGTCCAAGGAGCGCGACGCTGGTGCCTGCACGGCCCATCGTCCACTGTCGACGGAGCTGGGCTTGGTCAGAGGCGCTGCAGCTAAAGCAGTCATCGGAGCTGTCGTCTGCCGTCGCGGTCACGGTGACGATAGCTTGGTTGGAGGGGAGCCCGAGGTCGTCTGTGACTGTGAGGGAGACGACATAGGCGCCGGCGACATCGGTGTAGAGTTGCTGGGTGCTTGCGCCGGAGACGCCCGCCAGACCGGTAGATGACGTGGTGGGCTTGCTGATCAGTTCCCAATCATAGGCGGCGATGGAGCCGTCAGGGTCGTAGGAGCCGCTTCCAGAGAGGGTGACCGTCGCACCGACGGAGACACTCTGATTCACCCCTGCGTCCGCGAAGGGTGGCAGGTTGTCGCGCACGACGGAGACCATCACCGTATCGGCATCGTCATCGACGCCATCCGAGACGCGAAGCTCTGCGACGTAGGTGCCATCGATGTCGGCAAAAAAGAAGGCGACAGGCTTGGTGGCATTACCCAGCTGGGTCGCGCTGCCCTTCGGAGTCTGGAGCAGCGTCCATTGGTAGTCGAGCGGGTCGCCATCAGCGTCTGCGGAGGCCGTGCCGTCAAGCTCGACGGTTGTGCCGGGAAGGACATCGACCTGGTCGGGCCCCGCGGAGGCCACGGGTGCCGTGTTGTCTGGCGGAGGCACGGAGTCTTCGGTGTCACTCGGAGGTTGCGTGTCGTCATCATCGTCGTTCTTGGGGTCGATGACGGGTGGTGTGGTGTCTCCGGAGTCGGCAGAGTCTGCGGTGGCATCCGGGTCCACGAGGATGGCCTCGATCTCGGTCGGCTGGAGTGCGTCGCAGCCCACCAGTCCTAGTACAACCATCATCGCCGTGATTCGCATGATCGACCCCTCGTCCAAGCATCTGCTGCTGGGACACCTCCGTTCTAGCACGATGAACGACGCGTCGTGTTCCATCGACGTCTGTTTCGGATATGTGAGGGGCGAACCGAGAGAGGCGCATGGCTACCGAAACCCCTACACAACATGGGCCAGATCGCGCCCTGACGTGGTTTTCCGTCATGTGGGTGGCTGCGGGGTTGTTTCATCTCGCGAACCAGGCGCCCTGGATCGACAAGCCATGGACGATCGTCCCCTACAAGCTCACGCTCGAGGTGCTCTTGGTCGTTGTGGGCTTGCGGGTCCTGACACGGCCCACCGCGTGGAAGGCCTTTCTGGTGTTCATCACGCTTGAAGCCTTGCATGGACTCTCGGAGTTTCCGCGCGTGGCCAACCACTGGATGTTGACGACGGCATGCGCCTTGGCGATGTGGAGCGCTGCTGCTCTGCCGTTGGCACGAGGCACATTTTCCCCGACGACATGGTGGCGCGACTTCGGGCCCGGGGTCCGCTGGATTTACCTGGTGGGGTACAGCTTCGCGGCGATTGCGAAGCTAAATACCGACTTTCTCGACCCAGAAGTGAGCTGTGCCTCGACCTCATGGGTCGGCATCATGGAGTATTTCGGGTTGCCATGGCTCAACGCGATGCCCTTCCAGCTGCTGGCGATTGGTGCCACGGTGGTGGTCGAGCTGTCGCTTCCCCTCGCACTCTGCATTCCGCGGTTACGCGCACCGGCGATCCTCATGGGGTTGGTCTTTCACTATCTGATCAGCTTTACGCCGATCCTGCGCGTACCAGACTTTGCGGCCTTTCTGATGGCGAGCTGGTTGTTGTTTCTCTCACCTCGACAGCTCGACGTCCTCGCCGGTGGCCTGGCACGTCTACGAACGGTCTGGGGAGACGTGCTTCCGGCTTTGACCGCGCGGCGGCTCATCGCTGGCGTGCTTATGTTTTCGGTTCTCGGCTTCATTCCGGCACTCATGGGGCTGACAGATGGGCTTGCGTGGTTCAACCAACTTCGACTGAATGCGTTCACGGTGTACGGACTGGTGGCCATCATCGTGTTGGTGCTCTGCATGAAGGAGCTCTGGCATGTCGAGGCGCACGACGCGCAGAGTCTCCGCCTCCGTGACCCAATGGCCGTCGTGTTGGTTCTCCTGATGGTGGCCATTGGCACGGCGCCCTATGTGGGCCATCGGACCTCCACCAACTTGAGCATGTTCTCCAACCTCCGGACGGAGGGAGGCGTGTCCAACCATGTGGTGGTTCCAACATGGTATGCCTTCGACTACCAGAACGACCTCGTCGAGATCGTTGAGACCGATATTCCACGGTTAAACCTTCTCATGGAACATGGGGATCTCCTTCCGATGTGGGAGATGGTCTACACGACGTCCCATCACCCTGACGGGCATGTGACGTACCGGCGTGGGGGGGAGACGGTGGTCGTACCCCGGGTCGGAGATGTGGCCGACCTCGCGAGGATGCCGGATCTCTGGGAACGGTGGACGCTCTCGTTTCGTCCCGTGACCTTGGCTGGCAAGAGCACCTGCAAGTGGTAGCTAGCGCTCGCGTTCGGCGAGTGCGCGTTGGAGTCGGTCCAGGCCATCGCCCCACGTGGTCGAGAGGTTGAAGAGCCCACCCGGGCCAACAATCAAGCCGTGCGTGGTTTCCAGTTCATGCACCTCGGTCGGGGTGAGATGGAGAGAGGCAAAGAGCCCGACGCGTTCCCTCATCTGATGCACCGTGTCGGGGTTGAGGTGTGGCGCAAGGGCGGTGGCGGTCGTCTGACGAAGCTGGGCCAGCCGCGATCGGATTGCCGCGAGGTGGTTGAGCCATGCCGTGCGGGCAGCATCATTGCCCCAAAGCCGGCTGACCACCCGAGCCTGGTACGTGGGTGGGGAAGACCATGTGGTCCGAATGGCCCATTGAAGATGCGGCGTCATGTCGGTGCGCCATGTGTCAGGACCTTGGAGGATAAGCGCGCCAAGACGTGCGTTGTACCAAGAAAAGGTCTTCCCGAGGCTGACAGTCCAGATGGCCCGCTGGTCCGGTGCGAGCTGTTGGCGAATGGCGGCGAGTTCTTCGGACGGGTGTGCTTTATACCCCCAGAATGCAAGGTCCAAGAGGGGGATAGCGCCCCTCGCAGCGATGGCCTGAAGAATCTGGCGCCACGCTTCTGGATTGGGGTCAAGGCCACTTGGGTTGTGGCAGGCCGCGTGGAGCAGAAAGAGGTCTTCAGGGCCGGCAAGCTCGACAGCGCGAAGCACGGCCTTGAGGTCGAGTCGCCCGGTTGCGTCGGCCTGCCATGGAACGCTGGTCGTCGGCATGCCTATCGAGCGGGCGATGTGGTGGTGGTTGCTCCACGTGGGGTGGGGGAGGTGGAGCCTCGATGTGGGGGAGAGGTGCTTGGCGAGGCGCAAGATGAGGTGAAGGGCTCCGGTGCCGCCTATGGTCTGCGCAACGAGCGTGCGCTGGAGTTCCATTTGGGCGGGAAGCGCCTCGCGAAATGTGGGGTCACCAAGCGTATCCGTGTAGTCGGGAGATGAAGGCTCCGTTCTCACCACGTCTGCCATGTCTGTGAGCGCAGCGAGTCGTGGGATCTCGCCATCGGCGTCGAGATACACGCCGGTGATGAGATTGCGGAGCTGCCCACCCTCATTCTGACGGAGCTTCTTTCGGAGTTCGCCCCGTGGAAATACGATGGGTGGTGGGGTGAATAGACCCAAGGGCCCTCCTCTTGCGCTAGACACTAGCAGAAGGGGGTCTGCAATGAAGATCATCAACGAGCTGACCACGGACGTCCACTACGAGATCCGGGGTGGTCCGCTGCAGATGACGATGAGTGAGTGCGATCTCATGCCCAACGAAGTCGAGGAGTGGCACAACCCGGACCCCCGTGGCGGAGTGGTGTCGTGTGAGGTGCTGGTCCGTGTGGGCGACCATGAGCAACAGGTGTCCGTGGCGTCGAGCGCGGTCGTTCGAATTCGACCTGCTGGGGCCTCTTGGAAGATTGCTACGGGCTAGCGGCGACGGTTGGGTGAAAACACGGCGATACCGAGCACGGGCCACGACCGGTAGGTGGTCAGCCGTGAGAGGTAGGCCTTAAGGTCGGTGTCCGTCACACGCCGTTCATCACGCCGGGCGGAGGCGTGTCGGAGCACCATGCGGCGCCCATCATGGAGCGCAAGGCCCACATGGGTGACCCACAACGGCTGATCGGCCTTCGGTTGTCGCACGACGAGGACGACTGAACCGTCGGGGATCTGGTCGATGTGCTCCAGGGCAGACGCGATGGGCGCCACGTCGAGTCGCATCACACCGGTCGGAAGCTGCGCATCGGTGAGGTGAAGGTGGCCGCGTCCCTGCCATTGATTCCAGTCTGCGACCCCGATGACGCGCTCGAGAGAGACCGTATCGCTGGACAGTGGGGCTGCTGGCGTGATCACGCCCGCCCGAACGGCGTTGGGGAGCCATTGGAGTTCCATCGAGTGGTTTCGTGTGTGATAGGTCGCTTCTCCAGAGCCCCACTTGAGCTCATGCCGGAGGATCATCGTATCCTTTGGGGAGTTGACGAGGCTCCATGCCAAGACCTCTTCGACGAAGGTGAGACAGTCGAAGGCATCAAACCGAATCATGGGGTCCGGGTCTGGCCCCGTTCCCTCACCATGGCTGTCCCGTTCGTAGGGTAAGCCGAGAAACAAGGCACTGATGGCTTCGATGCGCGCCTCGGTTGGCATGTGGCTGGTGTCGCGCTGGTGCGCTTCGAGTGTCTGGAGTGTGGGTGGGGTGGTGGCGAATGACGCCGAGACCAGACCCAAGAGCACGCCGGCCCCGAGTGCAGTCACGCTCACAGACCCATGCGCTGTCGATAGCCGACCGTCGCGTGGAGGACGTCGTCAAGTGCCTCTTCATTGAGCGCATCGGCAGCCTTGTCCATGGCTCTGTCGAGGAGGTCGAGCAGGCCATCTTTGAGGAGGCGGCGATGTTCTGTCTTCGGACGCTTTCGAAGATTGGCCAAGACATCGCGGTTGGGGAGAGCGCCTGCTGAAGTGGTCTGAACGCCATCGAGAAGTGGCGCGAACGCACGGGGGCGACCGTCCACGAGCACCTGTACCGTGCGTCGCCCACTGCCAGGTCCATGCACCTGGTCAAACGCCATCGAAATGGCGCCCAACACATCGTTGGCGACATCGATCTTCTGTTGCGCCTCTTCGGAGGACAACGCGGGAGCACTGAATCGCGCCGAAGACTTGGATGGCGCAGAGGGGGTAAGCTCTACGCGGTCGAGCTGCTGGCGCTCCGTCGTGAAGCTGCTCTTTGTGTTGGGACCCCTGTATCGGTCCGCATCGCCGGAGAAGGCATCCAACTCCTCAGAACCCAGCACCGACCGTGGGCGGGATGAGGGTGTGGCAGGGCGTGTGGGGTGGACGCTGACGAGAGCGCCCTGCTTGACCCAGTGAGCCACCTGCGCACGTGCCGCAATGGGTTCGCTGTCCATGGCTCGAAGCAGCTCTGCCACCGTGCGATGCCCTGCACCTATACTGGTCAAGACTGCGGCGAGCTGGGGTGTGCCATCGTCGCGACCCGCTTTCACATAGTGTCCGTCCTGCATGAGGCGGCCCAGCGCTAGGCGCTTCGTACATCGCGCCATGAGCTCCGGCGTATCATGCCCAACCTGAAGGTTCTCCGTCCATGGGGCAGATGCTTCCTTCGTGGGA
The DNA here is from genome assembly GCA_049889515.1 of Myxococcota bacterium. Lineage (GTDB taxonomy): Bacteria > Myxococcota_A > UBA796 > UBA796 > JBMHDG01. The sequence continues at coordinate 51,266 of JBMHDG010000066.1, forward strand.
AATCCGGAGTGGTTAAGGAAGCGTCCCACGTTTTCTTCGAATCGGTCGAGGAGAAGCGCGCTGAGTTGCACGGACGAGACCTCTTCCGTGATGAGGCCCAAGATAGGGTCGTGGCTCCGGCTGCCCAGAATGGAACCGGCAGTCTTTGCCATGGTCCTCAGTTGTCGCGCCCGCATCGAGGTGAGCGCGCCGCGCCGCTCAAGGCGTTCCAGGATGCAGGGCACGTCATCGCCTGCCTCCGCCCCGATGAGGTGTCCATCAAGAACGAACAGCGTGATGCGCCCCGATCCTGCCCCGACGGAGATCTGTGCACTGCCACGAGCCTCGAGCGCCTCGGTCAGTGCAACAGCAGATCGGGTCTGAACCATAGTGGCCTCCGTCCATAGAGGTACCATGAAGGGTCGCTGCTCATAAACCTTCTTGACCATTCAATTCTGTGGTCAGCGGACTACCGTCGAGCAATGCAAGAAGTCGCTTCTTGGCTCGCGACAGGCGTGACATCACGGTGCCGAGCTTCAGGTCCAACACCTCTGCGATCTCGGCGTAAGACAGGTCGTTGTAGAAGCGCTCCATCAGAATGGCGCGATGACTGCTGGAAAGTTCGCTCATGGCCTCAAGCATGGTCTCATGCTGCTGATCGGCAAAGACATGGTCGAGCTGGTCTGCGGATTGCGTCCTCGGTGTGGGGACTGTCTCAAGGATGGCCGTGCGCCGCCGCTTGTCGCGGACCATGTTGAGGCAGAGGTTGCTGGCCACACGGTAGAGCCAAGCCCCCTGTCGGAAGTCCGCATCGAAGAAGCGCGGCTCCCTCATGGCGCGAATGAAGACTTCCTGACAGACATCTCCGGCGAGGTCGGGGTCGCGGAGGATCTGTGTGGCTCGACGCTTGAGACGACTGCGGTGACGCTTCACGACCAGTGACATGGCGTAGTCTTTGTCGAGCGTCGCAGCGTGACGGATGTCCTCATCCGTCGGAAGGGGGCCGCGGGTGTTGGCGCTTCGGAAGGTGTCTTGGGGTGTGAGCATGAAGACCTCCGGGTGACGCGGCCTCCCCTCATCAGGAAACCGACACGCCACGGACGGAGGTCATCCAAAAACCTTCGAAATTTTTTTGGGAGTTGACGCTTCCCAGACGTTCAGGCGCGGTTCGCGAACGTGGCTTGGAAGGTCACCTCGGACTCGTCAGCGAGCTCGGCGAGGTCTTCGAGGCCGTCGATGAAGCCTGCAAAATCCTCACGCTTCACCTCGTTGCGGCGGATGCGATGGGGAATGACACGCTTGTCGAAGCGAAGGTCATCATCGGTCGGGAATGGGTAGACAAACTCTTCAGCCATGGGGTCCTCCGCGAAACGCGGTGAAAATCAAAACAAGGTGTGGTGCGTCGACGATCAGGCCTCTGGGGGCAGCTCGTCTTCGAATTCTTCGTCGGTGGGTTGGGCAGCAGGCTGCTGGCGCGAGATGGGCATCCAGTCGTCATGCGCGACCACGTCGCCCTCATCGACGTTGAACTTACCGGCCGCGATCTCGCGCAGCGAGACCACCACCTCTTTGTTGCTGTCGAGGTTCTCGATCAGCTCTGGGGCGCCTCGAAGGAGCTGCTTTGCGCGCTCGGCAGAGACGAGCACGAGCGAGAAGCGGTTGGAGACGTTCTCCAGGCAGTCCTCAACGGTGATGCGAGCCACGGTGGCCTCCAGTCGCCCGTGGATGGGCGTGTTGCAACCCGGGGCGTTTATGCGGATCAGTGGGGCTTCGTCAAGTCAGGACCACGGAATCGATGGAAAACCTGTCATGGTGACGTCAAGCGACGGGCGTGTTCGGCCATATTGGAACGAAAAGGGGCTCAACAGGTAAGTTGTAGCGGGATCACTGGGAAGGCTTGACGTGGCGTACCGCGTGTCTAGCGTAGCGACCCGCTAGGCCCCCGGAGCACCGAGGCCCTGTCATCGTTACACCCTCGCGGCGCTGGACTGCGGCGCCGTGACCCAATCAGCCTGAATGGAGGCTCCCGTGAAGCTTCGTCCAATGTTTGACCGAATTGTGATCGAGAGGGTGTCCTCCGAAACCCGCAGTCGGGGCGGCCTATTTCTACCGGACTCGGCACAAGAGAAGCAGAATATCGGTGTGGTCATTGCCGTGGGCCAAGGACGCCTCAACGAGGATGGATCGCTCTCACCGCTCGCGGTCGCAGAGGGTCAGAAGGTCATGTTCGGTAAATACGCCGGCAACGAGATTGAGATCGGAGGCGCGGAGCGCATCGTTCTCCGTGAATCCGACATCTTGGGCATTTTGGACTGAACACGCGCATGCCGCGCGGATGAATCATCAGAATTAAACGTGGGCGGGATACCCGCCATGAGGAGACTTGAATGAGCGCCAAGGACATTGTCTTTCAGGCAGATGCACGGGCAAAGATACTCGCGGGTGTCGATGCTCTGGCCAACGCAGTTCGCGTGACCCTCGGGCCCCGTGGCCGAAACGTGGTCATCGAGAAGTCTTGGGGAGCCCCAGTGGTCACCAAAGACGGCGTGACGGTTGCGAAGGAAGTCGAGCTTGCAGATAAGTTCGAGAACATGGGTGCGCAGATGGTCAAGGAGGTCGCCTCCAAGACCAGCGACACGGCTGGTGACGGCACGACCACCGCGACGGTTCTTGCGCAGAGCATCTTCCGCACCGGAAGCAAGCTGGTTGCTGCAGGGCACAGCCCCATGGATCTCAAGCGTGGTATCGACGCAGCTGTCGGTGCGATCGTAGGCGAGCTTCACAACATGAGCCGTGAGGTCACCGAATCGACCGAGGTCCAGCAGGTGGGGACCATTTCCGCAAATGGAGATGAGGAGATCGGAAGCAAGATCGCCACGGCCATGGAGAAGGTCGGACGAGAAGGCGTCATCACCATCGAAGAAGCCCGTGGACTCGACACCACCCTTGACGTTGTGGAGGGTATGCAGTTCGACCGCGGGTACCTCTCGCCGTACTTCATCACCGATGCGGACCGGATGGAGTGTGTGCTGGAGAACCCCCTCATTCTCATCCACGAGAAGAAGATCAGTGCGATGAAGGACCTGATCAAGGTGCTCGAGAAGGCCGTGGAGCAGGGACGTGCGATTCTGCTCATTGCCGAGGATATCGAAGGTGAGGCGCTCGCAGCCCTCGTGGTCAACAAGCTGCGCAACACCCTCAAGTGCGCCGCGGTCAAGGCTCCTGGCTTTGGCGACCGCCGCAAGCGGATGCTCGAAGACATCGCAGCCCTGACCGGTGGGCGTATGGTGGCCGAAGAGCTCGGCATCAAGCTCGATGGTCTAGAAGTGGCAGACCTTGGAACGGCGGCCAAGGTCGTCATCACCAAGGACAACACCACCATCGTGGACGGTGCTGGTGATGAAGCGGCGATTCAGGCTCGTATCCACCAGATCAAAGCTCAGATTGCCGAGACGAGCAGCGACTACGACCGGGAGAAGCTCCAGGAACGCCTCGCGAAGCTCTCCGGTGGTGTCGGTGTCATCAAGGTGGGTGCTGCGACTGAGATTGAGATGAAGGAAAAGAAGGCGCGCGTCGAGGATGCCCTGAACGCAACCAAGGCGGCTGTCGAAGAGGGCGTGTTGCCAGGTGGCGGCGTGGCGCTGCTCCGTGCCAGCAAGGCCCTCGACGGGCTCGATGTTCCTGACGCGCACGTTCCAGGCGTGGAGCTGATTCGTGAAGCGGTCCAGGGGCCGTTGCGTATGATCGTCTCAAATGCAGGTCTTGAGCCTGCCATCGTGGTGAACGATGTGCTCAACGGCACGGGCGCGTATGGATTCAATGCGCGGTCGGGCGAATACGGTGACATGTTCGCCATGGGCGTCATCGATCCTACGAAGGTGACCCGCTCGGCGCTGCAGAACGCGGCGTCCGTGGCCAGCCTGCTCCTCACGACCGAGGCGATGGTCGCCGAGATTCCCGAGAAGGCACCGCCTGCGCCTGCGGGTGACGGCGGCATGGGCGGCATGGGCGGCATGGGCGGCATGGGCGGCATGGGCTTCTAGCGCTCCCCTCCGCTCTGTCGGAGTGGCCGCCTCTCACGGTGTGGGAGGCGGCCTTTTTGTATCTATGGCTTGGAGAGAGATTCCAACACCGCGGGGTCGCCGTAGACCGTGATGAGTCGGTCGAGGACCGGTCTGATGTCAGGGTCGGCGTAGAATGCCCGCCACGCAGGCTGACCCTCGATCAGCCGGAAGCTGAAGCCGTGATTGAGGGCCAGTCGAAGCTGGGCCTCGAAGCCATCGGCATCACCCTGATGAGCGGCCACTTGTGCGCGGGCCAACCAGCCAAAGTACGCCGCATCGCCGGCAGGTCGTAGGGTTGTGACCTGCTGAAATGCTCTGTCGGCCTCCTTCCAGTTGCGGAGGTTGCTCTCTACCTCTCCTAGCTCCATCCAGACCTCTGCGCGCGTCTCATCGATGGCGAGGGCTTGCTGAAACGAGGCTTTGGCACTTGTCATATCGTTGAGGTAACGATGGCCGAGACCGATGAGATAGTGCAGGCGCGCATCGGGGCCCAACCGTGTTGAGGCGGCCCGAGCGAGTGCCTGCGCGCGCCCAATCGCCAGAGGGTCGCAGGATAGCGGTGCAAGCCCTTGCGCTGAGGCACCACCCGCCCAGCGACAGGCAGCGGTGAGCTGCCTATCGACTTCGTACCAGATGGCGACGACCGTCTCGTCTTTGTAGCTGGGCAACGTGGGGGGCTCTGCATGAGCACCCTGCGAAGCCAGCAAGGCGAAGAGGAGCGGGAGAAGGGGCATCACAGTGCCGAGACGAACCGATCCACTGTGGCGCGCTCGTCGGCGCCGAGAGACTGATCCACCGAGGCCTGCGAGATGGGAACCCCCATGTAGACGTAGACGGCTTCATCGTCGAGGAGTGAAGCGCCCGTGAGGGCGCAACGCACGGTGGGGTCCGACGTGGCGAGGTCGCTCCGCTGGCGGGCAACTTTGGTCAGGCACTCTGCGCACACGGCGACATCACCGGACACAGATTGAAGCATGTGGGACACCTGACCGCCGCGCTTGCCACAGGTGCGGCATTGGAGCGTGTCGTCGTCGGAGACGATCGTGGGTCGGCTCGGGGTGCCCATCAGCTGGCGAGGACGGAGCGCAATATCGGCGAGATGCGGCAGGCCGAAGGCCTTGGCATGGGTGCGGACCTGGGCTGCGGCGTCGCTATCACCGAGCAGCGCAAGCCCTGTCAACGCAGCGAAGCCCAGTTCTTCGTCGGCATCTTGCGCCCATCGGAGGAGCAACGTGTGACCCGAGTTGCTGGACCGTTGCGCGATGGCAAGCAGCAGCAGCGCCTGCCATGCACGGGCCTCTCGTCGTTCTAGCCCGACGCGTTGTCGAAGTTCAACGACGTCATCTGCAGGTCCGTGTCGGTCTACCGCGGCCCGCAAAAGGTCCTCTTCTCCTACCGTAAGCCCGGTAGCGAGCGCCTCATCTGGGATATGTTCTGCGAGTAGCAAGGCCTCGCGGCCGCTCGCAGCCGAGAACGTTGCGCCAGGTTCTTGGAGGGTCTTCGAGACTTCTGGCACACGCTCGCGTGCCATCAAGTCAAGGACGGACTCCCAGAGGGTGAAGCGAAGGCCTTCGTCCGTCGTGAGGTCGATGCATGACATCACGGTGGTGATGACTTCGGTATCCGTCCGCGAAAGACCCTTGATCAAGGTCTTGATTCGCTCTCGTGTTGCGGTTCGGGGATCGCTCGTGACATCGGGATGCCGTGATGTGGAGCCACCCGCGGCGGGCAACCTGTCGAAGACCGCGACTTCGCTACGCAACGCCTGGCGGAGCCAACGTGCATCGTCGTTGAGCGTTCGCATACGCACGAGTTCGGCAAATGCGGGCGCATGGCCGGGCGCCTGCTCGAGAAGCTCACGCAGCACCCGCTTGGCCTCGTCGTCCCGTCCCTCTGCAACAAGCGCGGAGCCGAGCACCCAGCGTGCACCAAGGTGGTTGCTGTCGATGGCGATGGCCCGCGTACAGGCGTCTCTGGCCCGCTCGGGTTCCCGCAGGTGAAGGTGACACGCTGCAATCCGTGCAAGGACGTCTGACTGACGCGCTTCTGACTCGGCGAGATGTTGACGGAAATACAAGACGGCGCGCTTGTGTTTCCCACGCTGAGCGGCCGAGAGACCAAGGTGGTAGCGGGCTTCTACGCGCCAGGGGTCGGCGTCGATCAACTGGGAGAAGAGGGCATCCGCTGCGTCGAGACGACCAGACATCAAGCATAGCTGCCCGAGGGTGTGTCGCAGCGCATTCGCCCGGGGACCGATTGGACCAAGCTCTAGTGCGCGCACGAGGTGGAACATGGCGCGCTCAATGAGCCGTTGCCGACCGCCCGGTTGCGCGGCAGATGCGAGGCGCGCGCCAAGAAGGGCGTGTGGCTCCCAGTCGCCTGGTGCACCCCGACAGCTGGTCTCAAAGTGACGGATGGCGCCAGTGGCGTCATGGTGCAGCTCGGCCAACAGGCCATATGCAGCATGCAGCAAGGGGGAGTTGATGCCCTGATTGGAGGCCTCGTCGAGGTGTCGGCGTGCAGGCTCTGGGCGGTCGAGCAGCGCGAGCGCACACCCGCCAACGACCAAGGACTCTACGGAGGAGCTGTCGAGATGGAGGCTGCGCCGCACATCTGCAAGTGTCTCGTGCAGATCACTCTCGCCGCCGTCGTGGAACCACGCGCGTGCGAGCGTCGCGCGTGCACGCTCGCGTCGGAGTGCTGGGTCATCTGGGTCTTGGTCGATCTGGCGTGTCAGCCGATCCACAATCCAATCCAGCTTGTCGTGCGGAAGCATCGTCAACGTAAGCCCCTTATTGTACTGTCCATCCCACGAAGCAGGCCCGTGGTCAAGGGTTTGCGCGGAGTACCCGGTTCAACAGTGGCCGCATCATGTGGCGAGTATAGGTCATGAGCGGAGGGCCACGTGGACGAAGTCCTGTTCGAATTGCGTCGAGAACGCGCCAGTCGGTGGCTCGTGCCACTGTTCTTTGTCTCTGGCGCGACAGGCCTGACCTATCAGACCGTGTGGAGCCGGGAGCTCCACCTGGTCTTTGGTACGAGCACGCTCGCCATCGCAACGGTGCTCGCGGCCTTTATGGCGGGCCTCGGCGTGGGTGGCGCCTGGATGGGACGACGGGTGGACACCATTGCGCGACCCCTCCGTTGGTACGGTGTGATGGAGATCCTGATCGGGCTGTATGCATGGGTCTTTCCTGTCTTGCTCCATGCGATGATGCCTATCTACATCGAAGCAGGCCGTGCGGGATGGTCGACGGCGCCGCTGCAATTTCTACTTGTCGGCGCGGCACTCCTGCTGCCCACGGCATGCATGGGCGCGACGCTTCCGTTGCTCGCGAGGTTTGCGACGGAGCGGCTTGAGCTAGCTGGTGATCGCGTGGGGCTCCTCTATGCGACCAATACATGGGGAGCAGTGTTCGGCACATGGCTCTGTGGCTTTGTGGTGCTGCCAGCGTGGGGGTTGGCTGCGACGACCACGCTCGCTGCAGTGAGCAACGTTCTCCTCGGCGTGGCTGCGTTGGTCCTCGACAGCAGTTCGCCTGCACTGACCGTCGTGGATGCCGAGGTTGAACATCTTCCGTCAGTGCCCCATGGCCGCACGGTGCTGCTTGTGGCTGCTGCGCTGACAGGCTTCACTGGGCTGGTCTATGAGGTGGCGTGGTTTCGACTGTTGGGTCTCGTGCTCGGGGCCTCGACCTACGCGTTCTCCATCATGTTGCTGGCCTTCTTGGTGGGCATTGCACTCGGAGGCAGATGGGGAGGTCGCTGGGGAGATCGGATCCTCGAGCAGCATGGTCGGCCGGCCTTGCTGTGGACGCTTGCGGCGATCTTGCTGATGGTTGGCGTAAGTAGTGTGTGGATGATGCACCTCTTTACCGAACTGCCCTACTGGTATGTGTGGTGGTTCGACTGGCTCGGCGCCGATCAGGCACCCGTGCTCGTCTGGATACTGTCGATGACCCTCGCGGGCGTGGTCATGATGCCCCCAGCCATCCTCCTGGGCCTCGCGTTTCCGCTGACTGTGCGCGCCTGCATCGGACATGCCGGAGAGATGGGCTCGGTGGTGGGAAAGGTGTATGCCTTCAACACAGCGGGTGGTGTGCTCGGTGCTGCACTTGCAGGGTTTGTGCTGCTGCCACTTCTCTACGTGGAAGGCACCATTGCGCTCGCAGCAGCGCTGAATCTAGTGGCTGCGGCGCTGGTGGTGTGGCGTGTACCCGCTGCGCAACGTGTGGGCGCCCGCGTACCCGTCATGGCCATGTGTGGTGTCGTAGGTCTGACGGTGGTGTGTTGGCCGCAGTGGGACCCGATGATCATGACGGCGGGGATGTACAAGTACGTCACGGACTTCGAGGACCACAGCCGAGAAGGCATCACGAGCTACGCAAAAGGTCAGTACGAACTGTTATATTACAGGGAGGGGCTCTCTAGCGTCGTGACCGTTGCCCGCAACGTGGACTCCGGAAACATCTGGCTTGCGAACAACGGCAAGGTCGATGCGAGTTCTACGGTCGACATGCCGACCCAGGTCATGGTCTCGCTGCTGCCGATGCAGTTTGTGGC
>JBMHDG010000067.1:0-103828 GCA_049889515.1 Myxococcota bacterium
GGGTTGGTGTCGCCCCGCTCGTCAGAGCGGGAGCTGCACGCCTCCAAGATGCAGGTGCTGGTTGAGGGGGCAGATGGGTCCATGGTCGACCTGAACGCAGTCGACCTCGTGCCCGAGTATGGGCCTCATATTCGGCGGGGAGAAGGCTACCCGTTTGACCATCTGGTGTTCGTGAACCGTCCCCTGAGTGGATTTGCCACGCCCATCTCGGTGACACTACGGCCCACCCAAGTGACCTCGAACCCCACGTCGAGCGATGCGGTGGATACGCCGATGGCGCTCTCGTGGCCCGGGGAGGCCGCTGCTGACGTGAGGCTGACGGAGCGGCGCCGAGAGGTGCGGACCTATGGCGACAAGGTGTGGGTGAAATCCGAGGTGGTGGTGAAGCTCGGTTGGGAGAGTACGGCGGTCTCAAAGCTCGGTCTGGAGCTCGTGGCGCTGGACCGCGAGGGGAGTGTCATGAAGGCCTTGAGCACCTTTGTCGTGATCGGGGAACCCGATATGCGTCCAGGCGAGGCGCGACCCGCGACCATACTCGGCTATCTGCCCCAAGAGCCCCATCGTTTCAGCTATCGGGTCAAAGAGTTTGAGCCGGTACGATGATCACGACAGTGGTCTTTGCGAAGCCGCCGTTACCGGGGCGCTGTAAGTCTCGGCTGGCCTCCGTCATCGGAGACGAGCCAGCAGCGCAGCTCGCCCGGGCCATGCTGGTGGATGTCATACATATGCTTCGAGCCCAGCCGGACGTGTCCGTGGTGCTCTCTACGACAGATGCCGAGGCAGATTGGCGCTGGCTGGATGTCCCTGTACGCCAGCAGCCGTCGCAACCCCTTGGAGCACGTATCGAAGAGGCCGCACGGTGGGCGCTTCACGAGGCATCGATGGTGGTGGCGGTGGGTGCGGATGCGCCATCGATCCGCCCGGCCCACGTTCAATGGCTACGCGAGGCGGGACGGTCCCATGGCGCGGCGATCCTCCCAGCGTTGGATGGAGGGTTTGTGGCACTGGCCCTTCGAACGTGTCCCGAGGGGTGCTTGGACGATGTCCGGTGGTCGACCCCCGATGCCTGCGCCGATGCCGTCAGCGCGCTGACCCCACACGTGGGACCCGTGTCCGTCGGTGACACGCTTCGAGATGTGGATGAGGCGGCGGATCTTCGGTGGCTCAGCGAAGAAGCTGCACAACGCTCCGAACTTGCTGCCTGCCGTACATGGCTGGGCACGTACGGGGCCAAGTGGTCGTAGACCGATGTCTGCCGGGCGGGCTATGGTGCATGCGCTGCGCAGGCTGTGTGCTTGCCCGTCTGGAGACGCCGTGACTCTACTTCCATTTGTTCTGTTCCTTACTCCACCGGCTCAGGCCCAAGACATGGTCGAGAACGGAGACATCGTTCGTGAGGCACTCGCGGTTCAAGTCACGGACGAGGGCTTCGCTGTCCTCGAGCAGCTGATCGCAGATCTGGTGCCCACCTTGCTGGGCGATGGACTGGACCTCGGGGCGCTCGGTAACCAGAGCTTTGATATTCCAGTCGTGGGAACGGTCTCCATCTCGGGGCTGGAGCTGGACCTCGGTGTGCAGAGCGTCTCACTGCAGCCAACCGTGGACCAGCTCGAACTTGGCGTGGAGCTTGCGATTGGGCTCAACAGTCCGTCGAATCCTTTCGCACTCGATGGTGCGGGGTGCGACACCAATGGCTGGATCGACCCATTTCCCACCACACTCGACATGACGGTGGGCATCGAGCTCTACTCGGGCGCAGATGGCCTCAAGCAGTTTGATGTGACACTCGGTGAGCCCAACCTCGAGATCTCCATCAGCGGCGGAGACATCAACCTACCGAGTGACAGCTTTTTGGAGGGGCTTGCGTGTGGTGCCGTCTCCAATGGCTTGCCCTTCGTGCTCGACCTTCTGTTTCCTACCTTGATTCAGCCGGCGATCGATCCGTTGATTCTCGAGCTGGAGCCCACGATTGAGTCCGCCCTTGAGGCTGCTCGCTTTGAGGACAGTCTTGAGATTCTCGACCTGATGCTCGATGTCTCCATTCAGCCCGAGGATGTCGCCATCACGCCGAATGGCCTCGAGCTGGTTTACAGCTCAATGTTCTTCGCGGAGCCCAACGCGTGTTTTGAGGCCTATGACCCCGGTGGGTTCGTAGAGACGGGCGCAGGGGTCCCCGGCATCGGGGGGCTGCCCGCTAACGTACAAGTCGCGGCCCATGTCGCCGACGAGCTCGTGGGCAGCGCGCTGCATACGGTGACGACAGGTGGACTGCTCTGCTACACGGTCCAAGAAGGGGATATCCCTGGAATTCCATTTGACGCTTCGCTGATTACGTTGCTCGGTGGCGAAGGGTATGGCGAGATTCTCGATGAAGGCTCTCCGCTGGTGGTGCAGACGGAACCTCGGTCGGTGCCTGTTGTGGCCTTTGGTGGAACGAACGATATTGATGCGCGGGTCGATGACCTCGGCATCAACTTCTACGCGTCGGTCGACGGACGCCTCGCGCGCGTCATCGGCGTGGGCGTGAGTGGAGACGCAGGCGTCAACCTGGCGCTCGATGACCAACTTGGCACACTCGATGCCGAGATCGCGCTCGACCTCGCTGCGTTCGACTTTGCCGTGGTGCCAGAGGTCCTTGTTCCAGGGACGGCCCAAGACATCGAAGACGGGCTCTCCGGACTGGTCGAGACGGTAGCTGGCTCGTTGCTCGGTGACCTCCTTGCGCCCATCTCCATTCCATTGCCCGCATTTGAAGGCTTCGGCCTCGACAGCCTCTTGGTCAGCAATGCCGCAGCGTCCGACTGGCTGACGGTGACGCTCGGCTTGGGACCCGTCACCTACGGTTCAGAGGGTGATGCGCTCGCGGGATGTGCCGGTGGAAAGGGTAAGAAGAAGGGAGGTGGTTGCGACTTGGGCTGCACAAATGGTGGGCTTGCGCCATTGTTCTGGTTCGTGCTTCCACTCGCTGCCATTCGTCGCCGCCGCTGAAATGTGCTCAATTTGAGACAGAGGTGGCCGACCTGTACCGTGGTCGGGTACGTCTTCCGTGGACGACCTCACGACCCGTCCCGCCGGAGGCTTTGATGAGCACGACCCAACAGAACACTGACGCGTCAGCGCCACAGGACGTTGGAAACCGCGCGGGTGATGCATCCCGCAGCACACAATTTGTGCCTAGCGTGCTCGTTCTCGAAGATGATCGGAACTACCGACGCGCCGTCAAGCGCGTCCTCGAGCGGGCCGGGCTCGGCGTGCTGACCGCGCGAGATGAGCAAGAAGCCGCCGCGCACTTCGAGACGTCCGATCGCATTGACCTGCTGCTCGCGGACGTCATCCTCCCGGACGGCGATGGCCGAGAGATTGCGGGCAGGTTTGCAGCCCAACATCCCCACCTCAAGGTCTTGTTCATGAGTGCCTACGAGGAGGATGAGCTTGAGTCCTTCGGCGCCTCGATTGAGGGTGACTACATCAGCAAAGAGGCAGGCGAGCTTCGTCTCGCCGAAGTCGTGAGCCGCACCCTACGAATGGGACGCTGACTCGTCGTACGGCGCTGCGTGAGCCCGCAGGATCGCATCGATGACGTCCTGCACGTCGAAAGGTTTCTCGATGGGCGGGTAGCGGAGTGAGGCCAAGAATGTCGTCTCACGTTCGGTAGAGCCGCCGCCGGTCAAGAAGAGGACGCGGTGACGCAGCCGTGGGTGTCTCTCGCAGATCATGCCGTAGAGCTCGATTCCATGCGGGTCAGGCATGATGAGGTCGGAGAGAACGACATCAATCGCATGTGTCTTGAGAATGTTCAGCGCTTCTGCGCCGTTGGAGGCCACATAGGTGGTCGCTTCTCGCAGCTGACGTGACAGCGCACGTCCAGCGCGGGGCATGTCGTCGATAATCAGAAGCGAGAGATCACCGAGCGTGGTCTGGGCTGCGGGCCTGGAAGGCGGGGGGGGGGTGTCCACGGGTGTGGTGGTGTCGTGGGAATCCGATGATGGTGCACACGACGGTAGGCGCACCATGAAGGTGGAGCCCTTGCCGAGGGTGCTCTCGACGGACAGCGTACCGCCCATGTCCTCTACGACTTGCCGGCAGTGGTGGAGGCCGAGACCTTGTCCGCCACTTGCGCCCTTCGTGCTGAACAGAGGCTGGAAGATGCGCTCGCGGTTCGCCGGAGAGATGCCGGAGCCCGTGTCGGTGACCGAGATGAACGCATCACCGTTGGGCATCTTACCTGTCTTGACCACGACGGAGTTTTCGCTCGCGCGGCCTTCGATGGCCTGGGCACCGTTCACGATCAGGTTCAGCACCACCTGACCGAGCTGCGTGGCGTTGCCACGAACAGGGGGTGCATCACCAGGTTGATGGACCAGCTGTGCGAGGGGGTCCGTCTTGTACCGGGCGAACATCGCATGTACGGAGACCACGTTGTTGATGTCGAGAACCTCGGTCTCATCGGCGTCCTCACGGCCGTACATGTTGAGCGGCTTGATGAGATCCTGCAGGTGTTTGGCCGCCTCTCGCGCATCATCGAGCGCTTCTGCAGCACCAGGCGGTAGGGTGTTCTGTGCAGAAGCCACCTCATCGAGGTTCATGCGTAGGGTTCCAATCGGTGTCTTGAGGTTGTGCGCAATGCTTGCGGACAACATGCCAACGTTGGCCATGCGGCTATTGATGCGGACTTTATCGACCAGTTGTTCGCGTTGGGTGACGTCGGTGAGTAGAACTGCCGCTCGCGTGGGCGTGTCGGGAACTGGGAAGGCATAGACATCGCGGGGCTTGAGACTCCACGGCACGTCAGCTGTCTCGTTGGCATCGACCAAGGTTGTGGCCGTGAGGGCGCTAGACTCACCCCGGAGCGCATGACGGGCTGCGTCCGCGAGTATGCGCGGAAGGTCTGCGAGCGTTTCGGGCGACGGCACCGCTGTTGGGTCGTGGTGGAGAAGGTGAATGGCCCGCTCGGTCACCACTTCGAGCGTTCCGTCTTGTTGCGCCACAATCAAGCCAAATGGAGAGTGGACCAACATGGCACGGGTCAATGTGGTGGCACGTTCGCGGTCACCTTCGGCGGTGAGTCGACGCGCCTCCGCTCGAAGTGCCCCGCGGATCAAGTCCATGAGGGGTGCTGTCGCCTCACGATCGTGCGTTCCGAAGACCAGAAGCGTTCCGCTGTCTGCATGCCGCCCGACACGTTTTCGAAAGACGTCGGGTTCACCGGTTGAGCCTTGGTCTTCACCCCCACGAATCACGCTGATGTCGTGCGACTTGACCGTGCCTACGCTCACGAGGGCTTGCGCCGGACGTGTCCAGACGACGCGACGAACGCCGGGCTCTCGACAGAGCACAGACAACAGATGTCGTGCATTGCCTTCTACAGAGGCACCAGACTCCAGTAGTGCGTTGTTGACCGCGCGGAGCTGTTGCTCGGAGCGCTTGCGGTCGGTGATGTCCATGAGCTGGATGTCCCACTGCACATGAGCATCATCGAGGAGCACTGGTCTACCCGTCGCGCGGATCCATCGCGGTGATGTGCCGGCGGCGAGTCGACCTTCCCATTCCCATGCGGCTTCAAGTGCCCGATGCGTCATCCATGAGCTGTAGAACTGTCGTCGGTCTTCGTGATGAATGAGGCTCACCACTTCGGTGAGGGACCCTTGTGCGACAAGGTCGGGTACGCCGAGCAGTTCGCCCGTGCCATCGCTTGCCCATCGGACGGTTGCAGGCTGATGAGGAGGGGTGGACAGGTTGAGGCTGGCGCCGGGAAGCCGGTTGGCGATCGCCATGACGCGACTGCGCTCTTCCCATGCCGCAAGTCTTCGGCGCGCCATTCTGAGGGCTAGCTTGAGCCGCAGCTGAAGCGCATCATCCGTGACGTCGCCGGTGTGCAGGTCATGCACGTCGCGCCGGAGCAAGACAGGGACGTGCTCCGGGGTGGCGAGGGCCAACACCACGGGCTTTGGGGTGGGCTGTACCGTCTGGACATGGTCGAGAAACGCGAGGACGCCATCGATGTGTTGACGGGCATCGACGATGACCAGCACGGGATGTGCTCCGTCGAACACGGTGTGTGCATCGTCAAGGGTTGCAAACAGCGTGGATGCCGGTTCGGCATCAGCATTCTGGATGACCGTTGCGATGAAGCTCAGCGCTTCGTGCTCATGTGAGACCAGAAGTGTGCGCATCTTTCCCGAACCAGGACAGTTTCATTCCCCACGTAACCCACAACCCATGCACCGTGCGGAAGCGCGCAGTACAGGTCAACCAGGAGGCGAACATGGCGCGCGTGGTCCTTGCGGGTGGGGGAACAGGGGGGCATGTCTATCCAGCGCTTGCCGTGGCGGATGCGCTGCTCGAAGCCGGGCATGAGGTCATCTACTACGGCGATCCGGGGCGTCTTGAAGGACGTGTGGTTCCCGAGCGTGGTCTACCGTTTCGGGCGGTCCACGCACCGCAGTATCCTCGGGGTGGCGTCGGCAAGAAGCTCGTGTTTGCAGCACGGTTGGTCCAGTCAATTCTTCGGACCCTTCGTCAGCTCTGGAGCGAAGAGGCCGATGTGGTGCTCGGCGTGGGGGGCTACATCTCGGCCCCAACCTTGATCGCAGCTTGGCTGCTACGACGGCCGGTCGCGCTGCATGAGGCGAATGTTGTCCCCGGGATGGCCAACAAGCTCTGTGCGCGGTTCTCGGACCACAATCTGCTGACGTTTGAGGCTACGGCTGCCCGGCTACCCGGTGGCGCCCCGAGCTCCGTGGTCGGTGTAGCGGTCAATCGACGCATCTTTGAGGGCACCCGTGCCGAAGCTGCGAAGCGGTACGGGCTGGCGGCCGAGACACCCACGGTTCTCTTCGTGGGCGGGTCGCTTGGGGCTGCCAAGCTCAATGACCTGGCGCTCGCCTTGGCTAAGCACCCGAGCCGAACGGCGCAGATCGTTCACCTCACGGGACGGCGGTACCACGGCGCGCTGCTGGAGCAACTCGGCGAGGTTCCAGATGGCGTGGCCCTCGTCGACTACGAAGACCAGATGGGAATGGCCTACGCCTTGGCCGACCTGGTGGTCGCGCGTGCCGGTTCAGCCACACTGGCCGAGCTGACAGCCCTCGGCAAACCCAGTGTGCTTATCCCTTCGCCAAACGTCACGGAGAACCATCAAGAGGGCAATGCACGAGGACTAGAAGCACAGGGCGCTGCGGAGGTCGTCGTGGAGGCCGACTGGGATGAAGCTGCGGTGGTTGAGCGGCTTATCGCGCTCACGGCAGATCGCGGGGCGCTCTCCGCCATGGCGGACCGTGCGCGTGCGATGGCACGCCCGGATGCCGCCGAGGCTGCTGCAGCCGTCGTCCTCTCGCTGACCTAGTCCTTCACCACACGAAAACCTAGGTGATTGGTGGTCTCCATCTCGCCCTGTGCGAGCCGAGCTTCGGGTCGCGCGCGCGCACAGAAGCTGTCATCACACAAAAAGGAACCCCCTTTGGCCCATCGAGCACCGGGCTTGTCCGGAGCTCTGTCTGCGGTCCATTCCCAGACATTTCCGAGCAGGTCGTAGATGCCATCATCCGAGGGGGCGAAGGCCTTCGCAGGTGCCGTCCCTTCGTGACCATCTTCTGCCGTGTTCAGGGTGGGGAAGCCGCCTTGCCAGACGTTGCCAGGCGTGGCGCCTCTGCGGGCGGCATGTTCCCATTCGGCTTCGGTGGGCAGCCGCGCACCCATCCAGGCGGCGAATGCCCGTGCATCGGCGTGACTCACATGCACGACCGGAGCTGTGGGGCGGTCTTTCCAATCAGAACCCGGCCCCTCGGGATGTCGCCACGTGGCGCCGAGCACGAACTGCCAGGATCCGGGCTGTTGCGTGCCGCGGATAGTCGTGGGTGGGAAAAAGACCCACGAACCCGCGGGCTTACCCAGCGTACCTCTCTCTGCGCTGGTCACATGACCCGTGGCGTCCACAAAGCGCGCGAAGTCTGCGTTTTGCACCTCGGTCACGCTCATCTGTACGCTCTTCACCACCGTTCGCGTGGGCGGGCCTTCTTCCGGGTGGAGGGCTTTCGCGCCGATGAGCGTCGTGCCGCCGGGTACAGGCGACCACTCCAGCACGGGCTTGGAGAGGGGACCGTCGAGGTCACCGCACGAAAGAAGAAAGAGCATGACTATCATCGTCCATCTCCCACGAGGTCGTCGAGGCCGGGCAGGCGAATCCCGGGCGTCCCCTCATCGGGTAGCACGAGATTTCGTTTCAAGAAGGCGCGAACCATAGGCTCACGGGAGTGCACAACACTCGCCGTGTCGCCAAATGCGATCAGGCGCCCGCCGTACAGCATGCCGATGTCATCTGCGATGTTGACGGCAGAGACAATATCGTGCGTGATGACGATAAAGGTGATGCCGAGTTGCAGTTTCATACGACCAATCAGCGCGTCGATGGTGTCCGACGTGAGCGGGTCGAGTCCCGAGTTTGGCTCATCGAACAGCACGATTTCCGGTTCGAGTACGATGGCGCGCGCAAGGCCCACACGCTTGCGTTGCCCACCCGACAAGGCGGAGGTGGGCCGGTCATAGGCGTCCGCCAGCTCCACGAGATCGAGGACCTCGAGCGCCCGTTGACGACGCTCCTCTTCATTAAGTCTGGTATGAAAACGAAGGGGATAGGCGACATTTTCGCCTGCCGTCATGCTGTCGAACAGCGCCCCGTCCTGGAACAGCATGCCGAATCGCTTCCGTGCCGCGTGAATCTGCGCGTCGTTGGCCGAAGCCATGTCGGTGTCGCCAATCCAGACCTCCCCGCTATCGGGCCGGAGGAGGCCCACGAGGTGCTTGAGAAGAACGGATTTTCCCGTGCCGGACGGGCCAATGATCGCGGTCGTCCGTCCGCGACCGAAGTCGAGATTGACGTTGTCCAGCACCACAAGATCGCCAAAGCGCTTGCAGAGATTTCGGCATCGAATGATGGCGTCACTCGTCATCCGTACGCTCCTGCACTGATGACATAATTGGCGATGGCACATGTGACTGCAGAGACCACGACCGCGAGGTTCGTAGACCGGCCGACTCCGCTCGGTCCCGGGGGACTGTGAAACCCGAAGAACGTCGAGGTGGTGCAGATCAAGGCGCCGAACACCGCGGATTTCACGCCACACACCAAGAGGTCAAAGCCCGTGAGGGTCTCGAACAGTAGGGTGAGGAAAATATGGCTCTCGAGGCCGAGCTGAAAGACCGCTGCGAACCAAGAGGCCACCATGAGTGTGGCGACGGACAGGATGGTGAGGGGTGGAAGAACAAGCACAATGCCTGCAAATCTGGGCAGGACGAGCTGCGCATAGGGATTGATGGCCATGACTTCGAGGGCATCAATCTGTTCCCGGATGCGCATGACGGCGAGCTGGCTCGCCATCTCGGTACCGGCCTTGGCAGCCACCATTGCGGCAACCATCAGGGGGGCCAACTCGCGCACCCCGGCTTGGGCCACAAACAAGCCCAGCAGACGATCTCCGCCGAGCTCGCGGAAGGCGGAATAGCCCTGAAGCGCGAGGTTTGTTCCGATGAACGCAGAGATAATGACCAGCAACGGGAGTGACTTGACGCCTACGATCCACGCTTGGTCGAGCGTGCTGCGGAGCAGAAGGTCTCGTGGGCCTTGCTGATGCAGAGCGGCGTGCGTGACGCGCGCCATGAAGCGTGCCATGCGGCCTGAGGTCTCAAGAAGCTTGAGCGCGCGGTTCATGGATGCACGCTGAAAAAGGCAGACGTGAGGAAGTAATTGGCCACAACGCAGAGCGTAATCGAAGAGACGACCGTGTCATTGACGGAGCGTCCGACCCCGGCGGCACCCCCACGGGTCTGAAAGCCATGCCATGTCGCGCTCGCTCCGATGATGACGGCAAAGACCATCGTCTTCAGTGTGGCGCCAACCACATCCCACGCAGAGGTCAGCGCCCACAAGTTGGCCCACCAGATGGCATCCGACTCACCACGGAGGACCACGGCGACCAACCAGCCGCCCCCAATGCCCGACGCCATCGCGATGAGCTGGAGCAGTGGGGCGGCGATGAGCATGCCGAGCGCCCTCGGGACGGCGTGCGCACGCACGGCATCGATCGCCATCACCCGTGTGGCATCGAGCTCCTCGCGAATCGCCATTGCGCCGAGCTCGGCCGCGATGGTGCTTCCGCCTTGTGCCGCGAGGAGGACCGACGCCAGCACGGGAGCCAGCTCTCGAATCACGGCAACACTGACCAAGCTAGAGAGGAGACGTTGGGCGCCAAACAGCTCGAAGATGGCCAGTCCTTGGAGTGCGAGTACCATCCCGAAGGGCCAGATGACCGCAATGATCGGCGGGGCGCACAGTCGGGTCAAGCGGAGGGCATAGGCCTGGATATCGCGTGCCGCCCATGGAGGCGTCACCGCCCGAAGCGCGAGGTTCTGCACGAACAGAAACAGCTGTCCGAGATGGCTCAGGCGCGCGAGCATGTTCCCCCTCTGCTACGAATAGGCTATCCCGGGAACACCGGCGATGAGGCGAATGGGTCGCGGAGGTCTGGATGTCCTACGAAGATGAAGAACTGGAGGGGGAGGAGTCGCCAAGAACATTGCGTCTCCGGTCCCTCGCTCGGCGCTTCACGAACATCCGTGACCTCTCTAGTGACGCGCGCGAGTTGGTCGATACCGTCCTTGAGTCGAGTGATCGTGCCAAGACCGAGATGGTGAAGATGATCGCGCGCGAAGTCCGAAACTACCTCGAAGAGCTCAAGCTCAAAGAGGACCTCCAAGAGCTGGTTCAGGGTCATTCATTAGAAGTCCACTTGAGTCTCTCGTTAAAGCCTCTTGAGGACCGGTCGGCGGAGAAGGCCTCCGCAGCGCCTCCAGAGACGCCCGAGGACCCGGTAGACGAACCTCCAGAGGCGTTGCCTGATGAGGAGGAACCGTGAGTGTTGTGCCGCGCGATGCCATTCTCGGCGCGCTTTGGTTGTGCGGTCTTGGCCTCGCAGCGGGCATGGCTATCCGTGCGGGTTCGGTCTCTTCAGTGCCCAACGGCATTGATGTCGAGGTCGCTCTCCCAGATGCCGCAGGTCTGGTGTCTGGCGCCACGGTCACCATGGCAGGCGTCGTGATCGGTGAAGTGCAGACGTTGGGCCTCAGGGACGGGATCGCCGTAGCAGGACTGCGGATCGATAGCACTTCGGGTGCGACCGAGAATGCGACGGTCCGAGTCCGACAACGGTCGCTGCTCGGTGAGAAGTACCTCGAGCTCCAGCGGCAGGAAGGTGGTGCGCCTCTGGTGCAGGGAAGCGTTCTGCCAGACGCCCCGCGGCAGCTTGAGATTGATGAGGCATTGGCTGCGTTGGCGCCGTTACTGGACGATGAGAGCGGGCGAGGTCCCGCGGCACTCCTCACGACACTCGTAGACCTAGTGGAGAACGACCCCGAGCGGTTGGAGCGGATGCTCCACAACGCGGATGAGGTGCTCCAAGCCCTTCGTGATGAGGCGCCTCGGATGTCCTCGATGATGACGCGCCTTGATGCCTTGGTCGCGGACGGAGAGCGGACCAGCCGTGTCATTCGGAGACAGGCGGAGGCTGCGGGAGCTCCGATCCGGCAAGCGGAAGCCACGCTGAAGCACGCGGACGAGCTCATGACGGACTTGGAGCCTTCGGTGGTGGCCCTCGATGCATCGATGGACGACGTGCAGCGGCTACTCGAAGATCTCCGAACGCTCAGCCCTCAACTTGTGAACGTACTGGACAACCTTGAAGAAATCGACAAATGGGAACTCCGGCGCCTCCTCCGCGAGGAAGGCATCTTGATCCGGGTACGACCCTCTGAAGTTGAAGAGAAGGAGTGAGCAACATGCGCTGGAGTCAGGCGATCCTTGGTGCAATGATCAGCGGAATGATGAGCTTCTCGCCCTCGGCGTGGGCCGAAGACGGTTGGCTTGCCGAAGACGTCGAGTCCCAGCGGTTCACCGATGCGCCAACCCCAGGCCCCACGTTCCGAAAAGGCCTCAAGGTGGAGGTCCTTGCGCGTAAGGCCGGGAAGGTACGGATTATGGCCGGAACTCGCATCGGTTGGGTGGCTCCGGAGATGGTGTTGGCTGACGATCCGGCAGCGCCCGCGCCAGCGGTTCCGACGGCAGACTGATGCTCCGTCGGCTCGCCCTGCTCGGCGCGCTGACGCTCCCATTTATGGCCGCGACAGCAGGATGGCGTTGGCTGACTCTCCTGTTGGGGCCCATGTGGACACTCACCGTGGCCCTGTTGGCCCTGCGTGATGCGCTCCACGGTGAGGTGCGTGGCCTGACCGGGTGGATCGTGGTGACCATACTCTGGACGGGCGCCACCTGTGTGATGCTCTCCGCACCGACAACGACGCCCCCAGACGAAGTGGGGAGTCTCGGGCTGGTGGTGGCCCTGGTGTGTGGGGGGACGAGCGCCGTCCTCTCAATGGCACTGCTTCCGATGGCACGGATGCGGTTCGCGCAGCGGGCGCGCACCGCCGTGCGACATCGAGAGCCGCTAGCGGAATAGACGTTGTTGCTGCGCGGTGGTGCCGTGGGAGGGGGGCGCAACTGCATGTGTACGGGCTCCAACACGCACACTCGTGGGGACGCCTTGCTGGGCCACATGCAGCACCGCATGCGTCGCTGCTGAGTCCTTCAGGCCTTGCTCTGCTGCCTCGAAGGCCAGCTGTGGGCTGTTGTTCTCCTCCGAGAGATGGGCCAAAAGCACGTGTCGAAGCCGCTCGGACGCCGCCTCGCGCAGGAGCCGAGCACCTTCGTCGTTGGAGAGATGGCCATGTCGACCACGAATACGTTGCTTGAGATGCCAGGGGTACGGTCCATCCATCAGGCGTTCGGTATCGTGATTGAACTCGAGCACGGCGACATCGAGGGACCCCATCATTCTCGCGGTGCCGCGGGTGAGGTGCCCAAGATCCGTAATGACGCCAGCGCGGGTGTCTCCGTGTTGTACGACCCACGCGACCGGCTCAAGGGTGTCGTGAGGCACACGGTGGGGTTCTGCCCGTAGGCTTCCGATTTGAACCGGCATACCTGCGCGCGCGATGTCGAGACCATTCGGCCGCAGGGAGGCCCGCATGCCCTCCGCGGTACCGGCGGTGGCGTAGAACGGGACCGCGTCGCCTTGGCGCTTGAGGAGCGCTCGCTCAAGCACGGCGCACGCCCCGACGTGATCTGTGTGCTCATGGGTCAGGAGGACCGCGTCGAGGGTCGCATCGCCAAGGCCCACCGCATCCATGCGTGCCAAGATCTGGCGTGTCGAGATACCGCAGTCGATAAGAACGCCCCGCTCCGACGTGCCGATATAGGTCGCATTGCCCTTGGACCCGGACCCGAGCGATGCGACGACGAGGTCTTCATGGTGAAGGGGTCCGAGCACGGCGTTCTCCAGCGACCCGTAGGGTAGTGTGGTGGTGGTGCTGGGGCCATGGCCACGCGAGACCTGAACTGGGATACGGACAGAACATGGCCACAACAGGGTCCGCGGAGCAGTGCATGAAGGTAGGCATCATCGGGGTAGGGACGGCCGGACGTGCACGCGCACGTGCCGTGCAGAGCGTGTCTGGCCTTAGCTTGGTCGGCGTGCATCGCGGGAGGTTTGCGTCCGATACCTCGGCCCCCGAGGTGGCGTGTCCGGAGGCGTTGGCACGGCAAGTAGATGTGCTGGTGGTGAGCGCTCCCGACGACACCCACGAGACGTATGTTCGACTCGGCCTGGTTCATGGCTGCCATGTGCTCTGCGAGTTTCCTGTGGCGCAAACCTACGACGGGTGGCTTGAGCTTCAGGCGCTCGCGAAGCACCACCGCCGGGCGCTTGGTGTAGGCCATATCGAGTGGTTGTCGCCCACCCAAGTCGCCCTAGAGCGCTGGGCGAGTGAGCGCAGCATCCGGCACCTGACCCTCAACGCCAACCGTTCGTGCACGGCCGACTCGGTTCGGGACATCCTGCTCGCACATGTGGCGCGACTTCATCGCGCATGGTCGGTTGCAGGCCCGCTCGAGGCCCATCGCGTTCGCGTGCACGACGACCGCGTGACCGTCGAGGCGAGGGGTCGCGAGGGATGCCACGTATTGATGCACCTGGCCTGCACCGAACAACAGGGCCGCTCGAGTGTGGTCAGGGTTGAATCCGAGCGCGGAGAATTCTGTGAATTGAGGAAAAACCGCTTGTATCGTGATGGTGTGTGCCTCAAGGTGCCGTCGCAAGGCGGGCTGTTCCGTGCCGATCTTTCACGGTTTGTCTCACGGTTGGTGGCGGATGAGGCCAGTTTTCGGCCGCCTCGCCGAGTGTCGGCGATCTACCGTTTCATTGAGACGCTCATGACGCAGGTTTCACGTGAGTGAGCGACGCCTTGTGACAACATCCCTTGACCGAATGTCCCAGCGGGCTATCGGGCGCGCAGTATCGGTGGATATGCACCGATGCCGCCATTTATTGCGCAGCTTTTGAGAGTCGGAACCCCCACGATAGGACACAAATCCTTACTAGATTGGGGACCACCGGAGGCGGAATGCGGACCACAACCCTAACTTTCATCGGCTTGACCCTCGCGGGCTTGAGTGCCGGCTGCCTTGATGAGGCATCCTTCGGCGGCACTGAAGACTTCCCACGGAAGTCACACAGCCTGCTCCCCGAAGTCGGACGCGACGACGGCCACCTCGGGTCGGGCTACGTAGACGGCAAAGCGCCAGACCAGCCGATTGCGTTCCCGCACTACACCCATGTGACGAACCTGGGCATTCAGTGCGAGTACTGCCACACGGCAGCGCGCAAGTCGATCCATGGTGGCGTGCCATCAACCGAGACCTGCATGAACTGCCACCGGTACGTCAAGAAGGACTCCCCAGAGATTAAGAAGGTTTGGGACTCTTGGGAGTCTGGGCAGCCCATCAAGTGGGCGAAGGTCCACGATATTCCTGACTTCGTCCACTTCGCACATAAGCGGCACGTGCAAGCTGGCGTGCAGTGCACCGAGTGTCACGGGCAGGTCGGTCTTCAGGGGCAGAACCTTGAGCTCATTGAAGCCAAGGCGGATGACGGTCATGGCGATGGACATGACGATGGCGCGCACACGGATGAGCATCACGACGGGGGAGCCGCTGCGCACAGCGGTCCGCACTATACGGGCCAGGTCATGGTTCGTGAGACCACGATGCAGATGGGATGGTGCTTGGACTGCCACGCCAGCCATCCCACCATTGACGAGAACTACGGTGAGAAGGCAGACCTTCGGCGTGCTGAGCTGAAGGACTGCTGGACCTGCCACAAGTAGGCCGGGAGGCACTGGTGACCCTCAATCGACGCGACTTTCTAAAGGCGCTGGGTGTGACGAGCGGCGCGGGGGCTCTCTCCGCGTGTGGACTCGATGACAACCAGTATCTCTCTCCAGTGGAGAATGTGCTGCCCTACGTGGTCAAGCCCGACCAAGTAGTGCCCGGCACTCCAACCTTCTTCGCCACAACCGTGACGCGAGGGCCACACGCACAACCCGTGCTTGCTCGGCACCGTGACGGTCGGGTGGTGAATGTCGGCGCCAACTCCCGTGCCCCATGGGGGCCGGCGGTCTCGCCCTCATCCTTCTTTGAGCTGCAGCGGCACTACAGCCCTGACCGCCTCAAGGGGCCGTCCCGCGACGGCGCCGAGGTGACATGGGAGGCGGGCCTCGAGGCGCTCGCTGGTGCGGTCAAGGCTGCGCGCGCGGCCGGCAAGACGGTGGCATACCTTGGCGGATACCGCTCGGGCACGCTCGTCGACCTCATCTCCGACTACACCGACGGCAACGCCGTGTTCTGGGAGCCGCTTGGCTACGAGGCCGAGGCAATTGCCGCGCGTCAAGTGTTCGGAGCGTCGGCGCTCCCGAACTACCACCTCGATGCCTGTGGTCACGTGCTGTCCTTCGGCGCGCCATTCCTCTCTGGCTGGGGCGCATCCAACCTCGAAGATCTCTACAGCAAGGCACGCAACCCGAACCACGGGCACCGTGTTGCACGGTTCAGCTTGGTCGCACCATACCGCGACCAGACAGGTGTGAACTGCGATGACTTCTATGGCGCGAAGCCTGGAACAGAGGTCCTCGTGGCTCGCGCGATCGCTGGCCACATCGCGCGTGAGCGTGGCGCCTCGGACATCGCGGCGCTCGCTGGCGATGCGACCCTTGAGGCAGCATCCGCGGCATCTGGCGTTTCGACCGAGGCACTGACCGAGCTCTGTGCTGGTCTGATGGCCCACGATGGTGTGGCATTGCCTGGCGGCGCGTCCGGCTCTGCAGAGCTCGCCGCTGCCACCTACCTCATCAACGCTGCGCTCGGTGCGGTCGGTTCCCGCGTGACCCTCGACGGCTACAGCGCGCCCGTTCATGGCTGGACAGAGCTCAATGCGCTGCTCACCATGGCGCGCGAAGGCAAGATTGGCGTCTTGCTCCTCGATGAAGCGAACCCGGTCTACGCCCTGCCTGCCGATGCCAATGTCGCCGAGGCGCTCGCCAAGGTCGACATGGTCGTCAACGTGGGCTCGCACCCCGATGAGACCTCAAGCCTTGCTGCGCTCCAGCTTCCAACCTCCGATACCTTCGAGGACTGGGGTGATGAGGAGCCACTGGCGGGTGTGTGGTTCACGCGCCAGCCTTCGATGACACCGCTGTACAATACCCGCTCCCTCGGCGACATTCTCCTCGCGACGGCACGTGCGGCCGGCATGGGTGCTGCTGCAGCCACCGAAGAGACCACCGCAGCCGAGACCGAGGGTGCTGAGGCGGTTGCAGCTCCGATGGGCTTCACCGCCGAGAACTGGAAAGACTACTTGGTCGAGAGCTGGAAGCGCCGCATGGGCGGCGGTGACTTCACCTCCGCGTGGAGCAACCTCATCATCGATGGTGTGAAAGTCATGGCGTCCGCTGCGGCGCCAACGACGGTCTCTATGACGTCGATGGCATGGGCCTCCAACGAGCCAGTCTCCGGCGATGTGGTCTTTGTGGCCCACGAGCATGCCTTCCGTAAGGATGGCCGCTACGCCGACCAGCCTTGGGCACAAGAGGTTCCTGACCCGGTGACCGGTCAAGTATGGGACAGCTGGCTTGAGATGAGCCCAGCTACCGCAGAGCAGAATGGGCTTTCCTACAACGATGCCGTTGAGCTCACCACCGATGGTGGTACCGTCACGCTAGCGGTTCAGCCTCGACGGGGAATCGCAGACGGCGTCGTGGTTATGGCGTTCGGTCAGGGGCACGAGTCGGCAGGCCGATACGCCAAGTATGGCGTAAATGCTGCCAAGCTGTTCACCCTCGGCGCAGACAGCATGGGCGCGCTCTCTTGGGCACCACGCACGGCGACCCTGAAGTCGGCTGGGCGCGGCGACCTTGTCACGGCCTTCAGCATCTATGGCGATACCGACCACGACCGAAACTTCGGTGTGGCCGTCAACGCCGAGCAGCTCGCCGAGAAGGGTGATGCGCCATCAGCCCACCCGGGTGAGATGACGGGTATTCACCATCTCGCGTTGGATGCACGTCTCCAAGAAGACGGCATCGATGAGTTCTACAAGGTGCCGGAGCATGCGACCTATCGGTTCGCCATGACGGTCGACACCAACGCTTGTACCGGTTGCGGTGCCTGCTCGATTGCCTGCTACGCCGAGAACAGCTTGCCGATTGTCGGAAAGAAGAAGGTGGCAGAAGGCCGTGAGATGGGCTGGATCCGCATCAACCGCTACTGGGAGACCGTTGGCGACCACGATGAGATTCGCTTCGTACCGTTGATGTGTCAGCAGTGTGGCCACGCCGGCTGCGAGAATGTGTGTCCGGTTCTTGCGACCTACCACAACATCGACGGCCTCAACGCGATGGTCTACAACCGTTGCGCGGGTACCCGGTACTGCAGCAACGCTTGTCCATTCAGCGCCCGGCGGTTCAACTACCACACCTACGCGTGGCCAGAGCCGTTCAACCTCCAGCTCAACCCCGATGTGGTGGCCCGTACGATGGGCGTCATGGAGAAGTGCACCTTCTGCGTGCAGCGTATTCGGCAGGTCAAGAGCGCATACAAGGACGGCGGTAACTTCACCCGCACGGTACCCGCAGAGGCGCTTGAGCAGCTTCCCGCATGTGCGGAGGCCTGCCCAAGTCAGGCGCTCACCTTCGGCAACCTGAAGGATCACGACGACAAGACCTACCAGTCACGTCAGTCGGGCCGAACCTACGAGCCGCTCTCGGAGCTGAACGTGGCCTCGGCCGTGAACTACCTCGCACGGGCGAGCTTCCACATGGAAGCTGCGCATGGCGGCCACCATGGTGGCGGTCACGGCGGGGCGCACGCGGACGGCCACGACGAGGGCGGTGAGCACGCCGGCCAAGCCGAGCATCACGACAACGCATCCCATGGCGCCGAACACGGCGCTGCCCACGGCAAGGCTGACCAGGGTCATGACGACCATGGCAAGGCCGATGACCATCACGACGACGCCGCCCACGGCGACGGTCACTGACCAAGGAGACGACCGTGGAAGGAACTATCGATCCAAATCGTCCCGGCACGTATGCGGCGGCTAACCGCGACATCATTCGGGTGTTGCTGAAGCCATCGCTCGGCTACTTCGCGTTGCTTGCCCTGGTGACCGGTTGCATGGTCTGGGGTGGCTACTGCTGGTACCAGCAGCTCACGTGGGGCATCGGTGTCGCAGGAACCTCACATCCGAACATGTGGGGTATCTACATCGTTACCTTCGTGTTCTGGGTGGGTATTGGCCACGCCGGAACCCTCATCTCCGCCATTCTTTTCCTCGTCCGGTCACGCTGGCGGACAGGGGTCTATCGGGCCTCCGAGGCCATGACGGTGTTTGCTGTCATGACGGCCTTGCTGTTCCCGGTGCTTCACCTCGGGCGTGCTTGGCAGGTGTACTGGTTCTTCCCGTACCCCAACCAGCGCTACCTCTGGCTGAACTTCAAGTCGCCTCTCATGTGGGACGTGTTCGCGATCTCGACGTACTTCACCGTCTCCGCGATCTTCTTCTTCGTCGGCTTGGTTCCAGACATCGCCATTGTGCGTGACCACTCCAAGGGCCTTGTACGCAAGATCTACACCGTGCTCGCGCTGGGCTGGCATGGCACCGACCGCCAGTGGCACCACTACATGGCCGCCTACGGATTCTTCGCTGCACTCGCGGCACCGCTCGTCCTCTCGGTTCACTCCGTCGTCTCTTGGGACTTCGCGATGGCCATCACAGCGGGCTGGCACTCCACCATCTTCCCTCCATACTTCGTGGCGGGCGCCATCTTCTCTGGCTGTGCGATGGTCATCACGTTGTTGCTGCCCATGACCTACATCTTCAAGTGGCAGGACTATGTGAACCTCTGGCACTTCGAGAGCTTGGCGAAGATGTGCCTGCTCACCAGCGGCATTCTGACCTACGCCTACGGCATGGAGTACTTTGTCGGCTGGTACAGCCAGAACCCCTACGAGTGGCAGATCTTCTACTGGCGCGCGACAGGGGAGTACGGCTGGGCATTCTGGACGATGGTGTTCTGCAACTGCGTGGCACCGATTCCTTGGTACTTCAAGTCGCTGCGAACGAACGTCTACTGGCTGTTCATCATCAGCATCTTCATCAACATCGGCATGTGGTTCGAGCGGTTCAACATCGTCGTGTCCTCGCTCGCGCACAACTTCGACCCGGCCACGTGGTGGTACTACTGGCCGACCAATGTTGAGTGGGGCATTATGCTCGGCTCCTTCGGTTGGTTCGGGTTCTGGTTCCTGCTGTTCCTCCAAGTTCTTCCTGCGGTCGCCATCGCAGAGATCAAGGAGATGATCGCGCCGCCCGTCAAGGGCGCACTGGAGGCCAAGTGAGCGCCCCTGCAAAGAACATGACCGAGACCACTCGCGTCAAGGGCATCTACGCCCACCTCGACTGCCTGCTGACCGGCATCGAGGATCTCAAAGAGGCCGGTATCGAGGGCTTTCAGGTCCTGACGCCGCTTCCTCGCCACGAGATTCTTGAAGCCGTGTACGAAGGGCGTCCATCACCTGTTCGTTGGTGGACCCTGATCGGCGGCATCACCGGCATCACCGTCGGGTTCTTGCTGACGTCCCTTACAGCCATCCAGTGGCCGATGATCAACCCAGGCGGAAAGCCCGTTGTGTCGCTGCCACCCTACGCGGTCATTATGTTCGAGTGCACCATTCTGTTTGGTGCCTTGTTCAACACACTTGGCGCCGTCTTCCACTGCGGACTCCCTGGCTACTGGCTCGATCCATCGCTGAAGGATCCCCGTACGTCAGACGACAAGTTCGGCATCGTGTTCACACGTGCCGAGGTGACCGATGTGGACCAAATCTCTGATATTCTCCGTCGCTCCGGCGCCCTTGAGGTGACCTCCGGCGACGCCACCGTCTACGAGGAAGCCAATGTCTGATCGTCATATGATGCTTCGTGCCGGAGCAGTTCTGGCTGGCCTCGGCTGGTCAGCCGTCGCTTTCGCGCTGCCATGGAACCTCGACATGGTGGATTCAGACGCCATCAAGGCCTATGAGGCCGAGATGCGTCCACTCCCAGAGGGTGTCATGGCGCAGGACCACCTGCTGACGCCAGCGGCGTACCAGAAGAACTGGGTACGAGAGACGGCCGAGGGCCAAGCGCTCACCAACCCTTACACGACCGACGACGCATTCCTTGCTCAAGGCGAGAAGATGTACGGTGTCTACTGCGCACCATGCCATGGCGGCGATGGGGTGAACCTTGGTGCTGTAGCAGCGCCTGGGCGCTACCCAGCGGTCGCCGTGCTCGCGGGCCCGACCGGTCGTCTGAAGAACCTGACCGACGGACATGTCTACCTGACGGTCCGCAACGGCGGCGGCATCATGCCTCGCTATGGTTGGGCCATGAACGACAGCGAGATGTGGTCCGTTGTGTCCTATATGCGCGCATCGTTTGAAGATTCCGCTGCTCCGGCTCCCGCGCCGGTGGAGGCTGCAGAATGAACGCCGTACCTTCCTCACTTGAGAAGCACCTCGACGCCGCTGTCGATGCGGTGAAGGGTCGGCAACTGCCCGGAACCGCTAACATGGTATCGCTTGCCGCCATCGCATGGGGCGTCGCTGCAGCTGGCTACGGCCTCTTTGC
Organism: Myxococcota bacterium; assembly: GCA_049889515.1. GTDB lineage: Bacteria > Myxococcota_A > UBA796 > UBA796 > JBMHDG01. Next base: position 21,111 of record JBMHDG010000067.1, read on the forward strand.
TGCGGGCGGCGAGACGTACGCGTGGACATGGGGCGCCATTCTCGTTGGGTTGTTCTACACCATCTGCCTCGGTCAGGGTGGCGGCGCATTCGCGTTCATCATCACCGCGACCCAAGCGCGATGGAGCCGCCCGCTCAAGCGTGTGGCCGAGAGCTTTATGGTGTTCTTGCCCGTCGCGTGGCTGCTTCTGCTCGGCTTCTTGGTTGGCGGACTCGGCCTGTATACGTGGAATCCTGACACCTTCGTGTCCTCAGGTGCTGTCGCGCTTGCGCCACACAGCCCCGAGGCGCTTCCTGCCAAAGAACTCTGGCTTGAGCCTACGTTCTTCGTGGTCCGTCAGCTCGCGTGTCTCGGTCTGCTTATCCTGATCGACGTGGTCTACCTGCGTGCATCCCTGAAGCCGGACCTCATCCGTGCGAAGGCTCGATTGGGCGACAGTGCACCCGGCTGGTGGGACAGCATTATCGGTGGCGCCACCGACGCCAAGGCTGCGCATGAGGCAGGCTTCAAGACGCAGAACACGCTGGTGCCGTTCATGGGCTTCGCCTATGCGCTGCTCATGAGCTTCTTGGCGTTCGACCTCATCATGAGCTTGTCGCCATGGTGGTTCTCCAACATGTTCGGCGGCTGGATCTTCATGACAGCACTCTGGATCGGCATGTGTGGCATTGGTCTGACGGCGATCTTGGGTCAGGACTGGCTCGGCATCCGCGGTCTGCTCAAGGTGAACGTCACCCACGACCTTGGTAAGCTGGTTCTCGCGAACACCATGTTCTGGGCCTACACGCTGTACGCGCAGATTCTACCGATCTACTACACCAACGTGGCTGAGGAGACCGACTACCTGTTGGTGCGGATGTTCCTTCCCGAGTGGTCTTGGCTTGCGCAGACTGTCGCCGTCATGTGCTTCATCGCACCGTTCACGATGTTGCTCTCCCGAGGCCTCAAGAAGATGCAGGGTCCTTGGATTGCCCTTGGTACGGTCATCATGGTGGGTGTGTTCTTGAACTTCACCCTGCTGGTGCAGCCATCGGTCTACATGGCCCGTGAATTCCCGATGATGGACTTCCTCTTCATCAGCGTCGGCGTTTGGGCTGGCTTTATGGGGCTATTCGTGCAGGTTGTGGGGCGGTTCCTCGCTCAAGTTCCTGGCACGGTGGTGGGTGACGAGCTCATCGAAGATCACCCATGGGATGTCCATGTTCACAGCCTTCGCGGCGATCATCACTGAACAGTGGGCTCGCAGCAATGCTGAATCAAGGGACACGCACTGCGTGTCCCTTTTTTGCTGAGGGGTAGGCCATGCGAATTACGGGAGGCCAAGCGAGAGGACGAGCCGTGAAGCTCCGTCAACCTCGAGGTGTCCGGCCGACGTCCTCACGTGTGCGAGAGGCTGTTTTCAGCTTTGTAGGGCATGATCTGGAAGGCCAGTCGGTCCTTGACGCGTTTGGAGGCTCGGGCATTATGGCCATGGAGGCGTGGTCTCGCGGTGCTCATGTCGTGGTGGTGGAGCGTCACGCCTCCACGGCCAAGAGTATCGGACTGGCTGTCCGCGAGGTGGGCGCCGAGGTCACGGTCACACGTGCAGATGTCCTGTCATGGATCGGTGGGCAGACAGCCTTCGATGGCATCTTTGCTGACCCTCCCTACGCGCTTGATCCGGAGCCCATCTTGTCAGCGCTCGCGCCCTATGCACGCCGGTGGTTGGTGATGGAGGTCGATGAAAAGACCATGCTGCCCCCAGGATGCCACGGTCTTGAGATCGACCGAGATCGCGTCTTTGGAGGCACGAGAATTGGTGTGTACCGTCGGAGCGAAGGAGACGTGCCATGAATCGTGGGGACTGGGAGGACGTACACGCAGCGGTACGCTGGCTCGATGCACGGGCTCCGACCGTGGGGGGCACGGTCTCACTGATACGGCAGGGGATGCGGGCGACCCTGTGGCTCGACCATGTCGAGGCTCGAAATGCGATCAGCACGTCGATGATGTGTGATCTCGCGACACACCTTGGCGAGTTTCTCTTCGAAGATACCCCCACAACGCTGGTTATCCGGTCGAGGCATGCTGGAGCCTTCTGTGCGGGTGGCAATCTTAAGCAAGTGGGGCCCTATCTGTCGCAGCCGGATGCGGGTGCGCGCATGTGCCGAGCCATGCAGCAACTCTTGAATGTGGTGCTCGACGGTCCTTGGGTGAGTGTCGCCGTGGTTGAGGGTGCCGCAGTGGGCGGGGGTGCCGAGCTGTGCACGGCGACGGACTTTCGACTGATGACGCCAGAGGCGGTGGTAGCCTTTCGGCAGGTGGCGCTAGGCGTGGCTGCGGGTTGGGGAGGGGCCGGGCGTCTCGTGCGCCATGTGGGACGCTCGCAGGCATTGGCGTGGCTGGCGGGTGCTCGAACCCTCACGGTGCATGAGATGCATGAGGCTGGCTTCTGTACGCAAACGTGCGATGTTGAGGGTGTGGAAACGGCCCTAGACGCCATGCTGAGTCCGTTCGAGCGCCTCGATCCTGGTGCGGTGGCCGCTGCCAAGCGTCAGGTCGTGGCGGGTGAACGCGGTGACCTTTCCGCGGAGCGAGCGGCGTTTCTCTCGGTGTGGGGCGGGCCCGGACACCGCGTGGGCCGCTAGAGGCGCTCGGCGAGCCGCTCCTGCAAAAAGTCGCGGTGGGTCATGGCCCATACGGAACGCTCGGGTGCCGTGGCCGCCAGGGTGATCGACAGATGTTCGAACCAGGCGAGTTGTTGGCGCAGGTGCGCAACAATCCAACCGTTCGGATCGGTGGGTTGTCGGAGGAGCACCGGGCCATGATGGAGCCAGAGATCATCGGGGTGGGGGACCCCGGGTCGCGCGCGCATGGTGACGGCATACTGGCCGGCCTCGGGCGCAAGACGTTCGGCTTCGATACGCCATCCTCGTTGGTTGAGACCCTGACGCAACATCGGCGGGCGGTCAGGGGCGTGCACCACGAGTACCTCGAGGGGCGGGGCGTGATCGAGCAGATCGAGAATGCGGTGGGCGCCCATGCCTGCGATGATGGCGGTGCCCACGCGCCGGAACGGGCGAAGGCCATCGGCGATGATCCACGGCAAGGGAGCGCTGCTCCGCCGATCGGGCATGCGCTCCGTGGCCCAACACCCCAGCGCTTGTGCCACGAGTCCATGGTCCGCACCGACGTCCACCATGGGGGTAGGGGCATCATCAGGTACGAGTGCGACGAGGGCGTTGCGACGCTCGATGGTCAAGGGCCAAACTCGCGTTCACTCTGCTTCCAAGCGGCCAAAGAGCGCAGCGCATCTTTGGCCTCACGGGCACCACCGGCGTCGACGTCGGCACTAGCCGGCGCACGCACAAGGTCGATCAGGGCGTCGAGTTGTTGTAGGACCGCCTGCTCATCGGCATGACTGCGCTCCAGCTTCTCGAGGGCTGGAAATACATCGAGCGCCACCATGTCGGGCAGGTCGAGTGACAAGACCTGCGCACGAACCTCGTTCAGACGCTGTCTGAGGTGGTCGGGCAAGGGGTTTCGTTGTGAGGCGTCCCACCAGAGCGCAGCGGTTCGATAGGCGTCGGTTTGCTGCGCCATGCGCTGTTGGAGCGTGCGGGCGCCTGCACCAGCGGCAGCCGCGAGCACCAAGGCGACACCACCCAGCAGGAGCGAACCGACCATGGCCATCGTCGCAAGACCCGTCACCCCAAGGACAGCGGCCGTGGCATAAAGGAGCCACAACGCAGACCGCCAAGGTGGGGGTTCGATCAAGACCGCGGGCAGTCCATCCTCTTGAAAGGCGCGCACACGACCTGCGATAGGCGAGCGTGGACCTCCGGGTGCGATGGGGACGGCGTGTCCTTTCTCGGCATGGCGACGAATGTGTGCTCCGGATGCACCCGTGAGTGCTGCGACGCGTGCCACATTCGCGGGGTGCGCAAGCACCCATGACGCCGGAACCGATGCCCAGCACATGTTTGGGAGGTCTGCGGTGCCAACCCCAGAGGAGGTGGGCCCCTGGGTGGTGGTGTATTTGATTTCGCGGGTCATCTCGTCCTCACGCAGGCTTGTTGCCTGGGCGTGGTCCGGAGGGACGGCGTGGAACGAACTTTAGCGTCACTTGGAACTGGCCCTCGGTGGCATCTTGGCTCACCATCACGAGCCCATTGCCGTCGGCACGGACGGCGAATGCGATGTCGGCCGCGAGTCCGCCACGGGTCATGGGGCCGATCTCTTTGACCATATGCCGGGCGACATGCTTGATGACGTCGATGCAGTTGACGATGGCCTTCGACTTATCGGGTGTGATCTCAAGCTCGCTCTTTGCGAATGCGCCACTTGCAGGCGCCTCGATCAACAGCGCGGTTTCTCCAATCTTGGTTGCATAGCTGGCCACGTTTGCTCCACGTCTGGTGCGGCTACCGTATCGCACGCCGCCCTTTCAGTACACTGTTGTACGGCCTCGTTCGCGGAACTGTCGTCAAGTTCCTCTTTGCGAACCCTCGGGGCCGGAGGAGCGCGTGCTACTGTGAAGCCATGGAGGACACCATGTCAGGACCACTGACGCTGGAGCAGATCATCACGTTTCTGCTGGAGACACCGATGTTCGGGGACCTCGATCCCGTAGAACTCTCAACGATCGTCTCTGTCATGCAGCTCAAACACCTACGCGAAGGCTCCCTAGTCTTTCGCGAGGGCGACCCCGGTGATGCTTGGTACGTACTGTACAAAGGGACCGCCGAAGTCCTTAAGCAAGATGGCAGTGAGACACGAACCATCACCACCTTGGGCGCTCGGTCCTGTTTCGGTGAGATGGCCATTCTCGATGGTTCGCCGCGCTCGGCCACTGTGCGTGCGCTCACAGACTGCATGACTTTCCGGTTCCCGCGCGATGGCTTTATGAGCCTGCTCGAGTCCGACACACTGGCGGCCTACAAGTTGGTCTACCAGATGGCGCTCGTGCTCGTCGCCCGTCAGCGTCAGACGACGACGCGCTTGCTGGGCGTCCTAGAAGGCAGCACGGATGCCGAAGTTCGCGATGGTCTGACGCCCATCGTCGAAGAGTTTTCACTCACCGAGTGACGCCATGGTGCTCTGGATCACGGCGTGGGGGGCGACAGCGCTGGCCGTCCCCGTCAAGGATGGCGAACGACATCTTGAGGTTCACCCCGTCGTTGCCCCCGTGTCGGTCGAAGCTCAGGTGACAGCCTGGCGTAAGACCCGCGAAGTAGACCCTGGTCCACTCGCCTGTGAGCCCATCTTCAAAGGTGAGCTGCGCCTGTGCTGGCGTGCCTTCGATGGGACCAAGCGACGATGGGTGCACGTTTCAGACATCGAACGGTGGGGCGGCTCCGTGAGCGGCTGGACCGCGACGGCTAGGGCCGATGCCGCAGCGCGGATTCACGCCATGACAGTGCAAGAAGCGACCGATGGCTTGAGCTATCTCCGTGCAAGTGCAGACCCCCGATTCTCGGCCGACCTCGTCATGGCACCTGATGCCGCGCAGGCAAAGGTCGCATCCCGAGAACTTCGGTTCGCAGCACCCCAGCTCGACGTCGTCTTCGCGTGGGCCGCGTCCACACAAGAGGGTGATGTGATGGCGAGTGTGGAAGCTGCCGAACTCTACGCCTCGGCCACGTTGCCGCTGTCCGACATGGCGTGGAGGTGGCACGAGGGTACGTGGGTGCCCTGGGGACGCGCGGTTCCGGCAAGGCCGCGTGCCACAAAAAAAGGGTCACCGAACCTCGGTGACCCTTAAAGTGGAGCCGATGGGGATCGAACCCACGACCTCTAGAATGCCATTCTAGCGCTCTCCCAACTGAGCTACGGCCCCGCTGGTGCGCCACGGTGGACGCACAGCCACCGCCGTTTAATGGACAACTCCTCCGAGGGCAAGGCTAGTCGGCAGGGTTTTCGTGTGGCGTAGGGACGGTGTCCTCGTGAGCCTCAAGTTGGTGCAGAGAGGACTCCAGCGCCTTGATTCGCTCGGTGGCCTTCAAGACGGCGGGATGCGACAATTCACCTGCTTCTGCGAGCCGATAGGCGACTTTGCCGAGGCGCAACCACATGTCATCGAGCTCGCGTCGCGTGGCCATGTGCCGCATGTGCGACTGACCCTGACGCGCCATCTCCAGCATGCTTCGACGGCCATGGTCGACAAAGCTACGCAGGAACGCATCGAGGGGATTGAGCTCTTCTTCGTCGGACACCGAGATCTCCAGAGAATGCCCGGAGCGGGGATTGAACCCGCACTCCCCACGGGGAAGGGGCTTTTAAGGCCCCCGTGTCTACCGATTCCACCACCCGGGCGATGCGCGCAACGCGCGCGCGCCACGCATAACGTATCTAGGGGGTGAGGTCGCGGGTGTTGAGGACGTCGGCGTGAGGGATCGCAAGCGTCAAGGTCATCCAATACCACGCAGTGATCGGTGCTGCGCCGATCACCACACAGGCATGCGCCATGGTCCACCCGATGTCTGCGAGCAGCATCCACGATGCACGGAGACGCCATGAATGCGCGGTGGAGGTCCACGCGGTGAAGAAGGCGGTAGTCACCGCGATGTCTTCACTGGCCGTCCGGACGACCGCAAACGACAGACGGCTTCGGAGCCAAAGGTTCAGGAAGAGCATCCCGGGAAAGGTCACGGCCAACACGAGCAGCGGGAGCGCCGGAAAGGCGACGGCAAAGGAGAGGAGCGAGAGCACCGGCGCGACAAGGACGACCGGCGTCATGAGGCAAAGGGTGTGGAGGATGACATAGGCCGCAAGGGTCCGAACCCACGACGACAGCGGGCTGACCATTGTGGCGGAGCGACCCGTACGTGCACAGAGCCACGCGAGATGGGCGCCAAGCACACCGCGACTGGCCAGTGCGACGCCCCAGGCTTCCCACGTCCATTGGTGGGTGCCGACCGTGACCTGCGTCATCTGCCACGCCACCCATACGTCGAGGAGCGTGAGGAAGGCTGCTGGGAGGACCACTTCGAAAGGGCGTGCCCCCACGTGGTGCCACGCTGCGCGTTGTCGACGAGGCCAATCGGCTATGCTGGGGCGGTACGGCGTCACGTGCTCCCCATAGCTCTCTCACCACGAGGCGTACATTCATGGTCAGGTTCATCCTCCAATGCGCGATTCTCTGTGGCGTGGTGGGGTGCGCGGTGCGTCGAAACAGTGTCGAGCTGACCCCGCTAGACCTTGCCCTCGAGCGGGTGGACACGGCATGGGAGGCGCGGACGGATAAGGGTCTCGAACGGGCACGATGGGCCTTACTCGACGCAGAGAAAGCGACGGAAGGGCGCTCGCCGGCTGTCGCCTGGCGCTGGGTGCGCTGGTATATCGGCGCCGGGCTCGCGCAAGGCGACCGGACCCGAAGCATTCGCTACCTCAGTCGTGCGCGGTTCGAAGGGCTTCAGTGTCTGGACCAATTTGCGGGGTTCGAGGCCCGACGCATTGTGGGGCGATGGGAGGAAGCGGTCGCGACCCTGCCTACCTCCGCGAGGCCATGCGTCGAGTGGACCCTGCGGGCATGGACGAGATGGTCGCTCGAGGTGGGCCGTCCTGCAAGTGCCCTCGACATTGATGCGGTCATGGCACTTGAAGCATATCCCGTGGATGACGCCACACGGGATGATTGGGTGCGGATGGCCTTCGACCTACTCCACGGACGCGATGCGTACTCGGACCGTGCGGTCTTAGCCGAAGTCCGAAACGCCAGTCAGGCCCATGGCCCATGGGTTCCGTGGTCGGATGCGGTGCTCCTTCGCGTGGACGGCGCACCGGATGCGGCCCCCGAGGGGGAGGCCGAGACCCCAGAAGAGCGGGGCACACTCACGCGACGGTCCCATCGCGCGACGAGGTAGGCGCGCCAAGACGTGGGGCACACCTTCTTCGAACCACACACCTGCGGGAGGGCAGGTGCGGGTGGTCAGCGCAGGCGAGGCCGTGACGAGCCCTTGCCGGCGCGCTTGGCTGCACGACGAAGAGCCTTGCGGCGACGCTTCTCAGCGAGGCGCTGCTTGAGGCGACGCTTCTCGCCAGGCTTGAGGTAGAAGCTGTTCTTCTTGATGTCCTTGCGGATACCCTCACGCTCGACCTTTCGGCGGAAGCGGCGAAGGGCTTTATCGAACGGCTCATTCTCACGGACGGTGACGAGGATCAAAGCGATCTCCAAGACTGACAGTGTCCTCAACGGACAGGAGAGACATGCGACACAGGGCCGCTGGACCGCCGGGCATTATCGGGCTTCATGCCACCGTGCAAGGGAGATTCTTTGATGGCGCGATGGCAGCATGTTCTGCGCTAGAAGCGGTAGCCTGCGGCGAGTCCGTAGGTGAAGACGTTGTGCAGGCCGCCCTCGAGGCGAAGCACCACCCGGTCGACAAACACCATCTCAAACCCGATGGTCGCGTCGAGGACGGGAAGGATCTTTGGAACCTCCGCTTCTCCGTGATTCGCCGGTTCCCCATTGGTCGCCAGCAGATAGGCTGGGGTTCCGTCGTTGGCTTGTTCCCACCGCTCGAGGGTGCCGGTCTGAACAATCACGCCGAGGCCGATCGCGCTGTGAAAGCCCAGCTCGAAGATGCCGTTGGTCGAGCCGGACTTGACCAGAGGTGCGCTGTGGGCGTAGCTCGCTCCGACGCTGGCATAGCCGTAGTTGTTCGAGGGACGGATCCAGTGCCCATCGAGCGGGTCGTAGGGGTCCTCGATGTCATCCCAGTAGCCTTCGCGCATGGTGCTGTCCCAGTACGAGAACCAGATCAGTGCGGACTTGCGTCCTTCTCGACCTGAGATGGCGAGTTCGGCACCGTAGGACATGAATCCAATCTCGGGGCGCTTGTCGTCACCGAGCGGCCACCCGTCTTGGCCAGGATGACCGAAGGGGCCATTGAGCACGGCGCCCGGCAGCTGAATCCGACGCACGCGAAAGCCCACTTGAAAGGTGATGGGTCGTGAGGTCGTTTCGGTCTGGATGCCTACCGTGGAAGGCTCGCTTTGAGCGTGCGACAGCGCGCTCCACAACAAGAGGTGCCACATATTTCGCTCCTTGTGTCTGGCTAACCCAAGTCCTATGGTTAGGCCCGCTGCGTAGGGGCGTGTGTCGCCTGTGCAACGACCTTCTGGGAGGCAAAGTGCATCCGGAGCTGCAAGCGTGCGTAGAGTCGGCGCCCGAGGCGGTGTACTTGGTCTACGGGCCCGTGTCGCTGCTCGTGACGCGAACGACGGCTGTTCTCCGGTCACATGCCGAGCAGCGGTGTCAGCCTGCCGCGTTCAATGTCACCAAGGTGCGTGCCGATGATGAGTCCGCTGTCGCAGCACTTTCGGCTGCACGCACGCTTCCGATGATGGCCGACAGACGCCTGGTGGAGATCACGGCGCTTGAGTCCGGCAATAAGACATTTTTCGAGGCGCTTGAGGCGTACCTTGAGGCGCCCTCGGACACGACAACGCTCCTGTTGAGCGGGGCAGGATTCCCTCCGGTGAAGAAGGGCGGGTCCAACTGGTCGGTCCGCATCACCAAGCGCTCCGCCGCGGCAGGACGTGTGCTCAAGTTCGGCGCCAAGGACGTCTCGGCACGCGCGTTTGTTCGGGAACAGGCCGCGTCCCTCGGGCACACCATTGCGCGAGACGCGGCAGATCTTCTCATCGAGATGGTCGGGCAGGACCTTGGCGCGCTTGCCGGTGAGCTTGAGAAGGTGAGTCTCTATGTGCTCGAAGGTCAGCCGATCGAGACGTCTCATGTCACCGAGGCATGCACCTTACTGGCCGAGGCCGATGTCTGGGCACTCACCAATGCGTTGGCCGTGCGAAATTCGGAGCTGGCCTACGCTGCGCTCTACCGCTTGATGACCGAGGGTGAGAACGCCCATAGGTTGTTGGGTTCGATCGTATGGCAGATGAGAACCGTACTCGAAGTGGCTGCGATGGTACGTGCACGAAAGCCCATGGCAGAGATCCAGCGTTCGTTTCGGATGCCGCAGCGGGTGCTACGTGGCATCGCTGACCGCGCGAGGGAGGTCCCACCTGCGCATCAGGTGATGAACGCACTTGCGGACGCGAACTTTGAGCTCAACCACGCTCGTGTGGGAAGCCAGCGGGTTCTGGAGAACCTGATTCTTCGGCTCACAGCGGCATAAAAAAACCCCCGCGAGATGCGGAGGTAAGGAACATACCGAGAAGCGAAGCTGCAGTCAGCTTGCGAACGTCTTCTTGATGAGGGCGTTCATACGAGAGATACGACGTGCCGCTTGGTTCCGGTGAATGATGCCCTTGCGTGCGACGCGGTGAACGATCGACTGTGCCTTTCGGAACTCGGTCTGTGCCTGGCTCTGGTCACCAGCGTCAACGGCGTCGCGGACGCGCTTGACCTGGTTCCGCATCATGCTGCGGTAGTGACGGTTACGCGCCCGACGGCGCAGGCTCTGACGATGACGCTTCACTGCATCTTGATGGGTAGCCACGGAATCTCCACAATCGATGAGTCGTCAGCAGGACATGCCATACGACGGACCCGCGGCGTCTAACGGTCCGTGATCCCCATGGCAAGCCACAACTGCAAATGACATGAGGTATAACAGCCGCGGGAACGCTTCGTGCACGGGCTCGACCGTCCAACGAGGAGGCGCCACATGAAGGTTCTGGTCATTGGCGCCGGGTATGTTGGACTCGTCACCGCTGCGGGCCTTGCGGATTCTGGACACCACGTCATACTCGCCGAACGGAACCCGAAGCGGGTGGAGCAGTTGAGGCGGGGACGTCTTCCGTTTTATGAACCGGGGCTCCAAGACCTCGTGCAGCGCGGGATGGCGCGAGGGTCGTTGTCGCTCACAGCGGGGATTACCGACCTTGATGAATCGGTTCATGTCGTCATGGTGGCGGTGGGAACGCCTTCGTCGGATGACGGACGCGTAGACCTCGGCGCATTTGACGCCGTGATGGAGGACATCGCAGCACACGTGAGCGGCCCATGTGTGGTCTGCATCAAGTCCACGGTTCCAGTAGGCACGGCCGACCGTGTACAGGCCCAGTTTGCACGACATGGCAGGCGGGACCTGTCCGTGGTGTCGGCACCAGAGTTCTTGGCGGAGGGAAGTGCGATCACGGACTTCTTGGAGCCGGACCGTGTGGTCGTGGGCACACGCGATGATGAGGCGGGAAAGGTCATGCGGCGCCTCTACGCCCCGCTCTTGCGTCGGGGCGTCTCCCTCCACCTTACAGACTGCAGGTCTGCCGAGATGTCCAAGTACGCCAGCAATGCCATGCTTGCTGCCCGGCTATCGATGATCAACGAAATCGCTCGGATGTGCGAGGCCATGGGGGCGGACATCGACGTGGTGCGGCGTATCGTCGGCGATGACTCCCGCATTGGTGCCCATTATCTTCATCCCGGCTTGGGGTGGGGGGGATCCTGCCTTCCAAAGGATGTGCGCGCGCTTGCCGCGATGGGCGCGCAATGTGGCGTCGACCTGTCTGCCGTCGCCGCTGTCGGTGCTTCGAATGAGATTCACCTCTCGGCCTTTGTGGATCGCATTGAGGCCTTGCTGGATGCTGTAGAGAACCCTTGTGTCGCGGTGTTGGGACTCGCCTTCAAACCTGGAACGGACGATGTGCGAGAGTCACCAGCGCAGCGCGTCGTCAGCCGCCTCCGCACGATGGGGGCGATCCTACGACTATACGACCCCGTGGCTCGTGAGAGGTTTGAGCACGTGCTGCCCACCGGGAAGACGGTCGTGTTTGCACCCGATGCGTACGCATGTGTCGAAGGCGCCGATTTGGTGGTTATTTGTACGGAGTGGCGGGAGTTCGCAGGACTCGACTTGGGTGTTGTGGCGCAGAGAATGCGCGGTCGGATTCTGGTCGATGGGCGCAACATCGTGCGGCCGGGCGATGCGCGTGCGGCTGGGCTGGAATACCACGGGGTCGGGCGCCCCTACCGGGTGGTCTGTACCTCGGAGCGACTGTGACGCCGATCACGCACATCCGCAACTTCGCCATTATCGCGCATATTGACCATGGAAAGAGTACGCTCGCTGACCGGCTCATTGAGATGACGGGGTCGTTGACCGAGCGCGAGATGAAGGCGCAGGTTCTCGACTCGATGGACATTGAGCGCGAGCGAGGCATCACCATCAAAGCCCAAACCGCGACCCTTGAGTACACGGCGAACAACGGTGAGACCTATCAGCTGAACTTGATCGACACACCGGGCCATGTCGACTTTTCGTATGAGGTGAGCCGGAGCCTGTCGGCATGTGAGGGGGCCCTCCTGGTCGTGGATGCGGCGCAAGGTGTAGAAGCCCAGACCCTCGCAAACGTCTACCTTGCGATCGATAACGATCTCGAGGTGCTGCCCGTGATCAACAAGATCGACCTGCCGGGTGCAGACCCCGATGGGGTGGCTGAGCAGATTGAAGATCTCGTGGGCCTCGATGCCGGCGGTGCCGTGCTGACCTCCGCCAAGACCGGCATTGGTATCCGAGACGTTCTCGAGGCGGTCGTAGAGGTTGTGCCAGCGCCGGAGGGGTCGCGTGAAGAGCCCCTGCAAGCGCTGGTGGTCGACTCTTGGTTCGACACCTACGTGGGCGTCATTGTCCTGGTACGAGTCGTTCAGGGCCGTCTGAAGAAAGGCGAGCGCATCAAGTTGATGGCGACAGGCGCAAAGTACGACGTCACCCGACTCGGTAAGTTCACCCCTCACGCGAGAACCGTCGATGAGCTCGTCGCGGGTGAGGTGGGCTTCGTTGTTGCCAGCATCAAGTCGCTTCGTGATGCACGTGTTGGCGACACCGTGACGCACTTCCTCAACGGTGCTGAGCAGCCACTACCGGGGTTTGAAGAAGTGAAGCCGATGGTGTTCTCCGGCATCTACCCGGTGGACTCCTCGGACTACGAGCCCCTCAAAGACGCCCTCGACAAGCTTTCGTTGAACGACAGCGCCATCTCGGTGGAGCCCGATGTCTCCGATGCTCTTGGGCTCGGCTACCGGGTCGGTTTCCTCGGCCTCCTTCACATGGAGATCGTCCAGGAGCGGCTCGAGCGGGAATACGACCTCGCGCTCATCACCACGGCACCCAGCGTCGTCTACCAGGTCGAGATGAAGGATGGGTCAGAGAAGCAGATCCGAAGTCCATCCGAGCTTCCGGACCTCCAGTACGTGCAGCGCATCAAGGAGCCCATCGCAAGGCTCACCGTCCACTGTCCCGAAGCTCACATTGGGGCCGTCTTTAAGCTCTGTGAGGAGCGCCGCGGAAGTCAGGTAAGCTTCGACTACGCGGGGCCGGGGCGGACGGTGATTGTCTATGATGTGCCCTATGCCGAGGTCGTGTTTGACTTCTTCGACCGACTGAAGAGCGTCACACGCGGCTATGCGTCGATGGACTACGAGGTCAACGAATACCGTGCCGATCACCTTGTGAAGGTGGACATTCTCCTCAATGGCGAGCTGGTCGACGCGTTGTCGATGTTGTGCCATCGCGATGCCGCCCATCATCGCGGCGGTGAGCTTGCCCGTAAGCTCAAAGAGTTCATCCCACGGCAGATGTACGATGTGGCGGTGCAGGCTGCCATTGGCTCCCGCGTTGTGGCGCGAACGACCGTCCGAGCCATGAGAAAAGATGTCACCGCGAAGTGCTACGGTGGCGACATCAGCCGCAAGCGGAAGCTGCTTGAAAAGCAGAAGAAGGGCAAGAAGCGCATGAAGGCGCTCGGCTCAGTCGAGGTTCCACAAGAGGCGTTTCTCGCCGTGCTGAAAGTGTCCCAGTGACGTTGACCCTACGAGACTGGATTCGAGCAGCGCAGCTCTGTGTGCTCGGGGTCATCTTGGCCATGGTCGGGCCGCCGACGCTAGGCGTCGTGGAGTTGGTGCGAGAAGATATTCGGCTCGACCAGATCGTCATTGCTGCGGCCCTCGACTGGCGCGATTTCGGGCACGAGAACGCCGTGAATCGCTTGATGGCGGACATGGACGCATCGGATCTGAAGGCCATTTCGGACACCGATTGTCGTTGGGTCGACGATACCCCTGGCATCTACGAGATCCGGTGCGCGTGGGCCCACGAGCTCAAGGTCGCACTGGTGGAGCGAACCTTCGAGCTGTCGTTCTCCTCGCAAGCGCGTGTGTCACATGCGGGGCTTCTTCCCGGGCGCGGTTCACTTGCTTCAGCCCCACCGCATCGCCTACCGTAGCGAAAGCGGTTACCGCTCGGGGCGGCCCAGGTCGGCTAGCGGCGCGCCATTGCGTGCGGCAGCGCCTAGTGGCGCACGAGAGGCCTGACACGAGGCAGGCCAACTGCGCTGTCCGAGAGGGGCAGGAGAGGATGAGGACATGACGAGAAATCCCATTACCCCTGAAGGTTACGTGGCTCTTGAGGCAGAACTCAAGCGGCAGAAGAGCGTGGTTCGGCCCCAGATTGTGCGGGACATCGAAGAAGCTCGGGCTCATGGGGACATCAGCGAGAACTCCGAGTACGAAGACGCCAAAGAGCGCCAGAGTCTCTGCGAAGGTCGCATCGCACAGCTTGAGAATCTCGTGGCATCCGCCGAGATCATCGACGTCGCCAAGCTGCCACGCAACGGCCGTGCCGTGTTTGGCACCACTGTTGTGCTTGAGCACATTGATTCTGGTGCCGAGCATCGCTACCGAATTGTCGGAGAATCTGAGTCCGATGTCGAACAAGGAAAGATCAGCTACACATCGCCTTTTGGGCGTGCCATGATCGGCCGTGAAGAAGGCGATGAAGTGACCGTACCGGCGCCTGGTGGCGACAAGAAGTACGAGATCGTAGAAGTGCTGTATCTCGGTCCCAATGACGGCTGAGGTCAACAAGGGGACAGACACCGTGACCCAAGTCAGTTCCGAAGACGTTAGCGAAGACGCACCACCCGTTCGTTTTGACCCGGTTGAAGCAGAGCGTCGCCTTAGGCCGATCCGACGCCTGTTGCATTCTTGGACACGCCGCGGTGAGGTGCCCCCGTTCGGTTCGGCGAACGCCCTGCGTTTAGCGGGACCGGCGGACCCCGAGTGGTTGCCCGACTCCTTGAAGGAACTTCATGGAGAGATGCTCACGGCGCTCGCTGCAGTCGAGCAGGATGACAGCTCGGCGCAGACTGCGTTTAGTATCTTGGGGCGCCTCGACGGCATGTTGGGCTTGCCCTTCCGATTGCGCATGCCGCGTCCCCCCGCTCATGGTGTGGTGGCGTGGCCGAAGCCAGAGACCCCGCCGAAAGAAGAGGCTCCCAAGCCCGAAGCGTCATCCTCTGGGCGACGTTCCCGCCGGTCGGGTCGTCGCACCTCCGACGGAGACGACGCGCCACGAACCGAGCGAAAGCCGGCCCCCAAGGCTCCGCCACGCCTCTCCCTCACGACAGACTTGGCCGACGCGGATCTGGGGGACGGGGCACTGGTCGCTGCGCTCGCGAATGCGGGTGTACGAACGGTTCTCGACCTGATCTGGCGGGCTCCTACTGGAGACACGGTGCTGCCCGAGGTGGTGACCGCGGGTGAAGACGTCTACGGGGGTCGTGTGGCTATCGCGGGCCAATATGCGATTCGCTGGTCGGCACTCTCGCCAGAAGGTGAACGCCAAGACACCGTTCGTCTCCGCGGCCAGGGTATTGTCGACATCGCGCTTCGGTCGCCATCGATGCTGCGCTCGCACAAAGAAGGGGACCCCCTCGTCTTGGCGGTGACTGCCGACGTCAACGATACGGACCAGGCGCCTTCACTCTCGGATGGTGTCGAAGCCGTGGCTGTGGGTGGCCATGTCCATGAGCTGGACTACGGCATTGCAGATGTCGATACGGATGGGCTCGCGCAGCTTATGCAACGCGCGCTGGGCCGTCTGCAGGGCTTGGCCGAGGTCCCGCCAAAGCATGTGCTGCAGTCTTTTTCTCTCGGCACATCGATCGATGCGCTGAAACATGTGCATGTTGCAGGAACGGGACGTGCAGCTGTTCGACGCCGGCTAGCGTTTGACGAGCTCATCGCGGTCGAGCTCGGGCGCCAGTGGACGACACGCAAGCGGCGATCCGGTGGAACAGCCCAGAGCATTCAGCATGGACTCTGTCGTACCCTGGAACAGACGGGTCGATTGTCGGTACCGGACGAACACGCGGCAGTCGCGCTTGAGGTCATCAAGCGAGGGCTGCGCTCTGGCCAGCGCATGCGCCAGGTCCTTCGAACCACGCCCGACCGTCCATCGACAGATCTTGCGGTGCGGTGTCTGCTGCTGATGGCCGAGCGCCGGAACCAGTCGTTGTTCCTCCTCCCCAACGCGTTCCGCTTGAGCCAGTGCTTCAGTCGTTGGGCCGGCGTGCTGCGTGACGTTGGGGTGATGGCCTCATGTATTACGGGTGCTCCGAGTCGGGGTGAAGCGGACGCGATCGCCCGAGGTGAGACCCACGTGGTGTTTGGTACACCCGAGATTCTCGGACTTGGCCTCGAATGGAAGAAGCTTGGCTTTGTGGCAAGTGAAGCGTCGCATCCCGATCCTGAACTGGTCCGATGGTGCGATGACTATGCGGCGCCGGGGCCCGATCTGCTGATTCACAACTCTGTTCCTGCACCACCCGAATGGGCCTTCACCGCGTTCCGCGATTTCGATGTGCAGATGCTCCCGCCCACGGGTGAGGCACCGGCACCCGTGACCTTGTGGCCGGAGCCACAACGCGAAGCGGCCTTTGCGGCGGCAAAAGGCTCGTCGGACGAAGGTGTACCTACTGTCTTGGTGTTCCCGCTGCTTCGAGAGGGCGGCGACCTCCTCTCGATTGTTGATGCGCGTGAGCTTGCGAACGCACTCAAGTCCACCGTGTTTGGTGAGGTTCGGGTCGCGCTTTACCATGGCGAGCAAGCACCGGGTGAACGGCAGACCGTGCTGCAACAGCTCCGACAGGGCCATCTCGATCTCTTGGTCGCGACCAGCCCGATCGAAGCAGAGGGCCCTCTAGGTCGGCCCTTCCATGTCCTCGTGGAACAAGCGGACCGTGTCGATCCGACGCGTCTTGCACGTCTTCAGGCCTTTGCGGGCACATTTGGCCAACTCCATGTGGTGCATGGGGCGGATGCGGATGCTCAGCAGCTCGGTGTGGTCAAAGATCTCGCACGGAACATCCCACTTGCATCCTTGATGCGGCGACATCTCTCCGCGCCGACGCTTGCAGATGCGGGACCAGAGACCTCACAGCCGCAGTTTAGGTTTGCCCATCCTCAAGCAGACGATGATCTCGCCGCTGCTGCACGAAACGTGGTCGACGCTGCGCTCCATGAGGATCCCGCGCTACGGTCCGGCAAGTACGTGCGACTGCTCGCGCACCACCATCTGTTGTGGCCAATGCTGTGCCCTGAAGAAGAGAGCGACATTCCTCGTTCTCGTTCGGGCAACTCCAAGCGTCGTCGTCGTCGCCGCCGTCGTTAGTCGGCGGTGGCATGTGTGGGCACACGCTCCTGCAGAAACCGCCTGACCCGCTGATTGATCGTGTCGGGATGTTCCACGATGGCGGCGTGGCTGCCCTCGGCGAGCACCATGAGCTCTGCGTGAGGTATCAACTCGGCCATGCGATGGGCGCGATGCAGTGGCGTAAAGGCATCGTTCTCACCTCCAAAGATGAGCGTCGGCAGACCAATCTCTGGAAGGTGGGGTTCCATGTCATGGTCAGCCATCAACTCCACCATCCGTACGAACACGCGGGGGTCCATATGCCCAAGATGTTGGATGTAGTGTTCAATGTCTTTTCGCGCGGCGTAGTAGCGGTCGACGAGGCCTGTCATCTGTCCGAAGGGAAACGCGAGCGGAGACGCGTAGAGCGGAAGCAACATACGCAGGGTCGCGCGGTTGGACTGGCGTGCGAGCCGCTTGATGATGTCGAAGCCTGTCCGACTCCAGGGGAAGTCGTAGAAGGTGTCGAGCGGCCGACCGAAGGTTCCGAACATGGGAACAAGGGCAGCGTAAGAGGTGGGCCGTGTACGATGGGCCTCCAAGATCACCTGACATCCCATCGAGTGACCGAGCAAGACCGGTGGCTCACGCACCTGTGCGGCCTCGAGCACCCGCTCAAGGTCACGTGCGAGACGCTCCATGGAGAGGTCAGCTGTGTCAGGGTCGCTCGGTAAGCTTGAGCGCCCATGGCCGGGATAGTCCCAGACGATGACCTTGTGATGTTGACCAAAATAGGCCGCAATGTACTTCCAAAAGAACGTGGAGACGCCGACGCCGTTGCAGCACACGAGGGCGGGTCCTTCGCCGATACTGCTCCAATACAACTCCATCCCACCTTCGGAAGAAACAAAACCGGTGGTCATGTCAGCCATGCAACGCCTCGTGGGGTGCGGAGGTGGTCTCGTGGTTCCGCGCCTGCGCGCTAGGCCTCATCGGTGGGACTGTGCACCCATGCAGACAACGGCTCGAGCAGCGAGACGCGAATCCCTTCGACGAGGGCATCGGGGCTAGAGGCCCAACGCTCGAGGTTGCGTCGGTACAGAACCAAGGTGGGAGGAAACCGAGACCAGCCCGAACCCCCTGGAATGGCAGCAAAGTGACCCAAGAGGTCTGCGGGGCTGCAGGGGGGCTCATAAGCGGCACAGATGTCGAGCGGCGGTAGCGCTTCAATCACGAGGCGAGAAGTCTCCACGAGTGCTCTGACGGATGGTTCGACACTCTCAAGCGCCCGCGAGAGGAGCGCGGCCACGTCGCTGTCGCTCATGTGAATCGGGACGGGATAGGCCTCATCGCTGGCTGCAGCGCGGGTATAGTCCCGGGTGGCACCGGCTTCATCACCGAGGCGTTCGCGGACCATCGCACGACCATAGGCACTGGCTCCATGGCTTGGGTTGAGCTGAAGCGCACGGTGGAAGCAGCGCAGTGCCTCTTCGACTTTACCGAGGTCGAAGCATGCAGAGCCCAGTCCGGACCAGAAGCTCGGATCTGCGTTGCGGTGGGTCATGAGGGAACGGTACCGCGCCTCCGCCTCTTCAGGCTCCCGTAGGTCACGCCACGCTTCCGCCTCGAGGAATTTAGCCTCGAGGTTGTCGGGCTGTGTGGCGAGGAGCGTCTGGCACAGCTCGAGTGTCAGGTCGGGCTCACCTGCCTCTAGCGCGGATTCGGCCAGCCGAATCAAGTCCTCTGGCGTGCTGGTGGTCTGCAATGGGCTCATGGGGTGGGCTCAGGGCGGGGAGGAACGAGGTAGCGATGGACACCGTGGGATTGGTGTCGCAGAGGCGGAAACGCAAGCTGAATCAGGCCTTGCTGTACGCAGGTGTCGACGTCGATGCCAACTGGGGTGTCGAAGGCGAATCCGATGGGGCGGCCCATGGCGTCGACACGTACATCCAGATGTGCGGGAGGGGCCTCTACGGAGGTTAAACACGCCGCAACATTAGAGAGCTGGTCGATGTTTCCGATGGTCATGGGCTTGACCTGGTTCGACACGCGCGGTCCGAAGGCCCAGCCGACACCGAACAACGCCATACCGATCAACAGGCCAACGGTGACCTGGCTGAGGAAGTTCCATCGACGTCCATCAGCGCGCTTGAGCGCGAGCACGGCGCGATGGGTGCCGTCAGGTCCTCGGAGCGTGACGGTGGCGTGCTCCACGTCACCACGCACCTGGCTTCGGTCGATCAGCATGGTGAGTGTATGGCGGCCTGGCCCCACGGCGATCATCTTGGGGGGACGGGTCTCAATAGCGGGGTGATCGACGTGGACCTTGGCCCGGTACCTGCCATCTCCTGTGACCTCAAATGGCAGGCCTACTTCGCCGCTGTGGTCATGAAGGAGAATCTCGCGCACCGCGGGACCGATGATGCGGGCACTGCAGGTGTCGAGCCTCGGCAGGATGGAGTCCAGAGACTCATCTGGATGCGTGCCATGGTCTGACGGCCTCGTGGGGCGATGCTCGGTCCGGATCCTGTCGTATCGACTGCGCTGAATAGGGTCAGAGAGGACCTTCCACGCGTTCAACACATCGCCAGAGGGGCGCTCGGATTCTTGCAACGACTGAAACGCGCGCTCGATGGTGGTGTAGCTGGCATCCGGCAACACCCCGAGCATCCGGTAATAATCAGGGAGGTCTTCTTCCCAGTGTTGGGAGGCATCGCCGCGAGAGAGGACAATGCGGAGGGCATCGTAGGCCTTCTCTAGTGCCTCGGCTTCGGAGGTCGACCCCGTGCCCTGATGGACGCGTGTTCGTAGCCAGTCTCTCCGTTCTTCGAGCGCAGAGAGTGCGTCAGAGGGCGTGGCTGAAGGACCAAGATTGAGGTAGGCCCAAGGATCGGGGGAGCGCACCCGGAGGCAGAACTCGATCACGGTGGCGGTACTTGCAGTGCGCTGCGTCTGCCACGTCATACCCGCACCTCACCGTGGTCAGCCGGGGGCTGAAGGTCACAGCTGCGCCACATCCCACTCAAGGGATCACGTACGGATAGACTCAGCGAGTGTTGCTCGTCCACGCGGTACTCCACCTCAAGCAGTGTACCCTGCGTTTGCGATGGATGGCTCGGGAGTTCAAATGTGCCCAGCGGGGTGTGCGCTTCAGGGGTGGGGTCGCCGCTCGCAACGACGGCGATGTGGAGCGTTCCAATGTGGTGCGCTGGACGCCCGATCTTTCCGCGTACGCGGGATGGTAGAGGTGTTCCTGCGGCAAAGAGCTCCTGAATGTGGCCCGTGCCGGACGGTCCAGAGACACGAATGCCGATGGCGTATTGGGTGTGGGGCGCGCTTGCCAAAGAGTGTCCGCCATCTGCGAGCCCGAAGCGTGCCACACGGTCATGTGGTGCGTCGTGTGGTGCGGCGGGTGGGGGAGGCGTGGGGTCCTTGTCTCGGCGACGGACCGATCGCGGCACAAGACCGGGACGGAAGCGGAGTGCTCCGCCAAGTGCAGCACCCATAGAGATGGCATGGTCCGGATCGTGGTCGGTGGCTAGCGGGCGTCGCATGACCTGTTCGATGGCCCCACGGACGGCCCCCAGTCGCGCGCAACCACCGATCACCAGAACCTCTTGTACGTCGCGGGGGCGGCACCGCGCCTTGCCCATGGCGAACTGAATGGCGCGTTGTAGGCGGCACAGTAGGTCATCCATGAGGCGGGTAAATACACGCTGGTTGAGCGTGTGCATCACACGGAGGTCGCCCTGCCCAAGCGCGAACTCGACGTCTTCACGCCGTGCCAGACCGGCCAAACAGTGTCTCGTGACCCGGCTGAGCGCGAGACGTTTTTGCGGCGTGGCGAGTGGGTCGTCTCGCACGAGACTGCGCTGACGCTCGACGAGGTGTCCCTGCAGGCGTTGCCCAATGGCCTCGCCGCCAAGACCACGGTCCACGTGATGCGCTTGAACCTGTAGGCGGCCCTCGCGGGTCGACAGCACGCTGACGTGGGTCTGCCGATGACCCATGTCGACAACGACGATGGTGGCAGAGGCATGGCCGACGGCGAGTGCATGTTGCATCGATGCGGCGAGCGGATCGGTCATCAGGCCGAGGACGTTGAAGCCTGCGCCCCGCGCGGCTGAGACAATCGCCTGACGCTTTGCCGCGGCGACATCGACTGGTGTGGAGACCACCAGATCTTGAACGGGGCCGCCGTACCACATCTCAAGGTCCGCACGCATCTCACCCAAGAAGCGGCGCAGCAACTCCTGGGGGGAGAAGTGACCTGTTGCCGTAACAAACGTGGGTGCGTTCGGGTCGGAAAGGGTGGTAAACCCGGTGGCAACCTCGGAAGGAACGAGGACGGCGTGATCGAGCGCCTCTTGCCCCGTAAGCACGCCGTCGTCGTGAAACCAGAGGCAGGTGGGGGTCGTGGTCTCACCATCAGCGTTGGCCACGGAGACGAGTCGACCGTGAGGCGCAGCCACCGCGAGCGAGCTCCGGAACGTCCCGAGATCGAGGCCAGCGATGGGGGCGAGGAGTGTCACGTACGCTCCCGATATCGAAAGACTTCTACCTCCTCTGGTCGGAACACGCGGTCTCCTCGGGTGAACCCTCGCTTGATGACGCGTGCCACTCTTTGGTCTTGCCCCGGGTCATCGGTGGACTTCAACCGTACGGCCTTCTGCTGAGCCTTGTCGAAGGTCTCCTGCGGCGCCATCGGTACGAGGTCTCGGCGCTCAAGCACGTCGAGCAGCTCTTCCACCAAGAACTGAAAGTGGTCCGCGATGGTCGACTGTGGGAGTTCTTGGTCGACCATCGTGGCTTGGAACCACTGCATTCGGTCGAACAACATCAAGAGGTCGGCAAGTAGCGGTCGCTGGACGTCATCGAGAAAGCCTCGTTTGTACTGCTGGAGCTCCTGATGGAGCTTGTCGAACGCGGCTTCGTTGAGACGGTCATCTCGTGCACGCTGGGTGTCCAGATCCCGGCGCATCTGGGCGACCTCTTTGGCGAGGTGTCGAAAGGCTTCTTCGGTTCGGCTCATGTGGCGTCTCCACGATGTCCCACCACATTTCCGTAGGTGTTGGGCAGGCTCAGGGGATGCGTGGTGGTAAGGGCGTCTTCAGGGCGAGTCACCATGGCGGCAAGGACGTCCGTTCGCGCACGGTCACCGCAGGCCACGGTCAACACTCTGGTGCCTGTGGCGGCGATGCGTTGAGCGGTCTGTTGAAGCGCTGCCGGATTGGCCGTCCGACCATCGGTGTAGACGACCATCCAGCGTGTCATGCCCGCCTCGGGGCGGATGGCTGCATGGGCTCGCTCCATGACCCGACCGAGCGGGCTTCCACCGATAGCATGGAGAGACTTCAGGGCGTCTTGGGCCTTTGTGAGGTCGCGCGTCGGCATCTGGCGAATGCCGCCGGGACATGCAATGACGGCCACTTTGCGGTGTTTTCGCGCGAGGCAGCTCGCGGCAAATTTCGATGCAGCTGCGCGAGCCTCCTCGAGGACGGGACCGAACATGGAGCCGGAACTGTCCACCAAGACCAAGAGCTGAAAGGGGCTCGCACCGCTTGCGACATCCGCCAAGCTCACCTTTGACGACGCGACGCGAAAGGGGAGGGTCTGACCACTGGCGAGGTCCATGGCCTCGAGCTCGACAATCGCGTTCGCGCTGTATCGATACGTGACCGCGATGTGGGTCTCGCCGGCTGGACGTGGTGGGATGCCATAGAACTCGAATCGGCCGAGCGCCGTGGCTGCGACAGGGTCCGCTTGGTCGCCTTGGAGCAGCCACACATCAACAGATGTCTGACCGTCTTTGGTGGTGGTGAGCGTATCTCTGGTGAACTCGGCAGGGATGCGTGTGTTCCGCGTGATCATCGACAGGTTTTGGAGATGGCCATCCATGACGGCAGCCATACCGAGCGAGTGGCTGGTGACATCATGGGTGCGAATGTCGATTGGACTGGCCTGACCAGACCTTCTGGCAGATGCAATCGCCGCCGTGAGTGC
The DNA here is from genome assembly GCA_049889515.1 of Myxococcota bacterium. GTDB lineage: Bacteria > Myxococcota_A > UBA796 > UBA796 > JBMHDG01. The sequence goes on from JBMHDG010000067.1 coordinate 44,468, forward strand.
CGCACCCAGTGCAATCGCCTCGTCTGGATTGATGTCGGTCGCCGGCGCCTTACCGAACACCCGGTTCAGCATCGAACGAACCATCGGCATGCGGGTGGAGCCGCCCGCGAGAAGCACGGTGTGAATGTCCTCGGGTTGGAGACCAGCCTCGGCAACAACCTGTCGGGTCAAGGCCTCACACCGATCGAGAAGTGGCTTGGTGAGTGCCTCATGTTGGTCTCGGGTCATCTTTTCTTGGATGTAGAGACCGTCCATGTCATGAAGCAAGCGGACGGATGGACGCCGCGACAGGCTCTTCTTGTCGCGCTCCGCCTTTGCGCGCAGGTCTGCGAGCGCGAGGCTATCCGTTCTCGGATCGACCCCGTGCTGCGTCAGAAACAGCCCAGCGACATGATCAATGAGCAAGTCGTCCCAGTCCTTCCCGCCGAGCTTCGGGTCACCTCGTGTCGCGCGAACATTGATTTCTCTACGGCCCATGTCCACAATGGTGACATCGAAGGTTCCGCCTCCGAGGTCGAACACGAGCACGCGCGCGTCGTCTCCTTCGTGGTGAAGGCCATAGGCAAAGGCGGCTGCGGTCGGTTCATTGAGGAGGCTGAGCACCTCAAGGCCGGCAAGACGCCCCGCCTCGAGGGTTGCTCTACGCTGGCGGTCGTCGAAGTACGCGGGCACCGTGATTACGGCCTGTGTCACCGCAACCCCGAGGTGAGCCTCTGCATCGGCTTTGAGCTTGGCGAGAATCAAGTGGGAGAGGTCTTGTGGGGTCCAGGCCTTTCCACGCCAGTCAAAACGCCATGTGGCATCGCCCATGTGGCGCTTGACGAAGTGGACGACCTGCTCGGGGTACAGGGTGGAGGCTTGCTGGGCATAGGCGCCGACCACCACATGTTCGTCTTCGAACAAAATGACGGAGGGCGTCAGCCGCGCGCCCTCGGCATTCGGCAGGATCTCGGGCACGCCATACTCATTGACGACGGCGACCGCCGAATAGGTTGTACCGAGGTCAATTCCAATCGCCGCGGAACGCATGCAAACTCCGGAGCATCATGAGGGATCCGAACCGGCTACAGTGCGCCTCCCGCACGCCAACTGATGGGAGGGGTATCACATGGGAGCAGGCTTGCAGACCCTCGTCCTCGCGTCGACCAGTCCATGGCGCCGACAACTGCTTGAAAATGCAGGCGTCAAGGTGATATGTGTGGGTTCGGGTGTAGATGAGCGCGCGACGATGATTGACGACCCTGTCGAGCTCGCTCACGCCCTGGCCGAGCAGAAAGCGATGGCCGTGGCGGAGCAGCATCCGGCTCGGTGGGTTCTCGGATCTGACCAGGTCGGGTTCGACGCAAACGGAATCTTTGGGAAGCCCGCTAACCCCGAGGCCCATCTGTCGCGCTTGTTGGCGATGCGTGGCCGCACGCACACCTTGGTGACGGCATGGTGCTTGGTGGGGCCGGGTGACGTTGCGCGCGGCATGTCGAAAACCCGGCTGACCATGCGCGCGGACTTGAGTGTAGAGGAGCTGTCTGCCTACGTGGAGTCGGGCGAAGGCTCTGGGTGTGCGGGTGGGTATGCCATCGAAGGAAAGGGCGTGTTTCTGTTTGAGCGCATCGACGGTGACTGGTTCAATATTGTGGGTCTGCCGCTCCTGCCTGTCATGACGGCCTTGCGCGAACGTGGCTGGCGAGGAATGCAGCACCGATGAAGAACGAACTGCGAGAACTGCTGGCCGACTTGGTGGCCGACGTGCGGGATGCGGCCCAGTGGGAGCTCTCCCAAGGCTGGGATCGTTCTTCTGGTGCCGTGCTTCCGGAGATGACAGAGCCAGCGCCCCCAGCCACGGAAGCCCCGGCCGCCGGCACGGCGCGCTCACGTCAGGCGACCGAAGCGTGGCAGTCGCTCGCCGCAGCAGCACGCCCACAGACCGACCGCAGAGCACCCGCGAGCTTGGCGGTGGCGTCGACCGACACGCCCCTCGGAGAGGCGGGCCTGATCGGTGTCCGTGAAGAGCTCGGTGACTGCCAACGGTGCGGCCTCTGCGAACACCGAAAAAATATTGTGTTTGGTGTCGGTGACCCCGAAGCCGATCTCATGGTCATCGGCGAGGGGCCCGGCGAGCAAGAAGACGAGCGGGGAGAGCCCTTCGTCGGTGTCGCAGGGCAGATGCTCGATAAGATGCTGACCCACGTGTTGGGTCTTGCCCGCGACGAGGTCTACATCGCCAACGTGGTGAAGTGTCGCCCCCCGAACAACCGGAATCCAGGGCCAGAAGAGATGGCCGCGTGCGTGCCGTTTCTGAAGCGTCAGATCGCTGCGGTGAACCCCAAAGTGGTGTTGGTCTTGGGTCGCATCGCGTTCGAGCAGGTCCTTGGCGGACGCGGCATCACGCGCCACCGTGGCGAGGAGTTCTCGCTCGGTGACGCGGTGGCCATTCCTACGTTCCACCCTGCGTATCTACTGCGGAAGCCACAAGATAAGAAGCTGACCTTCGCAGACCTCAAGCTGGTGAAGCAGCGCTATGACGAGCGTGGTGGGCGGCGAAAGGGCTAGCGCTTCTTCCAGCCGCCGAGCAGGTCACCAAGTGTGCCCATGCTGCCGCGGTCAGCGGTCTTCAGGTGCTGACGCCACGCACGCTGCTCGGCGTTGTCATCACTCTTCTGGGTGAGTGTGACGCGGTCGCGGGAGGGATCGACGTCGCGGACCCGAGCCTTGACCTCGTGTCCACGTCGGAACCTCTGCGCCAAGACCGTATTGGGGGGCAGCTGTGCCTCGTTGGCAGGCAGCCACGCCCGTCGCCCATCTTCAAGCTGGACGACCACGCCGTTGTTCCGTACCTCTACGACGGACCCCTGCACGTCGGTACCTGCGCCGTTCTTGGCCTGCGCCTCCGGGTCGACGGATGGCGGAACCAAGGCGACACGGCGGCTGCGGTCGTCGACTTCGAGGACACGCACGTGCATGGTGTCGCCCGGGTTGTACGCGGCATCATCGAGGTACCGACGAGGGAGAAGGCCGGTGATGCCTTCGATGAGCTGAATGAACAGCCCATACTCGTTGTTCCGGACAATCTTGCCCGGCATGACACCACCCTCTTGAAGTTTGTCGTGCACGTCCACCCACGGGTCGAGGGTAGGGTCCTTCAAGCTGAACGAGAGCTTGCGCGCATCGGGGTCAATGGACTCCACGCGTGCCCGAAAACGGTCACCTCGCGCCATGTGGTGCGTGAGGTCGGCGACTTCGTTCCACGAGAACTGTCCCCTCGGCAGGAGTCCCTCGACGCCGTCGACATCCAAGAACGCGCCCCACTCGAGGACACGGACGGCCACGACATCCACGACATCGCCCACGGAAAGGGTAGCCCAGCGCTTCGCGGCGAGGTCGGCGATGGCGAGCTCCTGGTGGGCACGTGCGCTCACGACCGTCTTGTCACCCATCTCAAGTATTCTGAAGGTGAGGGTCTCACCCACGGGAGACTCAGGATTGTTGAGGGGGAGGCGCGAGATCTGGCTGAGGGGGCAGAACGCTCTGATGCCGCCGATGTCGACTTCGTAGCCCCCCTTGTTGCGTCGCTGAACGAGACCATCGACAGGCATGTCTTGCTCGTAGGCCGTGGCGAGGTGATCGGCCGCAGCCTCGCCGCTCAGGCGGGTCGACAGGCGCAGCCCAAGCTCGGAGGCATGCAGCACAAAGGCCTCGATGGATGCGCCCACGGTGAGATCGGGGGCCTCGCTTCGGTCGATCCATGCTTCGGCCTTCAGGCCGACGTCTACGACGATCTCACCGGACCGGACGGCCACGACGGTGCCCTGAATCCGGTCGCCCACCTCGGGAAGGCGCGCAGCAACCGGGCCACTGTCCTGAAAGAGGGATGCCATCAGGTCATCGCCACCACGTGCAAGCTGTTCGAGAGCCTTGAGGCGGTCTTCGGCAGGAGCAGCGGCCTTGGCTGATGCCTTGGCAGAAGGCTTGGGCGTCTCGGGCGTGAGGTCAGCCAAGACACGCTTGCGTCGAGGCTTGGCATCGCTCGGGCTGGGGGGCGCCGCTGCGGGTGTCGGCTCTGGCGCAGATGGGGCTGGGGCGGGTGGAGCCTCCGGGGCAGCGGGTGTCTCCGCGTTCGGTCGGCGTCGAATGGTGGTCCGTCGGTTGCTCATCATGGCTCCAAGGTGCAGCGCCGGGTGGCTAACGCGGGGAGGCGGGTGTCCGCACATGGCGTTAGCGGGCGCGCGAGATGAACGATCCACTACAACGCTGGGACTTCCACCTTCCCGACGACCGCATCGCCCGGCATCCCGCCGAGAAGAGGGATGGTGCGCGCTTGCTTCATGTTCCACGGGACGATGATGGACTGATGGACCAGGCCGTCATCGATCTGCCCGATCTGTTGCGGGAAGGGGACCTACTCGTCGCCAACGACACCCGCGTCATGGAGGCCCGTGTGCCTGCGGTCCGTGCCTCGGGCGGGCGTGTGGAGGTGCTGTTCTTGGGGCCGGGACCGGGCCCCGTCGAGGCCATGGTGCGACCGCTCCGTCGGATCAAGGATGGGGAGTGGTTGCTGGTACCTGGCGCAGGGCGGATCCAGGTACGCAAGCGCACGGATCTCGCGGCGCATGGGTTGGTGGAAGTCGTGGCCGAGCCCGATCCCCTCGAGCTGATGCGTGCGGCCGGGGAGCTTCCCTTGCCGCCGTACCTGGGCCGTCGGGCCGAAGAGGCGGATCGTGAGCGCTATCAGACCGTCTTTGCAGGGCCCGTGGGCGCGAGTGCAGCGCCCACTGCAGGCCTTCATCTGACCGAAGATGTGCTCTCCCGTTGCCGCGATCGTGGCGTGGGCTTCTGCACCGTGACGCTACATGTGGGGCTTGGCACCTTCCGGCCCCTGCGTCCTGAAGACATCGCGGCGGGTGAGCTGCACGCAGAGACCTATAGGGTCACGCCAGAGGTGGCGGAGGCTGTGCGTGAAACCCGAGCGCGAGGTGGACGCGTCATCGCCGTGGGCACCACGACGGCGCGTACGCTGGAGTCTGCGAGCGATGCGGAGGGGCGGGTCTCGGCCTGCTCTGGGTCGACGCGGCTCTTCATGAAGCCGCCATACACGCCGCGTTCCTTTGATGGGCTCCTCACCAATTTTCACCTGCCGAAGAGCAGTCTGCTCATGCTCGTTGCTTGCCTATGCGGGCGAGACCGACTGTTTTCGGCCTACCGTCATGCCGTCTCGCATGGCTACAGGTTCTACAGCTATGGCGACGCCATGTTGCTCCTTTGAGCTTCACTCCAGCTTTGGCCCAGCGAGGGTCGGTACGCTTCATCTGACCCACGGTGCGATCCGTACGCCTGCGTTTATGCCCGTGGGAACGAGCGCGACCGTGAAGGGCATGACCGCGCAAGAACTCGAAGGGCTCGGGGCAGACATTGTCTTGTCCAACACTTACCATCTGTGGATCCGCCCGGGACATGACGTGATCCGTGACATGGGTGGCCTTCATGCGTTCATGGGGTGGAAGCGGCCCATTCTGACCGACTCGGGCGGCTATCAGGTGTTCAGCCTTCGTGAGCATCTCAAGGTCACCGAAGAGGGCGTGAGCTTTAAGTCTCCGCACGATGGGCTGACCCGACACCTCACGCCAGAATTGGCCATTGAGATCCAAGAAGCGATGGGTGTCGACATCGCGATGGCCTTTGATGAGTGCCTCGAGCATCCGGCCGATCGTGAGCGCACCATGCGCAGCACCGAGCGGACCACCCGTTGGCTCGAGCGGTGTCTCGCGGCGCGTGCCCATGCCGACCGAACTGCGCTGTTTGGAATCGTTCAGGGTGGCATGCACGAAGACCTGCGCGCTGCGCACGCCAAGACGCTCGCAGCGATGCCGCTGGATGGTGTGGCCATTGGCGGTTTGTCGGTGGGCGAGGGGCAGGAGATCATGTTGCGGATGGTCGAGGCGGCAGTCCCCGAGCTGCCCGTGGACAAGCCCAGGTATTTGATGGGCGTGGGACATCCGAGCGACATCGTCGAAGCGGCGCTTCGTGGCGTGGACATGTTCGATTGCGTGTTGCCCAGCCGCGCAGGGCGTCACGGTCAGGTCTATACCAGCGGCGGGCGGGTCAACCTCCGCAACGCACGCTTCGCACGCGACGCGCGACGTCTTGATCCCGACTGGCCAGAGCCGGGTCCGACGGCAGGGCTCTCACGTGCCTACCTTCGCCACCTCGTCCGCTGCGAGGAGCTGCTGGGCAAGCGGCTCTGCACGTGGCACAACCTCTGGTTCTACCAACAGATCATGCAGCGCTTGCGTGAGGCCATCGCCGCGCAAGATGCCGCAGCCATCGAGGACGTACGCCGAATTGCGGCATGTGCGTCGCGGCCGCCGGGTAAGGCGACGCTCTCTTGAGGACAACCGGTGACCCTAACAGCCGCGAGCGCTGGCCATCGGACCCAAATCCGGCTACGAGCGGCCGTCTATCGGAGGCGAAGCGGCTTCGGAGGACGCGGTGCTTGGCTGGTGGCGCGTGTTCGTTGCCGCAGCGGACAACTGGAGATTCGCGTGGAAGAGCTGATTCAAGTTGTGCCCATCGTCGTGATTTTCGGAATCATGTACTTCTTGGTGATCCGACCCCAGGAGCAGGAGCGCAGTGCACACGAGGCACTCATCAAGGGGCTCCAGAAAGACGACCGTGTGGTCCTCGCAAGTGGGCTTCATGGCCGAGTGGTTCGGGTCGATGAACATACCTTTGAGCTTGATGTCGGCATAAAGAAGGCCCTGGTCTTCGACAAGAACGCCGTCAAAGTCAAGCTGACCGACGCCAGCTAGGGAGGCTGCTGTGGAAGGTTCTTACTGGTTGCGGTTGGGGGCGATTGTCGCGCTGTTTTTCGGCGCGCTCTACGTGCTTGCCCCAACGGCACTGCAAGATGCGGAGGTCGATGTCGCCGACTCGGCCGTGGTCGAGATCGAAGACAGGCTTCAGGTCTGGTTTGACACCGAGCCAGAGCAAGCGCAGGCCATCGCCGACATCGCTGAGCAGCGTCTGACTGCCATGGCGTTCGGCTTCGAGCGCGTCAGCGCAGACCGCTACAACGGCCGTGTCGAGGTTTTCCTGGCCGTGGGCTCCGACAAGCGCGTCGCCGAGGCCGTGGTCACGATGCCCGGTAATGTGGCGCTCTACGATGCGTCGGTTTTGGGTGACGGCAGCCTCGACGACCTACCGGGACTCAAGGTGCCGGCAGAGGCCACGCCGGTGTCCGGCACGGTGGTCTCGCTGGGCGCCGATCGTGCGACGCTTGAGGGTGCTGCCGATTCGGTCCTCTTCATCGCACTCGATGGTCGCCTCGTGGCCGAGGTCGCTGCGGCCAGTGAGCCGGGCGCTGCAGAGCGTAGCGTGCGACGTCTCTCGACGGGCGTGATCGACGGCCTCGAAGACGCCGTTGTCAACCACGGCGCGCTGCCAGCGAGTATCCAGCGCTACAAGCCCCCCGTCGTCGAGACCGTCGAAGAAGACGAGACGGTGGTTGAGGTGGTCGAGTGGTACGAGCCGTTTCTCCTCGACTACAAGCTGTCTCTCGGCCTCGACCTTCAGGGTGGTGTCGACATGACGCTGCAGGTCGACCTCGAGGAAACGGTCTTGAGTCAGGTCCGTCGGGACCGCACCACGCTCCTGGAGTCTGCGCGGCGCGACAACAAGACCCTCGACGTCCAGCGTGACCGGAGCCAACCCGTGCTGCGCATTGGCTCCGAAGAGGGCTTCTCGGCGCTCAAGAGCTGGCTCTCGGAGCAGCTCTCCGACTACGACTATGTGGAGACACTCAACGTCGAGGGCACCACACGGCATGTCTACCGCATCGACCCGGCACGGGAACAAGACCTGCAGAAGCAGGCGGTCGAGCAGGTCCTCGAGACGCTCCGTAAGCGTGTGGACGCCACCGGCGTCAAAGAGCCCTCGATCGTGAAGCTCGGTGGCGGGCGCATCAACGTGCAGCTCCCGGGTGTGGCGGATGCCCAACAGGCCATCGATACCCTCGGTACCCAAGCGGTCCTCGAGTTCTTCTTGGTTGACCCCAAGTCCGACCCGTCGGTGGTGGAGCGCCTCGAGAGCAAGGCTCGCAAGGCGCTGCCTCCAGAGCAATTTGAGGATGATGACCTCGTCAATGACTGGCTGCGAGAGCAGGGCGACCTTCCCGATGATCGGCGCCTGATGTGGCAGTACAACGAGATTGCCGCAGGCGAGCTTCAGCGCGCTGAGGTCGTCTACGTCGTCGACAAGGTTGTGCTGACCGGTGCCGATGTGAACGACGCGGGCGTGGGCTTTGAGCCCTCGACCAATCAGCCGCAGGTCAGCCTGTCCTTTAAGCCCCGTGGGGCACAGATCTTCTGCGAGTTCACCTCCGAGCACGTGAACGACAATTTCGCCATCGTGCTCGACGGTCAGGTTCGCTCGTACCCGAGCATTCGTGATCGTATCTGCGGCGGGCGGGCTTCGATTTCGATGGGCTCCTCCCTCGATGCACTCGATGAGGCACGCCAGCTTGCGCTTGTCCTTCGCACGGGTTCGCTCAATGCACCTGTCGAGGTGGGCCAGGTTCGAGAGATCGGCTCCTCACTCGGCCAAGATGCGATCGAAGGCGGCACCATCGCTACCCTTATCGGTGGCAGCCTCACCCTTATGTTCATGCTGATGTGGTATGGCCGGCCAGGCTTTATCGCCGACATTGCGCTGGTGCTCAACGTGCTGCTCGTGTTCGCGCTGCTCGCCATGCTGGGGGCGACGTTGACGCTTCCAGGCATCGCTGGCGTGGCACTCACGGTCGGTATGGCCGTGGACGCCAACATCATCGTCTACGAACGCATACGCGAGGAACTGAAACACGGGGTGCCTGCACGGCGCGCTGTGGAGACCGGGTACGAGAAGGCTGTTGTGGCCGTTCTCGACGCCAACGTCACCACGGCCATCGCCGGTGTGGTTCTCTTCTCCTACGGCACCGGGCCCATCAAGGGCTTCGCGGTGACCCTCCTCATCGGTATCTTCACGACGCTGGTCACGGCGCTGTTTGTGACTCGTACGTTCATGGAGATTGCAACACGAAACTCCAACTCCCGCCTGCGGATCTGAGGTCGATATGATGGACGGAATCAAGGCATGGTTGGACAGCGTCGAGATCGACTTCGTCGGGTACCGCAAGATTGCGGGCGCGGCGAGTGCACTCGCCGTGCTGGTCTCGATCCTCGCGTTTGTCGTGGTCGGACCCAACTACGGAATTGACTTTACGGGTGGTACCCAGATTCAGCTGCACTTCGACGACGATGTCACCATCGCTGAAGTGCGCGATGCGCTGGGCAGCCTCGGCATCGATAATGATGCGGTGCAGTCGATTGGCGACGACACGGTCCACGACTTTGTTGTGCGCATTCAAGACCCCGAATTCGGTGCAGACCGCATTGAAACCTCGGTGCGAGACGCCATTATCGATGGCTTCGGCGAGGACTGGCTGGTCGACATCAAGTTCAGCGCCGAAGTGGGCGCGCGCTTCTCGTTGACCTACAGCTCCGACGAACGCACGCCGGTCAGCGCGGTGGAGCGGGTGTTGCGCACCCGAGACATCACGGATGTTCGCGTCGAAGAGGGTGTCGAAGAAAACGAGATCATCGTCAAGCTTCCAGGCCTGAACAAGGCGATTGAAGCCCAGATTGCCGAGGCCATGGGCGGGCGAAACTTCGAGGTCACCTCGGTCGATGCCGTCGGCCCGAAAGTGGGTGAGTCCCTGCGTCGGCAAGGGTTCACATCGATTGCCGTGACCCTCGGCTTGGTTCTGCTCTACATTGCATTCCGCTTTGATGTGGCCTTTGCACCGGGCGCCATCGTGGCGTTGATGCATGACGTGACGCTGACCGTCGGTGTGTTCATCCTGTTGGGGAACGAGTTCAATCTTCCCATCATCGGCGCGTTGCTGACCATCGTCGGCTACTCCCTGAACGACACCATCGTCATCTATGACCGCATTCGAGAGAACCAAGAGCGGCATCGTCGCGAAGACCTTCACGGGCTCATCAACGTGTCGATCAACGAGACGCTCTCTCGTACCGTCGCCACGTCGTTCACCACCTTCCTCGCCATCGTGGCGTTCTTGTTCTTCGGTGGCCCCGTCATTCGTGACTTCGCGACCGCGATGATCTGCGGCATCATCTTCGGTACGTATTCCACCGTCTTCGTGGCCTCGCCCATGATTGTGGTGATGGAGGGTGTGAAGCCTTGGCTGGCGGGCATCGTGGCCACGGGCGAGCCCGAAGAAGAGGACCTCGACGAAGTGCCGGATCAGTTCCTCTCCGAGACAGAAAAGCGTCGACGAGAGCGCGCGCGCCTGGAGCGTGACGTCGCAGATACGCCACTCGATTGAGACATACGCTCCTGATCCGCGCCCCGTGCGGATCAGGATTGTACGTCCTGTCGCGGGGGTCACTCCGAGACCGCTCCAGGCTTGCATTGCAGGTTGCATTGCATACACTAAGTGCACACAACAGGAGCGCGTGTGATCCTGTGGAGCCTGACTGCTGCAGCCGCGACCATTGTTCTCGATGGTGCAGTGGTCGATCCCGAGCAATTGCAGGGCACACGTGTCGACGCGGCCACGGTCAGCTTCGATGAGAACGGCGTCGTGCGCATCGAGACGAAGCGTGATCAGCCCGTCTTAACACCCGTCGCTGAAGCGGTGCCTACGGTGCCCCATGGGTGGCTCTTGGTGTTGTCTGGAGCGGACTTGCAGACGGCCACGGTGGTACTCAACGGAGAGACCCTGCCAATGTTGGGGCAGGGTTCGACCGTGATGACGGCACTTGAAGGTCGTTTTCAAGCCGAGAACACCTTGATGGTGACGCAACAAGCCGCCCGATCCCCGATCCGCGCATGGATCGTGGAGATGTCGCTCCAAGGGGAGGTCCTCCGCACCCAAGAGGTCCTTCTTCAGGCCACCCTCTCGCCCACGGCCTTGCGTGAGGGGAAGCCGATTCGGTTTAAGTCGCCCGCTTCATCGTCCAATGCTCAACGAGGTCTGCAGTGAATCGAATGCCACGCACGTTTGTCGTCGATACCAATGTCCTGCTTCATGATCCGAACGCGCTCGAGTCGTTTGATGAGCATGACATCGTTATCCCCATGACCGTGATCGAGGAGGTCGATCGGTTCAAAAAGGATCTCAATGAGACCGGACGGAACGCACGGCAGACCAGCCGGTATCTCGATGCGCTCCGCCAACAGGGCTCGCTCCGAGAGGGCGTAGCGCTGCCCGGAGGTGGCTCACTTAAGGTGGCGTACGAGGGTGACGCGCAAGAAGCTGCACTCATCCCTTGGGGCAAAGACACCAATGACAACCGCATCTTGAGCACGGCACTCCGGCTTCATCAGCAGCTCGGCGGTAACGTGGCACTCGTCACCCGTGACACCAACATGCGGTTGAAGTGTGACGCGCTTGGCGTGGTGGCCGAGGACTACGAGAACGCTCGCATCACCATTGATGACCACTTTACCGGCATGACCGAGGGGCGCGTCACGGGCAGCGTCCTCGCAGAGCTCTATGCGCAGGGCACGGTTGCCGCAGACACCGGGGACCTCGCCCCGAACTCCTTCGTGGTGCTCCGTTCAGAAGACGATGTGTCCCAGTCTGCCATGGCGCGTGTGCTACCGGACCACGAAGGCTTCAAGCTCGTAGGGCGCCACAAGGAGGGCGCATGGGGGATCTTTGCTCGGAATAAAGAGCAGCTCTTCGCCATGGAGCTGCTGTTTGACCCTGACATCAAGCTCGTCACGCTGAGCGGCATGGCCGGTACCGGAAAGACACTGCTCGCGATTGCAGCCGGACTTGCGCAGACCACCGACGACAGCCGATACCGACGCGTTCTGGTCAGTCGGCCGATCTTCCCACTCGGCCGCGACATTGGATTCTTGCCCGGCGACATGGGGGAGAAGCTCAACCCCTGGATGAAGCCTATCTTCGACAACCTCGACTACCTGTTGTCCAGTCGACCCGAGCGTGGTCGCCGTAACGGGCAGCCCGCCTACCAGTACCTCCTCGACAGCAACCTTGTTGAGGTGGAAGCGCTGACCTACATCCGCGGTCGGTCCATTCCCGAGCAGTTCCTGATTATCGACGAAGCGCAGAACCTGACCCCGCATGAGGTGAAGACCGTCCTCACGCGTGCGGGAGAGGGCACCAAGATTGTGCTGACTGGTGATCCGATGCAGATCGACAACCCCTACGTCGACGAGATGTCGAACGGCCTGACCTTTGCCATCGAGCGCTTTAAGAACGAGGCGATCTCTGGGCACATTACCCTCCGAAAAGGCGAGCGTAGTGAGTTGGCAGAGCTCGCAGCTAAGCTGCTCTAGTCTTGCGATGTATGGCTACGGCTGTTGAGGAGAGATGATGCCGGACCGTCTTGAGGGCCGAAATCCCATCTTGGAGTGCCTGTTGCGGCGGCGCAGAGAGGTTCACCACATCTGGTTGGATGAACGAGCGCGACCCGACAGAAAGCTTGAGCAGATCCTTGGACTGGCCTCCAAGGCGCGCGTGCCCGTACGCAGCGTGAGGAGACAGAAGCTCGATGAGATGACCGAGGGGCGGGTTCACAATGGCATCGTCGCCAGTGTCAGCCACCTTCCTGATGTGACGACCTTGGGTCGCATTGATGCCCTATTTGATGAGGGCGCATCTCCCTTCTTTCTCTTGGCCGATGAAGTCAACTACGAGCACAACCTCGGCGCGATGCTTCGGACGGCGCTCGGGTTTGGGGTGCATGCGCTGGTTCTCCCTACACGGCGGGGAGCCTCGGTCAGCCCGGTGGTGTCACGCGTGAGCATGGGCGCTGTCGAGGTGGTGCCCGTGATCCGTGAAGGGCTGTCGGGCTCGCTGAAGCATCTCAAGAAGGCTGGCGTGAAGGTCGTCGGTGCAGACATGGGCGGCACCCCAATGTCCGAGCTCGACTTGCGGGGACCGGTCGCCATTGTCATGGGCGGAGAGAGCAAGGGCTTGTCCCCCGCACTGCGCAAGAAGTGCGATGCCATCGCCTCGGTACCGCTGGCGGGTGGTCTGGAGTCGCTCAACGTCAGTGTGGCAGCCGCGTTGCTCATGTATGAGAAGCGCCGCCAAGATGGTTGGTTTAGCCCAGACCGCCCCGAATAGCCTTGGCGCTGTCGCCGAGGGCTCGAAGCCGCTCTTTGGTCATGGACCGTGAGGCGCACACGGAGAGTTCTGTGATGAGGGAGAGGGTCGACTCCACATCACTGGTGGTCTTGCCCAGAAGGTGATCACCGAGCGTGACCTCTAGCGCCTCGGCCAGCTTCTTGAGGTGTCGGTTGGTACGCTGGCGGGTCTTTGGCCACGGCCCATACTTCAACGCAGCCCGAAGACGGCGCACTTCGGCGACGGCTGCTTCGACGCGGCGAGCAGTGTGGAGCGCCTGTTGCTGGTCTTGGGTCTGATTCAATGTGTCAGCCATGTGACAGAAGTAACGGGACGAAGTTTACCCGTCATGTGACATCTGCGGCCTGACGAAATGCACGACCGTCTGGTGCAGTGAGCTCTAGAAGTGCCCCGATGTCGGGTAAACGTCCAAGATGGTAGAGCAGCACATCGGCAGGGGTGATGCCTTTTGACACGAGCGCCTCTAGAGGCGCCAGCATGTCTGGTGCATCCGGTGAGCATCGTGCGCGGCCCTCCGCAGCGATGGTCAAGAGGCGGGAGGCCCACCACGCCATGCGCCGGCCTCCGACGGTGGCGCGAAGACCGTACCTGCAGGCATCTTCGAACCGTTGGCGTTGCGAACCAAACGCGGAGAACTGCGCACCGAGTGCAAGGGCTTCGTCGCGCGAACGAGGGCAGTAGAACAGTCCATGGAACAGCGCCACAAAGGCGCCCGCGAGCGGTAGGTTGACGCAGTCGGCACCACGAACCTCGATCTGCGCCTTGATGCGCACTTCAGGAAAGACCGACGTCTGATGGAGCTCCCAATCTGCCCATGTCGGGGCGTCGGGACCGGTCTCGGACATCCACGTGCGGAAGGACTTGCCGTTGGCGGGTAGCCACCGCGAACCCTTGCGCATGAACATCATCGGGACGTCGAGCAGGTAGTCCACCCAGCGTTCATGTCGGTACTCGTTCAGGCTATCTGGAAAGCCGGTGCGCGCCGGGTCGGTGTACATCCAGACCCGACCGCGGGAGCTCATCCATCCCGTGGCCTGACCATGTTGGTACGGGCTGTTGGCGAACATGGCCGTGACCAAGGGGGCGATATTTCGGGCGAGCTTGAGCTTCTGCGCAGCATCGAACTCATGCTCGTAGTCGTAGCTGGCCTGCGTTGCTGCCGTGCCCTTCATCATGGTCTGTCCGAGAGGACCGGACCGCGCCATGTGGTTTCGCATGATGACGTAGCGTCCTTTAGGCACCCAACGAATCCGAGCCATGTCGCTGGTTGGGGTGAGGCCGAGCGTCGCCTGACGCAGCGAGGTTCCCGCCAAGAGCTCATCTACCGTCGCCGCAAACGTCCTGGCTTCTTCGAGAACTTCGTGGGGGGTCTTGTGCGGTGCGCCGGAGAGCTCAAACTGGGCGCCGGGTTCGAGGGTGACGTTTGCCCCGTTCTCCCGGACACAGCCGATCAAGGCGCCACGCTCTCGGATGGGCTGCCATCCGCGTTGGACGAGGGACTGCAGCAACGACCGGATGCCAGGCTCCCCGTCGTAGGTGGCGGGCATCCCGTTGACGTCGAGAATGTGTCGCTCAAACTCGCCGCCAACCAGCCACTTGGTGCGCGGTCTACCGTAGCGATGGTACCGGTCGATGAGGGCCGTGCGGGTCAGGCGTGCGGTCATTCGATGCTCCATGAGGGTGCAGAACAATTCACTTGCAACCATCCGGTGCGCCTTGGGGTAACCTGTGGATCGGAGAGCGGTCTGTGTCGCCGCGCCGGGATATCGTGGGTTGGGGGAAACATGACTTGGAAACCTGTGTGTCTTGCCGTGGTGATGATGTCATCAATGGCCTGCGTCCCTGACCTGACGTGTGATGGGTGCCTTGGAGGCGGCGATGAAGCCGAGGCATGGGTACCGCCAGAGAACGACTGGCCCAGCGCGGTACCACCCACCGACGTCACCTCAGCATCGCCGACGAGCTTTGGCTTTAATGTGGGGCAGGTGATTCCAGACGTGCGGGCCATCGACCAGCATGGCGATGAAGTCAGCCTCTGGCAGTTTCACGGTCAAGTGACACTCCTCGACGCGAGCACCATGTGGTGTGGCCCTTGCCGCATGTTGGCCATGAGCACCGAAGAGACGTTCCAGCACTTCAAGAAGGATGGCTTCATGTATGTGACCATCCTTCACCAGACGGATGACTCGTCGATTCCGCCCACCCAAGAAGACCTCGAAGTCTGGGCCGAGTTCCCGACATATGAGGAGTTTGGTGGCAGCCCAGAACAGGCCATCACGGCGCCGGTTCTGGCAGACCCGAATGGGTCACTGGGGACAGCCCCAATGGTCATCAACAACCAGTATCCAGCCCTCGTCTTGGTAGATCGCGAGCTGCGAGTCGTCCGCCGGATCGAGACGACCAACCCAGAGGTACTTGACGCCGCTATCGAGGAATATCTGGCCGAAGAGGGCAGCTGACCCGTGATGGGGTCGTGGCTCCTTCCATTCCTTGCGGCATCGGTCAGTTGGGCGAACCCCACCGCACCGGTTGAGGCCGTGTGGGTTGCGCAGCAGGCGGATGGCTTGTGCGCGGCGACGCATCTCGGTGAAGGATGGTTTCTCACTGCGCAGCACTGTGTCGCAGGGGCAGGTCCTGTTCGGTTGACCTCTCGCGCGGGGGCGCGCATTCGTGGGCGGCGCGTCTCGTGGTCTGCCGCCGAAGACCTCGCATGGATCCGGGCCGAGCCTGTGGATGCGGTGCAGCTTGAGTTGGGTCAGCGACCGGCCGAGCAGGGCGCCACCGTACAGGTTGTCGGGCACCCCTTTGGGTCTCCGAGACCGCTTGGCTACTTCGCAGGAACCCTCCGCTGGTCACGTAGACCTGCCACTGTGGCGGCCTCGGGGGATGTGGCCCTCCAGCTCGACACCACGCTCTACCCCGGCGACTCTGGAGGTCCCGTGGTCGATGGCGACGGACGCGTGGTGGGGGTCGTGAGCCGAAAGATCAATGGTGGGCCGGGCTTTGCGACGCATGCGGTTCGTGCCCAACGGCTCAAGGACGCCCCCCAGACTCCCCTGAGTGGCAGTGTCCGCATGGATCTCCTCGGCACACTGCCGGTTCGGTCTGCAGAGAGCTGGACCTTGGGGGTTCACGTGGCCGTAGCGTTCTGGAACCGCTGGACGCTCCACGTCGAGGCCACGCCCGCGGGCGGAGCAGGGGACGCTGTCCTTGGTGCAGTGCGAACGGGCGCCTCTTTACCGGTGGGTACGGGGCCATGGACGCTCTGGATTGAGCCTTCGGGTGGCGCGGCACTGGTTCGCCGACAAGGCGCGCGAGCAGGGGCCGTCGTGGGCGGCGCGCTTCGCTGGGGGCCCATCCGTGTGGGTGCTGACGCCGTGTTGGCGACCGATGTGCAGCCGCGGGTGACCCTTGGACTCACTTGGCCGGGACAGCTGACGACGTTCTAGAGGTCGTCGAGAGGCGCACCAACACCCACGAGGGTCAACAACAGGCCGACGCCGTAGCCCGTGCCGCGGGAGCCGTGGGTCGCAGGACCGGCCATGTCGACATGGAGCCAAGGCTTTTTCCAGTCGCCGAGGTGGACCCGGAGAAACTCTCCGGCGCAGCTACTCTGCGCATTGTTGCGGTTCTTGACCGAGTTCTTGATGTCTGCCACTTGGCTGTTGAACTCCCGGCGGAACAGCTCCGGTGCGTAGGGCAGGGGGTGCACCAGATCGCCACTGCGGCGACCGGCGATGACGGCGAGCTGCTCGAGGGCTTCGTCGTTGCAGTACGCGCCGGCATGCAGCTGTCCGGTCGCGATACCCTGGGCGCCTGTCAGCGTCGCAAGGTCGACCATGAGGTCTGGATCACGGTGTCGGGCCATCCATGCGAGACCGTCGGCGAGCACCAAGCGGCCCTCGGCATCGGTGTTGTTGATCTCAATGCTACGGCCCGAGTAGGCCTCGATGATGTCATCGACGCGAACGGCATTATTCCCGATGGCATTCTCCGCGATGCAGAGAATGGCCGTGATGCGAGACGTGGCACGCAGCGACACGGCAGCGTCAAAGGCTGCCAGCACGGCGCCTGCACCACCCATGTCCATCTTCATGCCCACCATGCCCGTCTTGGACTTGATGGAGTGACCGCCCGTGTCGAAGACGATGCCTTTTCCGAGCCAGCCGACGTGTCCGGTGGGCTGATCAGGCGCGTAGTCGAGCACCACAAGGGCGGGGGGCTGCGAGGCTCCCTTGCCGACGGCATACAGGGCACCGAGGCCTTGGGCGGCGAGCTCTTCGCCACGCACGACCGAGCAGGTCACGCTGGGATGCCGCTCGGCCATGTGCTCTGCAAGGGCGACAAACCGCTGGGTTCCGAGTTGATTCGGCGGGGCGTCGACGAGGCTTGCCGCCCACCGCACGGCCTTTGCAGCGGGGCGAAAGTCTTGGGGAGGGACCGCATGACCGCCCGGCGCGACCATGGACAGCCGAACTGTGCGCTGCACTTTTTTGGTGGAGGCCGAAAACGTGGGAAGGGCACGTGCGACAGCCATGGCGGAGGCGAAGGCGTGCTCCTCACGCTCCAACATCACCACAATATGGACATCACCCTTCTGCGCACCGCTGAGGCACAAGCGATGAACGGCCCATGCGCGGCTCGGGGCATTGTGGCGGCTGCAGGCCTCGGGCAGTACGCCGACGACGAGCTCATGCACGGTGTCGTCGGCGACAGGGAGGCGACTGATGCGCCCGTCAGGGCCGGGATCGCGGGACCCGATGAGGCGCTCAAGCATCTCGGCTGTGGTCACACGGAGTGCCAGTTGCTCGGCAGCGGGTGAGCGCAGCTGCTCCCGACGACCGATCAGCAGGAGGGTCCCTGGCGTGTCCAGTTCGGGGAAGGTCACAAGCTCAAGGGCGGCGGGCATGCGGGCTCCGGGGTAGTACCCTGACCTACAGTGTCGAGGCCCGATCGTCCATGTCTGCTGTCCTCCAACGACATGCTCTTCGAACCGCAGATGGTGCCTTGCTCGATGTGCTCGAAGGTCGGGTGTCCGGTCCATCCAAGGGTGTGGTGATCTTGCTCCACGCGATGATGGCGGACAGGCGCTCGATGCGACACGTGGCTGCAGCCTTGTGGGCGCAGGGTTTCGATACGGTTGCGGCCAGTTTTCGAGGGCGGGGACCGACACCCGCATTTCAGAGACGGGACTGGAGCTACGACGATCTCGTGGCCTTCGATGTGCCCACCGTCGTCGATCATGCGCGGCGCATGAACCGAGGTCCCGTGTCGCTCGTGGGACACAGCCTCGGCGGTCATGTGACCACGGCTTCGCTGGCTAGCGGACGATGTAGGCTAGACGGCTTGGTCCTTGTAGGATCGAACATCTGGCTCCCTCGTCATGACGACGATCGGGTACGTCGTCAGATGAGAACGCAAGCCCTTCGCGCAATGGCGAGCATGGTGATGCTGTATGGACGCGTGCCTGCGCGCTCGTGGGGCGTGGGATCGGCCGATGAAGCGGCGAGCTATGCCGCGGACTTGAAGCGGTACTGGTCGACGAACCAATGGGTCAGCCGTGATGGCACGATCGACTACTTGGAACGTGCGAGACACATTGACCTCCCCGTGCTTGTGGTCGTCAGCAGGGATGATGCCTTGCTGGGCCATCGAACGGGTGCGATGAACTTTGCCAAGGAGATTGGAGACGGCAAACCAGACATCTGGTTCGCGGGGCGTGGGAGCGGAGGCATTGAAGCACCGCTCGACCATATGGGTCTTTGTATGTCGAAGAATGCAGGAACCCTCTGGCGTCGTGCTGCGGAGTGGATCGCGTCTGCGACGGCAACATGACACGAGGCCTCATGTGGTGTGGATGATGATCCGTTGCGATGGGTGAGGAGTCCACGATGTCCGCCCGTGTTCTACATCCCACATCCACCATGATGCCGCAGACCGGTGCCAACCGGCCGGGACCATCGTTGGGGGTCCTCCAACGCCATTCAGGACCGAGTGACACGGGCGTGTCGCACACCACCGGCTTGCTTTCCACCATGAGGGCGGTAGGCCCGCCCCTTGGAGACGGCGCATGTGCGGCCCAGGTGGGGGAAGGACTGATGGCGATTCGGCTCGAAACACGCACATTTGCAGGTCCCGAACTCGGCTGAACCTAGTCGGTAGAGCGACGACGCGCGCGTCGGCGCGCCACGCGTTCGGGCGGCGGGTCGTCCTCTGACCGCGCCTCGGGCGGTGGGGCAGATTCGGGTGTCGGTGTGGAGGCGGAGACGCCACCCGCGCGCCGCCGACGAGGACGCACGATGGCCTCGGACTGCGCGACATCCGCCTCTGCCTTGGCCTTCTTCTCGGCTTCTGCCTTCTTCTCGGCTTCGGCCTTGGCTTCCGCCTCTGCCTTGGCCTTCTTCTCGGCTTCAGCCTTCCTCTCGGCTTCAGCCTTCGCTTCGGCCTCTGCCTTGGCCTTCTTCTCGGCTTCAGCCTTGGCTTCCGCCTTGGCCTTCTTCTCGGCTTCAGCCTTCGCTTCCGCCTCCGCCTTGGCCTTCATCTCGGCTTCAGCTTTGGCCTTCTTCTCGGCTTCTGCCTTGGCCTTCTTCTCGGCTTCTGCCTTGGCTTTCTTCTCGGCTTCTGCCTTGGCTTCCGCCTCCGCTTTGGCCTTCTTCTCGGCTTCTGCCTTCGCCTGCTTCTCGGCTTCGGCCTTCGCCTGCTTCACGTCCGGCGTGTCCTGCGCAGGGCCGTTGGATGTCGATGAGGCGGGCTTTCGTCGGCGTGGTGTGGCGACAGCGTCTTCGAGGGTCAGACTCGCATCCGTGGGCGCGCGTCGCTTAGCGCTGGACTTGTGCACCACATCAGCGGTGTCGATGCGCGCACGCGTCCGTTCTTGTTGCTTGGGGGTCCGGCGTCGCGCTTGACGCTCGTGGCCTGGTAGCTCGTCGAGCTCCATCGCCTGCGTGTCTGAGAGCACCGTCGCAGGGCGTGAGGCTTCCGCACGGCGCGACTGGTCGAGGCGTCGTTCCCACTCGCCTTGAACCACGTCTTGGGCATGCTCCCTCCAGACGTCGAGGCTCTCCTGCAGGGCCTCAAGACGAACCGTGGGATCGTCATCTAGAAAGGCCTTAAGCACCCGGCTTATGTCACGGGGTAGGCCTTTGACGGTGGGTCGAAGGACGGCACCTGGTCCTTTTTCGGTCACCATCCGATGCGCTTCGGCGGGTGAGGTGTCGAAGGGGCGCTTCGACGTCATGACCTCAAGGAGAACGGCGGCAAGGCTAAAGAGATCGGCGGGGGCGTCTTCCGGCTGGCTGTGAAGTCGCTCTGGGGGGGCATACGCCAGAGCGAGCGGCGAGGACGCCCCGGGTCCATCCATCAGCATGCGGCGAAGCTCGAGGGAGGGGATGCCATACCCGATCACCCAGGTCCGCCCTTCGGTGCACCACACGGTCCACGGAGAGAGGTCACCATGGCTGTAGACGCCGTGGGAGGCGCCGATCTCTGCCGCCTCGATCAGGCGCTCTGTCAGGTGCAGACCCATGCGTGCGCCGAGAGGTACACCAAGGGGGCGCTTCTTTTTGCGGGCATGGTCCAGGAGCGAGGCGAGGCAGACGGGGGAACCACACTCGGGCGTTGCCCCCTTGAGGCGATAGATCAACCGATGTTCATCTTCATGAATGCGGGTCAACGAGGCGATTTCGCGGATGAGCGGCCGTTGCAGAAATGACCGACCGAGGGTCAGCGCCGAGTGGAGCGCAGGGTCGTCAGACCACGGGGCTCGAAAGTGGACTTGGACGCGTTGACCATCAAGCAGGTTGAGGTCTGCGGTTGGCATGGCGATGCGAGGCGTTGAGGTGGTCGTCATGCACGCGCTCCGATCGCAGCCTGTACGGTCTCAAGAATAGCATCCGGTGAGGCAAGGCCACCCACGCCCACATCGCCACAGGCGAGCCGCTTCGCGACGGGCTCGACCCAGTGGTATCGATCGAGGGCCTCCAACCATGCGCGGTTTCGCTGGGTCACGGGGGCGTCCCACATGGCCGTGTTCATGGCGGGTGCCAGTACGATAGGCGTGCCATTGGGGATGGCGAGAAAGACGGTGGACAAGGCATCATCGGCCAGGCCGCAGGCGAGTCTGGCCATGGTGCTCGCCGTCATGGGCGCTACGCATCCGACGTCAGCCCACTTTGCCCACTGGACGTGCTCCACAGCGTGGACACCCTCGGAGCTCGCCCCCGTGGCATGGGCGTCTACCATCACTTGGTGATTGGTGAGCGCCTCAAAGGTCAGGGGGCCTACGAATGCCGTAGCCGCAGGTGTCATGACCACGCGGACGGACCAGCCCGCCTTTGTGGCGAGGCTGACAAGTTCGCAGGCTTTGTAGGCTGCAATGCCGCCCGTGACGCCCAACAGCAGATTCACTGCTTCTCCCTGACCGGAGGTTCGTGGTGAGGTTACCCCATTTCGGGTGTGGTGCGTGGACTACGATGGCCATGTGACCTATCAGCTGCGGATGAGGAGGATGTCATGGGCGCTTTTAAGAAGATCTCGTCGCTAGAACTCAAGGCAAAAATGGACGACGGTTGGGCGCCCTTTGTGCTCGACGTGCGGGGCGCACAGGAGGCCGAGGTCTGTCGTCTTGCCTTCGCAGACCTGTTGCACCCTCACCACGATGTGGCATCCATTGTCGACCAGCTGCCGCAAGACCGCGACATCGTGGTCCACTGCAAGATGGGAGGGCGCTCCGCCATGGCGTGCGAGACCCTGTCGCGTCTCGGGTTCGACAACTGCACCAACCTTGAGGGGGGAATCATGGGCTGGATCCGCGACGTGGACCCCTCCCTTCAACGTTACTGACATCTGAAGCGAACAATTGACCGTGGAACAAGGCCGCGTCGCATTAACCGCGCGTGATGGGGGCCTCATGGGTTTGTTGGTCGACGGGAAATGGGTAGACCAGTGGTACGACACCGCTTCGAGCGGTGGGACCTTTGTCCGTTCTGTCGCAGGGTTTCGTTCGTGTGTGGAGCGTGGCGGGGAGCACCCGCCACAGCGTGGTCGCTACCGTCTCTATGTGGCGGACGCCTGTCCATGGGCCCATCGGGTCCGAATCATGCGCGCGCTCAAGGGGCTTGAGGCCTTCATGGATGTGACGCTCGTGGCCCCGCGGATGCTCGAGCATGGGTGGACCTTTGCGCACCCCGAGCCAGAGCGGCAGGCCTCCTGCCTCCACGAGATCTACACGGCGGCTCGGCCAGACTACACGGGTCGTGTGACGGTACCCGTGCTCTGGGATCGGCTCGCTGGCACCATTGTGAGCAACGAGAGCTCGGAGATTATGCGCATGTTCAACGTGGCGTTTGACCACGAGACGGGCAACACGCTCGATGTGTACCCTGAGCACCTGCGGGCGGACATCGATGCGGTGAACGACTGGGTGTACCACGGCATCAACAATGGCGTGTACCGCAGTGGCTTCGCTACCACGCAGGCGGCCTATAATGATGCGGTCGATGAGCTCTTTGATGCGCTCGACCGCGCTGAAGCGATCTTGGCGACGCAGCCCTTTTTGGTGGGGGACCACCTGACCGAAGCCGACCTGCGCCTCGTGGTGACCTTGCTGCGGTTTGACCTGGTCTATGTGACGCACTTCAAGTGCGACCGGCGCCGTATTGTCGACTACCCCAACTTGTGGAACTACACGCGACAGCTCTACCAATTGCAAGCGATTCGGGGAACCTTCGTGCCCGAGGCGGTTCGCGAGCACTACTTCTGCAGCCATCCTACGATCAACCCGCACGCCATCATCTCGACCGGGCCCGTCCTCGACTTTGACGCGCCACACAACCGCGGCAGTGATCCTCTGTCGGCGATCTTCAGGCGTGAGGCGTCCGTCGCCGCAAAATAAGCCAGATCAACATCGGGGCGCCGATTGCTGAGGTCACCACCCCGACGGGAATGTCTCCGGCCACGCGTGCCCCCGCATCGCAGAGCGTGAGCAGGGCGCTGCCGAGGAGCGCAGAGGCGGGCAGTAGGACCCGGCGTCGCGCGGTCCACCCGAGCCGCACCAGATGTGGCACGACCAGTCCCACAAAGCCGATGGGGCCGCACCACGCGACGGCCGTGCCGACGCTGAGCGAGACGGCGAGTAGAATCACGAGACGGAGCTGGCTGACGTCGACGCCTTGCGTTCGCGCCCTGTCTTCGCCGCCAATCAAGGTCTCCAGCGGGCGCGCGAGGCTGCAGAGCACCAAGGTACATGCCACGAGAATGGGTCCCGTGAGGGTCACACCTCGGTAGCCGACCTGAGCGAGGCTACCGAGTGCCCAACGGACGGCCTGTGTGGTCTCCAAGAGGTCTGCCCGAAGGTGGAGGCCCATGGTGATGGCGCTCGCGGCGAGGGCGATTCCGACACCGAGCAGGAGGATGTCTTCGGTGCGTGCGCGCCCTTGAACAGCGAGTCCCACCAACATCAGACTGACCACGCCCGCGCCGAGAAATGCGCTGACGGTCACAGCCGAGAGCCCCCACAGACTCGCATTGCCGAAGGTCAAGATGGCCACGAGCGCGCCCAAGCTTGCCCCTGCAGTGGTGCCGAGGGTGGACGGACTGGCCAACGGGTTGTGAAGCAGGGCCTGAACCGCTGCGCCAGACACGCCGAGGGAGGCGCCGACGAGCGCACCCATGAGGATGCGCGGCACGCGAAGTTCCCAGAACACAAAGGCTGCCTTGGGACCCGCGAGCTCTGGACCCATCCACGGGCAGCAGGCCAGCACCAGGAGGGTCAGACCGACGAGCAGGGCCATGCGCGACGCGTCACTCATGCAGCGCCCCCGATCATCCACCAGACGCGTCCGCCATGCTGCAGACGCTGCACGGGAACCTCAAAGGTCTGTTGGAGGGCCTCGACGAGCGCCGGGTCGTCGAGCGTATACGCGCCAATTCGCGTGCCCTCTCGCATTACCCAGACCGTCAGGGTGGGGTCACCCAGATGATGAAGCAAGTTGAGGTCGTGGGTCACGCACAGCATGGTGGTGCCGCGCGCGCGTTGGCGCGCAAGAAAGCGATACACCCGCTGCTGCTGGAGAGGATCGAGGTGATTGGCTGGCTCATCGAGGAGCCAGACTTGGGCCTCTTGGACCGCGAGGGCTGCGAGCGAGACCCGCTGCAGCTCACCACCCGACAAGGTCGTGAGGCTTCGGTCGGAAAGGTGCTCGAGGTCCATGTCCAGAAGGCACGCGCGAACCGCGTCTGCATGCGCCGAGGGGGAAGCTCCGAAGCGGTAGCGGGCCGCGGCAAGCCACGTGCACACGTCGACAGGCTCGGTGGGCCGAATACGCTGCGGTAGCCAACCGACGAGGGCAGCACGTTGGGCAAGCGTGAGGCTCGAGAGCGCCTCGCGGTCCACCCTGACCTGTCCGCGCTGACCCTCTTGGATGCCGGCGATGGCGCGGAGAATGGTCGACTTACCCGCACCGTTGGGCCCAACAATCGCGGTAAAGCCTCCGGTGGAGACCTCTGCCGTGAGTGGCGTGAGGATCGATTGTGAGCCTACACTCACGGCCACCTTGTCGAGCGTGAGGGTCATGGCGCTGCCATATGGTAGGGGGACTGCACCATCGGTCTTGGGCTGTCTGCCGTGGGTTCACAGGTGAGCAGGTCGAGCTCGAAGAGCCCTTGGAGGCTTGTCTTGGGATCGCGCCACCCCCAGTGGAGCCCCGCCCACCCGCGTTGCATCGCGGGCGCATGGGACACCGAGGTGACAAAGCCATCGAAGCTGTGCTGACCGATGACCGCGCCATCGGCATCGATGCACCAGAGACGATCGGCCGTGCCGTCAGGCGCGCTACCCATCAACAGCCCAGGTAGGGGTCCAGAGAGATGACGGGGGACCAAGCCATCGGGGCCGCCTGTAGAGATTAGGCGCTCCGAAAACCCCGTACCCAGGTCGAGTCGGAAGACGCCGGGCGCTTCGCTGCGGGAGCCATCATCGGTAAAGAGGATGCGGGCCTCGCTGTCGAGAGCGACGACACTGTTGGCACCGAGCGGCCAGGTCTCGACGATCTGCGCGGTGGCGCAGTCGATCTGAAGCAGCTGCGAACCCGAGGCCGACCACTGGTTGTTTCGGTCGAGGCGCTGCAGCACAAGCAACAGGTCGTCGCCATAGGGCAGCAGCTGCACGGGCTCTGGGCCTACGTCATCACCGTCGGCATAGGCGTCGAGCGACAAGGGCTCACGCAGGTCGCCCGTCGTAAGGTCGATGCGTGAGACCGTGCTCCGCGCATAGGTGGCGACCCAGAGCGTGTCGCCGCAGGTGTAGGCATCGACGGCATTCGCGACCGGTCCTCCGGGCGTGGTCAGACCGAACTCACGTGGCGCTGTCGCGAGGTTGTCGAGAGGGTAGAGGCGTACGGTGTCGGTGCCGAGCGCATTGGTCTGAATCAGATCGGTGGCCGTGCGGCGTACACGCGGGTCACCGCTGGTGGTCAGGATCTGCTCGACGAGCGCGCCCGTGGTGGGGTCGTAGACGGCGAGAGACCCTGCGGCGTAGTCTTCACTGACCGTGGCCAAGATGAGGTGGTCACGGGAATCTATGGCCGTACCCAACTCGGTGGTGGGCGCTTCGCATGCGTTCAGGAGGAGCCCGACGGCGACCAGCGAAGCGTGAACAGGAAGGTCCTTCCCGGAAGGGGATAGCCGAACAGGTCGGACTGCACGGCGCGTCGGTCGCCAAGCTGGGGCTGTGCGAGATCGGCGGGCGTTCGTGTCCACAGTGCGTTCGCAAGGTTGGTCATGGCGAGTTCGAATGTGGGGCCAGTCTGCCATGGGCGTGCTCGCAGCGTGACATCGTGCAGCCAGCGAGGCCCAGACCGGGTCAGATTGGCCGCATCCCACCACGAGGGGGTCGAGAAAAAGAGGTCGTATCCCACTCCAATGCGCTCCCGCCAGTGCAGCATGACACCAGAGGCCACCTGTACTTCGGGGATCCGAGGAAGCTGCACGGGGCTGGCCACGTCGATGCGCTGGGCGTCCGTCCATGTGGCTTGTGCGTGGAGCTGCAGCGCGTCGAGCGCGTCCATCGCCATCGACGTCTCGAGGGACAGTGTCCGCGTGCGTCCAAAGTTGGTCGGAACGCTGGTGCGCTGGGCGTTCTGAATGTAGACGATGCGGTCTCTCGACCATGAGGCGGCACCCACGATGTCGAAGGAGAGGGTGCTGTGGGCGCCAAGGTCCAGCCGCGCGCGGGTGCCGAGGTCCGAGGTCCACCGCTGTTCGGGCTTGAGATCGGGGTTGCCGACCAACGTGCCGCGGTCGCCGTAGAGCTCATCCAGCTGCGGGGGACGCGAGCTCCACCCGGTGCCCATCACCGCATGAAGCCAGGGCAGCATGGTGACGCCGAGCTCGACAAAGCCAGTCGGCAAGACGCGGAGTGGCTGGGCTGGCGCCACGAGCGTAGTCGCTGCGGCTGACGAGCGAAGATCGAGAAGCCCGGAGCGCAGGGGGCTGGCTTCGAGCTCTGCGCCCACCCGTGTGATCCAGCGGGACTGGGTGTCGCGCGTGTCCGTGAGCTCGTCGAGCTGGCGCACATGATCAACCCGCGAGCTGAAGAGGCCGCCCACAAGAAGCTGGGGACGGGCCCAGGTCACATGCTGCTGCATGCGTGCTTGATGCATGGTGAGCGTGTTTTGCTGTGCCCCGACGCCCACCTCGCCCAAGCGGTCGTCGTACTGCTCACGTCGCATGAGCCAGCTCGCTTGGGTGGAGGCACGCCATGGAAAGGCGCGGGTCTCGGACTGGAGCGCGAGCAGACTGCGAACGGTCTCGAGTTGGGCGCGATCGGCCGGGATGTTGATGGGTCCAGCGAGCCCCTCGGTCCGATGGAGGATGGACTGTATGAGCCGCACCGAGGTCTGCGGGAGTCGCCAGGTGGCACGCAGCAGCGCGTTGGCCTGGGTACGGGCGTTGTTGGTCCGAGGGCGGGTCACATCGTCGGCTGTCTCGAACACCGTGCCGTTGTCGTCATAGTGCAGGTAGTCCCCATCACTGTGAAAGGCGGTCCCATGCCACATCAGGTCGGGGACAGCGGCGTGGGCCGAGCGGGTCTCGCCCGATACCCAGCCCCGCCAGGTGCCCCATGACCCGCCGCTAAAGCCACCACTCGGGCTCGTTATGGACGCTGGGGTTTTGAGCTCGATGACCGAGGCCGAGGTGCCCGAGAGCGCAAGGGGCGCACGGGCGCGCCAGACCACCAGCTCGGCGAGGCCTTGTGTCGGCCACGTGGACAGGTCGACAATCGCCGAGGCGTCAGGGTTTAAGGGCAAGCCATCGAGCGCAACCACCGTCTCTCGCAGTCCAGAGCCGCGGATCGAGACCCATGCGAGGGCGCCTGGACCGCCGGAACGGCGAACGGTCACACCCGGAACGGTCTCGAGCACATCGCTCAGCGTGGTGGCTCCGGGGGCGTCGGTCAGGTCGACCGTGGTGGTGGAGGGGAGCGTGGACTCCAGCGTTTCTTCAACCACATCGACCACCTCCGCCGGTGGGCTCTCTTGCGCATCAGCTGTCGTCATGCACAGCACGACCCAAGATGTGAGGCCGATGGAGACTGCGCCATCGCGCAGGAAGCGAAGGTGCATCGGTCAGTCGCTTGGGGGGACGAGCTCGACGGACTGGACCGTATAGAGAAAGCCGAGCTCGAGCATGACGTGGTCGAGCGGCGTCCACGTGCCATCGCAGGGGTCGTCGCAGGTCTCGGCGGTCACGAGACAGGTGGTGCCTGTCGGTGAGGTCGAGAGCCGGAGCATGGACTCAATGGGCTTGCCAAAGTCTGCGATGAGCGTACGACCCTCGTCGAGGATCTCCGTCGACTCAATGTCGAGGAAGGCCTGCTGAAGGGGTGTTGTAAACGCGAATCCGAGGGGGTCGAGACCGTCTTTGGCTGGGAAGTCGCTCGCCTCAAGGCGGTCACCCTCAAAGAAGGTGCCCTCGATGAGGGTGCCGTCTCGGACATCATTGGGGTTCTCGTAGATCACCCAGAAGCCTTGGAGGGGTGGAAACGGCGTGCTGTGATCATCGATGACGGGCCACATCCAGTGGCAGGTTTCATCGACCGCCCCCTGCAAGGTGAGGTAGTCGACCCAGAGGTTGAAGTTGATGTTGGGCAGCGTCACGCGCTGCCCGGTGGTGGGGACTTCATCGGGGACTTCAAAGTCTTCGCCACATGCCCAAAGCGAGAGCGCCAACGATGCGAGGAGAGCCTGTTTCATGGCCACAGTATAGCGGAACCGATCGTTCACTTCACCTGCGCGGTCTGGGTGGCATCCCACGCTTCAAGGGAGGCGAGCAGCTTGTGGACCGACCGCTTGACGCTCCCGCGCATCAGAAAGTCAGGAACCGCCATGCTCGGCTTGAGGTGCAAGCGGTAGGTGGTCTGGCATCCTCCGCCTTCGAGCGGTTCCAAGGTCCAGCTCGAGGCGTAGATCTTGAAGTCCGGTGAGCTGTGGAGCGCGTTGGCATAGCCCGTGTCCACCGGGCACCTGCGCAGGGTGTAGAGCATGTGCCCAAACATGGTGGGGGCTTTGTAGGTCACCAATGCGCACGGGGCATCGGGTGTAATGGTGGTGATCTGGGTGCCCGAGGGATCGATGTCGAGCAAGAAGAGCGGGTCGGCGATGCGCGGCCGAAGGTCGTCACACGTCTGAGCGAGCGGCACGGTACCCTCGTACCGTCCGGTGCCCACATTCTCTACGGTGGGCTGGGCCAAGGCCAGTCCGATCCACCACCACATGTTCGCCTCCGTGGCCGTAGGATAATGGGAAGGCAGGGGAGGTCATGTGACGAACGGTCATGAGCAGCCAGGTTCGAGAACGCCAGCGCACCTGCCCGATCTGCGGCTTCGCGTCGGCGAGCTCGGCCGCCGGGCGTGGATTGCGCACTGCGCAGAGTGGTTGGCGGACGACGAGGCCTCGACGCTGTTTACGGCGTTTCGCGAGGGCTTGGGCTGGTGCGAGCGCGCCATTGTTGCCAAGACACCCACGCGAGAGCGCTCGGTGATGCAACCGCGACTCATCGCATGGTGCGGCGAGACGCCCTACCGCTACTCGGGGCAGACCCTTGAGCCGATGGGCTGGCACCCGGTCCTCCAGACGCTCACAGAACGTGTCTCCGCCGCTGTGGGCCTGGAAATGAACCACGTGGTGGCCAACCTTTATCGAAGCGGCAGAGACCACGTCCGGATGCATGCCGATGACGAGCATGAACTCGGTAAAGACCCGCTTATCGCAAGCATAAGCTTGGGTGAGACCCGGGTGTTCACCATGGAGACCCGCGATAAGCGGCGCAAGCGACGTACCATGCGGCTCACCCATGGCAGCCTATTGGTCATGGGTGGGGCGATGCAGCACACGTGGCGCCAC
Source organism: Myxococcota bacterium (assembly GCA_049889515.1). GTDB lineage: Bacteria > Myxococcota_A > UBA796 > UBA796 > JBMHDG01. Next base: position 74,042 of record JBMHDG010000067.1, read on the forward strand.
GCGGTCCTGCCCGATGATGACCGGCCCGGAGAGCGCATCAACCTCACGTTTCGGCGACTGATGGGACCACCGGGCTGGCGGCCCGACCCGCTCAGCTGAGCTTCAGCGCATCCATCGCCTCGTGCAGGGTCGGGCGCGCGGCCTCATCCATGGGGCAGAGGGGCAGCCGGAAGACGTCGTGGCAGAGGCCCAGCCGCGCGAGGGCCGCTTTGACGGGCAGGGGGTTGGTCTGCACGAAGAGCGCGTCGAACAATGGAAACAGCCCATTGTGGATCTCGCGGGCTTTCGAGAGATCGCCGGATCGTGCGGCGCCGACCATGGTGGCCATCAGATCGGGCACCACGTTGCTGGCCACCGAGATGCAGCCGGACCCGCCTACCGTCAGGTGCGGCAGGGTGGTAAAGTCGTCGCCAGACAGCACCGTGAGCCTGCCCTCACACGCGCGGAGTACGCGCGAGGCATGCGCAAGGTCGCCGGTCGCGTCTTTGAGCGTGGTGATGTTGGGGTGATCGGCGAGACGCAGAATGGTCTCGGGCGCCATCTTGAGGTTGGTTCGACCCGGGACATCGTAGAGGCAGACTTCAATGTCGATGGCGTCGGCGATGGCCATGAAGTGCCGGTAGAGGCCCTCTTGGGTGGGCTTGTTGTAGTAGGGGGCCGTGGCGAGAACGCCGTGCGCGCCCAGCTCTTGGGCCTGCTTGGCGTTCTCGATGGCTGCAGCCGTGTTGTTGGAGCCAATGCCAGCGAGCACGGGGGCCTGCTTGGCCGCCTCTTCGACACACGCGCCGATGAGCTGGCGCTGCTCGTCACGGGACAGGGTCGGCGCTTCGCCAGTGGTGCCACAGGGCACAAGACCCTGCACGCCGCCCGAGAGCTGTCGGCGCACGAGGGCACGAAAGCCTGCGAGATCGACCGAGCCATCGGTCTGAAAGGGGGTCACCAGTGCGGTCATTACGCCGTGGAAGATCATGGGGCTCTCCTGATGGCGGAGCGCGTAACACGGTCCTGTTCCGATGCCTGGCTGTCGCTGGGGCCTGCGGAGCGCATCAAGGTGTGGCGTGACATCGGGTGTGCAGATCGGGCACAATACGGACGCTTGGGGAACGCAATGCGGCGCTTTACGATACCGCTGATGTTGGCCATGGGGTGTGACCCCGAGCCACCCGTGTCCGATGGGTTCGAAGACGACGCCGAGGTGGTGCCAGACCAAGCGGGTGTGTTCAATGCACGCCATCGTCTCGGTCGTGATGAGATTGAGCAGACGATCCACGCCGTGTTTGACGTGCCCAGCGAGGTGGTATCCTCCATGCCGCTGGAGCCGGACGAGGGTGGGTTTCGCAATGCTGCGACTGCACTCGAAGTATCGACCCTGCTGACCGATAAGCTCGCTGCGGCAAGTCTCGAGGTGGCGCGCGCGTATCTCGAGGGGCAGCAGCTCTCGCAGCCGCTCGAGCGGTTTACGCTGCAGGCTGAGTATTTCGGGTGGTCCGACGGCTACCGAGGCGCGTCGCCCTTTATCGTGCCCATGGGCTCACCCTACTGGGCGTGGTTTGGCGATGGGGTGCACACGACCGCGCTGGAGATCCCCGAGTCGGGCACATGGACCCTCGAGCTCAACATGAGCCGGCCGGCGCAGTGGAATACGCCCGAGGCCGTCGTCGAGGTGACCCTCGATGGCGACGCATTGGTGACGGTCGTCGTTCAGGATGGTCCTTCCGCGCCGCTGTTGACCGAGGTGTCGCGCACCCTCACGGCGGGAACCCATGAGCTGGCGTTTCAGGTCGTAGAGGGCTGGGGCTGGCCGCCACCCGAGGGCGACTTTCTGCCCGAGCAGCCCCCAGTCCCCGCGGTGGCCCTCGACGCGATTCATGTGTCAGGCCCGCTAGAGCGTGCCGAGCTTGGTCTCGCAGAACGCTGGGCCTGCGAGACGCCGGAGACGACCCCACTCGACTGTGCCGAGGCCTTTCTCGCGCCCCTCGCCGCGCGTGCCTGGCGTCGTCCGATCAGCGACGACGAGCTGGATGCCACCGTCGCCTTGGTGCAGCTGGCCCTCGATGAAGGTCTGACGCTCGAAGATGGCCTGATGTACGGCATTCGTCGCATCGTGATGTCGCCCCACTTTCTGTTTAAGCTCGAGCTGCATGATGTGGCCGAAGACGGGGCAGGGCAGGGCGAGGCGCACGATGCCGAGCTAGCGCCCTACGAGCTGGCCAGTCGGCTGGCCTACTTTCTCTGGGCCTCCCCCCCCGATGACGCCTTGACCGACTGCGCCGAATCCGGGGAGCTGCTGCGCAACGACGGCCCGTGTGCGATGGGGGCCCAGGTGCGCCGGATGCTCGACGATGAGCGCGCCCATGCCCTCGCGGATTCCTGGGCCTATCAGTGGCTCGGACTGCGCCAGAACGAAGACATCTTCAAGGTCTGGGAAATGTTCCCCGGCTTTACGCTGCCGCTCTCCGAAGCGATGACCGAGGAGACGGTTCATGTGGTGGACCATGCCGTGCATGCCGACCTGCCGCTGACCGATCTTGTTGTCGCGGACTGGACTTACCTGAACAACGAGCTGGCCGAATATTACGGCGTGTCGTTGCCGGGTTCAGACCAGCTGACGCGGGTGTCGATCAGCACTGACCAACGTGTGGGCATTGTGACCCACGGCAGCCTCATGGCCGGGACGAGCCTCGAGCACCGCACGTCGCCCGTCAAGCGCGCCATCTGGTTGCTCGATACCTTCCTCTGTACGCAAGTGGGGGCACCGCCGCCGTTTGTGCCGCAGCTGCAGGAGGAGATGGCGCTCGAAGAGGGCTTCGAGGCCACCCTCGATGCCCACAACGATCCCTCCTGTCGGGCCTGTCATGACCAGCTCGATCCGTTGGGTCTTGCGCTCGAAAACTACGATCCCGCCGGGGGGTGGCGTGACACGCTCCGCAACGGAACACCCATCGAGGTCGACACGGTGACCATCGACGGCACAGTCCTGCAGCATCCCTCCGACGTTGGCGCGTGGATTCACGGGCACGAGGCCTTTCCGATGTGCTTGAGCTCTAAGCTGGCGAGCTACGGCGTGGGCGTCTCATCGCTGCACAGCCGGGCGCCCGACACGGTCGCTGCGATCCAGTCCGAGGCCGAGGCTGGTGGCATGACGGCCGCATCGATGATTCAGGCTGTGACCGAGCATCCGGTCTTTCATCATGGGGAGGTGGAGTGATGCTCTCCCGACGCACCCTGATGCGCGCACTCGCTGCAGGGCTGGCGTGTCCCGCCGTGCCACGCCTCGCCTTGGCCGGACAGGCGGCGCCGAAGCGCCTGTTGGTCATGTGGGTGCCCAACGGCTTTCGTTCGCACCTCTGGAACCCTTCGGGAGAGGGCGCGTTCTGGACACCGTCGCCCATCATGGCGCCGCTCGAGGCCATTCGGTCCGATGTGCTCTGCGTGTCGGGGCTCGACAACCTGCCGGGCATCTACCCCGACCGCTACGATGAGCACACGGCGTGTACCCGTGCGACGCTCACCAGTGCGCATCGTGATGGCAGCCCGCTGGCCGCAAACGCGGGGTGGTCGGTCGATCAGATCATTGCGGACCACATGGGCCAGAACAGTGCCTTTAAGAGCCTAGAGGTGGGCAGTGAAGGGCCACTTCGCTGCTACACCGACGGGGCCTGCCCGGGCTTCGTCACCATCAGCTGGCGAGGAAAGACCGCGCCGTTGGCGAAGGACACAAGCGTGGTCTCGGTCTATCATCGGCTGTTTGGAGGCCTCGATCCCTCGCTCACGGGGCCGGAGCGCGAGACGCGTCGCCGGATGGAAGCGGCCTTGCTGTCGACAGTGATGGACGACACGACGGCCTACCGGCGCTTGGGTGATCCCCTCGGCAAAGAGCGCATTGAGCAGTTTGTTGAGGGTGTGTCGGAGCTTCAGCGCCGGTTGGATGTCGCCGCTGAGGCCATGGCGTGTCCGACCAACCTGGTGCCCGAAGACCCCACAGACCCGACCGCATCGATTCGTGCCATGGCGGATGTGCTTACGCTGGCGTTTCAGTGCGACAAGACCAGGGTGGTGAGTTGGATGCTGGGGACGGGCCGCTCCGAGCGCTCGCTCCGCTTCTTGGGGCTGGATGCCACGCATCATGAGCTGTCTCACGAGGGCCGCTGGGACGACGGTCATGTGGCGGCAGGCCAGTGGTTTGTGGAACAGCTGGTCTATGTCGTGCAGAAGCTCGCCAGCACCCCTGATGTGTTTGGTGGGACCCTGCTCGACAACACCACGGTGATGTTCTTGAGTGGCATCGGCGAGTGCACCAGCCATCTTCCGCTCGACCTCAATGTGTTGATGGCGGGCGGCGGGATCCCGTCCCTCGGTGAGCGACGCGTGTTCGAGAAGGGCACGCCGCTGGCCAACCTACACGTGTCGCTGTTGCAGAAGTTTGGCGTGGACCAGAGCACCTTCGGCGATGATGGCACGGGGTCGCTGCTCGACCTCGGCTAGCGCGGAGGATGGGATGCGAACGATGAGCCTCGACGAGGCCCGGCGCTACTGGAGCGCACATCAGGGGCTCACGGACCAAGACGTTGCCCCGGGCGCGGTTCCTGGAGGATGGACGCGCGCGATTGGGGGGCGGGGGCCCTACTTGGCGATGCTGGCACGCGGCTGTTCTCCCACGTCCCACATTGAAGAAGCGCTTCGTGATGTGCAGATGGCCGTGAGCCCAGGTGTGCGGGGGTGCATCTGGCTGATGGAGACGAGCGATGTGACGCTCGCGACCGTGGTGGGCAATGCCAAGAATGCGGCACGGCTCGCACGTGACATGGAGAAGTGTGGCGTCACCGATGAAGAGCTGAACACCGTCGAGACGGCGGTCGTGCAGGCACTTGGTGCGGGCCCCGCGAGCACCCGCGCCCTGCGCGACCGGTTGCCTACGGGGTGTGTGCGTTCGCTGGGGGCCGTGGGCAAGAAGATCGGGCAGTCGAGCACGCTTCCCCCGGCGCTGCGTCGGTTGGAGGTCCGCGGGGTGATCCGCCGCGTCCCGGAGGCCTTCTCGCTGGTGTACGAGCGCTACGTCTGGACGTTGGCGCCCGAGGGGTGGTTGCGAGAAGAAGAGGTGCCCGAAGACCCCGTGGCGTGCCTAGCCCAGCTGGCTGATCGGTACCTGCGGTGGGCAGCACCCGCCCGTCTCGCAGACTTTATTGCGTGGGCCGCGTGCGGAAAGCGCGATGCCGCGCGTGCCTTTGAGCACATTGGTGCGGTGGCCTGCACCGTCGCCGGCGAGCCAGGCTGGTTTGCGCACGCCGACCAGCTCGCGGAGCCTACGCCGGAGCCTACGCATGCCATTCGGCTGCTGCCCACGCTCGACAACCTCCTCACGCTCCGTGGTGATGTGCGTGGGTTGCTCGACGAGGCGCACTATGATCGTCCGATGCCAGCCCTTCGCGGTGGCGATCAGCCGGCTTCGGCCACCCGCTGGCCCTTGGTTCGTGCCATCGTTTGCGACGGCGCGTGGCTTGGCGTGTGGGGGTGGGATGCCGCCGCATCAGAGATGGTGCTCGCGCCGTTCTCCCCCTTGGGTGCCGAGGATACCAGGCGCCTCGAAGAGGCAGCGCATCAGGTGCACACCGTGATCACCACCGCATGGGACGGTGTGGCGAAGACCCTGTCGATCGATGGCGAAAAGCGGCAGACGCAGCGCATGGCCTGGCTTCGCCAGCAGCGTGAGGCGTGGCGCTGAACCCGGTCTAGTCTGCGTGCAGTACGTCGACGGCGAAGCCGAGCAGCGTGTCGAGGTCGACCATCTCGAGGGCGGACTCGTGGGTGGCCTGCAGCACTACGCGGGGCGCGACGCCGTGCTCGTGGGCTTGCACCCAGCGGGAGAGGCAGAGGCACCACCGGTCACCGGGACCAAGCCCAGGAAAGCCGTACTGGGGCACGGGCGTGGAGAGGTCGTTGCCTGCCGCCTTGGAGAACTCCAAGAACTCTGCCGTCATCTGTGCGCACACCACGTGCCGGCCGCGGTCATCGGGGCCCGTGTGGCAGCAGCCATCGCGGTAGTAGCCTGTGCGGGGGTTCATGCTGCAGGCTTCGAGGGGGGTGCCGAGGACGTTGCGGGCCATCAGGTGGACTCCAAGGGGGCGAGTGCGGCGCGGACAGGAGAGGCGTCAAAGCCTACGAGTGCCAGAGGCAGGGCCACGAGGTGGTAGAGCCCATCGGGTACATGGGTGAGGATGAGCCCTTCGAGCACGGCGAGATCGTGCCGCGCAATGGCGTTGTGCGACTCTAGGGCCTTGCTGGTCATGGGGTCGACCGAGGGCGTGTCGATGCCCACAAGCACGACGTCATGTGCAGCCAGATGGTCGACGAGTTCTGGTGAGAGGGAGCAGAAGTCTTCGTTCCAGTGGTTGGGGTCGGGAAAGCTGCCCGTGCAGAAGAGCACCCTCGGGGCACGAAGGGCCGTGTCGCCGAGATGGTGGGGTCGTACGCGCTCCCCTTGGGGCACGTCGACATGAATGACCTGACAGGGGCCGTAGTACAGGTCGAGCGACCGCGTCGCGATGCCTCGGCCAGTGGACACATAGTGCGATGGGGCGTCGGCATGGGCGCCCACATGGACGGTCGACCGCAGGGCGGAGAGCTCGAGGTGATGGCCTTGGTCCCAGCTCATGGCCACGTCACGCCCAAAGGCCACATCACCCGGCCAGACGGCAATGTCGGGCGTGAGTGGGGGAGAGATGTCGATCAGGCTCATTCGGGGATCCGTGCGATGACCTTGAACTCGACGGCAATCGGCGTGGGCAGCGCGGAGATCGATACGGTGGTTCGCGTGGCTCCGATGGGCTTGAAGGTCTTGGCGTAGACCTCGTTGTAGCCCTTGAAGTCGCGGTCCATGTCGACCAAGAAGGCGAGCACATCGACGATGTGGTCGAGGGAGCTTCCCGACGCCTCGAGAATAGCGGCGATGTTGTCGATGACGGCCTGCGTCTGGGCGCGGATGTCGTAGTCGAGCGGGTTGCCCTCGGCGTCGCAAATGGGTCCGCCGGGGATCTCGTTGGTCTCGGGCTGACGCGGTCCACAGCCGCTGAGGTAGAGCATGTTGCCCACGCGTCGGGCGTGGGGGTAGGCGCCCACGGGGTTGGGGGCCTTGCTGGCGGCCACATCCACACGTGCGGGGTCGGCGGCCGCAGCGGGGGCAGCCGGCGGTGGTGTGGCTGGGGCGGGGGGCGCCTCGGTCACGGGCGTGGTGGGCGCCTGCAGCACCTCGTGGTTGCCTCGCCAGACCTCGACATCGTCTTCGTCGTACTCGCGGACTGTGCCAGCCTTGGACGGGCGCAGCGAGACCACCGCCGAGCCGGTGCCATGAACACCCTCGTAGGCAAGCACCTCGCCGTCGTAGAGGTTGTGGGCGCCCATGAGCGCCGACAAGAACCACATCGGCTTGAAGTTGACGACCTTGGGCACGCGGACCTGCTCTTGGATGGTGCGGGACAGCTGGGCCACATCTTCGAGGCGGCCCTCACCGAGCAGCTCGAGCAGCTTCTGGTTCCACTCGTCGTCTTTGGCCGAGTGCACACGGTCTTCGGCCGGGTCGATCCAGTCGGTAAACAGCCGGTTCGACAGGGTCATGACCATAATGGCGACGGCGGTGAGGCCCTGCTGCTTCAGGGCATCGGTGGCGGCCTTGGCGAGCACGATGGTCTCGGCCCGGTCGGCATACATGTTGGAGCTTACGATGGACGCCTTGCGCTTGCCCTCGGGGTCGAGGAGCTTCAGCGCCACGACAGAGCCCGTGTCGATCGGGAACTCGTCGTAGGCCACCGTGCGCGCCATCAGGCCGCGCTGCTGCGCCTGGGCCAAGAAGGCATCGCCAAAGGCGGTGTGCATCTGAAAGGCGTAGGGCATGCTGCCGAGGCTGTGAAACAGCTCGTCGACATGGGTGTAGGTGGGCCGCGGGTGGTTCTGGATCTGATGCCCGATGACCGAGGGCCACATGGTGCTGTAGACCAGCAGCACATCGGGGTTGATGCGATCGATCTCCTGGCGCGCATGGTCAAAGGCCTCGGCCAGCTTCCGGTAGCCGGGGCTGGCGTCTGGGCAGAGGAGGGGGTGAGGCAGTCCCGGGACGATGAGGCCAAGTTCGACGGTCATTTCGCCTCCCCGGGCATGGTCCAGCCCACAATGGCGTTGCCGGTTCCGATGACGGTGCCGTAGCCGTAGAGCTCACCGGGCCAGTCGGGGTAGCCTAGGGCCGAGAGCATCCATGTGAGGCTTCCGGCGTCGGTCTCGGCGATGGCTTGGGTCGTGAACTCTGGCAGGATGTCGACGAGCTCTTGGGTACGGCCCGTACGCATCATCTCGATGAGGCGCATGTCCCAGAGGTACTGCCCGTGGTTGGTGATGTGCTCCTTGCTCATGTCTTCGGGCACATCGCTCTCATGCGTAAAGTGCCGATGCGAGAGGCTGTTGCTTGAGAGCAAGACGGCGCGCTTGCCCGAGGCTTCGATGGCCCGGCGTGTGGCCTCGCCGAGAACCTTGGCTTGGGCCTGCATGACGTCGATGTTGTAGTAAGCCGAGGCGCGGCAGCTGCTCAAGGACACGATGGGCTTGGACCACGTGGGGTCGGTGAGGTGACAGCTCACGATGGTGCCGTAGTCGACACGAAAGTCGGGGTTGCGCATGGCTTGGGTCACCAGGCCCGCGTCGCTGGCTTCGGCGAGGATGGCCTCGGCGAGGTCGACATCGACGGTGAGGTCGTAGTTGTAGCGAAACAGGTTGGGGAAGATGGGATCGACCGACTTGCCGGTAAACCGCGGCACCGCGAGGGCATGGTGGCCCACATAGGTCTGCCAGTGTGGGCTCAAGACCACCAGTACGTCGTAGTCGAGCTGCTGCAGATCGCGCCCAAGGCGCTCGTAGCCCCACCGCAGCGTCTCCCAGCCGCACTCGGCCGTGGGCTCGTTCTGGGGGGGATTGCTGGCATAGACGAGGTGAGGGGGATGGGGGGCGAGGGCACCGGCGACGATGCGGCCCTTGGTGGTGGCGTTCATGGGGACCCGTGGTGGAGACAGAGGTTCTTGGTCTGGGAGAAGAAGTCGAGGGACCAGCGGCCACCCTCACGACCGACGCCGCTCTGCTTGGCGCCGCCAAAGGCTGTGCGCAGGTCGCGGTCGAGCCAGGTGTTGACCCACACCATGCCCACGTCGAGGCCGTGGCCTACTCGGTGGGCGCGTGCAAGGTCTTGCGTCCAGACCGACGACGACAGGCCGTAGGGCGTGGCGTTGGCCATGGCGAGGGCCTCGGCTTCGGTGTCGAAGGGATGAATGGTCAGCACCGGGCCGAAGATCTCTTCGGTGGCGGTGCGGCAGCCGATGTCGAGGTCGGTAAAGACGGTGGGCTGCAAGAAGTAGCCCTCGGCACAGCGACCCTCGATCTGGGGGCGGTGTCCCCCGGCGAGCAGAGTGCCGCCCTCTTCTTGGCCCAGCGCAATGTAGCCCTCGACCTTGGCGCGGTGCTCGGCTGACACGAGTGCACCGAGGTGGGTGTCGGGGTGCTCAGGGTCGCCGACGGTGAGGGCCTTGGCTTGGGCGACCACGCCGGCCACCACACGGTCATAGGCTGCGCGCTGCACAAGCAGGCGCGAGCCGCAGAGGCAGATCTCACCTTGGTTGGTGAAGGCTGCGCGTGTGGCGACCGTGATGGCTTGATCGAGGTTGGCATCGTCGAAGATGAGGGTGGCGTTCTTGCCGCCGAGCTCGAGCGAGAGCTTCTTGAAGCGGGGAGAGGCCGCAGCCGCCACCTTGGCGCCCGTGGCGGTGCCACCCGTGAACGAGATGGCCTTGACGTCAGGGTGCTCGACGAGGGCTTGACCGACGTGTTGGCCGAGCCCGTGGACAAGGTTGAAGACGCCTGCGGGGATGCCAACCTCGACGGCGAGCTCGGCTAGCCATGCGGCGGTGCGTGGCGTGAGCTCACTGGGCTTGGCCACCACGGTGTTGCCGCACACGAGCGCGGGCGCGAGCTTCCACGTGAGCAGGTAGAGCGGCAGGTTCCAGGGCGTGATGAGCCCCACGACGCCGTGGGGCCGCTCGAGGGTGATGTCGGTGCGGCCGGGTCGGTGGTAGGCCGGCATGCCGCGCATTCGTGCGGCACGCGCAAAGAACCGAAAGTTCGACACGGCCCGTGGAATGTCGATGCGTCGGGCGAGCGAGACGGGCTTACCCTGGTCGGCCGACTCCATGGCGGCGAAGGCGTCGAGGCGGGCTTCGATGGCATCGGCGAGGGCTTCGAGGAGCTCGGCCCGTCGGTCGAGAGAGAGGGCCGCCCATGCAGGTGCTGCGCGTACCGCTGCGGCCACCGAAGCGTCGACATCGGCGGGGCTGCCGACGGGCAAAGAGCCGACGGGTTGACCGGTCGCCGGGTTGAACAGAGGCATCCGTTCGCTAGGGCTCGAGAGGGCTCGGCCATCGACAAAAGGCTGGAGATGAATCACGTGGGTCTGGCCTCATGGGGAAGAGAGGGTGGCACAGTAGCCCGTCTGCCGCAATGCACCCGCCTGCGACGGTCCGTTCACTTTCGACCCATGTGTCAAAACTTGGTTGTACGCGACGTCAGATCGTGTCATGTGCGGCTGTTGACCCCTGTCGGACCCACCCAAGTCGGAGGACCCCCACATGACCTTTTCCGTCAAGACACTCGCGAACCTGCTCCACGAGCGCGCGCGCCTGAGCCCAGGCGCCGTGGGTATCCGTACCCGCACCACCGAGGGCGGCCCTTGGGTCGACCGCACCTGGACCCAGATCCGTGAGCGTGCCGATCACATCGCCGCGGGCATCTTGAGCGCCGTCGAGCTCGCAGACAACGACGTGGTGGGTATTCTCGGCAACACGAGCGAAGACTGGCTCTGCTGCGACTTTGGCGCCCTGTCCGTGGGCTTGCAGACCGTGCCTATCTACGCCTCGCTCACCCCCGAAGAGGTGGGCTACTGCCACACCGATACGGGCATCAAGCTCGTCATCGTCGACGACAAAGAGCAGCTCGACAAGGTGCGCTCCATGCGCACGGGCTTCTCCTTCTTCGACAAGGACTACAGCGCCGATGACGTGCAGCTAAAGCACATCGTCGTCATTCACCCAGAGGGTATCGACGCGGCCGACGACTGGGAGTCGCTCGCCGACCTCGAGGCACGCGGTAAGGCCAAGCTCGGTGAGCTCAAGGATGAGCTGGTGCGTCGTCGTGAGGCGGCCGACTCCGAGCAGACGGCGACCTACACCTACACTTCGGGCACCACCGGGCCGCCCAAGGCTGTCATCCAGACCCACACCAACCACCTCGCGATGGCTGACTCCGTCGTTAAGTGTGCGGTCATTAAGCCCAGCATGCAGGCGGGCGGTCTGTTCTTGTTCTTGCCACTGGCCCACTCCTTCGGCCGGCTCATCCAGTTTGCCGCGCCGTTCAACGACGTGCCGCTGGTCATCAGCTCGGTGCCGACGCTGGCTGCCGACCTCGGTGAGGCCCGTCCTGGCTTCTTCCCTGGCGCACCTCGCGTCTACGAGAAGATGAAGGCCAAGATCGAGGCTGCTGTGGCCGGGGCGCCACCGGTTCGTCAGGCGCTCTTCAACTGGGCCGTGGGTGTGGGCAAGGCCACCATCCCGTACCGCAGCAAGGGCCGCGACGTGCCATTCCTCTTGGGCCTGCAGCTCAAGGTGGCCGACCGCCTCGTGCTGTCCAAGCTCCGCGCGCGCCTGGGCTTTGACCGTGCGGTCGCGCTCTTGTCAGGCTCTGCGCCACTCGACCCCGACGTGCACGCCTTCTTCTTGGCGATGAACCTCGACCTGCTCGAGGGCTACGGCCTCACCGAGACCTGCCCCGCACTGACCTGCAACCGTCCTGGCCTGCTCAAGGTCGGTACCGTCGGTCCTGCGCTGCCCGGTGTTCAGATCAAGATCGCCGAAGACGGCGAGATCCTCGCCAAGGGCGCCAACGTCACCCAGGGCTACCTCAACCGCCCAGACTCGACGTCTGATGCGTTTGACGATGACGGCTGGTTCTGCACCGGTGACCTCGGTGCGGTCGACAGCGAGGGCTTCGTCAAGATCACGGGCCGTAAGAAGGAGCTCATCAAGACCTCGGGCGGCAAGTACGTCGCACCGGCCAAGATCGAGGGCCGCCTCAAGGGCTTGCCCATCATCCAAGAGGCCGTGGTCGTGGGTGACCGTCGCAACTACTGCGTCACGCTCATCGCCATCGACCCCGAAGATCTCGAGGTCTTCGCCCAGCAGAAGGGCATTCCTGTCGACCAGAACCACCAGGCCGTGCTCGACGCGGTTCAGGGCCAGGTCGACGAGGTCAACAAGGGCCTCGCGAGCTTCGAGAGCATCAAGTACTTCCGACTCACCCCAGAGCCGCTGTCCATCGCGAATGGCCTGCTCACCGCTTCGCTCAAGGTGAAGCGCAAGGTGGTCGAGGAGCGCTACGCTGACCTCATCGACGACATGTACGCATCGGGCAAGAAGCCCTCGGCCTGATCCGCCCACCCGCGTACGTGAGAGGGGAGCCTACGGGCTCCCTTTTTTGCTGAGGGGTGCTGTCGAGGCGGAGGCTGTCCGGGGGGGGGCAGCACCGCTTGTTTTAGGCGTTGGACGGTGATCGGGCATGGGGGCAAGTTGGGGCAGGTGTGAGAGAGGCGGCGTGGCATCTCACTCACTGCGTTGCAGCACAGAACGAAATGGGCAGAACTACAAGCAAGTCGCAGCGCGATGACATAGTATGAGGCGGGGGTCCCATGGCCGAGCCGATGGTCGATCGCATGACAGCGAGCAGCGCCGAGACGCAGGCGCCTGCCAGTGCCGCGACCGGCAGCCTGACCGACCCGTTGATCAACCCGCTGGCGGATCCGCTAAGTGGCGGGCAAGAGGCCGCGAGCGCCCCGGCGGACCCTGGTGGCACCCGGTCTGTCAAGGCGGCCTCCATGCTCTTCAACGTCCCGACTTGGGACAACGAGGCCTATGACCCACGCACGGGTAAGTCCGGCATGTGGGTCGACGCGGCCCCGGATGCCGAGGACGAGCGCGCGATGCGCGCGGATAAAAAAGGAAGAGCGGCCGATAGTCGGCAGGTAAAAGGCGTGGCTGCCCTGTCGCCGAAGAAGAAGGCCAAGGTCGACAGTAAGCTCAATGGTGGCAGGCTCACGGCCGAACAGGCGGCAGGTCTGCCACCCGAAGTGGCGAGTCAGATCAACCCCCTCTCGAACGTCCCGCGCACCATCCTGAAGTCGGCATTTAAAGAAAACTGGAATGCGGCTAAGCACACCTTGGTCGGCAAAGGGACTGGGCCAGAGATGGTCATGACGAAGTTGTGGGAGTTCCGCCAATGGCACCATGACGCGATCCTCCACCGCACCAAGAAGGTCATGGACAAAGAGGATGGCACCGACGCGTTCAAGAAGTGGGCGATGGCCGGGTCCACCACACTCACGTCGGACATCGACATCAATATGAAGGGCGACAACACTGAGAAGGCTGTCGCAGTCTTCAACCGCCTCTTCAAAGAAGACGGCTTCATGTATGAGGCAGGCATCGTCTACGACGTGAACGTCTACGCCCAGGACTTCATGCAGGGCGCAACCTTCGGCGGCCTCGAAGACCGAGAGGGACGCCGTATTGCGGGTAAGGAAGGCGCACGTGAGGGCATGGACGCGGGCGGGTTCGATGAGGCGTCTATGGCGGGGCAGGCTGCCAAGAACATCGATACGCGCAACCAAGAGACCTGGTCGTTGGTGAAGATCCGCCTCTACATGACAGAGGCTGAGTGGGCGGCCCATAAGCAGTCGGTCGATCCTGACGGCAACCAGGCAGGTAAGTTCCTTGACGTCGAGTCGCGCTACAGCGACTACCGCAAGGCGCTCTTCAAGCAGATGGGTGTCACGGAGCGTGAGCTGGACTCGGTCGCCATGGCCGAAAAGACAGCATCCGAACAGATCGCTGCGGCTGCAAAGGTCGCGGGGGATAAGGGCCGAGGCGTACCTGCGGGCGCAGACCCCGATGCCCACGCCGATAATACGCTTATGGAGGCGCAAAACCGGGTCTACGAAGAGAAGCTTCGCGTCATTCATAAGAAGCGAGCGTCGCTCAACAAGAAGATCGACACCTACAATGCCGCCGTGAAGAGCGAGCGCAACAGCGTCGCAGAGGTCATTGATGCCGAGATTAGCGTCGATCTCAAAGATCTCCGCCAGCTGGTCAGCGAGGCGGCGCTCTACTCCAACGAGGCCTACATCACCGATGGTGCGGTCAACCACGTCGTGGTCGGTCTCCAGGCGGGGCAGGCGATTCAGCAGAGCAAGGCAGAGAGCTACCACTCGGCCATGGAAAACGCGGCCGACGTGCTTAAGGAGTTTGCCCGACACGCCGAGGACGTCGGTGAGGCCTTGTACAAGGGTGGAAAATACCTCTGGCGGTTGGCAGACGCTGCGCGAAACATGGGCGCTTACGACGTCGACTATGTCACGGAGTTCTACGAGCTCGGGTACACCCTCGCCAACAACATCAAGAAGCAGCCGGGCTCTCTTGCGGACAAGTTTACGGCATCCTTCAAGGAGGCCAAGAAGGTGATTGGCCTCAACAACCCAGGTCCTACGGGCACGCAGGCCATCCTGATGATTACCCGAACACTCACCAAGAATCTCTCCAAGTGGTACAAGACCAATGTCGAAGACGCCGGAAAGGGTGCCGAACTTGGTGCAGCGGTCTCCAAGGCCAAGACCACCTGACCGATAGGAGCGTTGATGGGCTCTTCCTTGGCCGACAAGGCCGCGTGGGTAATGCTGCTCCGCGACGACCCGTGGGACTTTGTTGAGAAGGTCCTGACCTCGGTCCCGCAAGGCGATCGACTCGATCTGCGTGGCGTGGACTTGCGTGGGGCGAATCTGACCCACCTCGGCCCGATTGGCGTCGACTTGAGCGGGGCGAGGCTCGACGGGGCTACCGTCGAGGGTTCCACGATTGTGCGGTGTCGCCTCGAAGACGTAGACCTGTCCGTGGTGGTGGTTGTTGATGACGATGAACGGGTGATTGTGGACCAGCTTGCTGCGTTGTGGGCAGGCCCGACGGCATGGGCCAAGTGGCGTGCCGAGCATGCACTTGAAGAGCTGGACCGCGTCGACCTTTCGGGTGCTGATCTTCATGCACACGACCTGACGGGCCTGAGGATGCCCGGGGCGAGGCTCGACGGTGCGGACCTGCATGGCGCATTGCTGGATCGCGTCTGGCTCCCTCATGCCAGCCTGCGTGGGGTGCAGCTGACGGGCGCCGTACTCGATCAGGTCACCCTCACGGATGCTGACCTCGCTGGCGCGAATCTACGCGGAGCCAGGGTGACGGTTTGCGGTCTCGAAGAGGCGAGATTCGTCGATGCATGCCTGGCGGACACGGCCCTCGAGGACTGTCGGGGAAGCCGCATCAACGTGATGGCCGCGGATCTGAAGCGGGCCCGCTGGGCTCGGACAAACTTCACGGGTGCTCACTTCGATGACGCAGACCTTCGAGAGGCCCGCTTTCGCGACTGCGTCTTCGATGGCGCAAGTCTTACGCGGGCGAAGGTCTATGGGGCTGAGGGCCTGCCAATCTAGCCTACCCCCACACCCTACGGACAGGTGCCCCAGACGGGCTGGGGGAGGGTCCAGGCGGTGGCGTCGGTCGCAAAACCCAGCGGCTGGGGGCTAAGTGCGGAGACGCACCAGCTGCTCAAGTCTTGGTTGAAGGCCGTCGCAGATCGGAACATGTAGTCCATCGTCGTGACGCTGCTGACGTCCCACGAACCGATGTCTTGGTTGAAGGCGTTGGCATAGCCGAACATGTACTCCATGTTCGAGACGCTGCGGACATCCCACGCGCCGATGTCTTGGTTGAAGGCGTGGGCCTCGTAGAACATGTACTCCATGTTCGAGACGCTGCTGACATCCCAAGAGCCGATGTCTTGGTTGAAGGCATGGGCGCGGAAGAACATGTAGCGCATCGTCGAGACGCTGCTGACATCCCACGCGCCGATGTCTTGGTTGAAGGCAAGGGCGTCGTAGAACATGGATTCCATGTCCGTCACGCTGCTGACGTCCCAAGCGCCGATGTCTTGGTTGAAGACCTCGGCGTCGTAGAACATGGAGCGCATATCCGTCACGCTGCTGACATCCCACGCCCCGATGTCTTGGTTGAAGGTGGAATCACCGTAGAACATGGTGCTCATGTCCGTGATGCCCGACGTGCACGCCACCAGGAACGCATCACCCTTGGCGTCGTTCATTAAAAACTCGCGGTCTCGCTTGGTGTAGGTGATGCCGTCGACCACGCCAGAGTCACCCACGGCCGGAGAAGGACACATCACGGTTACGCCGTTTGGTGCCAGGTAAAACCCATCCCCTTCGGGATCGGGCGTGCTCGGCGACTCATCGGATCCCGTATCGTCTGGGGCATCGGAATCGGAAGGGTCTGGTTCGACGGTATCCGTATCGGTCTCGACCGTATCGTGGGTTTTCGGGTCATCATCGCCCGTGGGGGCGCAGGCCAGGAGGCCGAGGGCAAGGCACATATCGACGCGCATGTCCGTCTCCAAGGTATGCTGCTTACCTTAACCTGCAATCACGGCATCAGAGGGGACGGGACCCCCCTCTACGGACAGGTGCTCCAGATGGGCTTAGGAAGGGTCCACGCGGTAGCGCCGTTTGCAAAATCAAATGGCTGGACGCTGAAACTGGCGACGCACCAGGTGCTCAGATCCTGGTTGAAGGTACTCGCGTCCCGAAACATGGCATCCATCGCCACGACATTGCTGACGTCCCAGTCTCCGATGTCTTGGTTAAAGGCGGTGGCGAAGGCGAACAGGCTCGTCATCTCCGTGACGCTGTGGACATCCCAGCCACCAATGTCTTGGTTAAAGGTCGTCGTGCGACCGAACATCAAGCGCATGTCCGTGACCATGCCGACATCCCATCCGCCGATGTCTTGGTTAAAGGCCGATGCGTCGAAGAACATGCCGGTCATGTGGGTCACCGAGCTCACGTCCCAGTTGCTGATGTCTTGGTCAAAGGCCGCGGCTTCTGCAAACATGTAGCTCATGTTGGTGACGTTGCTGACGTCCCAGTCTCCGATGTCGCGATTGAAGGCATTCTGAAATGGGTTGCCAGCTTCCTGTGCCGAGAACATCTTCTCCATGTCGGTCACGGCGCTCACATCCCATCCGCCGATGTCTTGATCAAAGGCATGCGCGTGTTGAAACATGCTGTTCATGCTGGTGACGCTACTGACGTCCCACGCCCCGATGTCTTGATTGAAGACATTGGCGTCGTAGAACATGTAGCTCATGTTCGTGACGCTGCTGACATCCCACGCCCCGATGTCTTGGTTGAAGGTGGATTCGCCGTAGAACATGGTGCTCATGTCCGTGATGCCCGACGTGCACGCCACCACGAACGCATCACCCTTGGCGTCATTCAATAGGTACTCACGGTCTCGCTTGGTGTAGGTGATGCCGTCGACCACACCAGAGTCTCCCACGGCCGGAGAAGGACACATCACGGTTACGCCGTTTGGTGCTAGGTAGAAGCCATCGTTCTCTGGGTCGGCATCGATGGGCGGCTCGTCGGAGCCCGTATCGTCGTCTGGGGCGTCGGTATCGGAGGGGTCTGGTACGACGGTGTCATCCGTATCCGTGGGCGTATCCACCGTATCTGTATCGTCGGCGCCTGGTTCATCCACATCGACCCACACGCACCCCGAGAGTCCGATTGCCCACAACAGTACATCCCACCGCATCATCAGCGTCCCCTTCAATGGTCATGCGGAAGTCTACCGCACACGAGCGGTGCACGCTCGAGGATACGGGACGCATGCCGAAACCCCACCGCAGGACACGCTACGGACAGGTACCCCAGACGGGCTGGGGGAGGGTCCAGGCTGGGCTTGGTATCGGAAAGCCCAACCCAATGAACACGACAGAGAACAAGTACGGCTGGCTGCGGATGTTCGACACACACCACCCGCTCAAGTCGTTGTTGAATTCTTGGGCCTCGTAGAACATGCCGGTCATATTGGTGACGCTGCTCACATCCCAGTCTCCAATATCCCACCAGAAGGAACTGGCGAATGAGAACATGCTGCTCATGTCGGTCACACTGCTCACATCCCAATCGCCAATGTCCGCGTTGAACTCAAAGGCGCCTTCGAACATGCCGCTCATGTTCGTCACGCTGCTGACGTCCCATTCCCCGATGTCTCCGTCAAAGACAAAGGCGCCTTCGAACATGCCGCTCATATTGGTGACGCTACTGACGTCCCAAGCGCCGATATCTTGGTTGAAGGAATAGGCGTCCGTGAACATGCCGCTCATATTGGTGACGCTACTGACGTCCCATCCGCTGATATCTCCATTGAATAGATTACTTTGAAACACATGACTCATGTCGGTGATGTCCGACGTGCACGCCGCCACAAAGTCATCGGATCCCGCGATGTTGAGCAGGAAGTCACGGTCTCGCTTGGTGTAGGTGACGCCATCCACATCTCCGGAGTCGCCGACTGCGACGTCAGGACAGAGCACGGTCACCCCATTGTCGTGGAGGTAAAAGCCATCACACTCGGGGTCATTTGGACAGGTGAGCGTGACGGACGCGCTGGCGGGTGGGCTGGAGTCCACGCCATCTGTCGCCTCGACAATGCAGGTCCACGTCTCATTGCCATTTGTCTCATCGGCGGAGACCGTGTCGCCAGTGATGGCGCTGGTCACGCCATCGACGAGCCAAGTGAAGCTGTACGAAACCACTTGGTCGTTGATGTCGGTCGCGGAGGTGTCGACCTGACACACGAGGGCGTCGGTCGGTAGCGGTTGGGTTGGGGCGATGCTGATCGATGGGGTGCTGGGTGGCGTGTTCAACACCTCGGCATCGCTGCTCACCACGTCGGCGTCGCCAGCACTGTCGGTCGCTGTTGCCGTGCAGGTGAGGGGCGTTCCCGGTGCATCGGTTGAGGTGATCGTGAGGGTGGCTCCGGTCGCGCCATTCGACCATGCATAGGCGAGGGCGACCGCATCACCGTCGGCGTCGGTCCCGGTGGCGTCACAGGTCAGTGTATCGCCCACCTGTCCGCTGGTGGGCGTGAGGGTGATGGAGGTGAGGGTGGGTGCCGTATTGGCCACCGTGACGATGCGAGAGCTCTCCTGACCGGACGCGCCGTCGGTATCGATGGCCGTCACCACCACTTGGACGGTGTTGCCTTTGTCGAAGTAGAGGGTGCCGTCGAGAGACCCTGCAGGACCCGACTGCACCTCGGTGCCGTTGACGTACCACGTGAAGGTCTCGGTCGTTGCGTCGCCTTCGGGGTCGGTGACCGTGGCGAGCGCCGTGAGCACATCATTGGTGCGTGCGGGGTCCGGCGAGAGGACAACGTCTTCGACAATCGGCGCGGCGTTGGCGTCGACGCCAGTGGTATCCGTGTCGTCGCCAACCGAGTCGGTATCCGTATCGGTTTCCACCGTATCGTCGGTCTTCGGGTCATCATCGCCCGTGGGGGCGCAGGCCATGAGGGCGAGGGCAAGCCACATATCGACGCGCATGTCCGTCTCCAAGGTGTTCCACGTACCCTAACCTGCAATTACGGCATCGGAGGGTACGGGACCCCCCTCTACGGACACGTGCCCCAGACGGGCTGGGGAAGGGTCCAGGCGGTGGTGGCATTGTCGAAACTCGTGGGGGGAGACCCAACTCCCGAGACGCACCATCCACTCAGGTCTTGGTCGAAGGAATAGGCATAGTTGAACATCGCGCTCATGTCTGTGACGCTGCTGACGTCCCACCCCCCAATGTCTTGGTTGAACGCATACGCGAGGGAGAACATGCCTCCCATGTCTGTGACGCTGCTGACGTCCCATGCCCCAATATCTTGGTTGAACACCGTGGCCTGATTGAACATGGCGCTCATGTCTGTGACGCTGCTGACGTCCCAGGATCCGATGTCTTGGTTGAACGCGGAGGCTTTGTAGAACATGGAGGCCATGTCTGTGACGCTGCTGACGTTCCACCCCCCAATGTCTTGGTTGAACGTTCCAGCTTCCCAGAACATCTGCTTTGTACCGGTGACGTGACTCACATCCCAAGCCCCGATATCCTGGTCGAAGGCGGCCGCATCCTGGAACATATAGCTCATGTCTGTGACGTTGCTGACGTCCCAAGCCCCGATGTCCTGGTCGAAGGATTCTACGCCAAAGAACAAGCGGCCCATGTCTGTGACGCTGCTGGTATCCCATGCCCCGATGTCTTGGTTGAACGTGGAGGCAAGCTCAAACATCGAACGCATGTTCGCGACGCTACTGACGTTCCAAGCCCCGATGTCTTGATTGAAGGCCGACGCCCGGGTGAACATGTCGTTCATGTCCGTGACACTACTGACGTCCCATGCCCCGATGTCTTGATCGAAGTCATAGGCGCGATTGAACATGTCGCTCATGTCCGTGACGCTGCTGACATCCCAACCGCTGAGATCTTGATTGAAGGTGTAAGCGTAATAGAACATCCGATACATGTCGGTGACGCTCTCGACGTTCCAGGCGCTAATGTCCTCGTTAAAGTTCTGGTTAAATGCGACCAGCTCGCTCATGTCGGTGACGCTGCTCACGTCCCATGCACTCAAGTCTAACGCCGTAGAAAAGGTCTTATTGTTTTTGAACATTTGATTCATGTCGGTGACACTGCTCACATCCCAAGAGCTGATGTCCCCCACGTGGTCGACGTATGCGAACATCACACTCATGTCCGTGATGCCAGAGGTGCACGCCGTGACGAAGTCATCACCGACTGCGGTGTTTCGCAGGAAATCGCGATCTCGCTTGGTGTAGGTGACACCATCGACCTCGCCCGAGTCTCCGACGGCGGCATCGGGGCAGACCACGGTGATGCCATTGGCCGCGAGCCTGAAGGGGGGAAGCACCTCTATCGAGGCCACTGCTGCTGGACTGTTCTCCACGCCATCATAGGCCGTGACCTCACATGTCCAGATCTCTTCGTCGTTGGTGTCACTTGCAGACACCGTGTCGCCCGTGATGCCACTATTCACGCCATCCACGAGCCAGGTGAAGGTGTAGGTGAGGGCATCGTTGTCGTCATCGGTGGCGTCGACATCGACGGTACAGTACAGGTCATCGCCACCTCCAGGTTCTACGGGACCGGTGCTGATGGCAGGTGTGCTCGGCGCGGTGTTGACGACGGTGAGGGAGGGGCTCGAGAGGCTGGCCGTGCCGCCTGCACCATCGTCTACGGTGGCGATGACAGAGACGATGTCACCTTTGTCGAACCATGAGCTGCCATCGAGCGTCGCGTCGCTCCCGGACTGCACATCGACGCTGTTGACCGTCCAGGTGTAGGTGAGGGTCAGCGGGTCGTTGTCGCCGTCTACGGCATCTACGGTGGCTGTGAGCACATCGTTGGTGCGTACAGGGTCTGGGCTGAAGGTCACGCTGTTGAGGGTGGGCAGCTGGTTGACGATGGTGATCAACGCGGAATCCGTATCGGTACCATCGGCAGTGTCGGAGGCCGTAACGGTACAGGTGACCGTGTCGCCGGCGCTGAACGCACCTGCGAGCGTGCTGTTGGTGTCCGAGGTGGAGGTGGCGGTGGCTGGGGTTCCTGAAACATCCCAGCCAAACGTGAGCACGGGGACTTCGCCATCGTCATCCGAGGCGGATGCGGTGCAGGTGAGGGTGCTGTCTCGGTCACCCGTGTCCGATGCCGAGAGGCTGACGGTGACCGCGGGGGCCGTGTTGGCGACCGTGACGACGGAAGAGCTGCCTTCTGCGGTGGCTTCTTTGCTGTCGGTGGCCGTCACCACGACCCGAACGGTGTCGCCCTGCTCGAAGGAGGTGCTGCCATCGAGGGTGTTACGTTCGCCCGACTGTACGTCGACGTCGTTGACGAACCACGAATAGGTCAGGGTTGTGGCGTCGCCATCGGCGTCTGTGGCGGTGGCGGTGGCGGTCAGGACATCGTTGGTGAAGACCGGATCTGGCGCGAGGGTGACGGCTTCGACGACCGGCGCGGTGTTGGTGTCGTCGGGCTGCGTGTCATTGTCGTCGCCCCCGTTACAGGCGCCTAGGACCAAAAGTAGGGTGAACAAGCTGTCGATGCGCATGAGGGCCTCCTCGTCTTGACGAGAGGCTAACCCACACGGTGTTGACATGTGTGATGTAAGTTCCGGTCTTGCCCTAGTTGCGGGACTTGTCCGGGTAGGCGGGTACAGGCGGTACTGGCACGGGCTCGTTGGCGATCTTGTCCTTGAGGTAGCTGATGGCGGCATCGAGCTGTGCGTCTTCGCCGTTAAAGGTGCCATGCGGGAGATTGTCGACGGATTCGTCGGGCACGGCGCCCCAGCCCTCGATGAGCCATGTGCCTTCGGGGCCGTAGACGCCCCACTCGGCAGCGGTGGCGATGCCACGGTCGACCAGCCGGTTGGAGCTGGACAGCCAGATCTCACCACCCCACGTGCGCTTGCCAATGACGTGCCCCAGCTCGAGGCGCTGCACGCCCTCGGTAAAGGCCTCACCGTCACTGGCGGTGTGCTGGTCGCAGAGCACCGCGAGGTGGCCTCGGAATGCGTACTGCATGTTCCAGGTCGGCGCGCCGACGCGCCCTTGCCAGTAGAACCACGCCTTACGCATCAGCTTCTCGAGGATCCAGCTGTCGATGTTGCCACCCCTGTTGTGGCGAACGTCGACGATGAGGCCCTCGCGCTCAAACACGGGGTAGAAGTCTCGCGCCCACTGGGTGTAGTCGCTGCTCCCCATGGCACGCAGGTGAACGTAGCCAATGCGGCCCTCGCCCTTGTCCTCGACGGCACTTCGACGTGTCAGCTCCCACGCTGCATAGCGAAGCTCGGCATCCGCGGACGTGGAGAAGGGCCGGACGATGAACTCGCGGGTCTTTCCGTCGCGCAGCACGGCCAATCGCACCTGGTCGCCGATCTTGTTGTCGAGGAGTGGTCCGAGCTCCGCGAGGCCTGCCGTAGGACGGCCATCGATGGCCACGATCACATCACCGAGGTCCACATCGACCCCCGGCGCTGCGAGGGGTGGTGCGGAGGTGGGCAGGTCGGTGTCGTGTGGGAAGCTCCGCACGATCTCGTGGCCCGCCTCGGTGCGGCGTGTGCGAACCCCGAGGGATGCGACCCGGACATTGTCATCGGCGGTTCGTTGATCGCCGCCGTACACGAAGATGTGCAGCGCAGAGAGCTCGCCCACCATCTGCGCCATGAGGTCAGACAACTCGGCCCTGTCTCGGACACGGTCGACCAACGGCAGGTGGGTGTCGAGGGTGGCTTGATAGTCGTTGCCGTGAAGGCCTTGGTCGTAGAAGTAGTCCCGCATCAGCCGCCAGGACTCGACGAACATCTGGCGCCACTCTTTGCGGGGGGTGATCGAGAAGGTCCAGCTCGACAGGTCGACTGTGTGCTTGGAGAGGTCACCCACTTCGGAGGGCTTGGCGGGCACCATGGCCAGTACACCTTGCTTGAACACCAGCAGTTTGCTGCGGTCTGCGGTCATCTCGTAGCCGTTGATGCTGCCCACGACGGTCTTCAGCGTGGGGTCGTCGTGCGTGAGGGCCATGGAGACCAAGGAGGTGTCGCTCGCGTACGGGCCGGGACGGCTGGTGAAGAACAGGGCATCGCCATTGACCGACAGCGCGCCGTAGTTGCCGGCGGTAACGGGTACTTCGAAGAGACGTCCGACCAGGCCCTCTTCGACGAGGGTGACCTTGGTAGCGCTGGTGTCGCTCTTCTTTCCCTTCTTGGCAGGCTTGTCCGCATCGTCTTTGCCCTCGGTCGGGCTCAGTTCATGGCGCGCCACAAACGGGAAGTGCGCGGCCGGGTCGAGCTGCAGCGCGTAGACCTTGGTGGGCTTTTCGATGTAGGGCTCGGGCTGGTAGGCACCCCAGGGAGAGGGCACGGTGGAGCGGAGCGACCGGTCGGACAGCAGGTACAGCCAGGCACCATCGGGGGACCACGCCGGGCTGTAGGCCCCGAAGCGGTCGGTCGTGAGCGCGATGCTGCGGGCCTCGGCTGCGTGGTAGGCGAACAGCTGGCTGTGGAGGTTGCCGGCTGTATTGCTGTAGGCGAGCCACGCGCTGTCAGGGGACCAGGCCAAGTTGCCAGGGGTATCTTGTTGACCCTCGGCGATCAGGACGGGGTCACCGCCACGCTTGAGGTCAGACAACCAGAGACGGTAGTTCTTGTCGGTGAAGGCCAGCCAGCGGCCATCGGGTGAGGGTACGGGCTCGTTGCGCCAGACCGAGGCGCCCGACGTGAGGGCCTCGGGGTCGACCTGCAGGCCGTCGGCAGCGAAGCGGTGATATTCACCTTCTTGGCCGACATCACCGATGGCCAGGACGCTTCCGTCAGGTGCGAAGCGACCGTGTCGCCACCGCACCTCACCGTCGTCTCGTGAGAGCTGCACGAGGCGGCCGCCGTTCTTCACGGGCGCGACAAAGAGCTCGCCGCGTGCGGTGAGAATCACCTTGCTACCATCGGCGTTGGGGCTGGCGCCTGTCATCCAGTCCATGGGCCGGTCGATCCAGAGCGTGCGCGTCTGGTCCTCATCGCTCACGAGCTGGATGGAGATGGGAGCACGCTCCCCGGTGCTCAAGGTCAGTCGATGGAGATCGGCACCGTGCTGGTAGACGACGGTGTCGCCCGAGACCGAGGGGTGCGCCACGTCGAAGGCCTCATGCTCGGTGTGCTGTTGAAGATCGCTGCCATCGGGCAACATCGACCATAGATCCATGCTGCCGTCGCGGTCGTCCACGAACAGGACACGGTCCCCCCATGCGAGCGGGCGGGTGCTCATGCCGGGGCGGTCGTTGGTGAGCTCCACGGCTTCTTGGCCCTCGCCATCCCAACGCCACAGGGACTCGGCGGTTCCGCCTTCGTAGCGCTTGGTCTTCGAGTTCTGCTTGAATCGCGTGAAGATCAGGCGTTCGCCTACGAACGCGCCGTCGATGGCTTGGGAGAGCGGTAAGGGGTGTGGGGTGCGCCCATCGAGTGGGGCGACCGCAAGCTGGCTGTCGGGCAACGTCGAGAAGTAGCGGGTGGTGTAGAGCACCTCGCCCTCGGGCGTCCAGCCCACCACCTGCGCACTGTCGCCCTGCCAGGTGAGCCGTCGGGGTGCGCCGCCGTCGATAGGCATGACGTAGACCTCTGTGGGTCCAGCGTATTGGGCCGAGAAGGCGATGGTCTGTCCATCAGGGCTGATGTGGGCGCGGGTCTCTTGGCCGTGGTGGCTGGTGAGCCGCTGGGCTGCGCCGCCGTCTACGCCCACACGCCAGAGGTCACCCTCGGAGGTGAAGACGACGGTGTCCTCGTGCACGGCTGGATAGCGGTAGTAGCCGTTGGTGTCGGCATGGACGGGGTTCAACAGGGAGAGGAGCAGGCAGAGCATCGAGACTCCTAGGGACAGGTGTGCCCGAGGGGTGAACATCAGAGTCCGTGCCGTATCCGACCTGTGCCCTAGGGACACGTACCCCAGACGGGCCGGGGCAGCGTCCAAGAGGAGGCCCAGAGATCAAACTGCCAAGGAGTAGACGGGATATTCGGCACGCACCAGCCGCTCAGGTCTTGGTTGAAGTTCGAAGTACTCGCGAACATATGAAGCATGCTGGTGGCGGCGCTGGTGTCCCAGCCGCTGATGTCTTGGTTGAATGCGGCTTGGTAGAACATGTAGTCCATGGTGGTGACGTTGCTGACATCCCAGTTTCCGATGTCGTTATCGAAGGTGCTGGTGGAGAACATGTAGGCCATGTTCACGACGCTGCTCACATCCCAGTGGCTGATATCGCCGCTAAACGAGATGTTGCTGGCGAACACATTGCTCATGTCCGTGATGTCAGAGGTACAGGCTTCCTCAAATGCTGCGCTGGTGGTCGACGCCAAGAGGCCCAGCCGATCGCGCTTGGTGTAGGTCATGCCATCGACGACACCCGTGTCGCCAACGGCTGCATCTGGGCAGACGATGGTGATGCCGTTGTCGGCCAGATAAAACCCATCGCCCTCGGGGTCTGGGTCTGGGTCAACTACGCCGTCACAATCAAGGTCGCCCCAGAGGGGTTGTGGGAGGGTCCAGTTGGTGGCGCTTTGGGAGAAGTAGAACGGCTCGGACGCGATATTGGGGAGGCACCAGCCGCTCAGGTCTTGGTCGAAGGCTGTAGCAAAGAAGAACATGTGATCCATGTGGGTCACGTTGCTGACGTCCCAGCTGCTGATGTCTCGGTTGAAGACGGAGGTACCATGGAACATGCCGACCATGTTCGTGACGTTGCTGACGTCCCACGCGCTCAGCTCGTTGTTGAATGAAGTGTCCTCGAACATTGAACGCATGTTGGTGACGCTGCTGACGTCCCAGTGGTTGATGTCACCGACGAAGTAGCTATTCACGTAGAAAAGCTCGTTCATGTCGGTGATGCCGGAGGTGCAAGCAGTCTCGAAGTCACTGCTTGTGGGGACAGTCAAGAGAGAGGCACGGTCGCGCTTGGTGTAGGTCACGCCATCGACGACACCCGTGTCGCCAACGGCTGCATCCGGGCAGACGACGGTGATGCCGTTGTCGGCAAGATAAAATCCGTCACACTCGGCATCGATCGCGGTGTCGCAGGCGGCGGCATTGTCGGAGCCATCGCAGTCGCTGTCGACGTAGTCACCACCGACATCGGGCGCGCCGGGGTAAATGGTGTCGTCGTTGTCGTTGCAGTCGCCATCCTCATGCGAAAAGGTGTCGCCGTCACGGTCGAGGGTGGGGTCGGTGGACGTCCACGGCGGAAAGATGAAGCCCGTGACGACATTGCTGAGCTCGGCTGTGCTGGGAGAGACGGCCTGAAAGGCGATGTCGGTAGGAAAGATGTACGGCACCGTGAGGGTGAGTGCGGCTTCTCCTGCCGCGTTTGTGGTCAGTAGTCCGGGCACGAGCCTCGCCAAGGGGCGAATGCCCGCACAAGCGCCGTTCAAGAAGGCGGGGCATGGTCCGTTGCCGACGCCCTGGAAGGAATACGCCACAAACATCGTGGCGCTCGGCGGGCCATTGGTCACGGTGAAGGTGACGGACTGGCCAGAGGAGAGCACGTTGATACCGAGGTCAAAGTCGCCGGGTGGCGGGAGCTGTCCTGCGGGCAGGGTGGGGGCGTCTTCCCACACCAGCTCGGACCCGGGCCAGACGGGTGTCTCGGCGGTGTCCTCAGCCGTATCCGACGGCGTGGTGGTGCATGCGGCAAGAACGAGGAACAGCAAGGCGATCATGGTCGCTCCCAGACGACGTACGTGTGGGACCGATGGTATCATAACGGATCAGGGCGATGCCGGCCCGCCGCCGAGAGCGGCAGACCACACGCGCCCCACCTGCGTTGTACGCATCAGCCTACGGACACGTGCCCCAGACGGGGTGGGCGTACAATGTCGCCCACGTTGCAAAGTTGTTCGGCTCACTCGTGATGTTGGACACGCACCAGCCACTCAAGTCACCCCTAAAGCGTGTGGCGTTGAAGAACATCGAATCCATGTTGGTGACATTGCTGACGTCCCAACCTCCGATGTCTTGGTTGAAGTCACTTGCACCAAGAAACATGTCTTGCATGTCGGTGACGTTGCTGACGTTCCAGTCACTGATGTCATGATTGAAGCTGTAATTCCCACTGAACATCCCGCGCATGATCGTCACACTGCTTACATCCCATCCACTGATGTCGATGTTGCTGTCAGAATTGAACATGTAATCCATGTGTGTGACGTTGCTTACGTCCCACGCGTATAGATGATTGTTGAACGCGCTGGTAGCGAAAAGACCTGTCATAATCGTAACACTGCTTACATCCCAGTGGTTGATGTCGCCCGTGAAGTAAGAATTACCCACGAAAATATTTTGCATATCGATAATATCCGAAGTGCAACTGCCCTCGAAGTCGCTGCTTGAGGTGGCGTTCACTAGGAAATCACGGTCGCGCTTCGTGAAGGTTTCACCATCAACCACGCCCGAGTCGCCAACAGTCGCATCTGGGCAGAGGATTGTGATGCCGTTGTTGGCGAGGTAGAAGCCATCGTTCTCGGGGTCTGGGTACGGCCCAATATAGCCGTCGCAGTCCCAGTCGCCCCAGAGTGGCTGGGGGAGCGTCCAAGAGGAGGCGCCGGCTGCGAACATGGGCGGCTCATTACTACTGATGAAGTTGGGTAGGCACCAGCCGCCCAGGTCTTGGTTGAAGGCGGAGGCGAGCCAGAACATGCCCGAAATATCCGTGACACTGCTCGTGTCCCAACCCCCGATGTCTTGGTTGAAGACGGAGGCTTTCTCGAACATGTAGCTCATGTTCGTGACGCTACTCGTGTCCCATGCGCCGATGTCTTGGTTGAAGGCAGAGGCTTCATAGAACATGGCGTACATGGTGGTCACGCTGCTCGTGTCCCAGTTTCCGATGTCCTGATTGAATGTGGTGGCATAGAGGAACATGTCGAACATGTCTGTGACGCTGCTCGTGTCCCAGTGTCCAATGTCTTCGTCGAAGCCGGAGTCGTAATCAAACATGGCTCTCATATTCGTGATGCCTGACGTGCATGCGGTCTCAAACTCACCGGCGACCGCGGTATTCATCAAGAAGGTGCGGTCACGCTTGGTGTAGGTGACACCGTTGACCACGCCCGAGTCACCCACGGCAGCATCTGGGCAAACCACCGTGATGCCGTTGTCGGCGAGGTAGAAGCCATCGTTCTCGGGGTCGGGATCTTGGTCGACTTCGCCGTCACAATCGAGGTCGCCCCAGAGTGGCTGGGGCAGGGTCCAGGAGGAGGCGCCGGTTGCGAACTGCGGTGGTTCACTGGTGAAGTTCGGCAAGCACCAGCCGCTGAGGTCTTGGTTGAAGCTCATGGCATCGGCGAACATGTTTTCCATCACGGTGACATTGCTGACGTCCCAGCCGGAGATGTTGCCGTTGAAGTCATGGGCGCTCGAGAACATGGAGCCCATGTTGGCGACACTGCTGGTGTCCCATTCGCTGATGTCTTGGTTGAAGTCACTGGCGCCCGAGAACATGCCATACATGGTGCTTACGCTGCTGACGTCCCAGCCTCCGATGTCCTGATTGAATGGCGTTGCCTCAAACATCACCATCATATTGGTCACGTTACTGACGTCCCACGCACCGATGTCGCGGTCGAAATTGCTCAGTAAAAACATACCGTACATGTCGGTTACGGCGCTGACGTCCCAGCCGGAGATGTCCCGGTTAAACAATGTGGCGAACTCGAACATGGAGCCCATACTGGTGACGCTGCTGACATCCCAGCTGCCGATGTCGGCGTTGAAGAGTTCGGCGTAATAGAACATGCCCGCCATGTCTGTGACGCTGCTGACGTCCCAGCTGCCGATGTCTTCGTTAACGTACGAGTTCGCGAACATGGCGACCATATCCGTGATGCCTGACGTGCATGCGGTCTCAAACTCACCGGCGACCGCGGAATTCATCAAGTAGTCGCGGTCGCGCTTGGTGTAGGTGACGCCGTCGACAACCCCAGATTCGCCCACGGCGGCATTTGGGCAGACGACCGTAATGCCGTTGTCGGCGAGGTAGAAGCCATCGCCCTCGGGGTCAGGATCGGGCGCAAGCACGCCGTCGCAGTCCGTGTCGCCCCAGAGGGGCTGAAACGTGGGGAGCCAGCTGGTGGCGCCATAAGTGAAGTTATACGGCTCGGACGCGATATTGGGGACGCACCAGCCAGTCAAGTCGGTGTCGAAGTCACCGTTTAG
>JBMHDG010000068.1:0-8028 GCA_049889515.1 Myxococcota bacterium
CTACCCCACCCGCATACACGGTTCTCTCGTCGTCCGACATCCACGACGCCAACGCCCTGCCCCCTCAACCGTCCAGTCCATCGCCATCGGGGAACATCTGGTTCCATGCCGGTTGGTCCAGTTCATTAGTCACCCGCACGAGGGCTCGGGCTTCGATCCGTTCTCCCAGTTCAGGGGGTTCGCCCACCCCGGCCCAGGATTCCCACCCCCGTCCCCCACACTGTGGACAGTCTTCATCGCCGGGATTTCCCGAGTCGGCCAACAGGACTTTCCCGGTGCAGTAACACTCGATACAAAACGTCTCCTGCCCAAAAACCCGATTCGTGTCACCCACAGTAAAGCGGCGGCATGCCAAACTGAGATGGCCATCCAGGCTGGTACGGGTCGTCCCAAAGTAACCCACAAACAGGGGTTTCCCCTCGGGTCCCTTGTAGGATTCGACCGCCAGCAGCACGCGCTCCGTCCGTCCCTCGGGAAAAACACCTTTGCCGAAGAAACCGAACTCTCGCCCGGTAAATCCGTCGGGAAACCAGGGAGCCACGACCAGTTCCTTGATGGGACCCATGGACGCCCAAAATTCGTTTTGGTCCGGGTTTGTATAAAAGACCACGGATAAGGCATGCTCCCGACGGCACAACTCCTGAAACAGCGCAATACTCGCGTCCATCTTTACGCTCCCGTCTGATGATCACCTAGCTGGATGTCCGCTTCGGACACACCACAGCGAGACGCTATCGCGGCGCGTGACCCGCGACCTACAACACCACATGTTTCGGTCGTGTCGGAGCACCTCATTCTCGGGACTCAGACCAGACACGACACCGGTGAGTTCGTGGATCACGGACCAATCATGTCTCGGCGAGCGCCTCTTCCACATGAACAACCATCGCACCTTCTGCATGCTCCGCAAACTCCCGAAGAGCAGCCAATGGGCGTGGGTCACCCAATGCCATGAGCGCGTGTGGTGCCCTCGACTCTCCACGCAACAACCTTGAGACCAATGACATCCCGATGTAGTCCCGTTCCACGCCCCGCAATTGAACCAAGGACGCCACATCGAACGCATCACCCCACGGCTCCATGTCCAGCGGACACGCAAGACTGTCCAAAAAGGACCCCAGTTCCGGACTCATTGAAGCCGATTTGGCATGCATTCCCTTCTGTATCTCTGCAGCAATCGATGGGAGTTCTGCCAACACCAGGTTCTGCAGCCGAGGAAGGGGAATACAGAGCCACATTCGTTCGACCCACGCCCTTGACCCAATATCGTCCAAGCCTTCCCCTAATCCCGCACGCACACACAGTGACCGCGCGGCTCGCCTGCGGACCTTAGCGTCATGATCTCGCAAGAGGATCAGCAGAATGTCTTCCCATGATGCTTGCGACTCGGCTCGAATATCCGCCAAGCGGAGCTTCGCAGCACTGTCCATCCATTCCAGGTGGTCTGGCGTGACCGGAATCTCGATGAACGCCTTATCCACCCGCTGTAGCGCGACCATTGCGGCAACCCCTACCTCCGGGAAACGGAGTTCACCCGCCAGCAAGCCCTCCGCGAGTTCCAACAGGTCGCCGAAGAGTTCTTCGAGCTTCAAGTGCTCCACGGCGTACACCGCACGAACATCTCCCTGCTTGAGGAGACCTCGCAACACGTCGAGCGCCTTCGCCCTCTCCGTTCCCGTCAAGAGCTCAAGAGCCCTCATATCGAGATATTCCATCGAATCGGGATTGGAGAACGTCGCAGGGACACTCTCCATAAACGCCCGGAAACGTTTGGCGTTGAGACTCATCTAACGACCTCCATGCAGACCGAGACCTAGCCATCTTGCCGTGTCCTTTCAGGTCCTGCCCATCCTTGCGCTGAGTTGTCTCACTCCAA
Organism: Myxococcota bacterium; assembly: GCA_049889515.1. Classification (GTDB taxonomy): domain Bacteria; phylum Myxococcota_A; class UBA796; order UBA796; genus JBMHDG01. The sequence goes on from JBMHDG010000068.1 coordinate 1,877, forward strand.
CAGATGATGCCGATACATCCTATCCGTGCAAGCGCTACGCTTACCCCATCCATACGGCGAAAGACGGGACGCATGCCCTCGAGGGGCGTCGCTCGATGCTCGGCACCTCGCCAAGTATGGCACACTGCTGGCCACAGGAGTGACCATGAACGTCCAGTTGTCCGATCGCGCCGTTGCGCTGAGGGACCGCGTACGAGAGTTTGTGCAGCAGCGCGTCTTGCCCATTGAGGCCGAGGCCTTTGCCGCCTGGGAGGCGATGGACAACCCGTTCGTCGAGCTGCCGATGTTGACCGCGCTCCGAGACGAGGCCCGGGAGCAGGGGCTCTGGAACCTGTTTCTTCCCGATGTCTCCGGGCTCACCGTCGTCGAGTATGCCCACATTGCGGAAGAGACCGGCTGGAGCGTGTTGGCGCCTGCCCTGTTCAACTGCAATGCGCCCGACACCGGAAACATGGAAGTCCTGCATCACTTCGGCACCCCCGCACAACAGGACCAGTGGCTCACGCCCTTGCTGAACGCCGAGATCCGTTCGGCCTTCTGCATGACCGAGCCCGACGTGGCCAGCTCCGATGCCACGAACATGCAGGCCACGGCCACACTCGAGGGCGATGAGGTGGTGCTCAACGGCACGAAGTGGTGGAGCACCGGTGTGGGCCACCCCCACTGCGAGCTCTTGATCTTTATGGGACTCACGGACCCGACAGCCCACCGGCATGCCCAGCACTCGATGGTGCTCGTCCCGCGCCACACCCCCGGCGTGAGCATCGAGCGCATGCTGACCGTCTTTGGCGATCATGACCCCCCGTTTGGACATGGGCAGGTCCGCTTCGACAACGTGCGACTCCCCGCGTCCAACATCCTCGTGGGGCCAGGCATGGGATTCGCGATCGCCCAGGGCCGGCTCGGACCCGGTCGCATTCACCACTGCATGCGGCTCCTCGGCGCTGCCGAGCGCGGACTGAAGCTCATGTGTGAGCGGTCGGTCTCACGCGTCGCGTTCGGCAAGCCGCTCGCCAACCTCGGCGCCAACCGCGACATCATCGCCAACGCCCGAATGGACATCGAGATGGCGCGGCTCCTCACGCTCAAGGCGGCCTGGGCCATCGACCAAGGCAGCGTCATGGAGGCCATGACGGAGATCGCCGCCATCAAGGTGGTGGCCCCCTCGCTCGCCTGCCGGGTCTTGGACGCGGCCATGCAAATGCACGGCGGCGCAGGGCTCTCCCACGACACGCCCCTCGCCCGCCTCTACGCGGGTGCCCGGATCCTGCGCCTCGCCGATGGCCCGGATGAGGTGCACCGTGCCTTTGTCGCACGGCGCGAGCTCAAGCCCTACATCGCTGCCCAAAAGGTGAGGAGCAGCTCATGAGTGACGCATACACCGACCAGCCGACGTCTGTTCGAGACGAGGATGCGCTCGACGCCGAAGCGATCTACAGCTGGCTCTCCACCCAAATCGACGGCCTGGCTGCGCCACCGCACATCCAGCAGTTTGGCGGTGGGGCCTCCAACCTCACCTACCTGCTGACCTTCGGCGACCGCGAGCTCGTCTTACGCACCTCACCTCGGGGCACCCGCGCAGCCAGCGCCCATGACATGGGTCGTGAGGTCCGCGTCCAGCGTGCCCTGCACGGACACGTCCCCGTCCCGACCATCGTTGCTCACGACACCGAAGGTGCCATGCTCGGGCGTGAGGCCTACGTGATGGAGCGGCTCACGGGCATGATCTTGAGAAAGCACCCCCCGAAGGGGCTCACGCTCACGCCTAACGCCGCCACCCAGCTCTGCGAGGCCGCCATCCATGGCCTTGCCGACCTTCACACCCTCGATGCTCATGGCGTGGGCCTCGGCGATCTCGGAAAGGGCCAGGGGTATGTGCAGCGTCAGATCGCCGGATGGAGTCGACGCTACCGTGCAGCCCTCACCGAACATGCCGCCTCCTTTGAGGGCGTCATGGCGTGGCTCGAGACCCATCAGCCGGCCGACGTGGCCACGGTGATCATTCACAACGACTATCGGCTCGACAACCTCGTGCTCACGGTCGACGCGCCCCATCGGATCATTGGCGTGTTGGACTGGGAGATGTGCACACTCGGAGACCCCCTCATGGATGTGGGCAACAGCCTCGCGTACTGGGTGCAGGAAGATGACCCAGATCTCATGAAGATGGTCCGTCGTCAGCCTACGCATCTGCCCGGCATGCTGACGCGAACGCAGGTCTGGCAGGCCTATGCGCAACGAACGGGGCGACGGGTCGATAACCCCTGTTTTTACGAGGTCTATGGCCTGTTTCGGCTCGCCGTTATCGTCCAGCAGATCTACCTGCGATTCGAGAAGGGACAGACCACCAATCCCCGCTTTGCCAACTTCGGCGCCTTTGCACACTGGCTGGAGTCGGTCTGCGAAGCACGCATCGCCGCGGGCTGACTAGCGGCGAACCGAGACGGCGATGGCCTTGTCCGTATACTCGACCGCCTGAGCGGCCCCTCGGCCCAGTGCCTCGGGGCTGATCTCTGCCGCATTCCATGTACAGGAGATGGCGATCTCCTCCCCAATGGTACAGGCAAAGGCGTAAATCGGGCAGGTTGATGGCACCGCAAAGAAGGACATGGTCTTGACGCGTTGGCTCGGACCCGTCCCCATCTCAAACGGCCCTGGGCTGAATAGGCAGTCGACCAAGTTCTGCTTGAACATGCTCTGCACGTCGACGTTGCAGAGCAGCTGGTACATCGGAAGCACCTCAATGGCCCGGGACTTCAGCTGCCTCGCCACCGACTTCGCGGTCTGCGCCTTGGTGTGGTGCCGATGCACATCGACCAGCATGACAGAGTAGTTGTTGCGATGCCGCGGAGAGGCGCACGCCACCAGCAACCCAAAGCGGATCTTCTTGCGCGCAGGACCCGTGCATCGGAAGAGGTGGTCCGCCCAGTGCGCCACCAAGGAGGGGGTGAAGCCCACCCCCTCACGGTTCTTGAACGCCTTGATGTCGGCCAGCTTCAGGCGGTGGTCAAACACCATGAGGTTGGACCCCTCCTCGAGGGGCGGCATCGGCGTGTGTCGGAACCGCCGGAACGCCATGCGCCACGCCGTGTAGAGCTGCAACACCTCACTCCCCACCGGAATGTAGCTCTCCTTGAGCAACCAACGGCTCGCGAAGGGCTTGCTCTCGATGGCCTTGTGCACGATCTCATTCACCACACGGGCGCCATCCCAGACAGTATGGTCGAACACCACGGCCATCTCAGCCCTGCCGGTGTGAAACCGCAACACCAGCTCTCGGCGCCGCTCAGTGTCCTGCACCGTATAGAAGGCGATGTCATCGTCGACCTGATCGATGATGTCGGCGGCACAAATGTCGCGGTGAAAGATGAAACGCTCGGCCTCCATGTCGACACCGCGCCGAAAGTCGCTGTCCTCACGCACCATGTCTTGCTCAACGTTCTCGACGATCTGAGCTTGGATGGCATCCCAGTCCGCACCCACCTCGGCGTCGAAGGCGATCGTGAACATGCACCAAGCACGAACGTCATTCTCCTTGGCCCACACCAACATGTGATGATCGCTGCCATAGAGGCCTTCGCGATCGATGCGATGAATCCACGCGCGTCGGGCCATCAAGCCAGCGCCAGCAAGAGCATTCATGGTCAGAAACGGCATAGACGACCCTAGGTAAGCTCCCGCTCACCTAGCGCACCCACACCCTGTTGGCGATGTCTCAAGATCGCTACCAGAGCGTCTTGTTCCCCGCCTGTGGACGGAACTTCCTGGCTTTCCGGGCCAGCTCCGCCATCAAGCGCTCACCGTCGCGGGCACTCGCTGGCACGCGACACAGGCCAGTGAGCGTCGCCGTCGCCCGCGCACGCTGGTTGGTCAACACGAGATGGTTGCTCTCAATCGAAGCCCGAACGCGCTCGGCCACCAACCGACCCGCGCGCTCGCCATTCTCAATGACCATTAAGAACGAATCTGCGCCAACACGGCCAAAGAGCGCGAGCTCCCGCGCCACCGTGGGCACGCTCTGCGCAATCTGCTGCAGCAGACGGTCGCCTGCGTTGTAACCATAGTGGCTGTTGAAGGCGGTGAACCCATCGACATCAAGGTGAATGAGCGTCAGCTGAGAGCCGCGGTCCGCATGGGTCTCACAGAGCTCACGCAGCTGCGCCACCATGCTGGGCTGCAACGGAAGGTTCGTCACAGGGTCGCGATCTTGCGCGGTCTCAAGGCGTGTGCGCAAGGCCGCTGCTTCGCCCTTGTAGCGCTCGTTCTCGGCCAACAAGATCCGCGTCCACTCGAGAAGCTCAGCGTGGGTCATGGACTCGGGGTCCGACCCGCTCTCGAGGCCCATACAGAGCTGCTCTGCCGTTGGCTGGGCATCGACTTCAATGCCGAGTACCGTCGCCACACGAGGCGTGTCCTCGAGGACACGGTCGATGATCTCCCACCCTCGCGTGGTGTCAAATCCACACTGACGTGCGGCCTCATTGACCCACGCTTCGAGCTCCTCTGCAGCCTGCGGTGATGTGATGGCCTGCCCGAGCCGGTTCGCGAGGTGGGTCACCAGGCTCAACCCGCGCGTCGCATCAGGCTGGTCGTCGGGGTCGCCTTCATGATGCGCCACAACGTGAATCAGCTCCTCCGGGAGCTCAAGATCACGCGCCAGCTGAACAAAGCTGTCGACGCGCGTTCGTCCGAGCGTCTGCTCCTCGGCATCGCGTCGGTCTGGGCCTGACAGACTTCGGATGTCGCGGGACCACCGCAGCGATCGCGGCGTGTCCGTCAGGAGGGCACCCACCCCATACTCTGCACAAAATCCGGCCGTGAACGCAGAGTCCAGATGGACGTCTTCGAGTTCCTCAGCCAACAAACGAGCGGTCAGGCCACGACGTACACACTCGCCCCAGAAGGCCAGCTGCACCGGACCGGACATTCCCCAGTCTTCTGTGGCTTGAACGAGGCCATGCTGCACCGCGATGTCGAGCACAACACGCGGACCCAGCACCACAGCCGCACGAACAGGGTCATCGATGGACCCCTTGATGTAGCTGTAGAACAGCTCGACATATTTCCGAATGCGTTCTCGCATCCCAGGCACATTGGCGAGCATGGCACCGAGATCGCGTGCCGTGGTCTCCGGGCTCCGAGACGATCGAAACACCATTTTCATCGGATTTGCGAGGCTATTCAAGGGGACCTCCCGATTCACCTACGGCCCCTGCGCCCAGAACTTGAGCGAGAATGTTCAACTTTTTTTGTGTGACCCCTAAAGTCTTGGGCGCCGTGTCCGAAAGGCGTGCGAGCGGAGGAACTGCATGTCCACCACAGACCACAACAACGCCGTATGGAACGCCCTGACCCGAAACGGGGATGCGGCCCTTGCCATGGGCACGTTTGCGCTCCTCGCCATTATTCTGGTGCCCCTGCCGCCCCTCGCACTCGACGTGCTGTTGGCGAGCAGTGTGAGCCTCGCGCTGCTGCTGTTCGTGGCCACCACCTACGTGAACAAGCCTGTCGATTTCAGCGCGTTTCCGATTCTTCTTCTCGTCACCACCATGTTCCGTCTCGCCCTCAACATCGCGAGTACCCGGCTCATTCTCCTCCACGGCGACGAGCCAGGCGCGGCCGGTAAGGTCATCGAGGCGTTCGGCCAGTTTGTCGTGGGCGGCAACACCATTGTCGGCTTGGTCATCTTCTCGATCTTGGTGCTGATCAACTTTATCGTCATCACCAAGGGTGCTGGACGCGTGGCCGAGGTGGGCGCCCGCTTCACCCTCGACGCCATGCCCGGTAAGCAGATGGCCATTGATGCCGAGCTGAATGCCGGACTCATCGACGAGAAGCAGGCCAAGAAGCGCCGTGCCGAAGTGGCCCAAGAAGCTGACTTCTACGGTGCCATGGACGGTGCCAGTAAGTTCATCCGTGGGGATGCGATCGCGGGCGTGCTCATCACGCTCGTGAACATCATCGGCGGTGTCGTCATCGGCACCGTGCAGCAGGGCATGGACATCGGCAGCGCCATGCAGACCTACACGGTGCTCACCATCGGTGATGGCCTCGTGGGTCAGGTGCCCGCTCTGATTGTCAGCCTCGCGGCCGGTCTCCTCGTGACCCGCGTGACCGACGACCGCGACAGCAGTCTGTCCGACCAGCTGGGC
>JBMHDG010000069.1:0-3288 GCA_049889515.1 Myxococcota bacterium
GCCGACCTCGACGGACCCATCGTGCACGGCCTCTGGTCCGCTGCCCGCTGTACCGCCTTTGTGGTCGACCATGCCGCAGACGGTGACGCGACCCGCATCACGCACTCTCGCGTGCAGTTCCTCGCTCCCGTGGCGCCAGGATCCCCCATCGAGCTGAAGGCCGTCCGCCGCAGCCTCAAGGATGGCGCCCGCAACATCGAGGTCACCCTCTCGACGTCCGAGGGTATCGCGGTCCGCGGCACCTGGACCGTCGCGCCGTACAAGGTGGCCTATGTGTTCCCAGGCCAAGGCATCCAGCGCCCCGGCATGGGCATGGATGGCTATGCACGTTCCCGCGCCGCCAAGCGCGTATGGGAAGCCGCCGACCGCGTCAGCCGGGACAAGCTCGGCTTCAGCCTGCTCCGCGTGGTGCGCGACAACCCCACCGAGCTTCGCCTTCCCGAAGGCCAGGTGCGCCACCCCGAAGGTGTCCTTCACCTGACGCAGTTCACGCAGGTGGCCATGGCCACGCTCGCGATGGCTCAGATCCAAGAGCTCGACGAAGCGGGTGCCCTCATTCCTGGCGCGACCTTCTGCGGTCACAGCGTCGGTGAGTATGCCGCCCTCGCCGCGTACGGGCGGGTGTTGCCTCTCGAGGCCGTCATCGAGCTGGTCTGGCGTCGTGGTCTCACCATGCACACCCTCGTTCCGCGCGATGAGCACGGGGAGAGCGGCTACCGCATGGGCGTGGTCCGACCCCACCATGCCGGTCTTCCTGCCGAGCAGGTCGAGGGCCTCCTTGAGGAAGTCCGCGCCGAGACCGGTGGGTTCGTCGAGATCGTCAACTACAACGTTCGAGGCCGTCAGTACGCCGTCACGGGCGAGACCAAGACGCTCCGCGTTCTGGAGAAGCGCCTCATGGCACGGCAGAAGGGCAAGAAGGCGCCGTGGCTCCTCGTGCCCGGCATCGATGTGCCGTTCCACTCCACCGCGCTGGTGCCCGGTGTCGACGCGTTCCGCGACAAGCTCAACCGCTGCATGCCGCAAGAGGTCGATGTCGCCTCGCTCATCGGCCGCTACGTGCCCAACCTCGTGGCACGTCCGTTCGAGCTCACCCGACCGTTCGCGCTCGCCATCCTAGAGGTCGTCGACGCGCAGATCGTCCGTGACCTACTCGACCGCTGGGACGAGGCGATGGCCGACCGCAATGCCGTCGCGCGCATCCTGCTCATCGAGCTGCTCGCGTGGCAGTTCGCGTCTCCCGTCCGGTGGATCGAGACCCAAGACCTCCTGCTGCAGCCAGCATGGCGCAAGGGCCTCGGCCTCGACACGATCATCGAGATCGGCGTGGGCTACCAGCCCACCCTGGCCAACATGGCCAAGCAAACTCGTGTGGCGCTCGGCATCGACATGCCCGTGCTTCACGTCGAGGCAGATCGCGATCTTGTGTTCTCCCAGGACACGGACCTGCCCGAGCCCGTCGCAGCCCCAGAGGTCGAGGCGAGCGCCGAGCCAGCCGCCGCACCCGTGGCCGAAGCAGCACCCGCGCCTGTGGTCGCACCGACCGGTCCCGTGGGCGCACCACCCGAGGTCGCACCAGGAACCGCAGAGGTACTGCGGTGGATGATCGCGCTGCAGAGCAAGCGCCGACTCGACCAGCTCTCACACCTCGAGACACTCGAGGAGATCTTCGACGGCGTGTCCTCGCGGGTCAACCAGCTCCTCCTCGACGTGGGCCAAGAGCTCGGCGTGGGCGCCATCGATGGTGCCGCACAGCTGCCGCTCGGCGAGCTCATCACAACCATGGAGTCCAAGGTTCGTTACCGCGGCCCGGGCCCCTACCGGACCGCACGCCACGATGCGGCCTGCGCCCAAGTGCTCGGCCCGTGTGGCTGGAGCAAGCGCGACCTCGAGCAGCACTTGGCCACAACCTTCCAGTTCGGCGAGGGCCTCGTCAGCGATGCGCTCGACGAGCTCGTGACCGGTACCCGTGAAGGCACCTCAACGGCGGGTGGCGACCTTGGTGGTCTGCCGACCCGTGCGGCGGATGTGGCCGAGGCCAAGGCCCTCGCACGTCAGCTCGCGGAGCGCCTCGCTGCGCGCCACGGCTTTGGGCTCGCCGGCCCTTCGACCGGTGGTGCAGCGGCAGCCGTCGACGCCGAGGCCCTCAATGAGCTTCGCTCGGAGCTCGCAGGACCCCAAGGTGTGCTCACCCGTGCGGCGCAGGCCCTTGGCCAGATGTCGCTCGAAGAGACCCCACTGCCCGAGTCCAACAGCGACACGAGTGTCCTCGAGCCCGAGGTCGAGCGTGCCCTTCAGCCAGCCTTCCACCCCGAGCAACACGTCGCCCTGACGTCAGGCTGGGCATGGGCCCACAGCGCTGTCGTTCGGTATGCGCTCCACGGCGAGGGTGATGCAGGTCGTCTCGTCACTTGGGGTGGTGACACGGCTGTCGGTCGAACAGCTGCCTGGTACGCCGACCGTGTGCCCGAGCGACAGGAGATGCTGGAGGCCATCGCTGCCGGCGGTGAGGCCCGATGTGTGGACTGGACCCCCGTGCGTCCCGGACCCGAGGGAGACCGTCCCGAAGGCACGCGCGAGACCTTCGTTCGCGACCTCACAGAGCGTGATGTGGGTCACCTGGCCACCACGTGGAAGGACCTGCTGCTCGCAGGTGCCGACAGCGCGTGGTCCTTCGCGGGCCGCACGGCACTGGTCACAGGCGCCGGCCCCACCAGCCTCGCCACGGACGTGGTCCGACACCTGCTCCGCGGCGGTGCACGCGTCATCGTCACCACCAGCTCCTACCGGCGCGCACGTGTGGCGCTCTACCAGAAGCTATTTGCTGCCGAGGCGGGTCCAGGTGCAGAGCTGCACATCGTGCCGTTCAATCAGGCGAGCATGACTGACATCAGCGCCCTGATCAGCCACCTCGAAGGACGTGGGCTCCTCCCCGACCTGTTGCTGCCGTTTGCCGCCATCAAGGACCTCGGAACGCTGGACACCCTCGGACCACGCGCCGAAGTTGCCCTTCGCGCCATGCTCTTGGGGCCAGAGCGCATGATCGGCGGCCTTGCCGCGCGCTTCAAGGCGCTCGGACGTGGCGATGCCCTTCAGGTCATTGTCCCGCTCTCGCCCAACCTCGGCACCTTCGGTGGCGATGGCGTTTACGCGGAGACCAAGGCTGCCCTGCAGACGCTCGAAGCCAAGTGGCACAGCGAGCACGATGCCTGGGGACGCCACACCTCGCTGGTGCCCGTCCGCATCGGCTGGGTGCGCGGCACAGCACTTATGGACGCCAACGACAGC
>JBMHDG010000070.1:0-47012 GCA_049889515.1 Myxococcota bacterium
GCCATGCAGACCTACACGGTGCTCACCATCGGTGATGGCCTCGTGGGTCAGGTGCCCGCTCTGATTGTCAGCCTCGCGGCCGGTCTCCTCGTGACCCGCGTGACCGACGACCGCGACAGCAGTCTGTCCGACCAGCTGGGCTCACAGCTCTCTGGCAGCCCTCGCGCATGGATCATGGTGACGGGCGCGCTCGTCGGCCTTGCGTTGATTCCTGGTATCGGAACGCCATTCGGCATCCTCGCTGCCATCGTGGGCTGGATCGGCTGGCAGTTGAACAATCGCCCACAGACCACCGACGAGGCCCAAGAAGGGACGACGTCGACGGGCTCGCTCGACGATGCGCATCCCGAAGACCTCCTCGGCGTGGACCCGCTCTGCATCGAGGTCGGTATCGACCTGCTCTACATGGTCGATGACCGCCAGGGTGGTGAGCTCATCCAGCGCATCAAGAAGATCCGCAACCAGTTCGCCCAAGACTTGGGCGTGGTTCTCCCACCTGTTCACCTCCGGGATGACCTCCAGCTCGAGTCTGGCACCTACGTCATCAAGCTCCGCGGTGAGGAGATTGGGCGCGGCAACCTCAAGGCCCGTCAGCAGCTCGCACTCGACCCAGGCAGCGCCCACGGTGACCTGCGTGGCATCCGCACGACCGACCCTGTCTTCCAGCTCCCTGCATGGTGGATTGGCGACGATCAGGTGCTGCAGGCCCAGGCCCAGGGCTACACTGTGGTCGACGTACCTACCGTCCTCACGACCCACCTTGTCGAGCTCATGCACGTCCACGGCCACGAGCTGTTTGATGTGCGCCAGCTCGAGCGCATCATGGAGCGTCTGCAGGCCGAAGCGCCTCGTCTCATCGACGACCTCGTCCCAGAGCCCCTGTCTCGCCAGGTGGTCTTGCGGGTGCTTCGCAACCTCATCCGTGAGGGCGTCTCCATCCGCGACATCTACACGGTCTTCGAGACCCTCACCGACTATGCTGACCGCACCACCGACCCCGATGTCCTCACCGAGTTCGTGCGTCAGCGGCTCGCCCGTCACATCACCCACCGCTTCACCGATGAAGACGGCGCCGTTCACGTCGTGACCCTCGGCTCGGCCGGCGAGGAGCTCGTGCTTCGGAGCCTCCAAACCCAAGACGGTGGCGCACCGAGCCTTGCCCTCGACCCCCAAGCGGCACGCAACCTCATCGTTCAGCTTCGCGAGCTCACCGAGAGCTACCCGGGACCTGGTCAGGCCGTGGTCCTCGCACCACCTCTCGCCCGAGGTGCACTGCGACGCTTCCTCGAGCGTGTGCTTCCACGCATTGTGGTGTTGTCCAGTGCCGAGCTCCTGCCGACCGCACGCCTTGATGTGGTGGGCGAGGTTCGGGGAATGGTTCCTGCTAACGCATAAATCTGGACCTTGATGCCATGCAAAGCGCGCCGCTCTGGCGCGCTTTTTTGCGTTTTGGGCAAAAAAAATGGGCTGCCACCTAAAGTCGACGGGCCCGTGTCCGATGCTGAATCGAAGGATGTGCACTGGAGGCACGGATCATGCGAAACCCCTACGGAAGAGCGAGCGAGCGACGCGTCGACGGGATGACCCGCGACGAAGTCTGCCATCGTTACCACCGAAAGGTGGTTCTGCTCGCACGACGGGTCTTTGAGCGCCTGAGCCCCGAATCCACCGCTACCCTCGACGACCTCGTGTCCAGCGGAGGCATTGGCCTTCTCGAGGCCTTCGATCGGTTCGACCCCACACGGGGCATCCAGTTCACCACATTTGCCGAGTACCGGGTGCGCGGCGCCATGTACGACGACCTACGGAAGAACGATCCATTCACGCGACGTCGTCGTGAGCTCGCCAAGCGTGTCGAGTACGCACGCACGACCCTCGCTCGCGACCTTGACCGCGCGCCCACCCCACAGGAATGCGCGGACTTTCTCGAGATGGACCTCGAGGACTACTGGCTTGCAGAACAGAAGGTGCGCCCCGTCCAGCACATGAGCCTGGACTATACCGACGAGGAAGACGGCGAAGAGCGTCCCCTTCTCGAGCGCCTGATGGACCAGGACACGGCTGCGCCTGATGCGCAGCTCCGCATGCGCGACCTCCGGCGAACACTCGCCGAGGCCATCAAGGACCTGCCCGAGCGGCAGCGCCACTGCATCATGCTCTACTACGGCAAGGAGCTCTCGCTCGCCGAGATCGCCGCCGTCTTTGAAGTCACCGTAAGCCGCATCAGCCAGATTCTCTCTGAAGCACGCGGCAAGCTGAAGAAGCGTCTCGAGGTTGTCCTTGAGCCTGCTGACTTCGCGGGGGTGTGAGATGGGGAGTGAGCTCTATTCCAGCTTGGCCGGTGCCACCGCAGCCCAGACTCATCTTGAGGTCTTGGCGGACAACATCGCCAATGCAGACACCGCAGGGTTCAAGGCACGTCGCCTCGCCTACCAGTCCGCTGGTGGTGGCGGCGCGTTCGGCGACATGTACGCCCAAGTGACCCAGACCTATGAAGACTTTAGTGCAGGTGCCCTCCGAACCACGGGGGATGCCTACGACATCGCGCTCGAGGGTGAGGGCTTCCTCACGGTCGAGACGGGGCCTGCGACGCGCCGATACCTGCGCACGGGCCGCCTCGAAGTCGATGCCGATGGCTTTCTTGGGATGCAGGGCGCTGGACGCTTGATCGCCGACGGTGGTCTGATTCAGCTCGAGCCCGGCGAGACCTTTCGTATTGCCGAAGATGGCACCGTCATCGGCTCCGACCAGGGTGAGCTTGGTCGACTCGACCTCGCCGTGGGTGATGCCACGCCGCTCGGAGACGGGCAGTGGGAAGCCGGCGGAGAGATGGGCTGGGCGGACGGCGTGGCCGTACGGCAGGGCGCCATCGAGGGGTCCAATGTCGATCCCCTCAAGACCATGGTGGAGCTGGTGCAAGCCAGCCGACATTTCGAGGCCTACCAGAAGGCCATGCAAGCAAGTGATGAGCTTGACGCTCGTCTGAACCGACTTGGAGGTCAGTGATGCGCGCACTTTACGTAGCTGCCAGCGGTATGGCCGCTCAGCAGACCCGCATCGACAACGTGGCGAACAACCTCGCCAACGTCAACACCACGGGCTTCAAGAAGGCTCGCGCCAGCTTCCAAGACCTGTTCTACCAGGAGCTCACCTACGGTGGACGCTCCGCGAGCGCAGGACGGGTAGAGGTCGGCGGTGGTGTGGCCCTCGGTCGCCTCGAGAAAGACCACATCGCTGGCTCGGTCGCACAGACAGGAGACCGCATGCACGTCGCCATCGGCGGTGCGCACGCGAACAACCGCTTCCTCCGTCTGGAGACCCCAGACGGTCAGTATGTCTACACCCGTGACGGTGCCTTCGCACTCGACGGCGATGCCGTGGTGCACGCGAACACAGGCTACCAGCTCCCCGGTGGCGTGAGTGTTCCGGATGACGCCGTTGTCAGCATCAGCAAGGACGGCACCATCGTGGCCGAGCGCCCTGATGACCCCCGCCCGATCACACTCGGACGCCTCGAGGTGGTGGAGTTCGCCAACGCACGTGGCCTTCGGTCCATCGGTGGCAACCTCTTCCAAGAGACCGCAGCGAGTGGCCAGGGACAAGAGCTTCGCGACTCCCCTGACCTCGTGACGGGCGCACTCGAAGGCTCGAATGTCGATGCCGCCGAGGAGCTCATCTCCATGATCATGGCCCAGCGCGCTTACGAGCTGAACAGCAAGGTCGTGCAGGCTGCCGATGAGACCATGCAGCAGACGGCGAACCTCCGACGATGATCTTCCTTCTCGCCAGCACAGCCTGGGCGGCAACGCCCGTTGAGGATGCCCTCTCCAGCTGGGCGGTCGCGTCATGCGCCGCCGTAAAGGTTGAGGTGGAGCACCTTGGACTGGCCGAGTCTCTGATCGACGAGGCCGCTGCGGCAGAGGGCCTGACCTGGCAGTTTGAGGGTGACCCTTGCCGGTCCCGCCCCAGCCTCTCAGTCACGGCATGGTCCGGTGACCAGAAGCTGTGGAGTGTACGCAGCCAACCCAGCCTCGTGGTCTGGGTCCAGCGACGCGTTGCGGAGCGGGTGTATGCAGAAGGCGACCTCGTGGTGGGCCAGCTGCAGACCGTCCGACTCGACAATGTGGTGGGAACCGCCGCAGATGCGGGCTGGGAAGCCACCCGAACCATTCAGCCCGGAACCCTTCTCACGGCATCGGTCGCCAAGCCCGTGCCAGACGTGCGCGATGGTGACGCTGTCACCGTGATCGTGCAGCGTGGCGCCGTGCGCTTGAGCGCACCCGGCACCGCCATGAAAGACGCCCATGAGGGCGACGAAATCGATGTCATCAACGAGTGGACCCACCGCCGCGTGCGCGGCGTGCTCGGTCCTGGAAAGCAGGTGGTCGTACAATGAAATCCTGGACTCTACCCGTCGTCATGATGGCGCTCCTCATCAGCCCTGCCGCAGAGGCTGGCAAGCGAAACAAGAAGGCGCAGGTCGTCGAGCCTCCGCCGCCCCAACCGCCTGCCTTCTTCGCCGCACCCCCACCCGCCCACGAGCCGATTCCAGGCTCGCTCTGGAACGAGGTGGAGGCGCGCCGGTTGTTGGGCTTGGACTTTAATGCCCGCAATATCGGCGACCTCGTCACGGTCTACATCGACGAGCAGACTGCGACCTCGCTCAATGCCGACACGGCCACCAGCACGTCTTCAAGCATCGAAGCCGGCATCGGTGCCATGTTCGGCCTCGAGAACTCCATCGCGGCCGCAGCGCCCAAGACGGGTGGGAGCCTCTCGCTGTCGACCAACCGCGACAACCAATATGCAGGACAGGGTGCAACCGGCCGAGGAAGCAGCGTCTTCACGACCGTGACCTGCGAGGTTCTGCAGGTGTTTCCCAACGGGAACCTCCGCATCTGGGGCTACAAGAAGGTTCGCGTCAACCGCGAGACCCAGTACGTGACGCTCTCGGGCATCGTCCGCCAGCGTGACATTCGCACCGACAACACGGTGCTCGCCAACAGCATCGCGCAGGCCGCCATTGAGGTCACTGGCGACGGTGTGGTCGCGACCAAGCAGCGCCCTGGCGTCGGCCACCGCGTCTTTGATGCCGTCTGGCCCTTCTGATCCGTTTTTTTTGAGACCTTCGGCTCAACTTCTGAGCCGACTGTCCGATGGGGGGTTCAATTGGAGGTCGCCATGCGATGGCTCATCCTCGGGTTGACTCTGCTTGCTGCCCACCCGGCACAAGCCGCCCGCGCAAAAGATGTAGGGTTCTTCATCGGACAACATGAGAATGTCCTCACGGGCATGGGCCTCGTGACCGGACTTCCTCGCACCGGTGACTCCATGCGAAACGAGGCCAGCATTCGCAGCCTCGCCACACGCCTTCAGGGCTACGGCGTCACCTTTGCGGATGCCGACCTCGCCAGCCGAAACATCGCGCTGGTCATGGTCGAAGTCGTTGTACCTCCTGGCACACGTGCTGGCAGTCGTCTCGACGCCAAGGTCAGCTCCGTGGGCGACGCCGCCAGCATTGAGGGCGGACAGCTCCTGATTGCACCCCTCTACGGGATGGATGGCGCCATCCACGCGACCGTCAGCGGCAGCGTGCTCGTCGGCGGCTACCAAACGGCTTCAGCCGGCAACATGGCGCGGAAGAACGTGCCTACATCGGGCCAGGTGCTCGGTGGCGTTCGCGTCGCCATTGAGGTCCCCGGTGTGAACTACAACGACGCACCCGTCGTGGAGTTTGCCCTTCAGACTCCAGACTTTTCTACGGCCCAGCGCCTCGAGGAATCCATCGACAGTGCCTTCGGTGAGGAGGTGGCCCAAGCGGTCAGCGCCTCTACCGTACAGCTGACGGTACCCGAGGCCTACCAGGGCCGCTTTGCAGCCTTCGCCAGCATGGTGGAGAGCGTTGACCTCCAGCTCGACGCACCTGCACGCATCGTCGTCGATGAGCGCACCGGTACGGTGGTCATTGGTGGAGATGTGGAGCTGGCACCGGTCGCCATCGCGCAGGGCTCGCTCACCATCGAGGTCTCGCGGATCAACTCCGTCAGTCAGCCTGCACCCTTCTCCGCAGGCAGCACCGCCTTGGTCAGCAATGTGCAGCTCAACGTCACCGAGCGCGGTGGCAAGCTGGTCAACACCAAGGGTGCGAGCGTCGGCGACCTCGTCAACGCGCTCAACCAGATGGGTGTTTCCCCGCGTGACATGGTCACCATCCTCAAGAACATGAAGACTCAAGGCGCCATTCACGCCGAAGTCGTCGTGCAGTGAGGCCTGAATGACCCTCGGACCCGGAATGGTCGATGCGTCGATGCTGCGTCAGCACGACACACCAAAGACCCCGAAAGAGATTGGCCAGCAGGTCGAGGAGCTCTTTGCTCGCATGATGATGCAGCAGATGACCTCCTCGAGCATGGGTGGCGAGGGCCTGTTTTCTGGAAGCGCCAAGCAATATGGTGAGATGCTGGTCGACGTCGTCAGTCAGCAGATCGCCGACAGCGGCAGTCTCGGACTGGCCGACCAGCTCGCCGAGCGCCTCGGTGGTGTCGCCATGCCGCGTGCCGTGCAGCTGCCCGGTCACTACGGTGGCCACGGGCGACGCCCCAGCTTCCTCCCCGTGAGCGGCGCACGGACGACCTCACACTTTGGTCATCGGTCCGACCCGCTCAGCGGAGAACACAAACACCACCACGGTCTCGACCTCGCCGCACCACGCGGCACACCCATTCGGGCAGCCATGGGGGGCGAAGTCATTCGTTCCAGCAAGGCTGGAGGCTACGGCAACCTGGTCGAAGTCCGCCACGCGGATGGCTCCACCACACGCTACGCCCACTGCGACCGTCTCGACGTTCGTGTGGGCGACAAGGTGTCGGCGGGCGAGCAGATCGCTACCGTGGGCTCCACTGGTCGTTCCACCGGTCCCCACCTCCACTTCGAGGTTCGCGTGGACGGAAAGGCGGTCGATCCCGAGCATCACTTCGGCTGGAAGGGTCTCTGATCGCTGCTCAGGCGGCGGATCACTGAGTTTTTTTGGCGTTTTCCAAAAAAACCCCTCAACTCCCGCCCGGTTGATCCGAGAAAGTACCACGAGGTGACCACTCCCGCTTCCTGGGCGTGCCACCACGAGGTGTGAGATGAAGATTTCCGGAAACAGCCTGTCCCAGAATGTGTCGGTCCATGACCGCACGTCCAGCGCAGACCGTTCCACCATCTCCGGTTCGCGATCCGAGCAGCCTGCTGCACGCGTCGCGCTCTCTCCAGAGGCAGGGTTTCTCTCCAGCCTTCGTGAGAGTGCAGCAGATCCGACAGAGGTACGCACCGAGCTTGTCGACGACATGCGCGCCCAGATTCGCAACGGCACGTTTGAGCAGTCCGTCGACATGGATCAGATGATCAACAGTCTCTTGGCGGATCTGTGAGCTCGGCCCTAGAGCTCGTGACCACGCTTCGTGACCTGACCCAGCGTCAGGTCGACGCAGCGCTCGTGCTCGATGGGCCCACCCTGGCTGACCTCAATGGTCAGCGCAGCCAGATCCTCTTTGACCTGCAGGTCGCCCTCAAGGCGCCTGTGTCCTCCGATGAGAAGGTCGCCATGCGTCCGATCATTGAGGAACTCAACCTCCTCGAGCACCGGTTGCGGGCCGCAGCGAGTCAAGTGGTTCAGACCATTGACGTGTTTGCACCACGCAAGCGGGCCACCACCTATGGGAGGAGTGGCCGGGTCCGCTAGGGCTCGACCACGTCAGGGAGACCTCATGGCACTACTCTCTACACTACTGGTCGGACAATCTGGACTTGCCGCAGCAGATGCAGGTATCCAGGCGACCTCGCAGAACGTGTCCAACGCGCTGACACCAGGCTACAGCCGACGCACGGCCAGCCAGTCGCTGGCCAGCCCTGTCGTCTATGACGGCTTGATGCTCGGCCAAGGCGCACGCGTCGATGCCATGACCCGCGGCACCGACCGCATCTTGACCATGCGCCGTCTCGCCGAGGCGGGTGGCATGGCCTCGGCCTCGCAGCTCCACAACGGACTGAGCTTGGTCGAGAGCAGCTTCAACGAAGCCAATGCCGACTCGCTCCGCGACCTCTTCGACGGCGCCTTCTCAGCGATGGACGCCCTCACGCTCGATCCCTCGAGCGACATTGCGCGGACCAACGTGCTCGATGCCTTTGAGCAGCTCACGGGCCAGGTCAACGCGACATTCGGCCAACTCCAGGCCGCACAGCGTGGCTTTGAGGAAAACATCTCCAACCAGCTCGATGGCGTCAACGACCAGCTCGAAGAGGTCGCTGACCTCAACCGACGCATCATCGCCGCTGGCGGTGACACGGTCGCGCCTGACCTTGCCGACCGCCGAGACCTCTTGCTGCGAAGCCTCTCCGAGACCGTAGGCGCAACCGCCCAGCTCTCTCCAGATGGCGGAGCCGTGGTCATGATCGGCGGCCATGCGGTGGTCAACGGCATCGACGCGCGGACGCTCAGCCTCGAGACCTCTCCCGACGGCCCACCGAGCCTGCAGATCAGCACCGGTGACAGCGCCATCGACATCACCTCCTCCGCATCGGGCGCCGTCGGCGGCCTGCTGACGGCGTGGGACAACACCGAGAGCTACCAGAACGACCTCAACACCTTCGTGGCCTCCTTTGCAGACGCTGCCAATGGTGTGCATCAGGCCGGATACGACGCCACCGGCGACAACGGTCGGGAGCTGTTCAGCTACGACGCCTCCGACCCCGCTGCGACCTTCGCACTCAACGAAGACATCGTGGGTCGCCCCGAGCGACTCGCCTTGAGCAGCAGCCCAGACGATGAGCTGGTCGGCAACATGGACAACCTGCTCAACCTGATGGCGCTTCGCGACGACACCAGCCTCAGCCCCACCGGCGAGACCTTCGGCGATATGCTGACCAACCTCAGCGCCCGCGTCGGCCGCGATGTCAACAGCGCCGAGCGCGCGCTGACCCAGCAAGCCGCCGTCGTACAAGACCTCGACACCCTCGCCAACAACCTACAGGGTGTGGACCTCGACGAAGAGGCCGCCAATCTCCTGTCCTACCAGGCCGCGTACCAGGCCGCAGCCAGGGTCATGTCGACGGCTGATGCCATGCTCGGCACCCTGATGGAGCTGGTCTGATGACAAGCGTGTTTCGCCTCGGTCTTGGTGCACAGACGTCCCTGATGCAGTCCCAGCTCTCCGACATCCGTCAGCGGATTCGAACGGTTGAGCAGCAGTCCATCACCGGTCTGAAGCTCATCGACCCGAGCGACATGCCCAATGCACTTGGCGAAGTGGATGCCCTTGAGGCCTCCATCAAGGACCAAGGGCAGTGGCAGAACAATGCCAGCTTCGCAATCTCCGTTCAGAACACCGCAGACGGTGTCCTTGGCGAGGTCTCCGACCTGCTCGCACGCGCCCGTGAGCTCGCCGTGCTCGGCGCCAACGAAGCCGGTGTCGGTACCGAGCGTGCCCAGCTGGCCGAGGAAGTCGCCCAGATTCGGGAATCCCTCATCAGCACGGCCAACACCCAGTTCGGGGACCGCTACATCTTCGGTGGCCAAGCCTACGGCCGTCCGCCGTTCGGCGACGACGGCACCTGGATGGGCGACAACAGCACGGCTACCGTTCGCATCGGTCCGAACAACTTTACCGAGGCTGGGTGGAACGGTGAGGCCATCTTCGCCGGGTCCGGCAGTCCGCTCGATGCCCTCGCCGACCTTGAGGCCGCCCTCTCCTCGGATGATGCAGATGCCGTCGCCGCGACGCTCACGCAGCTCGACGGTGCGATCGACCAAGTCATCTCGAGCCGGGCAGGTATCGGCCTCTCGACCGCGCGCGCCGAGTCGGCAGCGACCGTCGCACAGAACCTCGAGCTTGCCCTCGAGGAGCGCAAGGCAGCCCTCGTCGAGGCCGACCAGTTCGAGACCTACACCGAGCTTGCCAACCTGCGTGTGGCCTTCGAGGGCGCGCTGCAGGTGACCGCGTCGACCGTCCGGACGAACCTGTTCAACCTCCTCTAGGAGGGCGTCGGGGGCGGAAAGAAAGCCGAAACTTAGGCTCAATTCCCCCTGATTTGGACCGACGAAGAAGACAGCGGGACACGATTGTGACCGCACCCCTTCTTCACCCCGGATGTGTCCATGACCTCCATCGACGGCGTTGTCTCCGGACTCGACACCACATCGCTCATCAATGCGATCGTGGAGAGCCAATCGGTTCGTCTCCGGTCACTCCAGACCCAAGAGAGCGACTGGCGCGACCGGCAGTCGACCGTCTCTGATCTGAACTCACGGCTGTCCTCGCTGTCCGAGACCCTTCAAGAGCTCGGCGCGCCCGAGAGCCTGTCGCTCTACAGCACAGACCTCTCCGATGAGAGCCAGTTCTCGGTCAGCTTTGGGAGCGGAACACAGCCAGGAACCTACAGCGTCCAGGTCCTGCAGACCGCGACCCTGTCCAGCTGGGTGGGTGCAGACGGATTTTCGGCGAGAGACCAAGCGGGGCTCTTGAGCAGTGGCACCTTTGATGTCTCGGTGGGTGGGACCACTACCCAGGTGAGCATCGACGCCACAGACACGCTCGACACGCTCGCCGCAAAGCTCGACGCCCTCGAGGGCGTCACCTCCTATGTGGTGGACACCGGATCAGGCACCAACCCCTACAAGCTGGTGGTGGCAGGTACCGACACGGGTCTCGACAACGCGGTCGACATCACCAACCTCGCCTTCGATGGCAGCGCCACAGACCTCACCTTCGCTGACCCAGCGGTCGAGGGAAGCATCGCCCAAGATGCGCAGATCTCGGTCAACGGCTTGGTCTTGTCGAGCGCCGACAACGCCTTCCACGGGCAGATTCCCGGCATCGACATCGACGCACGGTCCGCCGGCACCTCGCCTATCGTCTTTACCGTCGAACGCGACGATGACGCCATTGCCGAGAAGCTCGAAGCCTTTGTCACGGCCTACAACGACATCAAGAGCTTCTACGACGTCAACACGGTCTACAACACCGACGTGGGACTTCGTGGTCCGCTGGTCGGTGACTCCAGTGCACGACGCATCATGGACCAGCTGTCGAACCGCATCTCCGAGAACTACCTCGGAGACAGCAGCGCGGGGTACTTCGGAACCTCATTGTCCCGACTCGGCATCCTCACCACCCGCGAGGGAACGCTCGAGTTTGACCGAGACACACTCGACACCGTGCTCACGGACAATCCGGACCTTGTGCAGTCGATCTTCTCGACCGACGGCGTACACAGCCAGGTCTATTCCGATCCTTCGGATGCCTTTGGCGCGTCTGGCACCCTGAAGATCACGGGTGGCGGGCGAATCGTCGAAGGGGTCACCATCAATCCAGGGGACACCCTCTCGGATGTGGCCGCCCAACTCAATGGCCTCGCGGGCATTGAGGCGCGGGTGCTGCAGGATGGCAACCACTACCGCTTGTTCATGACCAGCACGGACTCTGCCGATGGCGCCTTCGAAGTCGAAGTCACCAGCGGCGACCTCAGCAACGCCCTGCTGTTCGATGCGCCCAACCCCGACGGCGTGGTGCCTCCGACCGGAGGACCTCTCGCCAACATCGTTCGGGACATTGAAGACCTCTTTATTGGCGAGGACGGCCTTCTCGATGTCCGTAGTGAGACCATCGAGAGCCAGATCTCTGACCTCCAGAACCAGATTGAGCGCCAGCAGAACCGTATCGACTCCGAGGTCGAACGCCTTCGTGCACGGTTCAGCAACCTCGAGGTCACCCTCGGCCAGCTCAACTCCACACAAGCCCAGCTCGGCGCCATTCTCGGCGGCGCCTCGCTCTTCTAATTCTGTCTGACCGGAGCCCATGATGCGCGGAATTCACCGCTACAAACAAAGTCGGAACCAGTCGTCGAGCAAAGCTCACCTCGTGGTCATGCTCTACCAAGAGAGCATCCAGCGCCTCCTGAAGGCGGAGCGTGCACTCGGGAGTCATGACGGACACTGGCTGTCAGATGTACACCACGCACGCGCCATCATCCTCGAGCTGATGGGCGGCCTCGACGACAAACAAGCCCCCGAGTTCTGCGCACAGATGCGCGCCCTCTACGGATGGTCGCTCGAGGAGCTGATCGCGGTCGGTCGCGACAAGGACCCCGCACACCTCGCCAATGTTCGCGACGTGTTGACCACGCTTCTCGATGGATGGCGGGTCGCAGCCCGTGGCCCTGCCTTGGCGGCCGTGTGAGCCTGACCACGCTGCTACAAGAGTGCGAAGACCTCGCCGTGCAGTGGGAGATAGACCTCCATCGGGTGCGTGCGCTGAGCCAGAATGTCCAGGCACTCACCAGCGGCATGGCGCCCCAGCCCCATGAGCGTGAGCTGCTGCTGAAGATCCGCGAAAATCTGGGCGAGCTCATCACCCGACTCACAGCCGAGCGTTCCGACACGCAGAACAAGTTGAAGGCCTTGCACCGAGGAAAGAAGAGTCTCGGAGGTTATGGCTCGGTCCGCGCCCAACACAAGGGACAACGGGTCGCCAAGACCATCTAGGACTTGGACCTCAAGGCATGAGCCACCGGTCCGATAGGACTGCCGGAGGGCGACGCCCATGCTTGTACTTCATCTCTCGATTGCGTTGGCCATGGCCGGCGGCCCCACCGATACCGGCCTCCTGGACACCCCGGATACGGAGACGGGCCTCGCAGACACGGGCACCGTTGTCGCAGACACGGGTGAGCCCGTCAACGACACGGGTGACACGACCCAAGACACGGGTAGCACCGACGACACCGACCCCAAAGACACCGAAGACACGGTCGATTCGGAGGACACGGTGGAGACCGATGACACAGATGAAACCGATGACACCGTCGACACGGTGACTCCCTCGAATGTCACGGCGTCCGTCTTGTCGGGCGAGACCGGCGGACTCGGATGCCAGTCTGCGCCATCCCCCGCGTGGGGCCTCGCGCTGGCACCCGTGATCGCGCTTATACGCCGCCGCTCACGGTAGAATCAAGGTCATACACCCGGCTCCATAGCCGTGGATGTTGGCCTCGAAGTCCACCCGTTTTCCTGGTCGGAGCAAGCAGTCGAGCCACCCCGCAGACAGCCGTGTGGGGTAGCACACGGTCTGTGTGTACTTGGCCCTCGGCACAGAAGGCCGAGAGAAGAGGCGAGAGCTGACGTTGAAGATCTCTGCCAGGTTGTCCTCGAGGGCTACGGGTAGGAACCGTTGTTCGAGTACGGATGCAGACTCCGATGCAGGAACCAGCGACAACGCACTCGACGCGTAGACCGCAAACGGAAGGTCCGCGAGAAAGAGCCCGCCGAGATCTCCCTCGCGGGTCTCATAGACGCCGATCCAGGCCGGCGCGCGTGCCAGCACCATTGGAGGCGCCAGCGCAACGGACACCTCCCGCCCGACGAGCAAGCTCATCATCTCGCCAGCCGCCTCCGTCGACCACATATCCATCACTGCACTCACGCGACCTCCTGCCCCTCGACGAGGGGCTCGATCAGAGCTCGGACAGCGTCCGCTCCGAACGGTTTCGAAAGAAAAAATGAAGCGCCGGCGCCACGGGCGACGGCACGTACGTCCTCGGACAGTTCCCAAGAGACCACGCCCCGCAAGGCGCGACTCTCACGAACCTGGAGTTCTTCGAGAAGCGCCAACCCATCCATCACGGGCATGTTCCAGTCGGTCAGAATCACGTCGGGCTCGTAGGTCTCTGCCATCTCAAGGGCGCGCGCCCCAGTGTTGACAACCCGGACCATCATGCCGTCGATCCCCACCTGACGAAGCGAGCGTCGAAGGATCATGCACATGGCCTGGCTGTCATCGACCACAAGGACCTTCATGACGGTCCTCCATCACGTGGCATGTTCGAGGCGGTGGCGGGTGACCGGTACAGGCACCGAGGGAGCCACATCGACACGGTCGTCCCCTGCCCCTCGCGCGTCCAGAGGTCTACCTCCCCGCCCAACTGTTCGACAAATGCCCGCACCGCATCGAGACCCACACCTCTGCCCGCCACAAGGGTCGCCTCGTTGCGCGTGGTCACTCCGGGTCCAAAGGCCAACCGCGCACGCTCGATAGGTCCGAGGTCAGCCAAGTCGTCGGCCGTCACGAGGCCCTGTGCCAGCGCCCTCGCTGCGATGGCCGCCGTGGGTAGGCCGCACCCGTCATCGGTCACGGTCACCACGAGGTTTTGGTCACATACATAGGCATGAAGCACGACAACGCCACACGGTGACTTCCCCAGAGACTCCCGGACAGAGGGCTGCTCAATGCCATGAAACACGGCATTGCGAATCAGCTGGAGGAGTGGAGCGTGCAGCCTTCTCGCCAGCGATGAGTCCACCTGGATGTCCTGCCCGCGGATGTCGAGAATGGCCTGTTTCCCGTCGGCCAGCGCAAGATCTTCCACCAGGATGCCCAGACGACGCCAGTGCTCCCCGAGCGTGGCCAACCGTGACTGGGGGCCCTGTTGCGGCATGGCGACCGCATTCGGTTTCGGCTCGTGTCGGTGGAGCGCACGGTGCGCGGCCCCCACGGTAGCAGTCATCGAATCCACAGCCTCTGCAATCGGCCCGACATACTGGGGCGCGCGTGCATCGACCGTCGCCATCGCCTCGACCAGCGACTCGGCGCGGTGTGCGGTGCGCTCTAGATTCGCCATGCCTACCGTGCCGCTGGTGCCCTTGATCATGTGGAGCTGCTGCAACAGCTGCCGCTGACCCATGGCATCGGTGGGGTTTTGTTCCAGCTGCCGCAGCGTCGATGCCATCTGGTCCAGTCGCTCCTGAGCTTCTTCGAGGAAGACGCTGATGAGTTCTCGGTCTTCGGTCATCGACCCTCTCCCGCGTGTGGGACACCGTCCCCCCCGTGGACGGATCCGAACCATGGCCACTTGAGGGCCCGCCCGAAAAAAAGTCCCTCAACTTCGTGCGGTCGCGTCCGATGGGGGGCCCATGAATGAGATGCCCTGGTTCGAGGTCCGCGCTGAAGTCCCCATCGCACTTGCGTTGGATGACGGGGAAACCTCTGCTCTGAGCATGCCGTCCTCTTCGGCTGCACCCGCGATCGAGCGTGCCAGAGGTGCGGTTGCCCGCACGGGACTCCATGGTCCCGAGGTCCGTGATGCCTTCCGAACCCTCGTGGCATCCCTGGATGCGCTCCGAAAAGAGCTCGACCATCTCACCCAGCGTCTCGACCTTCAGCAACGTGGCGTGACGTTGACCCAAGAGACTGTCCAGCTCAGCGGCGTGACCCTGAAGCTCAAGGCCCGTCCGTGGGCCCTCGACACCCGTGTGCGCGTCTGGCTCTCGCTCCACGTGCGCGAGTCGCAACACCTCCTGATTGTCCCCGCCGTGGTGAGTGCTCATGACGGCGAACACATGACCCTCACCTTTGCCGAGCTCGCCGATGACGAGCGTGACCTCATCGTTGCGTTCACCCTTCAGCAGCAAGCCAAGGAGCGTCGCCGTGCTCTTCAGTGACACCCGCACCCTTACCTTCGCCGCAGCTGCCCTTCTTGGAGCGAGCTGGACAACGCCCGCGTTGGCGCAAGTCCCAGCCAATCCGAGCAACTACGCTGCGAGCGCCCCCGCCCCACCCGTCGATGACCGACCGATCGTCCGACTCTCGGTTCGTGCGCTCGGTGAGCAGTGGGCAGACACGAGTATCGCTGCGGTGTACCGATCCGGCAGCTTCATGCCGGGGATTGGACTCAATGTTCCCATCTGGGGACCCCTCTCGGCCGAGATCGAAGCCGGCTACATGCAGGCCCGACCACGCGAGAGTGTGAGCACGGGCTCCACCGATGACAGCGGCGCGATTCTCGTCGATGACCCCCGCCGGTTCCACCTCGCACCACTCACGTTGATGGCGTTCTACACGTTCAGCCAAGACCTCTTTCCTGTCGACGTCTACGTCGGTGGTGGACCGAGCTTCACGGTGTTTAGCGAGCAGTTTCC
Source organism: Myxococcota bacterium (assembly GCA_049889515.1). Classification (GTDB taxonomy): domain Bacteria; phylum Myxococcota_A; class UBA796; order UBA796; genus JBMHDG01. The sequence goes on from JBMHDG010000070.1 coordinate 15,953, forward strand.
CATCGGGACGGTTCAGTTTGAGTCAGACACCACACCCTCCAACCGCGGCGCGATCAATGGCGCCAAGGTGGGCTTCGAAGCCCGTGTCGGCATCCGCGTCGACCTGGGTCTTGTCGATGAGCCGCGTACATGGCCTCCAGAAAAGGGGCGTCTTCGTGCCATCGAGCTCGAGATTTTCGGCTCCAAGCGCTTCAACCTGCCACCGCGGGACGGCATGGGCTTCAACCTCAACGCATGGCGTGGCGGGGTTGGTCTCGTCATGGGGTTCTAGATGAGCGCGCTGGTGTTTCAGACCTTGCTGTGGCTTGGCGTCGCAACCGCCTCGGAGCCCACAACGTTCACCCTTGAGGTGTCGCCCGAGACGACGGTTGAGGTCCTGCCACAGGCACAGGCCGACCGACAGTACGTCCTGTTGCATCGCAACCACAGGGACCTCACTGCGCAGCTTGAAGACCGCGATGTACGCCATTTGTTGGAGCACAGCGCGGTCGACATGGGTGGTGGCACATGGTTGCTCGCCCTCTACCCCAGCTCACCCCACCTCCAGGTGGTGCCCGCGCTTGACGACGAACGGCTGACGCTCAACCTCAACCTCACCACCACACCCTTTGAGAGCACACCGCTCGTGACCATGCTCGATGGGCAAGCCCGTACGCCTCAACATGCACTTGGCGACACGCCCTTTGCACGTCAGGGCTGGACGACGGCACGGGAGACCGCCGGCCTCCTCGGTGCGAGCGAGCGACGCTGGGCCGATCCCGCCCTCCGAATTCCGCTCTTGCGCAACAGCCTCGGGAGCCGGACGACGTCTCTCGCACGAGATGCCACCTGGTACCTGTTGGCAGAAGCTCACCTCGAGCGCGGTTTTGACCGCGAGGCTGTGGGCTACCTTCGTATGATCGAGAACTCCGACTCGTCATGGCCCGCGGATGACGTGCTGCTTGCACTCGCCGAGGCCGAGGGCCGTGTCGGACGCTGGCATGCCGCACGCGAGGCCTGTGAGGCCGCAGCGGTCAATGGTGCACCCCTCCGTGAGACCCGTGCGTGTCGCGCCTGGTCTGCGGTTGGGCTCAAGGCCACCGATGAGATCGACCTCGCGATTGACGTCATTGCGACGCCATCATCCTCAGAGGCTGTTGTCCTCGCTGGAGAACTGCTCTTGCTCGCCGGTCGGCCTGACCTCGCGCTCCCAGCCCTCGCCTCGCTCTCTCGGCGACCGCCGGCAGCGACCGCGGCCTGGCAGCTGATTCTGGGCGATGCCCTGTTCTTGACCGGTCAGTTCGATGACGCCGAACTGGCGTGGCGAAACATTCCCCATCTCGACGACAACTTCCCCATCGCCCAAGAGCGGCAGCGTCTGATTGAGCTGCACCGCCTTCGTCCCTACGAGTGGGGACAGGTGCTGCCCGCACTCGCGCTGACGATTGACGCGGCGACCCACACCGACGCCGGTCATGTCCGAGCATCGGGTGCAGAAGCCCACCACCTCGCGGCACAGGTGAGCCAGCTGTTTGGCCACCACGATCAGACGGTCGCCCATTACCAGGAGATGCTGGAGCGCTTCCCTACACAGGGCGCCACCTCCGAGGTTCGCCGTGCACTGTTGACGACCTGTGAGCGTGGCATGGCCGCTCGAGATGGCAACGACTTGGCCTTTTTTGAGGGCTGCTGGCGCCCTGACCTCATGGAAGAGGTCACCGACACCACGTTGCTGCTCAACACCGCAGAGGTGTTCGCCCAGCGTGGGTTCATGGGACGCGCCCTTGAACTGACGCGAGATGCCGCTGCATGGACAAGTCTCTCCGGCGCGGATGCCTCCGATGTTCGAATGACGCTGGCGCTTCGCTATATCGACGCCAAGCTCCTCGAAGATGCGGAGGACACCCTCAAGGTCATTCGAAAGAACCGTGTTCGCGACCCAGCGCGCTTGTCGTTTGTCGAAGCACGACTCGCGCATGCCGAAGGTCGGGCAACCGAGGCGGTTCGTCGCGTGCAGGCTGCACGCCGTGGAACCACACGGTCGCTGGCCAAGACGTGGGAAGGGGTATTTCTTGCCGATGCCGGCCAGTGTTCCGCCGCCCTGCGCGCACTTCAGGGCGCAGAGGCGCTCGCCACAACATCGGAGCATCCCGACCGAATGATGCTCTCCATGCTCCAGACCGAGTGTCTTCTCGCGACCCAGAAGTCGGCGACCCAAGCCTCCGAAGCGATGGTGGCCGAAATCCCTGCGATCGACAGGCCACAACACATGACGTGGCTGATGGCTGCAAGCCTCGCAGGTTCCATGCCGGAGACCCTCGACCTCGGCGAGCTCCCCGAGGTCTGGACCGCCATGAAGCAGGCCGACCAGAGCTGGGCGGGCCTCCAAGAGGTGCTCGAGGCGCGGTCAAACTAGGCCGATGACGGACAAACGTCATCTTTCGATCACTCCGAAAACCACGGTTTGCCGGTGATCGAATCCGTATGATCCGAAAAACTGCGATTTTGGCCTAAAATCGATCAAGGCGTGTCCGATGGGGGTTCGACGGAGAATCCTCATGCCCGCAATTCCACTCGACAGCTTGGTCAACCGCCTCGGCACCGTGCTCGAACTACGCGAGCAACAGCATGCGCTGACAGCCAGCAACCTCGCAAACGCCGATACCCCTGGCTACCAAGCAAAGGTGATGGAGTTTGGCGACCTGCTCTCGCAGGTGGTCGAAGGCACGGCCGGCGCCGAGCCTAGCGCCCAGGTCACCGAACTCAAGGCACTCCCATGGTCCGTCAACGGCAACTCGGTTGTGGCCGAGCGTGAGATGGCGCGACTCCAAGAAAACTCGATGATGTACGGCGCCCTGACCCGCGGTCTCTCGCGACGTCTTGCCGTGCTCAAGTTTGCTGCCAGTGACGGTCGCTAGGAGGCATCATGGATCTGCTAGATACCCTCAACATCTCTGCGAGCGGCCTCTCTGCCCAGCGTACGCGTCTTCAGACCGTCGCGAGCAACATGGCCAACGCCCGCACCACACGCACCGCCGATGGTGGTCCCTACAAGCGCCGCGCTCCGGTGTTTCAGGCGTCCATGATCGACCGGTTCGGCGACATGATGGACCAAGAGCTGTCCCAGGTTCAGATCTCCGAGATCGACACCGCCGAGACCGAGGGCATGCGGGTGTTCGACCCTGATCATCCTGACGCCGACGCCGAGGGCTTCGTGACCTACCCGGACATCAACATCCTCCACGAGATGGTGGACATGATGAACGCGAGCCGAAGCTACGAGGCCAACGCCAAGGTTCTCGACACCACCTTTGAGATGGCCGCACGCGCCCTGGAGATTGGCCGATGAATGTCATGGCTGCCCTACAGAGCATGTCGCCCCAGATGCAGGGTGTCTCGGCACCCGGCCTCGAGTCTGGCCTCAAGGTTGGCGACCAGAATAAGACCGACAATGCCTTGTTCGAGCAGGCCCTTGGCCGACTCGAGCAAGTCGATGAGTCGCAGGCCACGGCCAACAGCCTCTTGGCTGACCTCGCGGCCGGAAAGAACGTCGACCTTCACGAGACCTTTATTGCGCTCGAGCAGGCCGATATCGAGCTACGCACGATGGTGTCGGTTCGAAACCGCGTCGTGTCTGCCTACGAACAAGTGATGAACATGGCCCTCTAGGGCCTTCCCTCCCCCGACTGAACCCCTGGAGACATCGTGACCCGCTTCTACCAGCAAGTCAGGTCCTTTTTGATGGGATTGGAGCCACAACAGCGCTTCAACCTCGGGTTTATTCTCATTGCGACCTTTGCAGGCCTCGTGGCCGTCTACACCTGGTCCAGCCAGGTGTCGTACCGGACCGTGCTGTCCAACCGGAACCCTGCTGAGGTGATGGAAGCCGTGGCAGCCCTTGGTACCGCAGACATTGACGTGGTTCAGCAAGACGACGGGTCTATCTCTGTCCCTGTGGCAGACCACAGCCGCGCGCTCGCTGTCATCAGCGAAGCACGCATCTACCCAGACCTCGCCGACATCACCGAGATCGGAACCGGCGTGACCAACGAGCAGCTCTACCAAGGGCTCCTTCGTCAGCTGCGTGGCGACCTCGCACGCGTCATCGAAGAGATGGACGGCATCAGCCGCGCCAACGTCATGGTGGATGTGCCGCGACGCGCCAATCGACTGTTTGCTCAGGACAAAGGCTCTGCCAGCGTCTTCGTCGACCCCTACCCAGGCCAGCGCATCAGCGATGATGTCATCGAGGCCACGGCACACCTCGTCGCCGGTTCCGTGGAGGGGCTCGATGCCGAGTCCGTCACCGTGACCGACAACAGTGGTGTGCGCTGGGGCAGCGAGACCGATGAAGAAGCGATGTCGATGGGCCAGATTCAGAGCCGCCAGACGGCCATGGAAACGGCCCTCGTCTCCAAGGCCGAGACGCCACTTCAGCGTGTCTTGGGCGACCCTTCACTCTACGCCGTCACCGCTTCGGTCGAGCTGACCACCGTCAGCGAAGAGATCCGCGAGGAGACCTTTGACCCCGAAGCCGGTGCTGCCATCAAGACCACGGCCTTTGAGACCGAGTCCAACAGCAGCCGTCCCGGCGGTGTCCCTGGCGCCGATGCCTCACTTCCCGAGCGGGCGAGTGCAGCATCTGCAGACAGCGAGAACCGCAGCGAAATCCGCGAAGACAAGATCATGGCCTACCCCCGCAAGACGGTGGTGCGCGTCCGCCCTGCCGGCGAGCTCGTTCGTCAGAGCGTCAGTGTCTTGGTCGACCAGTCGGTCATGATGGCACGGGCAGAGGCCGCCGGCATTACCCTCGAAGAAGCGAACGCCATCCTTGAGAAGGCTGTCGGTGACGCCGTGGGTCTCGACAATGAGCGCGGTGACACACTTACGCTTCAGTCAGCACCCATGGCACCAGCGGTCAGCGTCCCTGAGGCCGAGGCCGACATGATGGCCACCGTGAGCCCCTACCTGCCGTATGGCATTCAGCTGATTGCCCTCGGGCTGGGCTTCGTGCTCCTCCGCCCCGTGGTTCAGGCCATCACCCGTCCCCGCGTTGCGCCACAAGCTGCAGCCATGACGCCAGATGCGCCGAACGCCGCCGAAGAGGACCCAGACCTCGCCGAGCGCCTCAAGGGTATGGTTGAAAACTTCGAAACCGTCGACAGTACTCAGCTCAACAACCTGATTGAGAACGAGTCCGAGGCCAGCGCCCAGGTGCTCCGCCTCTGGTCGAAGAACGGGTAGGTTAGAATGACGGCCATGGCCATCCGCAAAATTCAGAGTGCCGAGGCACTCACCGGACTGCAGCGTGCTGCCGTGCTCGTCATGTACCTCAAAGAGGACGTGGCCTCCCGTCTGCTCGCTCACCTGTCGACCGAAGAGCTTCAAGAGCTCTCGAGCGCCATGGCCGAAGTCGAGAACATCACACCCGATGTCATCGGGCAGGTGGTTGAGAGCTTCGTCAATGACCTCTACACGGTCAGCCTCGTGCCCCGGACCGGACCCGAGTACGCGCTGAGTGTCCTGCCCGAGTTGCTCGACACCGACCGGCGCCACAAGGTCATCGGCCCCCTCAAGCGCAAGCTCTCCACCGAGTTTGAGGCCTACATCAAGTCGCGCCCGGCCCGCACTGTGGCAGCCATCCTCCTCGATGAGCATCCGCAGACCCAGGCCGTTGCCTTCTTGCTGATGGGCCCCGAGAACGCCAACGCCGTCATGGCCTTCTACGCCGACGACCAGCGGTACGACATCGCACTTCGCATGGCCCGACTCGACCGCATTCCTGGTGAGCTGGCCGACGATGTCGAGCAAGCCCTGCGTAAGGCGCTCGACGATCGCGGGAGCGATGTCTGGATGGTCGAAGGTGTCGACCGCGCCGCCGCCGTGCTCGGCCGTATGAACGTCGATGCGCAGGAGACGCTCCTCGGTCAGATTGCGGACACCGACTTTGCGCTGTCCGAGACGCTCCGTCGGCGCATGGTCACGTTCACCGACCTTGGCGTCCTCGACGACCGAAGCGTCCAACAGTTGCTCAAGAACATTGACCGTGACGTGCTTCTGGTCGCGCTCCGCGGAGCGGACGCCCTGCTCCGCGAGGTGTTCTTCGGCAACATGTCGAGCCGCGCCGCAGACGACATGCGAGACGAGCTCGAGATCGGCAAGCCTCTGCCGCGCGCCCAGGTGGTAGACGCGCAAGAGGAAATCGTCAATACTGCACTCAGGCTCAAAGAAGAGGGCTTGATCTCACTTCCACTGGGCGGTTCTGACGACGAGATGCTGTGATGGATGAGTTTCGCCCCCTGAAGAAAAAACCATCCAAAGACGGCGACTTCGTTCCGATGGCACCCCGAAACCTCGGCAGCGCTGGCGTGCCCCGGCCCGCGGCAGGCGGCAATCGACCCCAAGCGCCCGCAGGGCACCAAGACCCTGCACCGCCGCCACACGCAGAAGATACCGTCGCCCCACCGCCCGTGTCTGACCTCGCCGCGGAGCTTGAGGCTGCCTACACCCGCGGGCAAGCCGATGCCGTCGCCGCACTCGAGGCCGAGCGCAAAGAACTCCTCGCACTCGCAGAGCACCTCGCCGGTGTGATCGACCAAGCCGCTACCGTACGTCGTGAGGCGCTCGACCATGCGGCATCGGACATTGCCCAGCTCGTGGCTGGCCTGACGCGGCGAGCACTCGGCGTGACCCTACAGCTCAAGCCCGAAGCGCTCATCGCCATTGTCCAAGACGCCATCACGCGCATGCCCGACCAAGAAGAGGTCTGGGTTGAGGTCGCGCCCGAGTGGATCGACATGCTGCGCAAGGCCATCACCGAGCTCAATCCCGAGTCCATTCGCCCCGTGCCTGGCCTCAAGGGCGCCAAGATCCGCAACCGATTCGCCTGCATTGACGCCACAATCGATGCGGCGACCGCGGGTATCGAGACCGCGCTCCAGCAATGGACTGACGAGAGATGATTCCCCTCGATGCGCTCTACCGTAGCCTCGACGATGCGGTGCTTCAGCGCCTGACCGGTCGCGTGGTCAAGGCGGTTGGCCCCGTGCTTGAGGCCGAGCTGCCCGGCGCGAGACTCGGAGGGCTCTGCCTCGTCGACGATCGGGTTCGGTGCGAAGTCGTCGGCTTTCGCGATAAGCGCGCACTGCTCATGCCCTTCGATGATTCCGGTGGCATCGCCTACGGGGCTGTCGTCTCATCGACAGGTGAGGAGATCACAGCGCCGGTGGGCGATGCGCTGATCGGCCGCGTACTCGATGGGCTTGGCCAGCCGATCGATGGCAAGGGCCCACTGGAGACGCGTCATCGGCGCCGGGTCATGAACGCCTCCCCCGACCCGCTCAAGCGCGCACCCATCTCGCAGCCCCTCCACACCAGCGTGCGCGTGCTCGACAGCATGACGCCCCTCGGCAAGGGACAGCGCGTCTGCATCATGGCGGGCTCGGGCGTCGGCAAGTCGACCTTGCTCGGCATGGTGGCGCGCAACGTCACGAGCGAGATCAACGTCATCTGCCTCGTGGGCGAGCGTGGCCGCGAGGTCCGCGAGTTTATCGAGCACAACCTTGGGCCCGAGGGCATGGCGCGCTCGGTCCTTGTGGTCATCACCGGCGACAAATCGCCCGCGATGCAGGTCAAAGGAGCCTTCCTCGCCACAACGATCGCTGAGCACTTCCGCGACCAAGGCCGAGACGTCCTCCTGATGATGGACTCCCTCACCCGGTTTGCTCTCGCCCAGCGTCAGATTGGCCTCGCTGCAGGAGAGCCCCCCACCACACGTGGCTTCACACCGAGCGTCTTCGCGCTCCTTCCGCCGCTGCTTGAGCGGGTTGGACCCGGAGATCGCGAAGGAAGCATCACGGGTGTCTACACGGTTTTGGTCGAAGGCGATGACATCAATGACCCGGTGGCAGACGCCGTGCGCGGCATCGTCGACGGTCACATCGTGCTGTCGCGCAAGCTCGCGAGTCACGCGCACTATCCGGCGGTAGATGTCCTCGGGTCCTTGTCTCGACTCACGGACCGCGTCATGGCGCCGCCGCTCCGCAATGCAGCCATGGTGGTCCGAGGCGTCTTGGCCACCTGGAAGGAAAACGAAGAGCTTGTGAGGCTCGGTGCCTACCGAAAAGGCTCTGCTGCCGATGTCGATGCCGCCATCGAGCTGATGCCCCTCATCGAAGCGTTTCTGCAGCAGAAGACCGACGAGCCCATGGACGCAGAACAGACGTACCAATTGCTCACCGAGATCGCAAAACGCGCCCAAGAACGTCAGCTTCCACAAAAACGCTGAGCACGCCTCAAGTTCCCGCCGCTCCTCCCGAACTAGTCTGCGAAAGGAGTCCTCATGGGCGACGTGCTCTTCGCAAGGCAACCGATCTTCGACCGAGACCAGCGCATCCTCGCGTTTGCGCTCACCCTCGGACCGACGCGTTCGGCCTCAAGTGTCGAGACCTCGAGCGTGCTCGTTCGCGCCTTTAGCTCCATCGACCTCGATGCCGTCCTCGCGGGTCAGCCAGGACATCTGACGGTCAACGATGCCTTCATCCGAAGCGGTACCCTCGCCGCACTGCCGCGTGACCGTATGGTCTACGAGATCGATGCCAACGCGCGGATCGACGAGACCTTCCTCAAGCAGGCCAGCCTGCTGGCCAGCCAGGGGTACAGCCTCTTGTGCACCGACGCGCATCCCCGAGCACAGCTCGAGGCGCTGCTGCCGTTCGTGAAGGGCGTCATGGTCCATATCGGCGAGAGGTCCATCGCAGAGGTCGCGAGTCGGCTCAACCGGCTCCCGGCCGGCAAACACAAGATCTACGCCACCGAGGTCGATACCCACGAGGCCTTTGACCTGTGTTCCGAGATGGGCTTTGAGGCCTTCCGCGGGCCGTTTCTCTGCCGTCCACGTCCGGTGCTTGGCAAGACCGCACGCGCCGATCGCGCCACCCTGCTCCAGGTGATCAATGCCGTGCATGCCCGCGAAGTGGACCTGCGCGCCGTGCAGAACATTCTCCGGCATGACGTCGGCATGAGCTTTCGCCTGCTGCGCATCATCAACAGCGCCTACCATGGACTCGCTCGCCAGGTCACCAGCATCGACCACGCGGTGCGCCTCATGGGTACACGAAAGCTGAAGCAATGGGTCACGGTCATGTCGTTGGCCAACCTCGACGACAAGCCGCCCGCGATCTTCCATACGGCCCTCACCCGCGCCTTCATGGCAGAGCAGCTCGCGCTTCAGGCAGGTGAGAACGACGTGGAGACCTTCTTCCTCGCCGGACTCTTCAGCACGCTCGATGCACTCCTCGACCGGAACCTCGACGAGGTCGTGGACAGCCTGCCACTCTCTGACGAGCTCCGACGTGGCTTGCTCCACCGTGAGGGGCGGCTCGGCGAGGCGCTCAACTGCGTCATCGCCCAAGAGCAGTGCGCACTTCTCGACGCACAGTTTGCGCCGCTCGATCCGTGGGCCGTCCAAGATGCCTACATGGATGCGCTTCACACCGCATCTGCGATCGCAAGCCAAGCCACTCCCCTCGCGATACCTGCATGAACGATAGAAGCTTGGTTTCCTGGGAAGCGTATCAAAAATGAATGTCTCATTTAGGAGACGTTTCCGTTTGGGTCAACGGTAGAACCTTTATAATCCGACGCTCCAACTTGGCACGCCGATTGCAATACCTCTTGCATCGAGACCATGAGGAGCTGACATGACCCCCAACGTCGCGCCCCAGACCCAGCAGAGCCAGAACCGTCCTTCGGGACGCAGCAAGCAGCCTGTTCGCCCGCTTCAGCAGGAGCAGCAAGAGCTCGTGCTCGAGCACTACGGCATGGCCCGCGCCATGGCGTGCAAGGTGTACAACCGCTTGCCAAAGATGGTCGACCTCGATGACCTCATCAGCGCTGGTGTCACCGGTCTCATCGAGGCGATCGACCGCTACGATGCGTCTCGTTCGGTTCCGTTCGCCGTCTACGCGAAGCCACGTATCCAGGGTGCCATCCTCGATGCCCTGCGCAGCCAGGACTGGGTGCCACGGAGCGTTCGGCGGAAGGCCGACCGTCTTGCGACCACGCGCACCGACCTCACCGAGTCCCTCGGCCGGACGCCAAACCGCGAAGAGATGGCCGATCGCATGGAGATCAGCGTCGACAAGTACGACAGCATGGTCACCGACAGCGAGATCCGTCAGCTGCTCTCTCTCGATGCTCCAGTGGGCACCGACAATGAGACCCCGCTCATCGAGCAGGTGAACAGCGGCGACGACATGATGGCCAGCTGGGAGAATGACGAGCTCAAGGGCACCATCCTCTCCAACCTGCAGCGTCTGCCCGAGCGTGAACGCACCGCCATCACGCTCTACTACCTGCACGAGCTGTCCCTCAAAGAAGTCGGCAAGGCCCTCGGCGTGACCGAGTCCCGCGCCTGCCAGCTCTGCAGCCAGGGCGTCAAGCGCCTCCGCCTCAAGATGAAGGCGTACATGAGCTGATGAAACAGCCCGCTTCGGCGGGCTTTTCTGCTTAGGGGTGCGAACCGATCCAATCGACGATGCGGGGATAGATCTCTTCTGCCGCAGCATCGCCCAGCCCCAAGTCGAGGTGGCCGTAGTCCGCTGAAAACCCATTGGACCGCGACACGACCAACAGCTCTGCTCCGGGCATGGCTCGCTCAAAGCCCGACACTCTGTCTGGCGGCGCGACCCGATCCATGCGCCCCGCCATCGCCAACACCGGCAGGTCCACCGCACCTAGCTCTTGATCGTAGGCGCGATCGGAACCCCGTGGACCGTAGGCTCGCCGGCGACCGATCTCGGCCAGGTGCTTCAGCTCGCCACGCCAGAGCGGGCTGACAATGCGCTGAAGCATGAGGGCTTCGGCGGGGTCTTCCATGTTGTCGGTGTTGTAGAGGAGCGACAACAGATGCTCGAAGTGCACCTTGTCTTTGCCGGTCGCCAGCCCCGCGAAGAACGGTGTGCGCAGCGGGACACCGCTAAACGCGCGAGAGGCCCGCGACGCGGTATGCATCAGCTTGTCGACATCAACAAAGTCGAGTGGGGTCCCCACCACCACGGCACTCGTCAACGGGATCTCGCCATCATCGGCAAGGTAGGCCACAAGGACCATGCCGCCCATCGAGTGTCCGACCAGATGAATGGGCACCTCATCGCCTCGCTCGGCCACCACGGCCGAGAGCACCTGCCGGAGGTCCGTGCGCCCGTATTCGTCGATGCTGCCCGCACCCTGCTGGTGTTTGCCTGCAGCCGTACGACGTGCCGCACCATGGCCACGTAGATCGACATTCCAGACGTCGTAGCCCGCCTCGCGTAGCGCAAGCGCGAGACTCCGCTCGGGGGTCAGATCCCAGAAGTGGTGGTTGCTGCTGATGCCATGTAGAAGGACCACCGCAGGCCCCTCCCCCTCGTAGCGGTGAGCCACGGGTCCGTACCCGCCATTCTCGAGGTGAAGCACCTTGGCTTCGGTCGCATGTGGCGGAACCCAGTTGGTGTCTTCGGCACACCCCATCAACGCGAGCGCTACGACCATGCGTGTCATCGGCGCACCTCCCGGAGCACGCGGCGTCGCACCCACCGGTCACCGATCATGCTGCCGTGACCCACATCATGAGGGGCAAAGTTGTGCCGTCCGAGACGGTAGACCGAAAACCCATGCGCACGGGCCGTCGGCACAAGCACCTCGGGCGGTGCCCACTCATCGAGCAACGCTCCCCCCACCCAGAGTGGCGTCGCCACCTGATCGAAGACCAAGGGTACCGTGCCCTCGCTCATCCATGCGATCAGGTCTTCGCGGACGCCCTCCGCAAAGCACCCGGGCGCTGGGGTCTCACTCCCCATCCAGGCCAGGTGTCGGTCCTCGGGAGGGCTGAGGTTCTTCGCCTCGAGGCCCTGCCATGCCACGAGGGACTCCTGCAGGAGCAGGTGATTCGGTGACGCGAGGACAGGTGCCAACAACACCATACGCCGGGCGTGCAACCGAGCCCCCGCCATCAGCGATACCGTGGCGCCCAAGCCATGCGCGAGCACCACGGGCTGATCGAGCGCCTCCGCCCGCATCACCAGATCGTCGACCACGGCCTCAGCCGAGGTGGCCGTACACGACGGGACGAACAGCTCTACACGGTGCTTGGGTGTCAGCCGATCGGTCCACTCCGACCACATCGTGGTCTCTAGTCCAGGCGTCACCACGACCAGCACATCGGCAGGTTCCGCCATCGCCAGGCCCAGCCACATCAACCACATGCCGCCCCCCACGGCTGCCATAGCCGGCCATCCCCGTGCCCGTCGATGGCGCAGCGCGTTAGAGTCCTTATCTGGAGAACCTCATGCCCGACCAGCCCACCAGTCGCCGAGACTTCCTCCGCACCTCCCTCGGGATGAGCGTCGGCGCCACCTTCTTGGCGGCATCCGGCTGCGACACATCTGACCCCCTGCCGGCCTCTCCCACGCCCCAGCCGTCCGATGCGCCCGACCTGTTGAGCTCACTGGGTCTCGATGCCGAAGACTTTGTGCTCCACGGCGAGAATCCGATCACGGCCGAGGCCCAGCGCTTCACACAGACCGGCCACATCACGCCCACCTCGCGCTTCTTCATCCGCAACAACCTCCCCATGCCCGACCCTTCGATCCTCGAAGACCGAGATTCATGGGCGCTCACCGTCGAAGGCGTGGCCAAGCCGGGTGCCGTGACCTTGCGACAGCTCAAGGGCATGGGTCTCGCTACCGTAGCGACCGTGCTGCAGTGTTCGGGCAATGGACGTGCGTTCTACGAGCACGGCCCGAGTGGCTCGCAGTGGGGGGTCGGTGCTGCAGGATGTGCACTATGGACCGGTGTTCCCGTGCGAACCGTCCTCCAAGCCCTCGGAGGTGTGTTGGACGGCATGGCCTACCTCACCAGCCTCGGAGGCGACCCGCTTCCCGAGGGAGTGGCGCCCGACGAGGTCAAGGTGGAGCGCTCCATTCCGCTCGCCCGCGCCCTTGAGCATGCCCTCTTGGCCTGGGAGATGAATGGCGAGCCCATCCCCCTCACCCACGGCGGGCCCCTACGCTTGATCGTTCCCGGATTCTACGGCTGCAACCAGATCAAGTACATCCGCCGGATGGCATGTACGGCAGAGCAGACCACGGCCCGCATTCAGCGCTCCGGCTACCGACTGCGGCCCATCGGTGAGAAGGGCAACCCCAGCCAACCATCGATGTGGCAGATGAACGTGAAGTCTTGGCTGACCGGACCGGGCGCAGACGGGCCCGTACTCGCCGGGCCGCAGGTCTTTCGGGGCGTGGCCTTCTCGGGTGGCGCACCGGTGCAATCGGTCGCCTACTCCATCGATGGCGGACACACCTGGCAAGAGGCCGAGCTCATCGGCCCCGACCTCGGTCCGTGGGCCTGGCGCAGCTTCGCCTTTACCGCCGATCTGGGCATCGGCACCCACACGCTCTTCACCCGCGCCACGGACACCACAGGTGCAGTTCAACCGGAGCAGCGGGTCGAGAACGAGCGTGGATATGGCAACAACAGCTGGCGCGACATGGGCCTCACCCTCGAGGTCGTCGCCGAGCTGCCCGATCGGGCGCCCAGCGACGCCGTGCCGGCTGCAGTCGCGCCGACGACTCCAGCCCCAGCAGCCCCATCGGGTCGGGCGCTCGACGCACAAGGCGAGCGAGGCAAGGCCCTGTTCCTCGGCGACGCCACGCCCGCCTGTGGCACCTGCCACACCCTCGGTGATGCAGGAACGAAGGCTGTCGTCGGCCCATCGCTCGACATGCTGGCGCCAGATGCAGCCCGCGTGGAGCGCGCCGTCACCGGTGGCATCGGCGTCATGCCGCCGTACAAAGACCGCCTGACGCCAGAGCAGATCTCCGATCTTGCCCACTACGTCTCACTCGCCACCAAGAAGCCCTGACATGCATGAACTGCTGCAGTGGTCGTGGTTCTACCCGACGGCACTCGCGCTCCTCTCGGTGGGCGTGGCCCTTCTCGAGCGCGCGCGGCCTGCACGCGCCTCCCAGCCAGTGGTTCGTTCGCGGTTGTGGAGCGACGTCCTCCACCTCGTGTTCAACGGACACGTTCTTGGGGTTGTCCTCTACGCCGCAGGCGCCGCATGGCTTGCCCCGCCGTTTGATGCCTGGCTCGCCACCATGGGCTGGACGGAGTCCTTCTACCGGTCCGCGGCAGAAGCGTGGCCGGTCTGGGTTCAGATCCCCATCGCCCTGCTGGTCATCGACTTCATCCACTGGTGCATCCACAACCTGCTTCACCGCATCCCCGCACTCTGGCAGTTCCACAAGACCCACCACTCGGTGCAAGCCGACGAGATGGATTGGATCGTGGCCTTTCGGTTTCAGTGGACCGAGGTGGTCGTCTACAAGCTCATTCAGTTTGCACCGCTCGCTTGGCTAGGCTTTGGACTCGAGGCCGTGATGTTCCATGCCGTCTTCGGCACCCTCATCGGTCATCTCAACCACGCCAATGTCGACCTCGACTACGGTCCGCTGCGCTATGTCTTCAACAGCCCCAGCATGCACCTCTGGCATCACGCACACCCCGAGGAGCAGCCGCAGACCGTCAACTTCGGCATCATCTTTAGCATTTGGGACTGGGTGTTTGGCACCGCACACCTCCCCGACCAGCCGCCCCAACGGCTCGGCTTTCCCGGTGACGAGACCTTTCCGCCCACATGGTTCGAGCATCAGGTCTGGCCCGTCAGTCGCGTGTGGCAACACCACCCGCAGCATCGCCTGATCTCGGGTGTCCTCGGCGCAGGACTCGTCGCATCCGTATGGGTCTTGGTCGCCTAGGCGGCAACTCACCCCACCCCGTCCCGCTCCGCAAGGGCCTGCTCAAGTGCAGCAATGGCTGTCACTGAGAAGCCAAGGCGCGTGCCTTCCTCTCGCCATCGCGCGAGAGACTGGCGGGTCTGTTCGCCCACCTTGGTGAAGTGGTATGCGAGGTAGGTCTCGAGCGGAAACGGCACGACCCACGGTGCAAGTCGGGTGACGCCGGACAACACCGCAGGCCCGACAGCGCGCATGAACCACGGGACCTTCTCACCGTGTACCGCCGCCGCAATGGCGAGCCCTTCGTGGGCAGAGGCCAACGCTCGTGTGGCATGCGGTCGGGTGCGCAGCGTGGCGAACCGCCAGTCTGCGGCCTCGAGACCCGCGATCAGGCTCAGCAAGAGGGCCGAGCCAAAGCTGCCCGTGACCGTCGCATCGTCCACCACGCGCGCGGACAGTCCGCCGGCACGCAGCGAGGCCTCGACCCCTGCCACCAGCGCTGGGGGTCCGCTCAGCGGCGTAGCGGAGAGCGGGGGATGCCAGACCGTGAGTGCAGGGTCGCCGTTGAGGGGTTGCTGGTCGGGCAGCGGAGAGCTCCACGCAATGTAGGGGATCATCCCCATCACCAAGCGTTCGGGCGGAACCCGTGCATGCATGAACGCCGTGTCGATCAAGCCGGGCTGCAGACTCACCACCACGGCCTCACCCACCGAACGGGCCAGCGCGTCGAACCACGGAAGTCGAAGCGCGGGAGAGGAGACGCAGAGCCACACCACATCAAAGTGCTGGGCTGCCACTTCGTCCGCCGTGCACACCACGCCGTCGGGCCTCCACCGCTGAAGCTGTTGGCCTCGTGGACGGTTCAGGACGCGAAGTGGCAACCCCTCTTCATCTTCGAGGGATGCGCGATATTTTTCCCGTGCGTAGAACACAACCGTCGCACCACCTGCCTGAAGGGCCTGACCATAGACCTGCCCGACCGCACCGGCGCCCACCACAAGAACCCGCGGTATCGAAGTGCTCACTCCTGCACCACGCTCACGTTTGGCGCCACCACACAGGTGGGCACGGCGACCGGACGCTCGGTCGCGAGCTGGCGGTCTGAAGGCACCTCATACGCCCGAAGGATGCGCTGGTGCGCGACCTCGTAGGTGGTCGCATCGAGCACCACCTCTCGTCGACCAGGCCCACCATCAATGACCTCAAGCACGTGGTAGCTGCCCTCGCCATCGACGCCCGCCTGTGGGGTCTTCATGGCCGACACCACATCAGAGAGGGACCGAACCGGTGAACCATTGACGCCCATCAGCAGGACATTTCGGATGTCGTGGTAGCCCACGTTGTAGGCATCGGGCAGCACATAGGCCACCACCAGGTGCCGCTCGCGCTCGGCGGTGAGTGCGCGGGCCGAGAGATCCCAGAGCGCGGCGAGCCGGAGGCCCACCTTTTCGCGCCAGTTCTTGCCCCAGCCAACGAGGTAGCCCTCATCGAGCTCGCGGATCACCAGCCCACCGGCCACCACGTAGGGCGGTGCGCGGTCAGCCTCGGTCTCGGGCACGAGACGTGTGGCGGCCGAGGCTCCCCGTAAGGTCAACATCAGCTCTATGCGCGCGCCATCACGCCACACCGCCACGGGGACCTGGTCTCCGGGATGCCGTCCTTCGGACAACCAACGCTCAAAGCGGAGACGCCCCCGCTCCGGATCATCGATCAACCCATTGCCATCGACACGACGACCATCGACCTCAAGCAGTACATCACGCGGCTGCAGCACCCCACACGAGGTGGTCTCCGAAAAGATGCTGCGCAAGATGATGCCCTGGGGCAGGTCTTGGCCCAGCCAGTTGGCCGTCGCCGGGTCACGATGCACCTGCCAGCGCGCAAAGAAGGCGGGTACGCCGCGGTAGTTCTCACCTCGAGCCACATCCTCTAGGTAGTGCGCAATCACCGAGCTCGGCAGCACCCGTGCGGTGTCACCACTCTGCGTCATCACAAGGCCTGCGAGTCGGCGGCCTTCGTAGACGGCCTCGCTGCGACCACCGTTCTGGAGGTCCGTGGTCACCAAGAACTGGGCCGCATCGCCCACACCGGCCAGACTCGAGCGCACCTCAAACCGACCCACCCGGCCTTGGGCCGCCTCGAGCTGGCGGTCGCGCCATGCCGCAGTTCGAACCGTACCCTTGGGCACGCGTGTCGAGAGCGTAGCGGGCTCGAGGTCGTCGAAGAAGGTGGGGTCATCGACCGTCACCAGCGCGAGGTCGAGGTCGGGCTCCACGTGAACCACACGTGCCGGGTAGCGGTCCGGCGAGCCATGCGCGATGGCACGAATGAGGGTGGTGTTCGCGACCGCGCGGGCCGTTGTGACCACCGTGTTGTCGCCGAGGTAGACCCCCTGCCAGGTCACCGTAGAGGGGTCATTCTTCACCCATGGTCGGTAGGGATCCCAGGTCTGGGAGGTCGAGAGGAGCTCGACCACCTGGTCGTCATCACCCGCATGGGCCAGCCCCAAGAACAGCAGCAGTGCAGAGAAGAGGATCATAGGCGTCGGTCCTCCGGTACACCGTACTGTTGAAGAATCTGCGGATGCGCCGTGACCGAAGCTTCTCGGTCGAGGACCCCAAATCGGCCGAAGTAGCCAAAGTCCATCACGTGTTGGTCGGCGTCATTGCCCTCGAAGGCCGTGATCACATCGTCGAGCTTGCGGATGGGCACGCCGTTGATCTCTTCCACCACAAGCTTGTTGAACCACGCGAGCTGTGTGTTCACCGGATGGTCGAGCCGCCGCAGGAGCAGCACGGACTCCTCCTTGTCGTAGGTGGGATCCTCCCAGGGGCGCAGCACAGTCTCCCACCGCAGCGGGGTCGTCAGCCGGCCCGCCGCATCGAGACCGTTGCGGTCGAGCGGCACAAACACGAGGCCCGCGTAGACGACGTAGCGAGGAAGCACATCGTAGATGGGGCGCGTACGCTCACGGGCGGTTCCGATCTTGAGCGGCATCTTTAAGGAGAGCCGCTCCCCATCGCGCAGCACCTCGAGGGGCATCTCATCGCCGACCTGTCGGAGATCCAGCACGCACTGTAGCGCCAGCCGAAGGCCAAAGCGCTCGACCGTCCCATCGTTCGCAATGTCAAAGCCATCCATCGACAGCAACACATCGCCGTTCTGCAGGACCCCGTCGGCCGAGCCACCGGGGATGGTGTTGTAGACCAACAATCCACTCGCATCGCTCGGCATGCCACGCCGCGCCCGGGCCGCCGGATTCTCGAGGTTGTCGACACCCACGCCGAGGTAGGCCCATCCATCGTACTGGCCGTCTTCGAGGTCCGTCAGCACGTGTTGGACGACCTCTGTCGGAATGAAGAAGCCGACATTGTCGAGTGACCGACTGCCCTGAAACGCGAGGCCCACCACCTTGCCATCTTGGAGGACCGGCCCCCCGCTGTTGCCCGGGTTGATGGCCGCATCCGTCTGAATGGCCAAGTGCCGGAACACGCCGGAGTGCACATAGGTCTGCACCTCAATGCGACTCACCACACCCCGTGTGCTCGAGAGGCGTCGACCACCAGCGGGGTAGCCCAGCGTGACCACGGGCGTGCCCATGGCGGGGAGACCACCAAAGCTGAGCGGCTCGATGTCATCGAGGAGGTGCTCATCGAGAGGCGCGACCACGGCCACATCCGCATCGTGCGCGACAGCGACCACCCTCGCCTCGTGAGGTGTGGGGTCACCGTGCAAATAGATCTGAAGCAGCCGGGTATCGGCCACCACATGGGCATTGGTGAGGATGCGCCCCCCCTCAATGACCAACCCAGAGCCCGACGACCGCTGCACCGGGCGCGTGTTCCACGGCGTGTTGGCATCTGCACGCTGCGCGTTGTTGATGAGACGAACCACAGCAGGCGCCTCATCGACCGCCACTCCGGGCGATGCGAACACCGTGGACACGCCCAAGAGGGCCATCAAGAGAAAACACATCATGCCCAACCCTAGCGCACCCCCCCGGCAGGAGCACCGCCACGAGAGGTCTAGAATTCAGAAATGAAGAAATTGGCCACACACATCTCATCCCCCGTGCCCTCGCCCCAGTTGACCTCGGCGTCGGTGACGTTGTTGTACGTGCAGGCCAGCTCAATCTCGTCACCGTCCTCAAACCGGACGGGCTCGGCAAAGCGGTAGACCAGCTGCCAGTCGAAGTCGTAGCGCGGCACATGCAGCAGCGGCACCACCTCACCCGAGGCTCGGTGTAGGTTCACCGTTCCCGTCTGTCCCAACCTGTGCATGTGCAGCATGACCGAGTGCATCCAGTAGCCGGGGTCGATGTCCACATTGTCATCCACCAGCAAGTCTGCGAAGCCTCGTGGGTCTCGCTGCACCGACACGGTGGTCGTCTGCCCAGCCGGAAGCGCCATGTTTCCGAGCGGCCAGAGGCCATCGAGAAACGGTGAGAAGCTGGCGTCTCGCTCCACGGTCGGCGCGGTCTGCACATCGAGCGCGCTCTGGTCAGCGCCAGAGGCAAGGGGAACGTTGTAGTGCATCTGGAGCACAATCTTGGAGCCCGCGGGCACCTTGATGCCCGTGCCTTCGGGAAACACCACAGCACCGCTCCCCGGGACCCACTGCGCGAGTTGTTGGGCCGGGACCTGCTGTGCCGCATTCGGCCCAGAAGGTCCGCCGAAGCAAGCATATCCGGGCCCCTCCTCCGCCTCATCCCACGCCTCGAGGTCGTCGAACACGCTCGTGCCGAGGAGTCCATTGGGCGCAAACAGGAAGGCCGCCATGTGATGCACGATCGCTGTGTTCCCCGGCCGCGGGGCGAAGCCCGTCACATAGACATCTTCGGTCTCTGGCCAGTCGAGCACAAAGCATCGATAGTCATCAGGCTGTCGTACAGGCGTGTAGGCCTCTGGCATCTCGAGGGTCACGTCCACCCGAGAGAGCTCGGCGCCCAGAGATGGCAGCTCAGGTCCAGGCGTGTCCGGATCGCCTTCGGGTGCGCCCGCTGCCGCCCACGCCTCAAGCATGGTGATCTGGGCGTCAGACAGGGAGGGATCATCGGCATAGGTCATACCGTGTGTTTCTGCACCCCAAGGCGGCATCGTGCGGGACTGGGCCACGAGTGCAACAAGGTCGGCAGCATCCGACGCGCCTTCGTAGCTGTCGAGCGTGAAGGGACCGATCCCGCCCTCGGCATGGCAGGTGACGCATCGCGCCCCGAGCAGTGGCGCCACGTCTTGATGGTAGGTCGGACCTGCTTCCTGGCAGGCCATGAGACAGAGCAGCACGCCTACATTCCGCATCGCCGTCCTCCAGCATGCAGCATCGTACGACATGCCGCGCCTGTGTACACGCGCTACCCGACACCCGGAGGTGCACGGTGTCCCCCACAACCCTGACCGCACTCAAGATCGCCTGCGCATGTGCCTACCTCGTGACCGTTGTCGCGGGTGTCGCGCTCACGTCACGTCAGCGACGCCTCCGCCTGCTTCGGCTAGCACTCCTCCCGACCTTTGTCGCCACCTGGGGTGTCGGCTGGCTCATGATCAAGGCCACGGGCTTGTCCATGGGAGAGCCGTGGGTCAGCGCCACCATGATGACGGGGCTTGCAGGTCTCGTGGGCTCTTGGCAGCTCGCACACCACGCCCATCCGCGGTGGTGGTGGAGCGCGCTCGCCCTGTCGGGCCCCGCTCTCGGCTTCTCGATCATGGTGGGCCGTCATCACCCACCGCTCGACCTTGGTGTAGGCATTGGCGTGACCACCGCGCTGTGTGCGCTGTTGGGCTATGCGCTGCACACGCAGACCGACGCCACCCCGCAGCGGCTTGCCCGCGATGTCGGCGACGTCTTTGCCTGGGTGGCACGTGCCGAGGGCGTCAGCCTGATCGTGCTGTTTTTCGTCTTCATGCCGCTCAAGTACGGGCTCCACATCGAGATCGATGGGGGTACGGGCCTCATCGGTTGGCTGCACGGTGTCTTGCTGCTGGTCTACCTCATCGCTCTCGGCACCACCTCACGTGTGCTGGGCTGGGGATGGATAGAGGTCCTGATCGGCTTCGTGGCCTCCCTGCTCCCCGGCGGCACCTTCCTGTTTGAGCGACGCCACCTCGCGTGAGCACTCGTCACCATCCCTCGCGCGCGGACACAAGGTCGATATCCATGGTGCGGAGGAATGGCGATGCTCTTCACCCAACACCACACGGTCTTCCCGGAGCCCCCCGAAGCCCGGTCGCCGCGTGCGGTCAATGATCGATGGGCAGCCTTCGCCATCGAGCGCGAGACGCCTCTGCAGTGGGCACGCTTGGCTGCACAGACACCCGATCTGCTGCGGGCGCCACGCGGGTCTGGTGAGCCTGTCCTGTTGATTCCAGGCTTCCGCGCCCATGAGAGCAGCATGTACTTGCTGATGGGCTACCTCCGATGGCTCGGCTACGACGCCAAGACGTGGGGACGCGGCTTCAACACTGGCCGTGTGCGACGCGATGTGCAGGCACTCGCCCCCCGCGTCCAGACATGGCATCAGACGACTGGGCAGCAGGTGCGCCTCGTGGGTTGGAGCCTCGGGGGCGTGATCTCTCGAGAGGTCGCCCGCCGACGCCCAGAAGACGTGGCCCACGTCTTCACCTACGGCTCTCCGGTCATCGGAGGTCCTCGGTACACCCTCGCGGGTCGTCACTGGACCCGGGAAAAGACCGATGAGCTTGAGCAACAGCAGGCGGCGCTCGACCGCGCCCGGCCCATTCGGGTACCCGTGACCGCCTTCTTCTCCCGAAAAGATCGCATTGTCGACTGGCCCGCATGCATCGACCGTCGCACGCCCAACATTCGCCACATTGAAGTTCACTCCACCCATATTGGTATGGGTGTCGACCCCGATGTGTGGCGACAGATCGCCTGGGGCCTAAAAAGCTGAGCCACAGCCCTCATGGTCCGTGTCCGTGATGCCGTCTCTCTGTCCATGGGAATGGAAGGGGGGACACATGTACACCGACGGACTTGTGACGTATCGATTTGACCGCGGCATGCGCATCATCTACGGCCTTATGCTGGCCTCAGTCGCGATTGTGGCACTCGCCTCACCCGCCCTGTCGGATGCCTTTGCACTGCTCGTCTTTGCCGGCGGTGGCATGATCATGACCGGAATCACGGGCCGATGCCCCATGCTCGAGCTTGCAGCGGCAAGCGACCTGCCAGCCATCGAGTCAGTGCACCGCGCCTGACCAGGCGAGCGCCCGCTCGATCACCCAGCACGCGGACAAGGCGCCGAGTGCATGGAGGGCCCAACGTTGGCGCTGCGGCGATAGCCATCGCATGAGCACCACGGTGCCGGCCATGGCCACCAGCTGCACGGCTTCAATGCCCAGATGCACGCCGGCGATGGCGGCTACGCTGGTCTCCTGGCCCGCCCACACCACCTGGCCAAAGCCAAGACCATGCACCACGCCCACGACCAGCGCGATCGGCAGGGTGCGGTGGCCCTCACCAGGTCGCACGAGGCCCTCGCGTGCCATGGCCAAGACGCTCAGCGCGATCAGCAGCTCGACCGCCAGGGCATGCTCACCCCACGACAGCGCGCCGACGCCCATCAGGGCAAGGCTGACGGCATGCCCCGCAGTAAAGGCCGTCATGGCCCGGACAGCGGGCCAGAACCGCTTGCATGCCAGCATGAGGGTCACCACCCATGCCCCATGGTCGAGGCCCGATCCGGCGTGCTTGGCACCCAAGATGGCCCAGCCCCACCAGGCCGTGGGTTGTCCCAAGGGCACCTCACCTTCTCGGTGGAGAGCCACCATCTCACGAGAGCCATCACGACGTGCGGTGGACACCACCAGTGCATGGCCCCGAGGATCGACCCGGAGTACCGACAAGGGTCCCGATGGACAACGCAGCAGGGTGCCTTCAGGCCTACAGCCACTGGGCCATGTGATCGCGACGGGAACAGACCGACCACCCGACTGCGGCTCCACCAAGCGAACGTTCCACGCACCCCCGTCCCGCTCCGTGAGCGACAGCAGGCCGGGCCGGTCATCGTGCGCAAGCGCCGCCGAGGTGAGCAGCAGGGAGAGGATCACGGCCACCCAAGCACCTCAACCTCATCGAGCAACCGCTCCACGGCCACGTCTTCGGCGGAGGCGGTCCAGTCGTGAACCCACCGCACCATGACCCGGCCTCGCGCCTGCTCAAAACTCGGCATCGTGGCATCCTGATGCTCCGCGACGCGCAGCACATGCCAGCCTTCTGGCCCTCGCGCGATGCCGAGCTCACCCGCACGCAACGGCTGCACCACTGCCGCCGCTTGGGGGCCAAGCTGGCGTTCGAGGTGTGCAAGGCTCCTGCCCCTCAGCACCGGACCCGAGCGTGGAACCGTGCGTGTCGGAAGCTGTTCTCCGCGCTGCATGGCCAGTGCGAGGTCGCGTGCCGCTTCTTCGGACGCTGCCACCCGATGCTCGAGCGTCCATCGTGCAGGCGTCGCCAGCTCCTGTGCCATCGTCGCATAGAGGTCCCGAAGCGCCTGCTCATCGGGCGTAGGCGGCGCCTCGAGGCCTTGAAGCACAAAGAGCGCCTGCGTGACGAGCCGCTCCCGAATGACGGCATCGGTCTCGTCGAGCCCCAGCCGCCGCGCTTCGCGCAACAACAGCTCTTCGCGGACCCAAGCCTCGACGGCGGCCGCCACCTCGGTCTCGGACGGCGTCTCCCCCCGAGATTGCGCCAGCTCGAGGGCTAGACGGTCCCGCACGGTCTCGTCCACCACGAGCACCGCATCATCGGGTTCCGAGACCGGGTCCTGCATAGGCCCCCGCCAGAGCTCGACCCCGACCACCACCATGCCAATGGCCAGCCACGGCACCAGAGGCTCACGCATCAAGGGTTCTGTCCCGCCGTGATGTAGGCCTCCACATCGAGCGGGAGCACGAAGTGGGAGTCACGCTGACCCTCGCCATAGAGGGCGTCATAGTACTCATCTCGGGTCTCACCCGGCGTCTCCACACTCTCGATGAGCGCATCGATCGACGCTTGGGTGAAGCCAAAGGCCGACAGGGTCTCCACCGCATAGCCAGCGTAGGCCTTCACGATGTCGATGCTGTGCTGAAAGGACTCACCGTTCTCGCGAAAGCGGTCTAGGGTGGGCGACCAGGTACGCACCTCGATCTCACCGAGGTTGGGCTTGAAGGTCAGCAGCCGCATCCAACCGGCACCGCCTTCTGCGATCTCTTGGTAGTCGTTCAAGATCTCGTACACGGGCAAGCCCGCATCGTTCTCGCTGACTTGGTAGAACTCCGCGTCCACATGCCCGCAGTGCACACCCCAGATGTTGGGATGTGCAGCAATCAGCTCGGTAAACAGCGACTCTGCCGAGAGGCTATCGACAAACTTGAGGTCTTGGCCGCCAACCAGGTAGGTCACGGGATTGAACCGACCCGCCGGAAGGAGGCTGAACACGGACGGGAGGTTGTCGGTCAACCGGTAGTCGAACAGATGCCGGTGTGTGGTCACATGGGCCAGTGCACCCGGGTTTGCATCGAGAAGCTCATGGGCCCAGTCGACCTCGGCGCGTGGGGGGTCCTGAGGCAGATGAACAAACAGCAGGTCGAGTCCACCCGCGTTCACCCGCTGGGCATTGCTCCAGCCCGAGGGCGAGTGGCCTGCCCACCATGACCGGTCCTCGAACCGCTCGGGCCCGAAGTGGGTCAGGTAGTCGGTGAAGTCACAGTCCACGCTGCTGAAGTTGGCGCAGCTGCTGTCTCTGTCGCTCACGCCCGACACGCTGAAGTCATGCCCGCCGACGCTAAACCCGTAGGGAATGCCCGCGTCTTCGAGCCACTCATAGGCTGCGACGGCCACCTCCCACTCGGCGGTGGCGTTGGCCGTCTGAACAATGTCACCCACGTGGCTGACGAAGACGATGTTCTCGGCCTCCGCGTGTTCTGCCACCCAACGGAGCTGGGCATCGAACGTCTCGGGGTAGGACATCGCATAGATCTGCGTGTCCGGAAGCACCACCACGGTGAACGCATCCGGGTCGACCGGCGGTCCCACATCGGTGTCCACAGCATCCGTATCTGGTGCCGTCGCACATGCGACAGCACACACGATCCCCAGAACCGCAGCTCTCATGACGCCCCCTTGCGGGGGAGTCTATCAGAGCTTGCCCTGGGTGAGTGCACGAGCCTTCTGAACCACTTGGGCGCCCGCATTGTCACCCGCCACACGGCCCACCCAGTCGTCAGGCCAGACGTGGATGCCACCCCAGAGGCGCGACTGCCCCGCTTCGTCTGCGGCATCGTAATAGGTAGCCCATTGGAGACGGAGCTCTTCGCTCGGACCCGACTCGAACTTCAAGTAGCCGTTCTGCGGTGCCACAAACTCGTCATAGCCACCCGGGAAGTACGGCGATCCAGTGTAGGCATCCATCACCACCGCAGCTGACCGGCTGAAGGTGCTGTGACCCGACACAAAGCCCGGGAAGGCGGGCGTCACGAAGGTACGGCGCTGGTAGGGAATCCAGTCCTTGGCGCGCATCCACTGCAGCGGCGTGTAGTCGTTCTTTCGATCGCCTGGCTCACCCGGCCAGCTCCAGACAGCCACCTCGCCGATGTGCCACCGCAGATGCTCGTGGCGTTCGCCCGGCGCAGCGCTCTCTTCGGTGATGAGCTCGACCAGTCCGTCCTGAAGGGGAAGCCCATCCGGGTCGTAGCTTGGCAGCGCAGGGTCGGTACGCTGGCCCTTTTCGGCCATCCACCGGATGAGCGTCACCGGACGCGGCCCGAGGCTGTCACGCTTGAGTTCCCAGGCCGAGATGGCGGCATCGTGCACGGCAGCACCGACACTCATCGTGAAGCCAATGTCCCACGTCAGGCGGTCGACAGGCTCACCCTCGCCCCAAGGAATGAGGGCATCTTGGTCCATGTCGTCGCTGACTTCTTGCGCCAGCTTCACCCAGTGGCCAGGAGGTGTCTCCGAGGTCGGACCGTCGGCCCACATCTCGGCCACGACCCGTGCGAAGTCGCCTCGCTTGACCACGTTGGGGGCATAGGGCTTTCCGGTCGCTGGATTGACGGTGTGACCCGTACCATCGTTGGTACCCAGGGTGTTGTTGCCACGGGCGCCGGGGCCAATATCGATGGTCACGTCATCATCGATGGTGAGCTCCGAGGTCTTTTCGAGCACCTCGAGTACCCATGCGCCCATGTCCACATCGTTCACGCTGATGTAGCCGTCTCCGATGTCGGCATAGAGCCCAGTCGCCGGGTCGCGCTCGATGGCGAAAGGCTCCACCTCACGCCACTGGGGCCCCACGTAGGGCTGAACGCTGTCGTCGAGCACAATGCCGTTCTGGGTCTCAGCGGTTCCGAGATTCAGCTGCTGCCAGATGTCTGGGTCTTCGACGTTTGTGCCCGGGCGGTCGATCACCATGACCGAGTTCGAAGGTGTCCAGTCGGTGGTGTCTTCGTAGCCATTGGCCTCGTTTGCACCATCATTGGCAAACCGGTCGACCACGGCCTGTCCGATGCGGTTGCCCACGGCGATGGCGTCATCGCCGTCGGTGTGGGTGTCCTCCGGGTCGAGTCCGAGGACCGCCATGAACTCGACGTAGCAGTCGAGCGATGTCTCACCGCCAATGGCGTCCGTGAACCGATGCTGCAGCAACCGAAGCGCCGCATAGGCAATGGTGGTGTCGCGATCGGACGCCACGTCGGTCGATGTGACGCTCTCACTCGTCACATAGCCGTCGACATCGGCCTCATACGCCGCCCATGCGTCGAACATCGCCACCGAGAGGTGGTGCAGGTTCCGGGCATGCACGGGGGGATGCGGGAAGTCCCGCCGAATGCTGTCGAGCGCCTGCTCCACCCAACGTCGTGCCATGGTGCCGTCGGGCGTGCGATCAATGGCCTCAGCCGGACATTCGGCCACCACATCGACGGGCTCTGGTTCAGGTGCCCATGCGGTCGTATCCACGGGTGCACAGACCACACCTTCGTCGAGCGAAGGCGACAGCACGCCGCCACCCGCACCCCAGAGTCCTCCGTCGCCATCGGCCCAGAGGGCATGAATGGACTGGGGGGTCCCGACATCAAGATCGAGGGTCTTCCAGTCGGCGCCCGGGCGCGCCTGCCGTGCGGCATAGCCATCCGCACCGGCGATGTAGGTGACGCCCTTGGCATCGACGGTCACGCCTTGCAGCAGGGGTGCGCCGAGTGGTGCGACATTTTCGAAGCCGTCGAGCCCGCCGCGGAGCACCACACCCGTGGTGGAACCACCGACGATGACGACATCTTCGGATGTTCCGGTGACGGTGAACAGCTGCTCCGTCGTGCCCGATGGCACCAGCTCGAGCGCGGTGCCATCCCAATGCAAGATGGTGCCGAGTCCGCCCACGAACCACACATCATCTCGGGAGGTACCCCACACCTTGAACATCGCGGGGATCTCGCCACCGCTCGTTCGCGGCAGATCGTCGGGAAGTCGAATGCTCTCCCACGCACTGCCATCATACCGCCAGACGAAGCCATCACGACCCGCGAACCCGCCGACAGCCCAGACCTGGTCAGCGTCCGCTCCCCAGAGGCCGTACACGGTATTGCCGAAGAACTTGGGCGTGGGTGTTCGCTCGACAACATCGCCATCGACCTTCAACACGGTCGCACCACCACCGCCGATAAAGGCTGGCCCATCGTCGAAGGCGTGCACCCACCACATCGTGTGCAGCTGCCCCGTCTCGACCTCGGTCCACGCGCCATCTTCGAGATGGAGCACGACAGGACTCTCCAGCGCACCTGGCTGAGCACCCACAACCCAGACGTCATCTGGTCCGGTGCCGCCGACCGAGAGAAAGGCCGCACGTTCGTGTACCGCCGTCTCGGTCACGGACGGGGCGGGATTGCAGGCGACAAGCGCCATCACGCCAAGCGAGGTTGGGATTCTCATAAGGTTCTCCAATTCCTGCCTATCGTAGCAAATTGGCCTGCATCCGACCACAGCCTTGCGTCAGCCTTACGCTCACGGTGTGAAGGTCAACACCGTCGACCCACTTGCAGCGACACGCGTTCCGCAGAAGTCCACGATCTCCGCATCGATCTGAACCTCGAGTCCCTCTGGATTGTCGTCATCGATGGGGAGCAGTGATGTCCATTCCACCGACATATCGGCATTGACCGTCATCACATCAGGCAGCAGCTGTACTCCACCCAAGAAGGCCACATCATCGGAACTGACCATGAACGAGACCCGTGGCAGCTCTTCGGGCCGGCCGTAGGTCTCTCGCCCGACAATGCCCGTCGCACGGAGACTTCCGTAGATGTGCTGGCCACCTTGAGGGCCGTATTCTAGGCGTGTGCGGTCCCCCAGCGCCTCGAACGGGTCTTCGGACCCTAGCTCCAGCGTCGGCGCAATGTCCGCGACGTCTTCACACTGGACGTCCGACCCACACGCCATCAGAGTCAGCCCCACCACGATGTGGAGAACTCGCTGTCGCAGTTCGGTACGCTCCACGTGGCCTCCTGCTGACCTAGCCCACAACCATGACACCCACAGCAATCGCCATAGATGCCAAGGTTACCACGGCCGCCGCCGCAACCCCCACCACAAGTGGTCGTGCCCCAAGCTCAGCAATGACCGCAAGTCGCGTACGCAAGCCGACGGCCGCCAGCGCCACCGCAAGGCAGAACACCGACACGGTCTTTCCGAGCATGGTTAGGCCACCGGCCCACGTCTCGGAATCCAACATCCCAAACGCAGCGCCGGTCGCGTCAAGGCTCATGTCGCCCACGGTTCGCACGACGGCCATCACGGCAAAGGCGAGTACGAATCCAGGAACATGCTTCCATAGGCTGGCGGTCTCGCCCTCTTTTCGCTCACCGAACCACCATCCCATAAACGGAATCACCACCACGAGAAACAGGTTTCGGGTCAGCTTGGTGATCGTGGCGACTTCCATCGCCTCGCTGTCCCCAAACACCTCGGCGTAGGTCAACGCGGCACCCATGACCTGCGAGGTGTCGTGGATGACCGTACCGAGAAACAGCCCTACCGACGCCGACGCATCAGCGAAGATGGCGTTCGCCACATAAGGATACACCAACATCCCAAAGAGGCCGAGCAACGTCACATTCGCGACTGTGTAGGCCACTTCTTTCTCATCTGCATCGATCGCCGGTGCCACGGCCAGCGTCGCCGTGATGCCGCAGATCGCCGTGCTCACCGCTGCGAGCGCACCCAGCTTTTGGCTCACGCCGAGAAGCCGCGCAAAGAGCATGCTGACCGTCATGGCCAACATGATGAGCGTCAGCACGACGGGAATGCCAATCGCCCCCGTCTGGAGCACGTCGACAATGGAGAGCTTGAGCCCCACCAACACAATGCCAAACTTCAAGACCTTCTTCACGGCAAACTGAAGGCCATCGTTGAGCGTGTCGGGCGTGCCCACCGTATTGGCCACGACGAGGCCCAAGACCACGGCAACAGCCACCGCAGAGACGGGCGACGACCCACCCTCAATGCCCTGAAGGCTGAGCAAGGCAGCCCCCAACGCCCCAGAGACGCCTTGAGCGACGACTGCGATGACGATTGCTGCGATGAGGCCCGGAATGTGCTTCGACCCGATGACCATCTGTTCGTCTCCTCTGATGACATCCGACGACATGTGGTGACGCATCCCTGCACCCAGCCACACCGAGCATCACATAAAACGCCTTTATGAGGTGTGTCATGCGTTTTTCTTCTCTGTGTGGTGTGATCTTGATGGCCTGCGGCTCTCCAAGTGAGACGCCTGATGACACAACGACTGACCCTAGCGTCGATGTCGTTGGAGAACCCGGCCTTGGTCACTGCATTTACGAAAACAGCCTCTCGGGCGGCGAAGAATGCAGGTCTTACACCGGAGACGGTTGGACAGTGGCATCCGCTACCGAAAACTGCGACGCCCCAGGCTTCCCGGCATCGCCTGGCACATTTGTCGAGGGTACCCTCTGTGCCTACCCCGACACACTCGGGTCCTGCGCCATCGATGAGGGATCCCCCGAGGCCTATGCGCTTGTCTTTCCCGGCACGGACGGCGACACCTGCGCAGGTCTAGAGCTCGGGTGCGGCTTCGCTGGAGGGACCTTCACTGGCGAGGGCGCCTGTGCGGGCGAGACGGGCGGTCCCATCGTCACCGATCCCTTCACCCCGTTCGCCGAGGTCTGTGTGGACGACCCCAAAGCCCCCAATGGCGAGGTCTGCGTGTGGAACGCCATCAGTGGCGCGGTTCAAGAGGGATACGCCTTCAAGGACTACGGCGACTGCGACGCCGTGCGGACACAGCGGCCCTATGTGCCCTACGATGCAGGGCTGACCTCCGACCCCAATGACCCGCGCCTCGATGACCCCGCCTGGGTGGCCGAGTTCGGATGGGTCACCGCCCAGGTCGAGTCCACAGCCTGCGTCTGCTGCCACTCCACCAGCGCACCCGACGGCGCCAGCGGATGGCACCTCGACCTGGAACCCATCTGGTTGGACAGCGCCAACGACGACGCTGTCGCCATGTTTGCAGGATGGACCGACAGCTTTGCTTTTGGTGCCTTTGATGCTGACGTCCTGTATGGATTCGACCGGACGACCACCGGCATTCCGACCACCGACCCCGAACGCTTCATCGCCTTCATGGAGGCCGAGCTCGCTCGGAGAGGCCGCACGCGTGCAGAGTTCGTAGATGACCCTCCCTGGGGTGGCCCCCTTGTCGATCAGCTGAACTTTGAGCCGGGACCGTGTGACGAAGGCGTCGGTGTGGACAGCGAAGGGCGGCTGAACTGGAAGGGTGGCGAAGCCCGCTACGTCTATGTTCTCGAGGCTGATGCCACGAGCCCCACCGTGCCACCCAACCTCGATCTGCCGACGGGCACACGCTGGCGCGTCGAAGTATCGCCCGACCAAGACCCCATCGCGTCTGGGTTGACCTACGGAACTATTCCCGTAAACGCGACACAAGGGTTCCCCGAAAGCAACAATCCGGCACCACTTGAGTCTGGTCAGCCGTATTACCTCGTGGCGCTTGCAGACATCATTCAGCCCATTGAACGATGTATATTCACGGCACCCTAGCCCATCCGGCAGCCTCGTTCTGGGGCACAATGAGGCAAAACTATTGAACTTGATTTTCATTTCGCGTTAAATGGTCGGTGGAGAACCGACATGAGCGTAAGCACGGAACACACTGCGGGTTGCCCCGAAGACCTCAACCTCATCGCCAATGTGTGCCGTGCCCTAAGCCACGTTCATCGGCTGAGCATTCTAAGCTTCGTCCATGCCAATCCGAACTGCACGGCCGG
>JBMHDG010000071.1:0-11949 GCA_049889515.1 Myxococcota bacterium
TTCTATAGGCATCCGTCCAGGCCGACCACCATAGAAGGCGCCGATTCTGTTCGCAGGGTCGGCGCTTTCTTCGTTTCGTTGAGGTCATCGCAAGCGAAAAGAGCACCTCACTTCTCTGCAGCCCGCACGTGAGGCGCATCATCTTCGCCCACCAAGCCCATCACCATGCGTACCGAGAAGGGGTGTTCCTGGATCCCATCAGCTTCCGAAGGGCGGTCGAATCCGAGTGGGCCGGGAAGGTCAACCGTGGAACCCCAGTAGCCCTGCAACCACACCACGCACCGCGCCGGGGCATTGCCACAGAGCGATCGTAGGCGTACCGCGAGCCCAATGCCGAGGGCGCTCTGGTCGAGCTGTATGCGTACGGCGTTCGCGACGGGGTCGGCGCCCGTCATACCCAACCACGCTTGACCAACGTCCATGCCGCTCCACTCGACCACCACCGGTAGCTGGAGTAGTCTCCCCCCGTTGCGATCGAGCCAGACTCGAAGGTCGGATGCGGGCTCGACAGAGGGTCCGTTCACGAAGGTCATCTCGGTCACGGGCACAACCTCAGCCATGGACGTGGAAGTGGTCTTGGGGGTCCACGCCTCGCCAGGGGTCACCTCGTGCAGGCTGCAAGCGACACACAACGAGACGGTGAGTACAGTGCGAAGTACGACATCGAAAAGCCAAGGCGGACGGCGGTAACAGTCATCCATCACCCGATCACGCTACCCCAGCACCCACGTGCCTGTCCAGCGAAGCAGTCGCGGCCCGAGCCACGCCAGTGAGAAGGGCCACATCCACCCCTGTTTTCAGTTACGACTGAAACATGTTAACGCTGGGGCATGAACGACACGCCCACCCCTGCCACGTCGAGCCAGCTTCCGTTGTTTGTCGAAGAAGTGGCGTTGATTCTTGAGCAGAGCGGCCTCAACCGCACGGCTGGGCGAATTCTCGGGCGGCTACTGGTGTGCGAGCCTGCCCACCAGTCCTCGAAAGAGCTCGCCGATGCGCTCCATGTGTCACGCGCCAGCATCTCCACGGGCACGAGACTGCTGCTCCAGCTCAAGATGCTGCGAAAGGTCCCCGTTCATGCGAGCCGAGAGACCTACTTTGCACTCTCAGACACCGCCTGGTCCGACCTGATGCAGGGCGAGCTGGCACGCGTGCTGCGCATGCGCGAGCTCGCGCAACGTGGTCTAGAGATGGTCGCGGCCGAAGGGGTTGCGCCACAACGCATGCATGATTTTCACGAATGGTTCGCGTTTTTTGAGCAGGAGTTTCCTGCTCTCATTGAGCGCTTTGAAGCACAGAGGACCTCACGATGAACACACGACTGATCGCACTGATGCTCGGACTGGGCAGCGTGTCCACGGCGTGGGCCGCCGACCCCACCATCGAAGAGCTGCTGCTCGCCACCGACGATGTTGTCCGGGGGGAGTCCTCGGTCGCGAGCACCGAGATGTACGTCAAGACGGCCCGCTACGAACGCACCATGAAGATGAAGACGTGGTCCATGGGCACGGACAAGACGCTGGTGGTCATCATGGAGCCCGCCAAAGATCAAGGCACAGCAACCCTCAAGGTCGACGACAACATCTGGAACTACCTTCCCAAGGTCGATCGCACGATGAAGCTGCCCGCGGGCATGATGGGCGGCTCGTGGATGGGCTCTCACTTCACGAACGACGACCTCGTGCAAGACTCACGTCTCTCCGAGAAGTTCAATGCGTCGTTCAGCGCCAAGCCTGTCGATGGGGCCGGCAACTACACGATCGACCTCATTCCCAAAGCGGACGCTGCCGTGGTCTGGGGCAAGATCACCCTCGAGATCACGCCCGACAAGGTGCCCGTCAGTCAGCTCTTCTATGATGAGGACGGAGCGCTCGTGCGCACCATGACCTTCAGCAACGTCAAGCTCATCGACGGCCGCAAGGTTCCGACCGAATTTCGCCTTGTACCTGCCGACAAGCCCAACGAAGAGACCCGGTTCACCTACCTCGACATCGACTTTGATGTCGAAGTACCGGAGTCCACCTTTAGCCTTCAGTCCCTGAAGAGCGGGAAGTAGTCATGCACCTTCTTTGGGCCATTGCCTGGCGGAATGTCTTTCGGCACAAGCTCCGCAGCGTCTTGACCGCCGGCGGTATGGCGGTGGGCATCGCCATGTGCATGACCATGTTCGCCTGGGTCGATGGCTTTACCGCCACGATCACCGACATCATCGTCGAGCGAACCGTCGGGCACGTTCAGCTCACCCACCCCGACTATCCAGGTCGGCGCGAGCAGTTCGACACCGTGCCCAATGCCGATGCGTTGCTCACATCCCTTGAGGGGGTCGAGGGGTACAAGGCCGCCACCAGTCGGTTGTATGGCTTCGCCCTGCTCGGTGGCGCGCAAACCTCAGCAGGTGCCCAGCTCATCGGCCTCGTGCCCGACCGCGAAGAAGAGGTCCTCCACTTCTCCAAACTCGTCAAGCAGGGCGAGCGCCTCTCGAGCGAGGCCAAGCAGGAGATCCTCCTCGGCGAAGGCCTGGCCAAGACCCTCGAGGCCGAGGTCGGAACCGAGCTCGTCGCCATGACCCAAGCCTCCGATGGGTCCATCGGCAATGAGCTCTACACGGTGACCGGCATCGTGGTCACGGGCTCCACAGCGCAAGACCGTGGTGGTGCATGGCTGCATCTCGACGACCTTCAGCAGCTGGTTCAGATGCAGGGTGAGGTCCATGAGATCACCCTGCTGTCGACCAGTCCGGATCAAGATGACATCTCGGCGTTCGCCGCTGCCGTCGCCGAAGTGGGTGGCGATAGCGGGCTAGTGCGTCCTTGGTGGCAGGTGCGACCCGAGCTCTACGACATGATCACCGGCCAAGACGGTGCCAAGTACTTCTTCTTGGTGATTGTCATGTTTGCCGCAGCCTTTGCGATGGTCAACACCCTCCTCATGAGCGTGTTTGAGCGCACACGAGAGTTCGGTGTGCTGCGGGCGCTTGGCCTCACCCCCCTGCAGTTGATCGCGCTCGTCGTCTTTGAGGGCTTGGCGCTCGCCACCCTCGCCGGTGTGATGGGGCTTGCGCTCGGCGGCATCATGGGGGGCTACCTCACCGTCTACGGCATCGAGTTCAGCGCTGGTGGCGAGCCTCTGACCTTCCAAGGGATTGCGCTCGACCCCGTCATGAAGGGTGATCTTCAGCTGATTCCCTCGTTGATCATCACCGTGTCTGCCTACGTCGTTGCCCTTTTGGCTTCTGCGTGGCCCGCATGGCGGGTGGCACGTCTCGACCCCATCACCGCCATTCGGACGGAGGCCTGATGCGACTGGTTTCACTGGCCACCCGGAACCTCATCCGGAACCCCATTCGCTCAGCGCTGACCGCAGCCGCCGTCTCCTTCGGTCTCGCCCTCATGATGTGGATGGTCGTCATCCAGACGGGGCAGCACCGCGACATGATCAGCACCGCGCTCGAGACGTCCTCTGGCTATGTGGTGGTTCAGCACGCCGGATACCAAGCCGAGATGGACTCCAAGCTCATCCTCGAAGGCTCTGGTGCCATCGCAGAAGCGATCCAGACCACGCTGCCCGAGGCCGTGGTGCTGCGCCGTGCGACGCTGCCTGGCCTGCTTACCTCCACCAAGAACAACGCCAGCGCGGGCCTTCTCGCCCTTGACCAAGCTGCAGAGGCCCCCTACCAGGCCACGGTCGCCGACAACATCATTGCGGGAGCTTGGGGCAACACCGGTCGGAGCAGCCTCGTCATCGGTGAGAAGATGGCCACCTCTCTTGGCGTTGAGGTGGGCGACAAGGTGGTCTACATGGGCCAGCACGGCACCGATAACATCGAGAGCAAGCTGCTGCGCGTGGGCGGTATCTTCCGTACCGGCAACGCCGACCTCGATGGCTTCGCGGCCTTCGCAGACTTCACCTACCTGCAGTCCCTCATGCCGGGCGACGACCCTGCGCATCAGGTCTCTGTGCAGCTCGGCGATACGGTCGCCCCCGAGAACGAAGCCGCCGTGGCTGCCCTCCGTGACCAGATCGCGCGCGCGCTGTCCGACACGACCGATACCGAGGTCTTGGCGTGGATGGAGGCGCTCTCCGACCTCAAGGACTTCATCGAGGTCGATCGCATGGGCAACGACATCATGTTCGGCTTTCTCTCCGTGGTGATCTTCGCCGGTGTGTTCAACACCACGGTCATGTCCACCGCCGAGCGCACACGCGAGATCGGCGTGCTCATGGCCATTGGCATGCAACCCATGACGGTGCTTCGGCTCATCTTGCTCGAGGCCACCATGCTCGCCGTGGTGGCCGTGGCGCTCGGCCTCGTCTTGGGGTCCGCGATCTCCTACCCCACCATCCAATACGGCATCGACTTCAGCGCCATGGTGGGTGGCGCCAACAACTTTGAGGCCGGCGGCGTGGTGGTCAGCTCCACCATTTTCGGAGCCTGGAACTGGCCCAAGGTCACGGTGTACACCGGGCTGACCGTCATCTTTAGCGCGTTGTCCGCCGTGTATCCGGCGTGGAGCGCAACCCGTCTCTCCCCTGTTGACGCGATGCGTCATCACTAGTGTCTGGGGCTGCGGCCCTCTGGAGTTGTCATGTCGATTGTAAGTGTGCGGGGGGTGACCCGCGATTACCAGCAGGGCAAGATCACGGTCCACGCGCTGCGTGGGGTCGACCTCGACATCGAAGCGGGGGAGTTCACCGCGCTGATGGGTCCGTCAGGCTCTGGCAAGACCACGCTGCTCAACATGGTGGGCGGGCTCGATCGACCGACGTCAGGCGACGTCTCCGTCGATGGCGTGGCTTTGAGCACCCTCTCCAGCTCTGAGCTGTCCGACCTCCGGTTGCGAAAGCTGGGCTTCATTTTTCAGGCCTACAACCTCGTCCCCGTGCTCACCGCCTTCGAGAACGCCGAGTTTGTCCTGCTGCTGCAGGGCGTGCCTGCAGCAGAGCGCAGTGAGCGGGTCACAAAGACCCTCGAGGCCGTGGGACTCAGCGGTATGGAGAGCCGCAGACCCAATGAGCTCTCCGGTGGTCAACAGCAGCGGGTCGCCGTGGCGCGCGCCATCGCTGGCAAGCCCACCCTCGTGCTGGCCGATGAGCCCACGGCAAACCTCGATTCTACCACCAGCGACCAGCTCATTGCGCTCATGAAGGAGCTCAACCAAGATCAGGGCATCACCTTCTTGTTCAGCACCCATGACCCCAAGGTGATGGCCGCCGCCACGCGCGTCGTCAGCATGGTTGACGGACAGATCGTCGAGGATGAACGACGATGACCCTCCTGTTGCTCGCCGGCCTCTCGTGGGCGGCCGAGCCGCCTGAAGTCGACCTTCATGGCGACCTCAAGGCCTTCACAACGGCGACCTTTCCCTATGACAACGCCGTGGTGTTCGGCGAAGACGCGACACCCACCGGTCAGTCGCTCCTCGACGCACGGCTGAAGTTTCGCCTCAAGGCCGGCATCGTTCAGGTCAACGTGCACCACGCCCTCACCGGCATCACGACGGGCGGCGCCGGCCTGGGCATCGGGAGCACCGGCGTGGTCTTCGGCACGCCAGAGACCCTCAAGCTCAGCTGGCAAGCCTTCGACGACGACGCCAACTTTCAGCTTCGCGGACGCACCGACAGGCTGTTCGTCAAGATCGGGGGTCCGGGTGTCGATGTGACCCTCGGGCGTCAGCCCGTCAGCTTTGGCCATGGACTGTTCTTCACGCCGCTCGATCTCGTGAACCCCTTCACGCCAGCCGTGATTGACCAAGAGTACAAGCCCGGTGTCGATGCCCTACGCGTCGATGGGTTCTTTGGCGCGAGCGGCCAATTGACCTTCGTGGCCGCCTACACAGGTCGCGACCCGCTGGCCATTATCGCCGACCCGCGAGATGCAGACCTCCAGACGGGCGAAGTCTCGGCCGAGTCTACGGTCATCGCTGGCTACGGCCAAGGCACGGTCGGCGTCACCGACATCGGTGGGTTTGCTGGCCTTGTGCACCAAGACCTTGTCCTTGGGGCCACCACCACGACCTCGGTAGGCCCAGTCGGGCTCTCTGCCGATGCCGCCGTGACGGTCCCCCTCGGAGACACCGAGGAAGAACCCTTCTTTCGAGGCACCGTGGGTGTCCTCGGGCAAGCGTCCCCCACCACGATGGTCACGGGTGAAGTCTACGTGCAGACCCTCGGCACCACCGACAGCAGCGACCTCTTCAACGTCCTCAGCAGTGACCGCTACGTCCGCGGCGAACTGTGGCTCACCGGTGTGGCCTACGCCGGTGTCTCCGTTCAGCAGGAGATCGTGCCCACCCTCAATGCCAGTCTCGCAACCATGATGAACCTCACCGACCCCAGCGCCTTTGTGACGCCCGGCCTCGTGTGGAGTGTCGACAACAATGCCGAGGTGGTCGCCGGTTGCTTTATCGGTGTGGGCAAGCGCCCGAGCGCCACGACCACCCAAGACCTCATCGACTCGGGCGAGAACCTGCTCACGACCGAGGGCCAGGCGAGAGCGCTCGGTGTGCAGAGCGAGTTCGGCTCGTACCCCACCAGCGCCTATGTGCAGCTGAAGGCGTACTTCTGATGGGGTGCATCCCATGACGGCAGACGCGCATCCGATCTCCCCCCGAATCCACCACCATTCGTGATAACTTCCCCGCTCGCGCCAATGAGCACGAATCGAGTGGGGAAGCGTCTTGGACGTTCGCGAAGCAGCACAGCGTTGGTGGCCCATCACCCTGGTGGCCGTCCTTCTGTCCGGCATGCTGTTTGGTGTGCTGTCCGATGTTTATCCGCTCGACTGGGACACCTACCAGCGGCTGTCCTTCATCTCGATGTACACGTCCAGGGTTCCAGCCGACACGCACATCCTCTACCATGAGGTTCTGAATGTGTTGACCCGCATCATGGGCTCGAGTGCACGGGCCGCCTTTTTCATGACCGCGACCTTTTGGGGCGCTCTGCTTGTGGCGGTTGACGGCATTGCCCGAGCGCGAGGCCTTGTGGGCGTGCAGCGCGCATATGTACTCGGCTTTGTGATGCTGGCATCACCCGGCATCTGGTCACTGACGCTCATGGCCGAGGACAACGCCAGCTATTGGGCACCGCTGCTGGTGTTCCTGCACCTGATGACCGAAGACCGTGACACCCCTTCCCGGGAGCGACGGCGTGGTGTGGTGGCTGGGGTCATGCTCACCATCGCCCTGCTGATGAACATCACCGCGCTGATCTTTTTCGTCATCATCCCCATTGGGGTGTTCGCATGGTGGACGGGGCGGCGCAGCGAGGCACTACGCACCGGCACGGCTGCCGCTACAGCGCTCGGCCTCTATGTCGTCTACCACCTCACGCTTGGCCAGGGCGGCGATGCTGCACTCACCAAGTACCTTATCGAGGCCGCCGCACTCCGAGACTTCGGCGACAATTCAGCCCCGACCCTGTCGACCTTTCGCTTCCAACAGTTCACATGGGGCGCGCGGGCGATGTTTCTCACGCCCACCGCTCATCGCATGACGATCCCATCAGACCTCACTTGGTGGTTTATGGAAGCGGGACCTCGCGTGATCCTGCTGTTGTATGCATGCATCGCGCTGTGGACCTACCAAAACCGCGAACGATCACCGGAGGCCTCTTGGCGACTCCTGCGGTTCGGGGTGGTGGGTATCACACTCGCCTTCCCTTACCTCTACGAGCCCACGCTCATCGAGCGTTGGGACTTGTTCTGGCTCTGCTTGGTCCTCGGGGCCATGCAGTTCGTCAAACAACGACCCACGCCATGGGTGACCGCTGCAGCTGTCGCTGCCACAATGCTCCAGCTGATGTATACGTCCGTGCTGTTCCGCAACCACTTCGAGAGCCTCTGGGCCCACGCCGGGCAAACCGGAGCCAACACCATCATCGAACGCGTGAGAACCAACGACCTAGGTGCCATCATTGTCCCACGGGACATTGACCGGTACCTGCTCGCTGCCGTCACCTACCATGCCAAAGGCGTCGAGGTCGCCCTCATTGGCGAACGTCCCGATGGCAACCTCGAGTGCTATCGGGTCACCGAGTGGCTCTCCGTGTTTCCCGCATCGTGCGACATCATTCCGCCCATGCTCCAATCCCACAACGTTCTTGTCAGTGAACATGCCGAAGCCGCGCTCATCCGGTTGGCCGACATCACTGGCGAGGAGCCTGATTCGCCATAGACCGGGTGAGAACCCACATCACCACACCGGTCGCTTCACGTTGACCGTCACTCACGTCCATCACGGCGGATTCGCATCGCAGCTCAATGCCTCGGGAACCGAAGAAAACTCCTCGCTGTCACCGATGAGTTGCCCCATCACCTCCTCGACAGAACGCGCCACAAGGCCATGTACCGCAAGCGTGGAAAACAACTCCTCGTAGGCGTCAAGGCCACCGTCTGCGACATTCTTCGCGTGCGTGACCAGCGCCACTGCGTGGGCCCGTTCGGCCTCGGCGGCCCCCCACGCCAACGCACCCGGAAGCTCATCGTCCAATACAGCTCGTTGGACCGATGGTGTGGTGAACAATCGCATGCGCAGCTCCCACACATGCTGTTGTGGGTAGGATTGGACGCAGGGCGTACTCACAAGGTCACCCCACGCGTTTCCGGAAGACCACGGGACTGGTCCTCCAGCCATTGAGTACGACAAGCTTGGATGGAACTCCTCTGTTGTCGCAGTCCATAGACGTCCATCTGCAGGAACAGGCTCTATCCAGCCCATCAACGCATCGAGGTTGCCCAGATACCAAGGGTCTGCCCCATGCGGTCCTCCACCATCCGAGAAATAGACCTCGTCGAGGCCATCGCCATCTCGATCGGCCTGCCATGTGGCCTCATCGGTGAATCCATCCCAACCAGCAGGTGCAGTCACCGGATGGTGATGCACGGCGATCTCATGGCCGTGTGCTTCCATCTCCCGGACTGCATCAAGACAGGTTGCACTCATGTCCCCAGCAGTCCCGGCTGTCGCATCACGGGCTTCAGTCGGCATCGTGCAGGTGCCCCCAAGGATATAACGTGCCCATTGCGGTGTCAGCATAAGGGTAAGCTTGTGTCCATACGCATCTGCGAGCGCCACCAAGTCCAGCAACGCCGGCCAATACAACGCCGGGCGCTGAAGACTGGGGCCCCCCTTCAGGGTATCTACCGGAACCGCACCCGGCTCAAGATGGACCACGAAGATCGCGTGAGCGGCAGGGCCTTTGTTCGTAGGCTGGAGAGCGGTGTCACGTTGGACCTCCCCATCACCGGCACGGCTGCATGCAAGCAGGCCCAGTACACTGAATTGCCACACAATCCGAACCACGGTGCCCCCAGCCCATACCCAACCTACCATGCCTATATCGATGGTCGCCTAGGGGAGCGAAACAGGTACGTGTAACCGAGCCATCCACAGTCCTCGTCGACGCGGGCTAAAGGCTTTCATGGATGCTCAACGAACCAGGTACATAGACTTCCGTGTCCTTCGGCAGGCCTACACGCGGTTCAGCGAGATCGATGGACACATTCACGCCGCAGCACTCTCGCACTACGCCCTGCTCTCTCTGCTGCCCTTCCTGATCTGCGCCACACTGATGGTCCGGACCCTCGGGGCCCCGCAGGGAGATGAATCGCAGGTCTTCGATGCCGTAGGGCGATTCGTAGGGGCCTTTCTTCCGGTGATCGATGCCGATCTCGAGGGCCAAGTTCGTGGCCTCGTCGCCAACGCGCACTGGGTCGGGCTCTCCACGGGTGTGGCCCTCTGGATCACGTCAAGCCTCTTCGTCAATGGCGTACAGCGAACGGTCCATCGCATCTTCAAGCCCGACGAGACCTACGCACTCCCCCTCCGCCGCCGCATGTCCGTCATGGCGCTGATGCTCTCACTCAGCATCGCCCTGACGCTCCTCGACGTGATCTGGAACCTGCAGTCCGAGTCCACCCTATCCGTGGTGCGCCAGGTCTTCTCCAGCCTCGTGCTGGCCGTAACCTTCTCCCTCAGCGTGAGCTTCTTCGGGGGACAGCGGCTCGCGACGCGCCCGATGCTCATCGGGACAGCCCTCTTCCTCCTCCTCTGGGAGGCCGCGCTCACGCTCTTTCAGGTCTACCTCGACCGTAGCCCGTTGCTCGAGCAGGTCTACGGTCCACTGACAAGCATCGCGATTCTCATGGTCTGGGCCTACTATGGCGCAATGCTCTACGTGTTCATCTGCTGCTTGATCCGAGAGCTGCGTCCGACCTGAACGCACGCACCTCTGGCACCCTACCGCCGAGGGCATCCTCTAGGAAGTCCACGGCCACGGACCTCACCGAGGGATCTTCGTAGACGGTGTAGTGGTCCCCATCCCCGACCATCAGCGTCGCTTGGGTGAGTGCACGACCATCCGACGCGAGGACATTTCCCGCAAGCGGAGGTGGCACGGGCTCACCACCCCAGACGCCCCACGGATCGGGGTCCCATCCCATGGGCGCCACAGGAGTCAGTCCCGCGCCGATGGTGAGAGCATCCATGGACCGAAAGTACACGTCGTCATCGGCATAGCCGTTGACCACCAAGACATGTGCGCCATCTTGGCGCGCCCAGAGCCGGGTGTAGTTGCCCGGATCGACCCGCTCGGCCCCCATCTGAACAAGGCCGAGGATAGGGTGAAACCGGTCTACAGCACCTGTCAGGCCGAGCAATGAACCGAGCAACTCTGGCACATCAAAGGGGTCCGTCCGGTGCACGAGCGTATCGGCCACGTAGGTTCCCACGCCGTGGAGCACATAGGCCGTAATGCGAGGCTCGACCCCCACCAGCATCGCGCCCACCTCGGCACCTTGAGAGTGTCCCACGAGGGCCACATGCTCGGTCTCAACCTCCGGCAGCATCTCGGCCCAAGCCTCGTTCACGAACCGCACAAACGTGGAGACATCCACGGCTTCCTGCAGCAACACAGTTCGTCCCGACGCCGGGTTGAGGTAGTTGTAGGTGTGGAGGTCCGCATCGCCACCCTCCGGATTTCGTGCACCATGAAATTGCGGAAGAAACTTCAACACCACGGCACCCGTCTGGCGTAGCTCCTCGGCCAGGGGCTCGTCGGTAAACCCCCACAAGCTGGCCCGCGCGCCACTCTGCCAGACCACCACCGACCGGGCCCCCTCCCAGTCGGGGTCCCAGGTCACGACGAACGGCACCGGTTCCATCCTCTGAATCACGGGGCGTTCCCCCTCGAACACGAGATCTCCACCCGTCACGTACGGAGATTCACCCTCTTGGTAGATGGGAACATCTAGGGTGCCCTTCCATGTGGTCCACGTCTCACCCGACGCGGCCTTGAGCTCCGAGAGGTCGGACACCGCAGGCGAAGGAGCAACCGTCCACGCATCTTCCCGAAGCGCCTCGAGGTCGCGGGTCACGGATTGCGTGGTGAACACCGAGGCCACCGCGATCTCGCGCGTGTCCCACCCGTGAACATCGAAGCAACGCCGCAGCTCTTCGTGAACCGGGGCCTCCATGTCGAAGGCCGTCGGTCGGCCTGTCCCCACCCACGTTCCGTCGGCCCCGAACCCTCGGGAAACGACCAAGGCCCATGTCGTGGACTCGGGCAGGCGAAACCCATGCACGGGAGAGGCCAGCAACGACGTCTCCGGAAGAAACGGGTCTCCCATCGCCTCTCGCCGCACGACTTCGATGGGGACCTGTTCACCGCACACCGCGGAGGACACACCCACCAACCGCACGGGAGCACCCACGGCACGGGTCTCCTCTGGTGCGGGCAAGGGTACGTCGATCGGTAGGGCCCTAAACGGCACCACCATCACCGGCATGGTGCTGAAGCCATCGAGCGTGTCTTCGTAGAGGGTTCGGTACACCCCAACGATGCCTTGATCGCTGTTCGGAAACCCCGAGAGGTCAGGATGCCCGTCGGTGCCACGACGCAGATCGTTCGGCCATGGCATGGAGAACCAGGCGTCATCTCGTGGTGCATAGA
>JBMHDG010000072.1:0-2710 GCA_049889515.1 Myxococcota bacterium
CTGCCGCGGCGTGTATTGTCGAATACCGCAACGTGTCCAAGTCGGACGCGTGCGACCGGTCCGAGTGGATATATGAGCTCAAGGGTGTTCCGGCGGCCGATGGAGAGGGGTTGGTGGTCTGGCAGGTGACCCCGCACCCCCGCGAGTATAGCCCCCGTCCCAGCCCGAGGGATCACACGCAATACCGCTGCGACAACGGCATGATCACGATGAAGCTGGATGCCCAGACAGGAGTCGTCGTGCAGCGTCGCGAAAGGGAAGAGCTTCGGGGCAAGCAATTGAGGCGGTTCGATAGACAATACTACAACCCCGAGGAGCCCTGAACGGGTGAGGCCTCATGGGCCGCGGCCTTGGGGGATGGGCTGGTTTGGGGCCCACGAGAGGTAGATCGATGGAGAACGAACACGACTCTAGCGAGACGAGCACTCCTGAAACGCGGGCAGGGTCCACATCCACCAAGTCCTCCTTTTGGGGGGTCGGAACCATGCTTGGGGCAGGTCTGGGGCTCCTCGCGGGCGCTGTCGCCGCCGTGCCGTTGTTCATGGCGGGTATGGCGTGGTCCCCGTTCGTCATCGTTCCGTTTCTCTGGTTCCTCGGACCGTCGGGTGGAGGCGGTGGATCGCAGGTTGCCAATGAGCAAGACTACGAGACGCCAGAGGAGATCGCGGCCTGCATGGAGACGTACTCGATCGCAAATGGATTTGGGTACGATGACGACGCCATAGACTGGGGCCAGAATCCCGCTGTTGTCGCGCAAGCGTGCAGTGCTGCTGGTGAGCCTTGCGAGCCAGCGACGATCATGACTCGGGCGGCCGCAGAGTGCGTCTTTTCGGGGTTGTACGAGCTGCCTGCTGCCACGTGGGACCCTGCATTGGTACCGGGTGGCGAGCACTGTGAGTTGCAGACATGGTCGTTGACGCTTGGTTTCGATGAGAAGAAGGGCAAGCCTCGGTGGCGCTTTGTGCCGTCGCACACCTACCAGCGTGCCTTCAACGAGACCCTCATGCTTTGTGGTCCGGATGTAGCGCTTCACGACATCCATGCCGTGAATGGCCGTCGCCTCCGGAAGAAGCCGCAAGGAATGATGGGGAAAGAGCTGCGCCAGCTCACCCAAAAGGCCACGCGTGCAGCCACACGGGCCTGTCTCGACGCCTACCCAAGGATGACAGGCGGGGCGCGCGAAGGCTTCATCACCAAGGATGCTGCAGCGTGCATCGTCAAGGCACAGTTCCCACCCGCCATCGGATGTGACCAGTCTGGCTGGACGTA
Source organism: Myxococcota bacterium (assembly GCA_049889515.1). Taxonomy (GTDB): domain Bacteria; phylum Myxococcota_A; class UBA796; order UBA796; genus JBMHDG01. The sequence continues at coordinate 1,270 of JBMHDG010000072.1, forward strand.
TGAGCTGATGGCGGACGGAGGGTCTGCGAAGGCTCGGTGGAAGGTCACGCCAGACCGCGAGCCGCTCGAGCCCCATGGCTCGATGTTCTGCGATGAAGGACTGGTGTCGGCAACGCTGGACGCCCGTACGGGTGCTGTCGTGCAGCAGCCCGAGACGAAAGGCCTCTCGGCGCTCGAGCGCCGCGCACTCTACTATCCCCATGTTCCTGCCTACGTGGCTCAGCGAAAGGGCGCCCAGCGGCCGTGACCGGTCAGCCGCATGAATGGCACCGCATTGCGGAGCGCCTGCAACGCGAGTCGCCCGGAAGAGGAGATGACAATGACAGGCAAGAACGATCAGATGCCTACGGCCGAACCATCAGGAATGGGCAGACAGGCCGGTCTTGGGTGCCTGACAGCGGTGGCGGTCTTTGCGCTCGTCGCGGCGGGAGGCTTTATACTGGGTCTCCTCAGCATTCCATTGTGGGCCGTTGGCTATGAGCTGACGGTCGAAGATGAGTGGGATGCTGCATTGGATGACTTGGAGCCGACGCCAAGAGAGAGGCGTAGGCGTGGGCGACAGGATCGTGCGCTGGACAAGCATCGTGCGTCCTGTCTCAAGACCCATGCGGCGACAGGGGAGCGTGCCATGGACGCAGATCTCTCGGCACGGGGGCAAGACCCTCGAGAGGTCGAACAGGCGTGCCGAGACCGGGGCGGCACCTGTGATGCTGAGTCCTTCATCTCCCGGGCTGCTGCAGCATGCATTCTCGACTCCGCAAACGGCGTGTTGACGACGATGACCTTGGCCCTCAATGAGGGTTCGTCTCGTGAGGAAGCCTGTTCGGTGGACAAGGGCTCCCTCGAGCTGGGATACGAGCCCCGGTATGGCAGGACAGGGGCACCACGTTGGCGCTGGACGCCGTCAGTGGCGTCGAATGACACCGAGAGCTGCACTGGCATTGTCTTTGTCGATCTCGATGCCGAGACAGGGGCATCCCTCGCGCACATGACCACCGAGAGCTTGAGTAGGTTCGAAGCGGAGCGACGTGCGCACAACGCCACTGCCGTGGCGTTGGCAGCCTGCCGGGAGACCTACCCGGTGGATGGGGCGCCCAACGGTGTCGAGAAGCGATTGTCAGAGGTGGAAAAGTCATGTGAAGCGGCCGGTCTGTCCTGCAGCCGCGATACCCTTCTGACGAGAGCTGCGGCCGAGTGCATGGTGGATGTCCTTGTGGGGATGTCGGATGAGGGCTGCACGTCCCACTCGGAATGGTCCTACGACCTCAAAGTGGAACGCGAGCCCTCGGGGGCCGGGGCACCGGTCTGGCAGGCGACCCGCAAGGCCGGTAGGTGCAGCCTTGGCATGGTCAAGCTCGATGCCCAGACGGGCGCCGTGCTGCACAGTCGGCGCAATCGGTAGGATAGCGCCGGGTCACCCCTCAGGCCCCTTGTGACACGC
>JBMHDG010000073.1:0-4417 GCA_049889515.1 Myxococcota bacterium
GGTGGCCTCGGACATCATCTGCGGCAACCGATCACGCCAGTGATCGAGCACGCGACGAAGCACGCACACCCGCAGGTTCTGCTTGCTGCCGAAGTGGTAGACCACCGTCGGTTTCGAGACCCCCACGGCATCTGCGATGCCCTGAAGCGGCGTGCCATCGGCACCACGGGCAGAGAACAGATCGGTCGCCACGTCGAGAATGCGCTCTCTCATGGACTGCTCGGACATGCCCAGACCCTCTCTACCATTTGGTAGAGATGTTTCTACCATCAGGTACATGGGCCGTCCATAGGTATCTTCCGGTTGATTCAAAAAATCCCTACAGGTAGGCTCAAGCCGGATACCGCTGTTCCGATAGCGATTCCGAGGTCCCTATGGCCAAGCTACTCTTCGTCGACGACAATGCTGGATTCCGCAGAAGCATGTGCCGAGCTATGCGCCGCGCCGGGTTTGAGACCGACGAGGCGGGCGATGGCGAACAGGCCTGCGAGAAGCTTGGCTCCGAGCAGTACGACTTGGTCGTGACCGACGTCTTTATGCCCAAGATGGATGGCTACGAGTTCATCAAGGCCCTACGCTCCAGCCACCCAGACGTCCCCGTCATTGCGGTGACCGGTGGCTTTGCCGGTGGCTACACGGGCGTGCTCGCGGGCCAGGTCATGGAGAAGTTTGGCGCCGTGTCGTCGCTGCAGAAGCCCGTCAAGGCCGACAATCTCGTTGAGCACGTCAAGGCCGCACTCAACCGACCTGACGACGGCTAGGCTCTACCCGCCCGACGGGATGCGCCCCAGCGTCTGCAGGGTCCCCATCACCGCCACCGGATCGCCCAGCGGAGCGTCAACGCTCGGCATGAGCAGCGAGAACACCAATCCGCGGCCGTCATCGGGCGCATCGACACGCAGCCAGCCGCCGAAGCGCACGAGGTGCACCTTGGCCAGCACCAAGGCGAGACCGTAGCCCTTGACCGGTCGCCCAGCCTGCTGGTTGTCGGTATCGGGCGTGAGATCGAGTGAGGCGCGAACCTTGGTGAGGGCGGTTGCGCGATCATCGGGCGCCACCCCATGATCGCGGACCTTCAGCAGGTACCACCCGCCATCCACGGGCCCCCCCGAAAGCTCCATGGCCACATCTGGACGCTCTCGCATGCCATTGCCCAGGAGGTTGCCGATGACGGTCGCATGATGCTCTCGCGCCAGAACGCCCCCCGCCTCCAGCGCCAACACGGGTCGGGGCGCTGACGGGACCTTGGCGCGTGCACGCTCGATGGCTTCTTCTGCAAGCTGCTGAGCGTCGACGACCGAGGAGGCGCCACCCTTGATGCTCTTGACCAGGGCACTGGTGAGCAACATGAGCTCATCTTGGGCATTCTTCAGATCGACGACCACCTCTTGGGCGCCTTCGCTGTCGTCGGGATCGAGATCTTGAAGAATAGCCACAATCTCGTCCGTGCAGAGGCCCATGGTCGAGATCGGCGTGGCCACATCATGAGAGAACTGTGCCGCCGTGAGGCCCGGCTCCAGCAGGTCGCAGGCACGGGTCAAGACCGTTCGCTCCCGTTGCGCCACCGCGAGCGCGGTCTCTGCCTTGCCCCGATCTTCAATGGCCGTGTCGAGGTTGGACCAGTGGACCCCCGTCGCCTTGAGCATGACCTGCTGAATCACCAGCAGCAGCAGCTGGTAGAGCAGCGCGACAAACACATAGTTCTGATCGGTCTCCAGCCGGTAGAGCAACCCCGGCCCACCGGCGAGATCGATCATCAACAGCACCAGATCGAACGCCAGCCAGCTCGCAAAATAGCTGCCGCGAAGCAGCAAGTGGTCGTAGAAGAACCGGGTGTCACTGATGGCCGCCAACAGCACACCCGTCCCCAAGAACAGCCAGAGCTCCACCGGGCTGTACCATGCGAGTGACATCAACCAGACCAGCTGCAGCGTGTTCACCACCCAGTGAAAGGGCGGGACCCGCGCCTCGGTGGTTTGACGCACTTGGCGGGCCAAGATCACCTGCGCCACCGACGACACCAACCAGAGCGACCAAGGCACGGCCAAGGGCCACACCAGCGCAGCATCATGCGCATGATCGAGCGCAAACTGGCCCGTGAGCAGCCATGTGCCCCCCTCGAACAACAGGTTCAAGAAGAGCGTCACAAACAGCAGGGTGTTGACCTGCGCGGTGGAATGCGCGTCGACGTATTCCTGCCAACGGGCCATCGCGGGTTGTGGTGCGACCTGGTTCAAGCTGCCTCCGACACGATCCTACCCCCCGCGGCGGCTCAACCTCCACCCCTATCGCCAACGCGATACGAGGCCCTGGTCGACGAGGAGACCCCGATGCGCTGGATTGTGCTTTGGACCGCATGCTCGCTGTTTTCTACACCGCAGCCCCTCACACCAGACGAGCTTCATGCCGCCCTCATCGCACAAGACGATGACATCGTGGAAGCGCGTAGCTATTTCTCGGTGGTGCGAACGGCCGACGGCACCCTCGAGGGGCTCAAGCTAGAGAAGCCGAGCTTTGACCTCGGCCACATCGGCGTTCAGCTCGACGATGTGCTCATCGGTGTCAAAGGCCGGCTCTGGGTCGTCACGGGGTTCACGCCCGACGACATCACCGCTGTCTTGGCACCCTCAGCCGAGACGCCGCTTCACGTTCGTCGTGAAGGCAAGCTGCTCTACGTGCCCGACACGCGAGATGCGGCCCGCCCGTCCGTCACCGACAACCTGCCCGGCGAAGTCACGCCTCAGAACAACCCCAACTGATGGGCTTGCGTGGCCTCATCGAGCCGTGACTGAAGGATCTCTGCATTGTCCGGCAAGATGTGGTGCACCTCGATGCCCTCATCGGTGAGCGCGCGCCCGATCAGCCGGCTGCGGTGGCACCCGTGGGGGCGTCCCTCCCCACAGAACATGCAGACGCCAAGTCCCATCGACCAGGCCTGCTTGACGCGTGCGATGCCACGCTGAAACGCCGTGGACGCTCGAATGGCCTCATAGTCCGCACGGCCATCCTTGATCAGGGCTGGGTCCTTCGGCTTGCCCCCGAGCGCGTCGCCCAAGAACACATATTTGATGCCCACGGCCCCCATCATCTCTTGCAGAGGCTGCTGGGAGAAATGCTCATGGTATCGGGCAATGGGAACGCTCCGCACATCGAGCAGGTAGGTCACACCGCGAGACGCGAGGGCTTCGATCAGTGCCTCGGGCGTTCGTGCCCCATGTCCTATCGAGTAGATCGGTCGCTTCATGATCGGGCCTGCCTGTCACCGCTGGAGTCCTGGAGCCTGCATAGCCCCCCATGTACACTCCCCCCACCCCGCACCACGAGGCTGACGATGGGCACCCACGAATACGAAGACGATCCCCGGAACGCCAATGTCTGGATCTCCATCAACGGTGAGCTCGTTCGGCGCCCAGACGCCAAGATCTCGGTCTTTGATGCAGGATTCCTCTTGGGCGATGGCATCTGGGAGTCCTTCCGGCTGCATGAGGGTGTGCTCGTCTTTCTCGACGATCACCTCGATCGCCTCTGGCATGCCGCCGAGGTGATTGCGCTCGATCTCCCGCTCACCCGAGAGGCGTTCAAGGCACGCATCGAAGAGGTCGTCGCCGCCAATGACATGCACGATGAGGTCCATATTCGCCTGATCGTGACCCGAGGCCTCAAGCCCACCCCCTACCAAGCCCCTTGGGTGATCTCGAGCCCCCCGAGTGTGGTCATCCTCCCCGAGTACAAGCGCGCGAACCCGGCCCGTGCCGTTCAGGGCATTCACCTTGTGACCGTGGACATCATCCGTGGCCACCAGAACGCCCAAGACCCGCGCATCAACAGCCTCTCAAAGCACAACTGCATCGCCGGCTGTATCGATGCAGCGCGCAAGGGCGGCGAAGAAGGGCTCATGCTCGACCCGCACGGCAACGTTGCCACCTGCAACTCCACGCACTTCTTCATCGTACGAGATGGTGAGGTCTGGACCTCGACAGGTGCCTATTGCCTCGATGGCATCACCCGCCGAAAGGTCCTTGAGGTGTGCCGTGCCGCCGGCATCGTGACCCGCGAGTGTGACTTCACCACCGAGGCCGTACGAACAGCCGATGAGGCGTTCGTCACCGGCACCTTCGCAGGTGTCACGCCGGTCGTCTCCTACGACGGTGTACCCATGTCGGGAGGAACGCGGGGGCCGATGGTCGCGCGCATCCAACAGCTCTACCTCGACCTCATTCATCGGACGACCCATGCCTGAGACCACGCACATCGCGATGTGGTCGGGTCCTCGGAACCTGTCGACCGCCATGATGTACAGCTTCGGCAACCGGCCCGACACCTTCGCCAGCGATGAGCCCTTCTACGCGCACTACCTCGCCAACACCTCGACCGATCACGCCATGGCCGAGGAGGTGATCCGAGCAGGAGAGCCCGA
>JBMHDG010000074.1:0-6451 GCA_049889515.1 Myxococcota bacterium
TACACAGATGGTCACCACCGGCGACGCGCTCTACATTCCCATGCCCTACACCAACCGACTCCTCAAGCTGGGCCAAGGCAGCGACACTTGGGAAGAGGTGCCCCTCCTGCGTTCGACGCTCGACCGTGTCGTCGCATCGCCTGACGGCGAGACCGTACTCGTGCAGATGTCTGGCCTCGACTGTCCTGAAGACGTCACGACCTGCGCGGACGACGAAGTCTCGACGTGGCTCGGCATTGTGGGGGATTCTGCCGTCCGAGCTTGGCTTCCCTACAGCCCAGCCTATGACGACCTCACCTTCTCGGCTGACGGTCGTTTCGCGGTGGCCACCGTCGACCCCGACTACACCACGGTCAACACCGGTCTGCTGAACCTCACAGCGGTGAAGGTCATCGACCTCGTAGAGGCCACATCTTGGGATGTCGGCGTGGGCTTTTCCACCGAAGAGATCTTGTTCACGACCGACGACGCCGGTGCCGTGGATGGCGCCGTGGTGCTCTCCCGCAATGAGGTCGCCGTTGTCGACTTGACCGTCCCCTCCGCGCTACCGTCGGTGGTCTTTCCCCTGACGCTAGACGCAGACTCCGCGCTTCTGCCCGTCGGTGTCGAGCTCACGCCCGATGGGACGACGGCGCTCATTACCGTGCAGAACTCCGCGGACCTCTACGCTCTCGACCTGGTGAACCCGAGCGTCAACATCATCAGCTTGGTGGGTGCGCCGTCCGACATGGCCGTCAGTGCGGAGAACGACCAGACCGTGCTCGTGTACGGGAGCCGAAGCAAGGTCGAGGTGCTCGATCACGGCAGCTTCGACCTCGAGACGCGTGACCTCGAAGAACCCATGACGGACATTCACCTCGGGGAGGACTTTGCGTTCCTGTACAGCCGAGCGGGCCGCCTCGACACCTACCGTCTTGACCTCGTCTCGGGAGACCTCGACGAAATCCGGCTCGCCTTCCCGCCTGCACGCACCTTTGTGGCACCGGACAACACCTTCGCGCTCATGTTGAACAACGACACCTTTGCGCCACGCATGGAGTTGGTTGATCTTCGTTTCGACGATGGGGCGCTCATCTCTGATGACCCTGTCCCCTTCGGCCTGGAGGGTCGAGGTCTTGATGTCGCCTTCACCACGAACGAGACGGGCTCTACTGCCCTCTTATTGCAGCAGGGCGTCGATGCGCTGGTCGCGGTGAGCTTTCCAGAGCTCGCGCTCGTTGAAGTTCCCCTTCCTGCCCCTGCGCGACGCATTGGGGCCTTCTCCGATGGCGGATTCTGGATCGCCCACGATGACGCTGCGGGCCTCATCAGTTTCTACCGCCCGGGCGAGGACCTCGTCTCTGTGGGAGGCTTTGCACTCCACGGGTTCTTGAATGACAACAATGTGCCCCTGGAGGTGCGGTGATGCATCGCCTCTTGACCACACTTCTCTTCACGACGCTGCTCGGACCGAGCACGGCCCTTGCGGGCGGACACGAAGTCAACCTCGAAGTCGGCATGCTGACCCATGACAACGTCTTCAGTCCAGCGCTTGCGCCCCGTAGCTTCGGCGTGAGCGGAGGATGGGCAGCGCTGTCAGATGCCCGAGGGTTCGGCCTCGTCCTCAAGGGTTCTTGGCACCGTACGGTGACCGGCGCGAGCTTCGGTTCATACGGTGATGCCTACTATGAGGACTACGGAGATGGCTACCAGGACGAGCCGTTCGGTTCGACCGCACCACCGCTCACCCTGACCTACCTCGGAGATTCCCTCGGCGTTGGCGCCAAGGCCGACTACGACGTCGCAGGCATCTTCTTTCCATATGTCGAGGTCCGTGCGCTCCTCCATGTGGCGACCGTTCGAGTCGACGCCGATGCCTCGGAGGAGGACAACCTCAACCAAGTCCGCCGTGTGGGTGCATCCCCGGGAATCTCGGCGATGGGCGGCTTCGAGCTCGCCCTGCCACGTCTGCGCATGGGGCTACCCGCAGCACCCGCGATCTTTGTCGAAGGCGGCTACACGGCCCTAGCCCCTGTTGGGCTCAGCGACTTCGGCCGCCTCCGTATCGGTGGCGCGACCCTTCGCTCGGGCATCGGCATACGGTTCTAGACGCCAGCGCTCACCGGGTCAGGCGTTGTCCTGTCCCGGCGCGAGGGGCTGGGTGGGTCCCATCACGTCATCCGTGGAGCGCAAGCGACCCACGAGGCCCCAGAGTGCGACCAAGAAAAAGATGAGCGACCAGTACTGCCCCGGCGTGAACCCGAAGTACCGGACATCGGTGATCTCTGGTCGAAGGTAATCCATGAAGAACCGGACCGGACCATACAGCACGCCCAACAAGGTGATGTAGACCCCCGGCTTCCGTGGGACACGGTCCATCACCATGAACAGCACAAACACCGAAAGCGACCAGAGCGCCTCATAGAAGCCCATGTCATGCGCAGCCATGACGCCCTGGAACTCCGGGCCCACGGTCTGGGAGATGTCGGTCACCACACTGCTCACGGCATCGCGACACGGTCCCCATCGGAGGTCGCCGTGGGAGGCCGTAGCCCAGTCGGGAAGCACGAGTGTGTGGCCTTCGACGGGTCGGCAATACTTGGCAAGGAAAAAATTGGACGGTGTGCCCGGATGGTCATGGGCCACCGTGCACGCCATACGTCCGAGAAACCAACCAAACGCCAGGCCGATCGCCACCGAGTCCATGTAAGGCCACACCCGCTTCTTCTCTTTCCAGAAAAACCAGAAGGCCAGCGGCACGCAGACCACAAAGCCGCCGAAGCTGCTCAGTCCCTGCCAGATGTAGAGAAACTGAATCGGATCGCGGAGGTACTCTTCGGGTCGGTACATCAACCCGTAGCCCACATGTCCACCCACAAAGGTACCCACCACGAGCCAGCCCACCAGCCGCTCGATGACATCCTTGTCGAGACCTGCGCGGTCCGCCCGCGCTTGGGCAATATTCCCGCCCAGCCAGAACCCCAGCATTACCAAGATACCAAACCCATGGACCTCAAGGTGGTCTCGTCCAAACATCTCGAATGGAAGTGGGACAGAAAGTATCGGAACTTCAAAAAATGGAATCAGCGGGCCCATGTCGCCCCTCCGTGCCTCGCGTGCGGCTAACGTCCACAACCGTTCCAGCCCACTACCGCCTTGAACCTCGCACCAGATGGTGTGCTGCGGTACGGTGCATGGGCAGCGACCTCATGCGTCACGAGGAGCATCCGCTTGGCTCATATCCATTTCGGACAACGCCAAATCACGGCGAAAATTGTGTATTTCGGCGCCCCACGAGCGGGGTCCGGCACAAATGTGCGTCAGCTGCATCGTCTTCAAGCCGGCCATGACAAGAGCAACCTTGAGCGGAGTGACGCGGGTCGTGCGCGCAGCTGGCACTTCAGCTACCGGCCGTCCGAGGTGGTCGGGCTCACGGACTTCGAGCTCGACATCTCCGTGGCCAGCGTCCCGAGCCTCGACGACCCGGCTGGTCAGCACACCCTGCGCATGCGCGGCGTCGATGCCGTGGTCTTTGTGGCCGATGCCCGCGCCGATCGCATCGAAGACAATCTCGGCGCGCTGCTAGACCTCGAACAACGCTTGGTCCGCGCGGGCGTCGACCCCGGTGCCATTCCCATGGTCATTCAGGTCAACCACACCGATGCGGCGAACGCACGACCACTGCCACGCGTCGTCGAGACCCTCAACTCGCAAGGCGTCCCGGTGTTCGAAGCCATCGCACGACAAGGCCGCGGCGTCGTCCCGACCCACGATGCCATTGTCAGTGCCTTGATGGCGCGCCTGCGGGACAACCTGGCAGAGAACCGGGCAACCGTCACGCTTACCTCCATGTCGCGCGCATCACGCGACGCCGATGAGACGGTGATTCTCGAGCACGTGGCCGGCCTCGACCAACCCCAGAACCTCGCTCAGCAACAGCTCGGTTCCCCGACCGCCGCAGAGATCGCGCTGCGCCCTCGGGAGCTTCGGGATGCGACCCCGGTTCACCTGATTCGGGCCGAGCTTCGCGGAGAACGTCTCAGGCTCGAGCTTGTCGTTCGTCGCCTCGACGGCGCCACCCGCAAGCTGGCGTTCACCATTCAGCCGGGCGGTGATGCGACCCCCGTGCCAGAGGCCCCACCGACCGTGGCTACGCCACCACTCGTGCTCGGGGTCGACGGCGAGATTCCCGATGATCTCCCAGGCCTTGCGTACGGGGTGATCGGTCTCGTCGCGGGCATCACATCAGGTATCCTGGTCGGCTACCTGATGTTTGGCTAGCCCGCCATGAGTGCTGCCACGTCGTTCCTGGGCGCCACATGGACCGCCCGACCCTATGAACCCGCCAGAGCTGGCGCCATCGCACAGGAGCATGGCCTGTCCCCAACGGCTGCGCGCTGCATGGCCATTCGCTGGCCTACACCCCGCGACCGCGTCTTGACGCCCTCTCGCGACCACCTGCTCGATCCCTACACCATGCATCGCATGGACGAAGCCATCTCTTGCCTACAGGCCACCGGTGAGCGCGGCGGCCGTATCCGCATCGTGACCGACTACGACGTGGATGGGACCACCTCTTCGCTGTTGCTCCAAGCTGCCATGGGCGTTCGATGGCCTGACGCGCACATCGACTACCACATCCCCGACCGGTTTACCGAGGGGTACGGGTTCAGCGTCGCAGCCGCACAAGCTGCTGCCCGTGACGGGGTGGAGATGATCGTCACGGCGGACATCGGCGTTCGTGACCATGCGGCGATCGAAGCGGCCACCGATGCAGGCCTTCAGGTCCTTGTCGCCGATCACCACCTGCCCGCGGGTGAGGCCGTCCCCGATCGCGGCATCATTCTCTGTCCCCCCCAGAGAGACTGCAGCTACGAAAACCCCGCGCTGGCAGCGTGTGGCGTGTCTCTGAAGCTCGGGCAGGCCCTGCTGTCCGGACATCGGCATGAGTCGAAGATTGTGCGCTCGATGCTCAAGCTCTCGGCCATTGGCACCGTGGCGGACATGGTTGACCTCCGCACTCCAGAGAACCGAGCCATTGTCCGCCTAGGCCTTGATGCACTCAATGAAGATCGCCATCAAGCTGGCCTCCAAGCCCTCCTCAAGGTGTCGGGATGTACCCCGGGCAACATCGAGACTTCAGACATTGGATTTCGTATCGGTCCTCGCATCAACGCTGCAGGTCGACTCACTCACGCGGCCCATGTGATCGAGCTTCTTCGATGTCGCGATCCCAACCGTGCAGCCGTGCTCGCTGCCGAGCTCGACCAGGTGAACCGGGAACGTCAGCGCCTCCAGCGGGCACTCTCCAGCCAGTGCCTCGCACAGCTCGGTTCACCTCCACGCGCATTCGTCGTAGTCAGTGGACCCGAGCATGAGGGCTTTCATCGCGGCATCGTGGGTATTGTCGCCAGTCGCCTCAAAGACAAGACACGTAGGCCCGTGGCCGTGGTGAGCATCCAGGGTGCGCTCGCGGTCGGCTCCGTTCGGAGCGTGCCCGGACTCCATGCCGTCGAGGCCCTCGATTCGGTCAGCGACCTCCTGGTGAAGTATGGCGGTCATCCGGCTGCAGCTGGCTTCACCCTTCATGCCCAGCACCTTGACGCGTTTGCGCAACGGCTCGCGGCCTGGGCAGAGGCGCGTCAGGGACAGGAGCCCCCCCCGCATCAGGTGGCCTTCGATACCACCATCACCCCTGCAGACCTCACCGAGCGGCTCTACCGTGAGCTCCAGCAGCTCGGCCCCTACGGCCAAGGCAATCCAGCCCCCACACTCGTCGTTCAAGGCGTGCAGGCGCACCGCATTCAACCGCTGGGCAAAGACCAGAAGCACCTGCGCTTTCAACTCTCCACGCCGCATGGGCCGCTCAAGGCGATCTGGTGGAACGGGGCCACATACCAACGCGCACTCGGCGCGGGTCCTCTCGACCTCATGGGTCAGCTTGAACACAACCACTACCGGGGGGTGACCACCCTCCAGTTCAACGCCACCGACGCCAGACCGTCGACGCCTTAGGCCTTCCAGTCGTCCTTGGCGTCGTCGAGGGCGATCACGCCAGGCTCTCTCGTCCGCACCAGACTGAAGATCATGTAGAGCACCACAAGAAGTACGGTCGTCACCGACTCGATCATCTTGCGCTTAGTGACCTCTTGCTCCACGGCAGCCGAGGTTGATGTCGCCCGTTCGTCAGGTTCAACAGGGATATCGTTCATGGTCACTCTTCCGGTGTGGGGGTGGTGTCTGGCTCGTCAACCGGTGGAATCGCAGCCGCCATACCCTCTATATACTCCATGAGGCCAAGCTCCTGGTAGCCCTCGGGTACGGCCACCTTGAAGACATCGGGCGCTTCGTCGAGTTCCTTGAACGACTTGTAGCGGAGATCGACCGTCAGCTCGACCGACGGCACGGTCAGCGTGACCTCGCTGGGAAGGGTCATGCCATCGACCACCTCAAACGGGCCATAGTCCAGTTG
>JBMHDG010000075.1:0-3604 GCA_049889515.1 Myxococcota bacterium
GGGGGTGCGGGGTCACCTGCCAGACCACCAACCCCTCTCCATCGGCCGCCGGAACACCCTTGAGCTCATATATCCACTCGGACCGGTCGCACGCGTCCGACTTGGACACGTTGCGGTATTCGACAATACACGCCGCGGCAGCCTTGGTCATCACCGCGCCGCGCTCACACGTGACACCGGCATCGGTGCACGCGCGCGCGATAACAGCATCGTTGTTCTTGCCCTCCGGCTCCGTCGGGTGGCGATCGACGCACCATCTGACTTCGCTCGCACGGTCATCATGCCAGCGACGCTCGCGTTCGAAGAGGCTAAGGCCTCCTTCGTTCAACCACATCAAGGGATGACCCGTGGCCGCATCAAGGTCAGCAAACACGGCATCAGAGCATGGGCCATCAGCCTGTGGGGGCGGCGTATAGCGCCATCGTGCGGCACCGTGCCTGCCGTAGCGCGGCTCATAGCCCAGCTCCAAGGTGCCCCCCTCCGCACGACACGCTTCCCCCTTCCAATGATACTCCTCTTCCCAGTCGAGGTCCCATTCGAGGGCCAGAGCTTCTACCGACATCCGCCCCTTGGCCTCGAAGATGCACCGTGCAGCCTCGCGCGTGATGAAGGTCGCCGCATCACAGGCGCCCCCCATTGTACGGCACGTGGCTTCGACCGTCTTCGGATCTTGGCCCCACCCCGTGGGGTCATCGTCATATCCAAACCCACGGCTCGCCGCGTAGGTCTCGAGGCAGCCCTCGGTATGACGGGCCAGGGCGGCCCACCGCTCTTCCGTCTGTAACTCCTCTATGGAATCCTCCGCCGCTCCGAATGGATCGAAACCACTCATCGCTAAAACCACTAATAAACCCCCCGCAAAACCAAGCGTGAACCCGCCAAGAGGCAACAGGAACATCGGTACCGCAGCCGCTACAAACGGGTCTCTCTTGTCCGAAAAGAGGTCCTCATCGTTCAGGTCGTCAGGCATCGCCACCCCCCCTTCATCCATCCATGAGATTCATCACATAGGTCGGCGCGCAGCCCCATCAGCCCCCCCCGCCACGGTTTCACGGACCACGCAAGCCTGCATTGTGCCCGCCGGTAAGACGCGATCACCCCATTGTCGTCGGTCCGCATCAGATCACCTCTCAACGTCAGGGGGACTAGTAGGGAGCAAGGTTGGGGGCATACAATGCCTTGAGCGCACCGTAATCGAGCGTATTCGTTTCGACATGCTCCACGAGGTCACCGGTCGCCGCGTCGAGCGCCGCAGAGACCACACCCTCGTCGCAGTACATGGTGCCCCCACGCTCGATTGGCGTACGGCCGGGCGTCACAGCCCAACGCACCCGAGACGCGCCCTTCCCACCTGCGGCCACCTCGAGCTCGTAGGTCCAATCGGATTGGTCACAATCAACTGTAGGTGGAAACAGGTCTCGGATGATGCAGGCTGCTGCCTGCTGCGTCATGAACTCTTCGGGCGCACACACGAGGCCGGCCTCTTCGCACGCATCCACAAGGGCTGCCGTAGCATCGCTCTCCAGCCCCCCGGTCACCGAGGCCGGGTACGTGTCCATGCAAGCACGGGCGGCCTGCCGGTGCGCAGCTTCACGGGCTTCTGCTAGTCGCTTCTCGAGCTCTTCTTGTCGCTTCTCGAGCTTTTTTTGTCGCTTCTCGGGCTTTTTTGCGCCCGTTTTCTTCAGCTTCTTTCCAGTCACACCATCGATGTCCTCAAAGAGGATGTCCCTATCGCAGTAGGTCCACCGCTCATCCATGTCACGCTGGTGCTTGCGCACGGGCTCAAAGCGCCACCGTGGCACGCCCGCCTGCGGATCAAACGCAAGATCGAGAACCCAGTCCTTGATCTTGCACGTTCCACGTGCATCAAAGGTCTTGGGATCCCAGATCTCCGGTTCTAGAGTCAGCCGCTCTTCAAAGACACACTGGGCAGCGGCCCGGGTCATGATGGCATCGGCCTCACAGGTGACACCAGCAGCCGCGCAGGCCTGCTCGACCTCCGCCGGGCTCGCCCCCCACCCGCTGGGGTCATCGTCGTAGCCCCACCCCTTCTCGGCGGCGTAAGTCTCCTTGCATGTGGTGATGAATGCGTTCTTTTTCGCAATCTCACGCGCGTCCCTATCCTCAATATACGCCTCACCCGCAGACTCAATTGGTGGAATCTCCGCCACACGCTCAAGACCCTTGTACAAAAAAACGGGCGCCAATAATGCAGTAATAAAACCCACAAAAGCCATCGGCACCATGGCCAACAGCCCGATACCAGCCCCTACACCGGCCCCAACTGCCAGCTTGGCTTCGCCCCTCTTGCGTGGCGTGCTCGGCGTGTCCGTTTCGCGATCGTCAGGCATCGGTGTGTCTCCCGTGTGCCGCAAGCCAGCTGACCCGAACGTGGGTCCGCCATGTCTCACCGTGTCACGGTCGCACAGCGCGCTCCCCGACTCAAGTACCGCTCTAGATTAGCCGCAAGAGCTTCATCACACCCGCCATGGCCGCCACCAACATCACCACGAGCATCATCACGACGTTCAATGCGAATCGGAGTCCGTAGGGCGTCACCACCACGAGCTCAAGCACGGCCACGGGAACCAACCACCGCGCCGGTAGACCTGCCCATCGCGCTGAAGGCCCAGCTTGCAGTCTCGCTTGGTTGGCAGAGAGTGCGATCCACAAAAGCCCGATAGACATCACGCCACACAGAAATCCACCCAACAGCCACCAGTCACCCGAGTGGATGAGGCCCCGGTAGGGCCCCACAAACTCCGCGACCACCACCGGTGGACTCCCAACCAGTAGCGCCAGCACCGCCCACGTCCGTCGGGCGGTCGAGGTGCCATCGCTGGGGTTGTCCATGCGCTCAGACCCGGGCATGAGACCGCTCCTTGTCTGACACAGACTGCCGCACTGTGTCCGAGCCTGCAAGCAGCCCCGTACGCATGCCCTCCGCCCCCCACTTGCTATGCTCCTGCCACCTCCGGAGGCCCCGATGCATGCACCACCGTTCAGCGCGCTGAGGCACGAGCGCATCGGTACCTTCATCGGCCTCATGATCATTCCTGCCCTCGGCGCACTTATCTGGGCAGCGCTGGCGTTCATTGCGCGCACCGACGAGGCCACGCGTGAGATGCTGCCCGCCTTCACGTCAGCCTTGGTGCTGATGTGCGCGCCGATGACCGTCGTCATGGCCCTCACGGTGTTCGTTCGGGGTCAGCAGCGCGCCAAGGCGCCCCTCATCCTCGATGATCTCGCCACAGCGCTCGGCACCACACGCCCCGCGCTCACGGCCTTGGACCAGCCCCGCCTGTGGTGCACCGTGGCTGGCCAGACTGTAGAGGTCGTGGAGTCCATGGTGGGCCGCGGCGCCCAGGTGATGTATCCCGAGTCCGAGGACGCCTTTCGAGACATCTACATCACCCTCGCCAGCGCGCCCCAGTCTCGCGTGCCCCGGGGGCGACACGCCCGCATCGCCGTACGAAGTGACGCCGAGGGTGCCTTCACCCTCTTCGTGGCGTCCAATGGCCCCCTCGCCAAGGTCGGTGCCAAGCTCGCGGGCCTCGAGCAGGTGGCCAGCGGTGATGCGCGCTTCGACGACTGGGCCGTGGTC
>JBMHDG010000076.1:0-49110 GCA_049889515.1 Myxococcota bacterium
ACCGGCGCCCCTGCCCCGACGCAACACCCGTCTCGTGGTCCTGGAGGACCGATGCGCCCCATGCTCTCTGCCCTGCTGCTCCTTGGTGCCTGCACCCTCGACACCACGCCCCCACCGGCATCGCCCAGCTGGGAGGCACCCGCGGCCCCACTGGCCGCGCTGTTCGATGCCGAGCTGCTCCCCGGCGACACCCAGCGGCCGCCCGCCACACCCGGGTTCCACATCAGCCCAGGTGAAGTCGTGCTCTCGGGTCCCGGCCAGCCGAGTACCATGACGATAGCCGTCACCGGTGCCAACCCGTCGTCGGTGGTGCGGGTGGGCTACGCCTTTGGCGGCATGCAGCCCGGGCCTTGCTACGCCATCTTTGGCGGCGCCTGTTTCGACATCGGACCGGTGGTCTTGCCCTTGCCGGGCGTAGTGCTGACCGACGCATCGGGCAACGGCACCCTCGTGGTCACCGTGCCCAGCACGGCGCCGGGTGGCTACATCGCCTTTCAGGCCCTCGACCTACCGTATGGTTCGACCTCCAACGCCGTGGCCCGCGGGATCTTTCCGGCCGGTACCGTCGTCACCCCAAGCCTCGATATGGATGGTGATGGCTATGCCATCGATGATGGCGACTGCGTAGACTCCGACCCCCTGATCAGCCCCGTAATGTTCGACTATGTCGGCGACGGCGTCGATCGCAACTGCGATGACGTCGACGGCTTCGACCTAGATGGCGACGGCTACGCGGCCATCTATTCGGGCGGTGACGATTGCAATGACATCAATGCACTGGTCAACCCCGGCGCCGATGGCGACAGCGACGGGCTGAACGCCTGCGATGACTGCGACGACACGAACGCGCTGGTTGGCAGTACCGCCGCCGACCTCGTGGGTGATGGCTTGGACACCAACTGTGACGGCCTCGACGGCGTCGATGGCGATGGCGATGGCATCGCATCCGTCGAGAGTGGCGGTTTAGACTGTGGCGATGATGACGCGGCGGTCTTGCCCGGCGCACCCGATGTGGTGGGCGACGACATCGACAACAACTGCGATGGCATCGACGGCGTCGATGGCGACGGCGATGGTGTCGCCAATGAAGCGAGCGGCGGCACAGACTGCGACGACACCACCGCGCTGGTGTTTCCCGGTGCTGCCGACACGGTCGGCAATGACCTCGACGAAAACTGCGATGACCTCGATGGCATCGATGATGATCGCGACAGCTTTGCCTCGACCGCCAGCGGTGGTCTCGACTGCGACGACACCTCGAAAGACACCAACCCGGCAGCCCCTGACGCGGTGGGCGACGGCGTCGATACCAACTGCGACGACCTCGATGGCACCGATGGCGACGGCGATGGCGTGGCGTCGACCGACAGCGGAGGCCTCGACTGCGATGACACCACCGCGCTCATCTCCCCGGAGCGCGACGAAGTGTGTGGGGATGCAGTGGATGACAACTGCGATGGCGTCAGTGCCTGCCCATTCGCCGAGAACAGCTGGCCCACCGCTGACGATGGTGACATTCCCGCCGACTTCCTCGATGGTAGCGAGCTCACCGGCTTCTTCGAGGGACAACGACTACCCAACATCCAGTTCGTCGACCAATATGGTGACACCGTCGAACTCTACCAATTCTACGGTGACTTTGTTCTCATAAACCTTGCAAGATGGGACGCCTCATATGGCCAGTCGGTAGCATTTCCCTACGACAATCAAGCACTACACGACGCGAATGTCCCCGACCTTGTAATGATGACGGCTCTCTTCGAACCAGCGATGGTGTACGTTGACACCTATGAGCGACACATCCCGCGTAGCGTCGCCGATCTGCAGGTGTTTGAGTCCATGTATCTGACGAACCACCTCCTTGTTCACGACACGTCGCCTACCGAATGGCCCCCATTTGAATACGACCGATATGTACTCGTCGGCCCAGACCTTCGGGTCATCGATGACAACTTGGCCTCTCCCGCCGCTGCAGATGTGCAGGATGCCATGGCAAACTATGCTGGTCCCGCCTTCATTCCTCTACTCATCGACAACGATGGTGATGGGTTTGCCTCCGTAAGTTCCGGTGGTCTAGACTGCGACGACACCGTGGCTGCTATCACCCCATACACGAATGTGGATGGTGACGTCTTTACTGTGTGTGACGACTGCGACGACCTCAATCCAGACGTGTATTTGGGAGCACCCGTGACCGGTCCTGCCCTCATCGATTGGGATTGCGATCAAGTTTGGGAGAGCAATTTCGTTGATGCTGACGGAGACGGCTGGGTTACTTGGCAATACGGTTCGTTCTTCGACTTTCGCGATGCGTTAGAATCGGCCGGAATCGAAGAAACGGCCATCGCATCTTTCGACTGCGACGATGCTTATTTTGACATTAACCTCGGCAGCGTGTTTGGTGGCACCCCCACTGGGCCCAACAGTATTACACCCTGCGAATTGCTGGTGGATGTGCTCTCACCAACCGGTTGCATCGAGGGTGCGGAACTCGACTGCGATGGCCAATGCCAGTTTTCATTCCTCCGCGGAAATTATGGCTGTAATAATGGCGACAGCATTGTTCACATTAATGGTTCAAACGGCTATTATAACTTCTTTTCGTACGCAAACTTCGACTGCGCGTTCGCGAACCATGATGATGGCGAGTGCCCCATCCCCAACGACACTGGCGGTGGGTTGGACACCAGCACCCCAACCTGCCCGGCCGGGGAAGAGCTCGACTGCGACGGCAACTGTCAACCCTCCAACTACATTGGGGATGGCTTCTGCGATGATGGCGTGAACTACCCGTCCAACTTCAACTGCGCTCAATTCAACTTCGATGATGGGGACTGCGCACCCTAGGTGGCGGAGGGCCGGGTAGCGATTAGGTGATCGACGAAGAGGTCCACCATGAACGACAGCTACCTGGCCACCACCCAAGACGTCTATGCCGAGGCGGCCGCCACCCCCGATGCGGCCCTGTGCTGCACCACCAGTCCAGTCTGGGCGCTGCCCGGCCTTGACGTGCCCGAGTGTATGCTCGAGATGAACTATGGGTGTGGCACCACGGTGCATCCCTCCGATCTCCGCGCCGAAGACACCGTGCTCTATGTCGGCGTGGGTGGGGGCATGGAGGCCCTGCAGTTTGCGTGGTTTACCCGGCGGCCAGGCGCCGTCATCGCGGTCGACCCTGTCGCACGCATGCGCGAGAAAGCTCATGAGAACTTTGCCATCGCCCGTGCCACCAACGACTGGTTCACCGAAGACATGGTTGATGTCCGCCACGGCGATGCCCTCGCGCTGCCCATCGAAGACGGCACCATCACCGTGGCCGCACAGAACTGCCTGTTCAACATCTTCAAGGACGACGACCGTGATGTGGCCTTGGCCGAGATCCACCGCGTGCTAGCACCCGGCGGCCGGCTGGTGCTGAGCGACCCCGTGGCCCCCCACCCCTTGCCCCAACACCTGCTCGACGATGAGGTCCTGCGTGCGCGCTGCATGACGCCACCCACGCTCGAGCGCTACCTCGACGACCTCGTCCGCGCGGGCTTTGGCACCCTTGAGGTCCGCCGAAAGAGCCCATATCGACTGCTCGACAAGCGCCGGTACGCCCTCGACGACCACATCTTGCTCGACAGCATCGAGGTCGTGGCCCACAAGGTGCCCGTCCCCGACGATGGCCCCTGCATCTTCACCGGCTGCACCGCCATCTACAACGGCACCGACGCGCAGTTTGACGACGGCGCGGGCCACGTGCTGCTCCGAGAGGTGCCTCTGGCCGTCTGCGACAAGACCGCGGCCGCCCTCGCGGCACTCCAACATCCCGACCTGTTCATCACCCCGCGCACCTGGCACTACGCCGGCAACGGATGCTGCTGACGCCGGTATCGGCGATCGTCAGTCGTCTTCGGGCGCCAAGGCGACAAACCAGCCTGCTTGAACCCACCGACGACCCGCGATGGGTGCACGGTCGATGGCCAACCAGATCGTCCATGTGAACACGCCAATGCCCGCCAGCAGATGCCACCAGCCATGGAGCTGCAGCGCCTGAAGCGGGTGGTCACAGGCGAGGATGAGGTGCTCGGGCACCCACGCAAAGCACAGGCCACAGAAAAACCCACCGCACGCCACAGCCAGCCAGCGGTGCGCGACCCGGTCGTTTCCGCGGACCCACGTCACCCATGCCGAGCGCAGCGCCACAAAGGCGATGAGGCTCGCATAGGTCGAGATGAACAGCGTGAAGTAGGCCTCCGCACGGAAATAGGCCCACGTGAACCCCACGCCAAAGACCGTCATCGCGAGCCCACTCCAGAGCCCACCGCCTTGGGGTGTACGCCGGTGAATGACCGCCCATGACGCCACAAGGCTGAACCAGACCATGGGCAGCTCATCGAAGGCCTGAGGAAGGCGCAGCAGCGTGCCGTGAAACGCGGCCGACCCGAGCCCCACCAGCACCAGTCCACCGAGCGAGGCCAGCACGCGCCCACGACCAGGAAAGGCCACGGGCACGAGGCGGTACAATCCATAGAGGCCGAACACGGCGAAGGCCAAGCTCGTCCACGTGTTGTGGAACTCGGCCACCCAGGTCGTCACCGCATAGTTGGCCTCACACCAATCGACCGATGCGGGCTCGCCACGACCGACCCAGAATCCACGCATGCGGTCCTCCGAAGTGGTCCCTGCTGGGTTCCTGGTATCCGACATCGCCGCGCTTCGCAGAGCAGGAGCCACCGGCCCCCACTGCGCGGAAAAGATACACGGCACGCATGAGCAGCTCTTCGGACTACGAACGCATGGGCGGCCACGCTGCAGTCGTGGCGCTGGTGGACCAGTTCTACACGACCATGGACACCGACCCGGTGGCGGCAGAGATCCGCGCGCTCCACGACGACGACCTCACCTTCGACAAGCACAAGCTCACGGCCTTTCTGTCGGGCTGGCTTGGCGGACCGCAGCTCTACTGGCAGGAGTACGGCCACCCCCGGCTGCGTAAGCGTCACATGCACCTGCCCATCGACGACAATGCCGCGCGCCAGTGGCTCCACTGCATGCGTACCGCCCTCGAGCGTCAGGTCGACGACGCGGCACTTCGTGAGGCCCTATTCACGCGCTTCACCCAGGTGGCGCATCACATGCGCAACACGCGGTAGGTCCGCGCGGTCAGCTACAGCTGGCACCGCCCAGCACACAGAACTTGGCGCAGTGCCGATGGTTGAGAGGCACCGGACCCACAGCCTGCCCGAGGGTAGGTCCAAGCTCGAACTGCTCGTCATAGGCCAGCAAGGTGCAGGCCAGCACTGCAGTCTGCTCTGCGTCCTTGCGCTTGACGATCATGCGTGAGCTTGCGCACATGACACTGCTGGGCGCCTTGTCGAGAATGCCCCAGCACGCGGTGGTGATCTCGGGTACCGGCGCGTGCTCATCCATCTCGGGAAACAGCATGAGCGCCGTCTTGTCCCAGGGATCGATGTTGACGCCAAGGCCAGCAAACAAGGCCCCATAGGCCGCACGGAGCTCAGGCTCCGGCGTACCCCACCGCAGCCGACCCGCCACATGAAGGGCAACGCCCTGCTCTGCGAGCCACCGCAACCCCTCACACGTCGATGCGAAGCTGCCCGCACCCCGCTCCTCATCGTGCAGCTCGGCGGAGGCATGGTCGATGGAGACCCGCAGCGTCAACGCGCCGGGGTAGCGCTGATGCAGCGCGAGCAAGCCCTCTTTGATGCGACCACGCTGCATCGGACGCATGGCATTGGTCAGCACCAGCACCTCGTAGCCCGCAGCCAGACACACCTCGAGCAGGTCCAACATGTGGGGGTTCAAGAAGGGCTCGCCCCCCGTAAAGCCAATCTCACGCACCTGACCGAACCGTGAAGGGTCCGAGACGGCCAGCTCCGCGATCTCGGCGAGGTGATGCGCTACATCGTCGCGCGTCAGGTAGACCAGACGGTCGTTGGTCGGCGTGCTCTCGATGTAGCAGTGGGTGCAGCTGATGTTGCAGCGGGTACCCGTGTTGAACCAGAGCGTATCGAGCGACACAAGCGGAACCGACGCACGGGTCTCGCCCTTTGCCGTGACCTCTGGATGCTCAAATGCCGCCCACGCCATGGGACCCTCCGGTCCTCCACACGTAGCGTGCTACACGCCCCGCGTCCGGTCGGCCGCCAGTGCCTCGAGCTTTTGGCGAATGGCATCGCGCGCCGCACGAAAGTGCACCATGCGCGCCTCATCCGCGAGGTCCTCGTGCTTGCGATCGGGGTCGGGCATGGACCAGTCGAGCTTGGGCGCCTCGCCGAGAAAGAGCGGACAGTTCTCTTCGGCGCAGAGCATGATCACCAGATCAACCGACGCGGGATCGATCGTGTCCACATGCTTGCTGTGGAGCTCATGAGTCGGAAGCCCAATCTCCTCGAGGGCCTTCACGGCAAACGGGTTGACCCGGCTAGGCTCACTGCCTGCCGACTGCACGGTGACCCCATCGCCAAAGACCGCGATGGCCTGGGCGTGCGCCATCTGACTCCGGGCCGAGTTGGCCACACACAAGAACAGCACACTCTCGAAGGACATCTGACCTCCTCATCAAGGGGCCATGATGCACAGGTTGGCGGCGTGCTGCACGCCATGACCTATGAGCTGCACGAGAGCTGGGAGCACCCGGCGCGGTGGCGTGCCCACTCGGGTCGCTTCGCCGCGAAAATGGCGTGCTCGGGCTGCTCATCATACGGCCGCCGCATCACCTCGAGGAGCGTGTGGACACGTGACAAATCGCCAACAGTCGCCAGATCGATAGCCTCTTGCGCGAGGTAGTTGCGCAGCACATACTTTGGGTTGTGCCGATGCATGAGCGCCGTCCGGTCCGCCGTCTCCATCGCATCCGACCGCACGCGCGCCGCGTAGCGATCGAGCCATGCCGAAAGACGTGCGCGCTCTGTAGGAAAGGGCTCGGCATAGAAGGCCTCTGCCACGGCCGCGACACGATCGACCTCGGTGCCTTCGCCAAGCGGCACACCCGAGAGGTGGCGGAAGAAGACGGTCATGTCGACCTCAAAGGCACTCAGCGCACCCGACAGGTCATCCCAGAGGTCTTTGTCCGACACTTCAAAACCCCGGAGCCCAAGCTTGCCCGCGACCATCTGTCCATGGGCAGCAAGCCAGCGTGTCTCATACGACTCGAGCACCGCCTCGAGGGGGGCAGCCTCTCCCACGATCGGCAGCAGAGCCTCGGCAAACCGCGTAAGGTTCCAGCCCACCACGTCGGGCTGCCAGCCAAACCGGTAGCGCCCCATGCCCGCATCGGTCGTGTTGGGCGTCCAGTCCAGATCCCATGGCTCCAGCCAGCCGTAGGGTCCATAGTCCACCGTCAGGCCCAGGATGGAGAGGTTGTCGGTGTTGAGCACGCCGTGCACAAAGCCCACGCGCATCCAGTGCGCCACCAAGGTGGCGTGACGCCGCACGACCTCATCGAGCAGCCGCACGCAGGCCGCTGGGGTGGCCTCTTGCTCTGCGGCCCAGATCTCCGGAAAGTGATGCTTCAGCGTGTAGGCGACCAAGGTCCGCAGCGTCTCGGTGTCGCCGCGCCGCGCATGGATCTGAAAGTGGCCCGGCCGCAAGAAGCTGGGTGCCACCCGACACACAATAGCGCCGGGCTCCATCGCGGCATGTCCGTCGTAGAACATGTCACGCAGCACGTCATCGCCGGTACCGATGAGACAGAGCGCCCGTGTGGTGGGAATGCCCAAGTGGTGCATGGCCTCACTGCACAGAAACTCTCGAATGGAGCTTCGGAGGACCGCACGACCGTCACCGCCTCGCGAGAAGGGCGTCGGCCCCGCACCCTTGAGCTGAAGCTCGAGGTGGCCCGCGGGCGTCTGGACCTCGCCCAAGGTCATGGCGCGCCCATCACCGAGCTGGCCTGCCCAGTTTCCGAACTGATGTCCGCCGTAGCAGGTCGCTCGCGGCGTCATTCCGGGGAGCAGTGCATTGCCGCCAAAAGCGTCTGCGAAGGTTTGTGAGGTGACCTCATCCTCGGTGAGCCCAAGCATGTCGGCCACCTCGGCACTCCAGGCGAGCACACGCGGCGCCGCCACCGGGGTCGGCGCGGCATGGGCCCACACGGCCTTGCGTACCTGACGCCGACGCGACGAACGGTCGGTATCACCGGGCAGCTGTTGAACGAACCGATCGTCCCAGTGAAGTGATACCAGCGCCACGTCGGCCTCCCTCGTTCCCGTCAGGGCGTTGGGGTGAGGATACTCCACGGCGAGGTGCCGCAGCCCTTGCTCGTGTCGGTGGTGTCCAACATCGGCGTGCTCAGGGCTTCGGCCTCATCTTTCGCGTTGAACGCCGTCTGACAGTAGACCAGCTCGTCAGCATCGTTGTAGGCCCACTGGTACTTCGACCACAGGCTTGGGAAGTACTTGGCCTTGGCGTTGTTCTGGCAGACCGCCCACATGGCGTCGTTGTCGTACTGGGAAAACGCGCAGGGCGTACCCGCATCGTAGCTGTCCCAACCCGTGAGGGTGACCTCGTGAGCCAGCTTGTAGTCGTCGGTGTAGGACCCGACGATATCGATACCGGCGCGAAGCTCGGACCACGGATAGCCGTTGCAACCCTTGGCCACATCTGTAGCATCGGCTGGCTTAGCCGCAATGGCATCGGCTTCGGTCTTCGCATCGAAGCCAATCTGGCAGAGCAACCAGCCCTCACCGTTCGCCACGAAGTCTACGCGCGACCACAGGTCTGGATTGTACTTATCCTTTGCGCTGTTCTGGCCCACGAACCACCCTGCATCGTTGTCCCACGATGTGATGGTCCCAGGCGTGCCGCTTCCGTAGAAGTCCCAGCTCGTCGCATCGATCTCGTAGGTGTAGAAGAACTGGTCGACAAAGGCACCCTGAATCGCGAGCTCGTCGGTCACCACGTCGGTATCGGTATCGGTATCGGCGACATCGGTATCGGTATCCGTCGCATCCGTCTCATCAGCTCCGCTGCAAGCCACGAGAAGTCCCAAGGCCATCAGTGCGCGCATACTCATTGTTCATCTCCCATCGTACTGTGAATCAAGGCGATGGCATCGAGGTCAAATCCGCCCGCAATGCCCTCATAGAAGTTGGTTCCGGTGTCGATGATGCGCACGAACCGTGCTTCAGCGATACCGAGGTCGGCCAAGTCGAAGCGGTCGCCCCCCGCATCTGGCGACAGGGGACCAATCTCGTTGTTCGGGTGGGACCATACATTCTCATTGCCCGCGCACCCATCGCCGTCCGTCGAATTGCACGGCCAGGTCAACCACGTCTCGCCATCTGCGCTGACGCCAACCTCGGCCCACTCGGGGAATCCGACGAACGCGTTCTCAAACACCACAAGGTCGTCGCCCGGACCATCCACCAACCCATGGGGCCCTAGGCCGAGCACAATCTGGCCTTCTTCACCGAGCGACACCACGTCGTAGCTCCCAATGTCCCCACCGCCGAGGGGTGGGCCCAGCACGATGTCGGGCATGCCTTGTTGCCCAAAGCCGGCGAAGGGGCCGGGCTCAAACAGCACGACCTCGTGGGCGAAGGGGCCCGAGCCATCCCAGCTCCAAGCCTCAACCTCGGGTGCGTCCGTATCGACGGCTTCGGGCGTACCGGGGTCGAGGTCGACCGACGGGTCGCCACATGCCACCACACCCAGCGCACCCAGCCAAGAGACTCGCATCCACACTCCCAAGCCGGCTGCATAAGCTGACCACGCCAGCAGGTCCACCGTCCATGGACAGGCTATGGGTGGTCGTTCACCCGGGAGCCCTTGTTGTCTCGTCTCGCACCCCTGATGCTGGTCGTTCTGTGTACCGCGTGCCGTCCCAGTCTCGAGGCGCCCGAAGATCTCGACGCCCTCTCCCGGTTTCTCTTTGCGCACGCCGATGACGCCGATGACGCGCTCTTGGTCGAAGGCCTCCTCAACCTTGAGCCCTTTCTCGACCCCATCAAGGCCGACGCTGCGCTGCCCGACCGCTCATGGTCCCTGACCGCCCTGACCCTCGAAGAAGCCCAGACGGCCACCGAGCCACCCCGGTCGCTCGATGAGGTCCAGGCCGTGGGGATCGCCCTTCCTTCTGTCCATGCGGTGATGGCGCATGTCGACGTGGCCATGCGCGAAGACCAGACGCCCGTCGAGTCCACCGCAGCTTGGTATGACCGCGTGTTTCTCGATGAGCCTAACGGGGATTGTTTCCGTGACCGAAGCTGCGATCGGATTCGCACCAACAACATCGTGCGTCGCGACAACCTCTTGATCTCGATTGACTTTGAGCAGCGCAAGGACTTCCGGTGGCTCACGCTCGGTGACCGCGATGCCGTGCTCGCACGGGCTTGGTTCGAGCAGTCATGGGAGGGTGACGCCGGTGCCACCACCCTGTGGCAGAACTACGGACTCGAGGCACTTCTCGAACAACCCGATGGGTCGACCCACCGCTACCAGGTCATCTGGAGCGACGCCGACGTGCGCGGCATCGGTGACGACCTCGTGCTCAACACCCTACGCGCCGGCGCTGATGGCATCTGGCGCGACACCGACAAGCTTCTCGACAGCGAGTAGCAGGACTCAGGGCAGCCCGGTGTCGGGCTGGCTCGAGTCTGCCACATCGCCGGTGTCTGGTGCATCGGAGTCGACGTCGTTGCCTGTCTCGGCCGTCTCAATGGAGACCGGCGCGGCCGTCTCCACCTCGGTGTCTGGCGACGTGTCGACGGGCACACCCGTCTCGGTTCGCGACAGCGTGTAGTCGCCGGCGCCCTCAAAGGAGATCACCGCCACCAAGAGCGTACCGTCACCGGTCCATGTCGCCGGCGCCGTCCACGACGCAGATTCATCGTTGTTGCCCGACCAACTCTTGCTCACCACCACGCCATCCCAGAGGAGCAGCAGGTCGAGGTCGATCGCATTTTCATTGAAGTCGAGGTCGATCGTGTAGCTCGCCCCGGGCGCCGCAGGAATCGCGTACAAGTCCGTGTCGAAGTCCCAGCCCACACCCTTCACGGACTCGCGGCAGGCGTACGCTTCAAGGGTGACCGGCGACGACCAATCGGTCGCGGTCTCGGGCGTCTCATTGTCTTCGTAGATGTCGTCGCCCGTGCAGGGGCGCGTCTGGAACAGCAACGTCGGGTCGTCGATCCAGCCAATGCCGGTATCGTCGTCCCAGCCGCCGCCACCGCCGCCACCGCCCCACTCTGGCGCGGAGTCGAACGACCACGTGTCCCGTGGCGCTGTGTCAAACACACCGGTCACGACGGTATCGCTGTCGGTATCTTCCACCACAGGGGCGGGCTCGGTCTCACCCGTACACGCAGCCATCGTCGCCAGCACAATCCACTTTCGCACGTTGTCTCCCTTGTGCTGCGCTACCAGACCAGCGCCGCCGCGCCGATGCTTAACCCTGCACCCGTTCCCACCATCAGTATCGTCTGGCCACGCTCTAGGCGACCTTCGGCAGCTGCCGAGGCGAGCGCCATCGGCAGACTCGCTGCAATACAATTCCCTGTTTTCTCGATGATGTTCACCGTCTTCTCCGCAGAGATCCCCAAGAGCCGCATCGCCTCGAGGGCGGGACCACTCGCCTGATGCGGCACGAGCAGATCGATGTCATCGATGGTCAAGCCGAGCGAACCCAAGAGCTCGTCGACCACGGGACCCACCCTGGTACGCGCGAAGCGGTAGATCCCGGGTCCTTCCATATGGAACAAGTTGTGCTCTGGCCGCGTCTCGGGGTCGTTCGGGTGCCGATGGAGCCCCGCACCCTCGATCTGCGTCAGATGCGAAGCCTCGGGCCACGTCTTCATGCGCCACCCCAAGAACTGACTCGCGCCCTCCGCAGGTGCCCGCTCCACCACGACGGCACCCGCGCCATCTCCGATCAACACCGCCGACTCGGGCTCGGCGAGATTGCGGCTCGGCGTGCCGGCCTCGGCACTCACCACAAGCACCCGCTCATGCGCACCCGCATGGATCGCCATCGCCGCATGGTGCAGTGCCGGCAGGAAGCTCAGACACGTCGCGTGCATCGAAAACGATGGGATTCCGCTGTACCCCAGTGCCTCTTGCAAGAAGACCGAGGTGTCCGGCACCAACTGCCGAGGACTGAGCGATGCATTGATGATGAGGTCTGGCGGCGCGCCATCGCCCAACGCCGCACGCGCCGCGCGCGCACCCAACACCTCGACCGGCTCTTCGGCGATTCGGCGCTCCAAGACCCCGGTTCGCAACCGCATCCACGCTTCTGACCGCCCGACGAGGGACGACAGCTCGGCGTTCGTCTGCACACGAGGGGGCAGATGCAGTCCTGTCG
Organism: Myxococcota bacterium; assembly: GCA_049889515.1. Taxonomy (GTDB): domain Bacteria; phylum Myxococcota_A; class UBA796; order UBA796; genus JBMHDG01. Next base: position 12,311 of record JBMHDG010000076.1, read on the forward strand.
ACGCAATGTATGCACGCAGCGCCATCTCCCCTCCTTGCGCCCGACATACCTTAGCCTCGGCGCCTCCCGCTGTATTCTGGACGACAAACTGACGAACTCTAGATGTCTAGTGACGATGGAATCGTCTAAGCTGCGCCTTCTGGAGGTCCCATGACCAGCCGCGTCTATCGATTTGCACCCCTTCTCCTCACCTTCGCCCTCGTCGCCTGCGACGGTGGCTCGGAGGACACCACGGACGACACCACGGACGACACCACCGTGGACACGACCGACACCACAGACACCACGGAACCGACGGACACGGACGATACCGACGATACCGACGAGCCCGTGGTGCCGACCGAGCCCATCTACGATGTCGACACCAAGACGCATCCAGACTTCGACAGCCTGTTTTGGGTACGATGGATGCAGCAAGAAAACGGCGTGGCGTGGGCCGAGTACAAGCTCAACGACGAAGATGGTTGGATCGCGATGGACCAAGAGGAGCGACGCTCCGGTGCCAACCGACAGCTTGTCGTGGGTGTTCCCTACGGCGCCACCTACGAGTACCGCGTTGTCTACGACGACGGCAAGGTCGAAGCGCCCTACGGCATGGGCACTGCCACCGCACCCGATGCACCCCTGCCGCTTGGCACACCCAACATCGAGCTCTCGGACCCCGATGGCTGGGACCCCGACAGCGACTACATCCTCGGCAGCTTCAACACCGAGGGCACATGGGGCGACGGCAAGTTCTGGACCTTCATCATGGACCGCGAGGGCAACTACTACTGGGCCCGTCGGTCGGAGCGGTTCAACAACACCACCGACACCTTCTGGACCATCTTTGTGCGGCCTCACTGGGACCGCGACAGCATCATCGTCGATGAGCAGGGTGGCGTGACCTTTCAGGGAGACTCCAACGACAGCAAGCTCATCCGTATGAAGCTCGATGGCACCGTGATTGAGGAGTGGGCCGCACCCAAGATGCACCATGCCTGGGACTACATGTCCGAAGGCGAGATCGTCTACGGCTACAAGTACGGCAACAGCGAGAACCTGACCGTCATCAACCCTGACCGCAGCACCTACGTGCTCTGGGACTGCACCGATGACTGGTTGGCACTCAACGGCCAATCCGGCTCGTACTGCCGCAGCAACACGGTGAACTACGACGAAGCGACCAACTCCGTATTGTTCAGCTTCTACAGCTTGAACACTGTCGCCATGGTCAACGCGCTGACCGGTACGACCATCACGCACTTCGGTCAGGCCGTGCCCAATGGGCTCGCCTTTGACCCACCCGAGACGGTGGTCAAGTGGCAGCACGGCACGCACTTCACCGATGCTGGCACGGTGCTGACCTCGACCCAGACCAATGGGTTCGGGTCCCAACTCTGGGTGCGCGAGTACGAGATGGACATCAAGAATGGCACGATGACCGAGATCTTCGGCTTCACCAGCAACAGCCAGGTGAGCGCTCACAATGGTTCGTACGCGGGCGAGGCCCATCGCCTTGGCAACGGCAACACGCTCCACAACTTCGGCAGTGGTAAGCGCCTGCGCGAGATCAGCGCGGATGGCAACGTCGTCTGGGAGATGAGCTGGGGCGGAAGTCGGATGCTCGGACGCACCGAGTTCATCACCCACGAAGACATGCGCAACATGCTCGAGCCAGAGAAGTAGGATGCACGTCGCACGCCTAGGCCTCGGTCTGACGTTGGCCGTCGCGTGCACTGCACCACGTGACGACGATGGCGCCTCCCAAGTGTTGCCCTCGGTCGAGGTATCCGCCGCGCCCGATGGCACATTCACCAGTCTCCTTCGGGTGACCTGGAACCAGCCCGTCGATGCTGATGTCGCGGTTCAGTTCCGTGTCGTCGGCGATGAGGACTGGTCCGAGACACCCATGCGGTCACACCCTTCGGGGGATGCGGAGCGCCTCGTCATCGGTGCCCCCTATGGCGCCGACATCGAACTTCAGCTGGTCTCCGATGTCCTTGACGCGGACCCCATCGTCGTCCGAACGGGTGATGCGCCCGACAACCTCCGCGCGCCCGTGATCGAGATCAGCACTCCGAGCGCGTGGAGTGAGGAAGATCGCTACATCCTCGGGTCCTACAACAGCACCGGTTCCTGGCAGGACGGCGTGTTTTTCGCCTTCATCATGGATCGTGAAGGACGCTTCATCTGGTCGCGCCGCGCCCCGCGGTTCGACAACACCACCCAGACCGAGTGGACTATCTTCGTCCGTCCGAGTCGGGCGCGCGATGCGATCTTTGTCGACGAACTCACGGGTGTGTCCGGACGAGGTGACCTCGACAACAGCGAGCTTCACCTCATGACGCTCAACGGCGAGGTGCAGCGGACCATCGCGATGCCCGGCGCACACCACGCGTGGGACGAGATGCCCAGCGGGGACATCGCCTACGGCGAACTTCGCCCGAACGACAACGAGTACCTGACGCTGGCCAAGACCGACGGATCCTTTGAGACACTATGGCGGTGCCACGAGGACTTTCATGAGGTGTTTGGCGCCATCAACGGCTCCGGAGCGCCCCGCTACTGCGGCAGCAACACGCTCAACTACGATGACGCGTCTGGCACCTTCCTCTACAGCTTCTATTCGACGAGCGTCGTTGCGGAGATCGATGCGGAGACCGGCGAGAATGTTGCCCACTTCGGTCAAGATGTTCCTGATGGATGGACCTTCGAGCCGGAAGATTCCATGTTCAAGTGGCAGCACGGCACCACCTTCACCGACGCTGGCACCCTCCTGACCTCTACGCAAAAGATTGGCGATGGCCAAAAGCTGTATGCCCGCGAGTACGAAGTCGACCGTGACAACAAGGTCTTGCGGGAGATCTGGTCCTTCACGGCGAATGACCAAGTCGAGCAACAAGGCGCGCTCGCTGCAGGTGAGGCCCATCGCCTCGACAACGGCAACACGCTGCACAACTTCGGGAGCGGTAAACGCCTGCGAGAGATCACCCAAGATGAGCGTGTGGTCTGGGATGCCTACTGGGAAGGACGAGCGCTACTCGGTCGAACAGAGTTCATCAGCTTCGACGACCTCTACGCCTTCCTCGGTGAATAGTCCCTAGAAGCTGTAGCGCACACCCGAGAAGACGCGGTCGTGTCGGTCGAGACCGAGCAACAAGCCGCGCTCGGAGCCAGGCGCATACGACACGGCACCCACGAACACTTCGAGGCCATCTGCGGGGATCACGCCAAACGTGCCCCGGCCCAGCCACCCATAGTCAAGCGTCACGCCCCACCCCACCGAGGTGAGCTCGATGTAGAAGCGGTCGCGTAGAAAGGGCTTTCGTCCTCGGAACGACCAGGAGAACACGTCGGGACGGTACAGAAGGTCGGCTGGCTCATCGATAAAGAAACCCTTGGTGAGGTCGATATCGATGGTCGCGCCCTCCCATCCAGACCAGCTCATGCCGAACAACACCGAGACCATGTCTGCCCGTTGCGCGCGCACATCGAGGGAGGTGACCAGTCCAACCGTTCGCAGCAGCTGACCCACGTTCACCGGCGTGCGAAATCCGTAGGTCGCCTCCCACCGCAGCAGCAATGGGCCGGCCTGCCCCGCGCCGAAGGTACCAAGCAGCTCGTACCGTTGATGGTCGATGCCGAGCGTCGTCGGTACGCCGGTGTTGGCATTCGTGACGAGGTCGTCGAGGGGCGGCGTCACGAGGAGCCCGCGCTGGTCGAGGACGGTGCCCCCCATGAGCCCAAGGTCGACGCCCTTTCCGCGCCACGTCCACCGCCCGACCGCTTGAATCTGATCGAGCCGAAACATCGGCTGCAGGTGCTCGTAGCTGACGATCGCATCGGTCAGCACCTGATCGATATCGACCAAGTCCGTGACGTCTGCGACCAGATCTTTGTTGCCCAACAGCCCTTCGAAGCTGCCATAGGGCCCTTTGGGTGGACTGCGGTAGCCCCAGTAGGCCTCGGGAACCACGGCGAGCTCAAAGGCATGCTCTCCAGGCCACGCGCGCCCACCATCGACCGTTCCGGCGACCCGCAGCATGCCCACCGGAAGCCGCAGACGATCAAGATCGACGGTCGCAGGCTCACGCAGATCGCGGGGCGCAATCACATCTTGGCTCGACAAGATGCGCCCTTCGCCCAAAGACAGCACCTGCCGCCCGAGCGTCACACTGACGCGGCCCACATCGGCGCCCACATAGGCCTCACGCAGCACCACTTGGTGCCCGTACGCCTCCACAGTGGCATCATCCCACTGGGCGCGCTGCCCATAGATAGCGAAGTCCACCTCGTTGTGAACGCCGAGCTTTGCCCGCCAGGGTCCTTTGGTGTAGCTGAACCACACATCCACGAAGGGACGCGCCATCGCCAGTGGTGAGAGGCCGCGGTCCTCCACCCAAAACGCAAGATCCATGCCCGCCCGGCCTCCCGCCTGAAACGGCCCGGTCGGCGTCGTCTCGACAGGGGCGAGGTCGGGCGAACCAAAGCCCGCAGCGTCGGAGTCCTCATCACCCCAGCCCGCATCATCGGCGGTGGCATCCCCCCATCCGGCCTCGTCGGACGACGCATCCTCCCACGAGGTCTCCTCATCACCGGGCCCAGCCCACAGCAGGGACAGCGTGAGGCACCACAGCATCAGAGACCTCTCTCAAGACGCGCCGTGGTCAGGGTTGCATCATCAATGGCCACATCGACCGACAGATCCGACAAGAGAAGTACGCTCTCGCTCACCGTCTCACCGCCGCTCACCGTACGAACCGTCGCCTTCTTGGCAATCCAGTAGCCACCGATCTGCTCGAGATCGGTAAAGCTGCTGTACTTCAGCTTCTGGCCCTTGATGACCCACGCCTTGGAGCGCAGCACAACCAGGGTCTTCTTGTCGACCCAGACGTGCCGCTTGAGGTAGCCCGTCTCCTTTTTCTCGGCGTCGGTCACCACCCGGGCTTCGATCACCCAGCAGTCACGCCCATCGACCGTGTCCGACGGCTTGACCATGCTGTAGCTATACGCCTTGGGGTCTCGGCGCGTCATGTCGGCATAGGTGAGGTCTGTCCCCATGAAACTGCCGCTTCGATCACTAGAACCCAGCCGTGAGGTGCGCTTGAGGCTCGGCAAGTAGAGCCACTGGTCGTCGACCTCTGCCCCAGGGCGGTCCCACGACAACAGGCCCGAGTTGCGTACATCCGCAGGGCTCTCAAACATCAGCAGCTGCCGCGTCATCCCCTCGCTGGTCTTGCTGAACGACCGGAGTCCCCGCTGCCGCGTACGACCGGCTTTGTCCGACACCACGATCGAGAGCTTAGCCACCTGACTGGTCGGTGTGGGGCGTGCCTCGGCCGCTGCCATAATCGCGTCTGCATCAGTGCTGTCTGGGCTGACCGCAGCCGCGAGCCCCGACCAACACACCGCCAGCACACTCCAGATGATCCTACGCATGTCGACCTCCCCTCGGTCCCCCGTATCGGATGCGGAGCAGGGCTGGCACCACAATCACATCGGCGACCAGCGCAAGGACACATGCCATGGCCACCAGCGTCCCAAAACGGCGAATATTCGCCATCGAAGACAACAGATAGATCGAAAAGCCAATCGCCAGCACGATGGTCGTGTTGACCATCGCGCGCCCGGCATGATGCAACGCATGGCTGATGGCAGCTTCGGTGTCGCCGGTGTCCTCGTAGACCACCCGAAACTGATGCAGGTAGTGAATCGTGTCGTCGACCGCGATGCCCAGCACAATGCTGGCGATCAGGAGTGTTGCGAGGTCGATGGGGATTCCCCCCGCGCCCATGATGCCGAGCACCAGAATGACCGGCATGACGTTGGGGACCAAAGCCAGCAGTGCGAGATCAACGCGCCGCAACAACGCCCACATCATGACCGCCACCACACCCAAGGCCAGCCCAAAGCTCCGCAGCAGATCGCCGATGAGTGAGGCCACCACGGTCACCAGGGTGTAGACGGTGCCCGTGGCGCGTGCCGTGACCCCGGTGCCAAAGGCCTCTGCCATCGCCGCAGACACCTCTTCGGCCACCACCAGGTAGGACGACGCGTCCATCCAGTCGATGCGAACGGTGAGATGCGCTCGGCTGCTGTCTGTGGTGATCAAGGTCGCGAGCTGCTCCGGCGAGGCCGTCTCGAAGAGCAACAGGGCATCGCTGACACCCCGCTGTGTGTCGGGCAGCTCGGGCACGGTCCGGTTGAGCGCCCCGTAGGTCTCGCGGACCACGTCAGAGACGCTCGTGGTGGCACTGACAGGACGCTCACCGGTGGCGGGGTGCACAAAGTTTCGAAGCCGGTTGGCGACCTCGTCCATGCCCATGACCACCGCCCGGTCACGAACCCCACGCTCGCCCTCGGCATCGACCACCACCACGAGGTTTGCCGTACCGCCGACATCGCGGTCATAGTCGCGCAGGGTGACCACGGTCTCATGATCGGGTGGGAGCCAGGTCATCGGGTCATGAAAGACCTTGACGGCCGTGAGGGCAGCCACGCCCACGAGCCCCACCAGCGCTGCACCGAGCACCACCCGCCGGCGTCCGCTTGGGGTCGCCGACCAAGACGTCAGCGTACGAAGCAGTCGGTCGATGCCGTCATCACCTTCGCGCGCCGCAGGAAGGTCGCCCGTCAAGAAGGAGAGCACGGCCGGCAGCAGCGTGACTGACATGAGCATGGCCACCATGACGCCAAACGCCGCCGCCGTTCCCATCTCCGCGACACCTTGGGTACTCGCCACACGGAAGGACAGCAGCCCGATCATGGTGGTGAGGGAGGTGTACAAGATGGGCATGCCCGTGCTGCCCACGGCTTCGATCAAGGCATCCTCATGTGCCGTTCCCGCCGTGCGCAGGTCTCGGTAGACCGACTGCACATGAATGGCATCGCCCAGCCCCACACAGATCAAGAACGCTGGAATGATGTTGGTCAGCAGGGTCACAGGCGTCCCGACCGTGGCCATCGCCCCGAGGGTGAGCACCACACTCACGACCACCACGAGCAAAGGTCCGAGCACGGCCAAGCCGCGCCGGAACAAGACGAACAACACCAGCGCCATCACCAGCACAGCGCTGCCGTTGAGCTTGCGCATGTCAGCGATGATCGATGAGCTCACCGCGCGCTCAAGCCCGGCCATTCCCGTGACGCGAACCCGAAACCCCTCGCGATCGAAGGGCTTCATGGCCTCGATGAGCGCCGCATCCAGGCTCCGCGAGTCCTCATCACTCACCACCGCCGACTTGGCCGCGATCACGGCGTGCCGACCTTCTGCCCCGACCAGCTGACCCACGAGCTGCGGATCAGACAGCACCTCTTCGCGCAGTGCAGGGAGTGCATCCTCGGAGGGCGGTGTGTCGAGAAGCCCCCGCACGACCAAGGCGTCGTCTTCCCAAAGAATCGTCCTTGCATTGATGAGGCTGGTGACCTCGACGAAGTCGCCCGTGGCCGTGACGGCCTCGTCACCCCAGCCATCGTCCTCGTCACCCCAGCCGTCGTCCTCATCGCCCCAGCCATCGTCCTCGTCACCCCAACCGCCGGCATCGGCCGTCGTCTCAGCAGCAGCGTCGACGTCGGCAGCATCAGCTTCTAGGGGAATGTCGAGCGCCTCGACCGCTGCATGCAGCTCACGAAGGCCGTCGAGAAACGGCGTGGAGAACACATCTCCTTCGATCAAGACCAAGTAGACATCATCGCGACCAAAGTCATCCCGGTAGGCAGACAGCGTGCCTTGCACCTCGGCATCTTTGGCCGCGAAGTATTCCGGGCTCGTCTCGATGCGCAGATGCTCCACGACCTGCCGGCCCGCGACGCCCACCACGAGCAGCACCGAGGCCAGCACGAGCCATCGGCCGCGCACAGCAAGGCGTGCCAGCTGAGCAAACCAGGGGTGGATGCTGGAGTGAGCGCCCAAGGCCTACCTCAGAGGTCGACGAAGCCGTCGATCCAGTTGTAGTTCCAGGTCCCCTTGTCGGGCTCGTAGAAGCTGTCGCCGACTTCGACCCATGCACCATCGCCACCGTGCCAGAACAACACGTTGGTGTGTCCGAAGGACTCCGCGCCGTAGCCGAAGTGTCGGAGCGTTCCGTTCAAGGCCTCCACCTCGGTGGTGGACATCTCAAAGGCACCCATACAGCCGACACCAGACTCTTCCACGATGGTGGCGTTGCTGACCACCATATCGAAGGACCATTCACACTCGGGGCAGATAGGGTCTGCATCGCCAGAGCCCGTCATGTCGTAGCGAATAAGGCAGATGTTAGCGCCCTTGCCTTCATCCGCGGTCACGTAGAGCTCTTCGAAGCCCGCGAAGGTGTTCGCCTTGACATCGACCACGCCCTGACCGCGCTTGCCCTGCAGTGCAGAGAGCGGAATCACGGTGTCCCCGGTCTCGGTGTCGGTCGTGTCCGTGGTGTCGGTCGTGTCCGTCGTGTCCGTCGTGTCTGTGGTGTCCGTTGCGTCGGTGGCATCCGTCTCCGACGGTCCCGAACAGGCCATCACACAACACAGGAAGGAAAACGTGGCTCGCATTAGGCCTCCTCTTCTACCGGCGAATCAGGGGTACGCATCCGCTTCGTGCGGGGCGTCCAGTTGAGTCCAAGACCTACGATAGACGTCAACGCGCCTAGCTGGCCATTGCCCACCGCCTTGCCCGTGCCCACGGCGCCGGTCTGCGGGTCGATCTGCACCTGGAAGACGCCGGACGGTGAGGTCGACGCCGGAAAGATGAGCGACTGGCTGTAGGCGAAGTCGAGGGTCAAGGTCTTGGGAACAGCCTCTACGCTGGCGCCGAGCGCCCACGTGAGCTTGTGACCATCGGGCAGCAGCACCGACCGCTGGTCAGGTGCAAGCGACGAGCTCTCAAACGCCAGTCCCCCGCGCAAGCGCGTCCGATCGGAGATGGCGCCCTCGGCGCCGAGCCGCACACTGTAGGCATCTTGCATCTTGAGTGGCAGCGCCACGGCCTCATTCACCACGGCATCTTCGGCGAGCGTGGTGGGAATCGTCAGCTGCAGGTCGGTGACCTCCAGCGGCGGCATGCTCGCCCAGTTCTCCCAGACCAGATCAAGCTCGAGTTCCCAGTGCGGCGCCGGCCGAACGAGCACACCGAGGCGAACGGTGTGCGGCAGCACAATATTGAGCACCACATCATCATCGGCAGCAGAGGGCTCGGCAATCACCTGCCCGAAGCCAGACTCACCGGTGTAGTAGGTGTTCTTCGAAAAATCTGCCGTCAGCGAGCCACGGGGCCGGTACCGAATCTGCGGCACATAGCTCGCCCCAACCGCCACGCGCTTGTCGACGGTCTCGTACATCAGACCCACATTACCGGTCACCCTCGCCCAATCGAAGACCTGCACCCGCGTGGTCACATCATAGGCGGGGTCATCTTCTGCTGGGAAGCTGAGGGGTGCCACATGGGCCACGAGCGTCTGGTCGACCGACATGAAGGTCCACGCAACGCCTGCACCGACGCTCAGCCGATCTGCGAACCGGTAGCTCACACTAGGTCCGACATTGCCGGCCAGCACGAGGGTCTCGGTGGAGGCAAAGCGCTGCGCACCGTTCGGGTCATAGCTCCAAGACGGGGAGTACGGCGTGTACACGCCAAAGGCGACCGTCAGGTCTTCGACACCAAAGTCGAGAGACCCCGCGATCGACGGAATCGGCAAGGGCGGGGCTTGATTCCGCACGGGGTCAAAGGTCAGGTCGTTGAAGGGCTCGTCATCCCGCTGAAACCAGACCGCCTGGTGTACGCCGGCAAGTCCAAAGGTCAGTTGATTGCCGACACGCGACAGTGCGGCCGGGTTGTAGCTCATCGCCGACAGGTCGTTCGCACCCGCGACAAAGGCACCCGCGCGGCCTGTCGCGCGCACCCCGCCATCACCCGCGTAGAAGCCACCGGCGGAGGCCACCGACGGCAGTACCATCAAGACCAGCGAGAACACCCTCACTCGAGACCCGGGTAGAGCGAGGACAAGGGCAGACTAAACCCGAAGACATCGCCGATGGCCGTGTTGGCTTGGAAGGTGACCTCTTGGTTGCTGTTGAGCCGCTGCATCTGCCCAGCCGCGCCCCACGTCACGAAGGTGTCGCCACCGTCGATGTAGTGGACATCACCCAACACGAAGGTGAACGGGCCCGTGAACTGCCAGTCCAGCGTCGCGGTCTGAGCCACAGGGTCGAAGTCGTATTGCAGAATGCGGGACTCTTGCTCGACAGGACCATCATTGTCGAACACCAGCATCTTACCGTCTGGCGTGAAGTCAAACTGGTGCTGACGCCGGAATCGCGCGGTTGCGGGCTGTGCCTTGAAGTCGGCGGCCACATCGCCAAACGTCCATTCGCAGCTGAAGTCCGCGCGCGGGATCTTGGTGATGCTGCTGAAGTTGCGCTTGCCCAAGTAGTAGGCATCTTCCTCGGGGAAGTACCGCAGCGCATTGGCGAAGGTCCAGCCCTCTTGCGCACCCACGTTGTCCTTGATGGGGTCAAAGCAGTCCCACGCGGACCACACCGTGGTCACCGTGCCGTCGGGAGAGACCTCGACGATGCTGTCGCCGCGTACCTGCTCGCCCTCGACCTCGCGGTACTCCACGGCGATGGCGCCAAAGGTGTTGGGTGCGATCTCGACAAAGTCGTGCGCGAGAAACGGCACATCGATCTCGGTCACGTCTGCCCCGTCCCAGCTGACCTTGATCAGCCGACTGTTCTCCGCAGGATCACCCGACACGCTGCCCGCATTGAAGACCATGCCAGAGCCATCCATCAGAGGACTGGCGCGGTAGACCTCAAGCTCTTCGTCGAACTGGGTGTACCAGACCACCGTGCCGTCAGGGTCAAGGATCAATGGACCCGTCGCCGAGCCCAGCTGGGTGACGCTCACGAAGACACCGGGGTTGGTGCCTTCGACGGTGAGCGACGGCAGCTGTCGTGGCAAGGCGCCGGTGGTGAGAACCTGCGTCGCGCTGGTGCGCTCGCCATTGGCTCCGCTGTGAACCACGCGGAAGTACACATCGGTCTCGGGCTTGTTGCCAACCAAGGTCGCGGTTCGCGAGGAACTGTCGCTGGTATCGGTCGCGGTGCGGTAGCCGAAGTTTTCATCGGGCCCAAACTCTACCCACGAGGACTCGCCCGCGGCCGTCGTCCAGCTCACATTGATGGCCGTGGGGATGGCCTCTGCGACCTCACCCTCGACCTGGCCGATGGGACCGCACGCGACCAGCGCCAGAAGTACGGGTGTCCAGCGGATCATTCGACCACCTCAATCACGCCGAGGAACAGGGGCGCAGGGTTGCTGCAGGTGCTGCAGCGCAGTGCGAGCAGCCAAACCCCATCAGTGGTCAGTGCATCGAGCGACGCCCCCGCTGCATTTCGGACCAACGAGAGGTCTGCGGTGCTGCCTGGTGGGAGGTCGGCGCTGTACCAGTCATCTGCGATGAGCTCGAGGTCGAGGAACTGATCTTGAATCTGCTCGACCGTGAGGTCTGCGTAGTAGCCCACCTCGAGTCCATCGATACGCGCAGGATCCATCGGGTTTCCGATGCCATTGCGCGTGAGGCCCGCCCAGTTGACCGTCCATGGGCCCGCAGCGTTCATGGTCACGACATTCTTGCTGACCAGGTCGGCCTGAAAGTCCAACAGGTCGCAGCCATCACCCACAGACACGGCATCGGTGGTGTTGTCCGCGAGCGGCTCCATGAAGGTGAGCATACGGGCGCCCTGGCCGGGCGTGTCGCCCGAGGCGATCATGAGCAGGTAGGTTCCGCCGCCATCGAAGTACTCCTTGCTGATGTCGACCGGCGTGCCGAGCAGCGAGAAGTCCTCGAGGTTTCCGCAGGTCTCATCGCCCACCTCGAGGGAGACGTAGCCATCGAGCTGCGACTGGGTCAGCGTGTCGTTGCTGATGCCCTCTTCGACTTCGGCCTGGGACAGGTCGGGGAAGCGGATGAGCGACAGCAAGTCGATGTCAGCGACGGGAGAGGTGTCATGACACTGGAGGTCTTGCACCAGCTTGTCCCAGCAGATCTCCACCCCTTGGGCGCTCGCCGTAGAGATCGAGGGAATGGTCATCTCGCCGGTGTAGCTGTAGTTCTGGCCGTCAGCGAGCACGAGCTCCTGGGCGCCACCACAAGCCGCGAGCAGCAAGGTCGGAAGTGCAACATAGCGCATCATCATTACTCCATTGCCGCAGCAGCGGCCTTGCGCCCAGCGAGCGCATCGTCGATCCATCCAAGGATCTCGGTTCCTTGCAGCGTCCACGCACGGCGGTGAATCCAAGCGGGTAGCCCGCCGCCTAGCTCGCCGTTCCAGACATAGGTCATCTTGGTTCCCGTGCCCTCTGGCGTCAGCGTCCACGACCCCGCGGCCTGCGTCAGCCTCACCCCTGCAGGTCGGGGTGCCTTGGGGTGGGTGACCGCAGACCAGCTGATCACCTTGGAGCCGTTGGACTCCGTGACGTCAAACTTGGCGACATAGTCTCGGTTTGAGAGGGGGAACGGCATGTCGAGGACGATGTGGAGCACGTCCTCGCTCAGCGGATCGGCCGTGGTCACACGAGGGAAGACGGTTGGAAACTTGGAGGGGTCCTCGAGCACCTTGGCGACGTCGGCCACGGGCACATCGAAGCGACCCACGGACTGACACCACCGCTGCCCGTCAAAGGGCGCACAACGCACGGTGGGCTCACCCGAGACGATGACCTCGGCCTTGGAAAAATCAGTAGGCGCCGCGAGCGCCATGGCACCAAACAACGTGTAGATCATCATGACAAGAAGCTCTCATAGACAAAGTCGAAGTCGCTGCGAATGCGCTCCTCGGACAGTCCAAACTTGGCGAGGTCATAGCCGTGCTTGCTCTTGTATTGCCGCTGCTTCTCCGCTTTTGCGACAATTTGGGCCATGACTTCGTCCGACATCTCGACTTCCATGAACGCATAGAGCTCCGGGAGCACGACCTCCAGCTCGGACATCATGCGATCGAAGCGCATCAGGAACAAACGATCCTTCGGAATGCTTCCGCTTGTGTAGTCACGGTGGAAGCGCCGAGACAGCTTCACGAGCTGGGCGTAAACACGCTCGATGTAGCGGGTCCGAACGGCCTCGGGCTTGCTCCAGAACCCAAAGGCACTGTCGAGCACGCCCGTCACGAGGCTCAGCGTCGAAGGCACCACGTTGAGCGGGTCTCGAACGGTGTAGATGAGCTTTGCGTCTGGAAAGGCCTTGAGTAGAGGCCCGACGCGAGCGGCACCCGAGAACAGCTTGGCCACGACCCGATCGGCACCCTGGGCGTGAAGGTCGCGCCGCCAGATGGACCGCAACCATCCGAAGTCACGCTCTGACGTGTCGCGCACCTCGGGGTCGATGAAGTCGCCGTAGTCGTCATCCGAAAAGGCAAGGAAGAAGCTGTAAAGGAAGAAGCCGTCGAGGTAACGCAGCATCAAGGCTGCATCGCTGGCCTCAATCGACACCAAGCTCGTCTTGTGGGCGACCGTGGCATGGTGACGCACGGGGCTCACCGCATCGAGGATCGGTAAGATCGGCTTGATAAAGAACTGCAGCGTGGGCGAGGCAAACATCATGCGCCACACCGGCATGCCCTCACCCGCACCGAGCTCGCAGAGGTAGCGCTGCAAGAAGGTGGTGCCCGTCCGTGGCGGACCGATGATCATGATGGGTCGGTCCACCTTCTGGCTCGCCAGCCCGGGCCTCAGATTGTCGAGGAGCATGGAGAAGAACACCACGGCCCGCAACACCAGGAACCCGATGCCGGAGCCAATGGGGGCGAGCCACATGCCGTGTGCTCGTCCCACTGTCTTGTAGATGGCGAGCATGCGCTCGATCATTTCATCACCCCTTGACCCGAGATGCCTTCATGCCATGCAATGCAATCCTCTGTTGTAGGGATCTCGTCCAGAAACCTCCGGAGGTGAGCATGCGTACCGACACGTCCTGGTTCACCGCACCATGAACACGCCACTCACCCGCTACTGGAATGCGTCTGTCTCACCGTGGGTGGGGTTGCGAGATGGGCCTCAGGTCCTCGATGATGGGCGCACCCCACAGCACAACCTCTGGGTGGCTGGCGACCTCGCCGATGCGACGGTCATCAAGGCCGCACTGATCGACGGCCACGAGGTGGGCGAACGCATCGCAGCGGCGATCACGCCGCATGACGGCGACGTCGATGTGGTGATTGTCGGTGCAGGGCCAGCCGGATGCGCCGCGGCTGCAGCACTGACGCAGCGGGGGGCCACGGTACGCCTGCTCGATCGTGACCGGGCCTTCGCGACCCTGTCCTCCTTCCCTCGCGGCAAGGTCCTGTACGCAGAGCCTCGTGACGTGGCGGTACCCGGCCCGTTCGCCTTTGAGGACGCGACAGCCGAAGACCTGGTCACCTCCTGGCGCTCCACGATTCAGACGCTTGGACTCGACCTTCAGGAGCACTGCGAAGTCCTCGACCTCGAACGAAACGACGGATGCTACACGGTCTCTGTCTCGACGCGCCGCGGTGCATCGCAGGCCCTCGACACCCTCACAGCCCAACACGTGCTCATCGCGATGGGCCGCCGCGGGACACCGCGAACACTCGACGTGCCTGGCGAGACGCTTCCCCAAGTGGCCCACACCCTCGATGACCCTGCCGCGTATGCCCGCCAGGAGGTGCTGGTGGTCGGGGGCGGCGACAGCGCTGTGGAAGCGGCGCTCGCCCTCTCCCACGCGGGGTCGCGGGTGACGCTGGTTCATCGCAAGGCGTCGTTTGACCGGCCCAAGGTCAAGAACCTCGACGCGCTCGATGATGCGATCGCACGCGGTGTGTTGCAGGTCCGCACCGAGACGCAGCTTGTCGAGGTCACGCCTGGCGGCGCCCGGCTCCAGACCCGCGCCGTGACCGAGCCCGTCTCCGCAGACGCCGTGTTCGTCCTCGTGGGAACCCGTCCCCCCGAGCCCTTTCTGAAGCGCATCGGGCTCCACCTCAAGAGCGAGGTGCCATGGTCCGAGGTCATGTGGGTGATGGGCTGGGTGGCCGCCACCTGGCTGTTCTACCTGATCAAGACCGGCCGACGCTACTTTCCGCTGGGCCCCAACAGTGCCGACTGGATCCATGATGCCCTCAAGGTGCCCGTGGCGTGGTTTCCCACCGTCGATGGCAGCGTTCGGGTGTTGGATGGTGGGTTTTGGGGCACCTTGCTCTACACTCTGCTGATCGTCGTGTTCGGTGCGCTTGCGATCCGTCGGCACGGGCCAGCGCAACGCAACCGATACCTCAGCCTCATGGGGTTCCAAGCTGCGTTTCTCTTTGGTATCCCGGAGATCTTGGCCCCCATGGTCACGGCCTCGGCCAGTGGCTTGTACGGACTGTCTGTCCCCTGGCCCCTCCGCCTCGACAGCTTGATCGTCTCTCCCGATTCGGCTGCTGCAGGGCTCTGGCTCGCACTCGGCGGACTGACCAGCTTTGTGGCGCTTCCGCTCTTTATCCGTTGGAACAACGAGCGCTTTTGCTCGTGGATGTGCGGTTGCGGTGGACTCGCAGAGACGCTTGGTGATGTGTGGCGATGGAAGGCTCCTCGCGGCATGGGGGCCAAGCAGGCTGAGTGGGCAGGACGGGTCATTCTACTGCTTGCCATTCCCATCACACTGATGGCACTCGCCGATGCGTGGAAGCTCGTGGGCTACAACCAGTGGCTCGATCAGCCCATCACCATCGAGCAAGGCGTTCCCGTCGTCTCCCCGATCGAGGTCCCCGAACGCGAGGGGTACATGCGCATCACTGAAGCGGCGCTCGAAGCGGACCGACTGGTGTTCTCCATCGAGAAGTTTGACTGGGATGGGCAATGGCGCGCGAATGGCTGGACCAATGGCATCGATGTGAATGGTACGACGGTCTATGCGGAGCAGGTCCGCGAAGGCACCTATGCCCTCCCCATCGACCCCACGGTCACTCAGGTGGTCGTGCGGGCCAGCAGCTCTGCCCTGTCCAACGCCACCAACTTCGCGCGGGCTTGGTATGGGCTGATGGTTGACTTCGTGCTCGCGAGTGTGCTCGGCGTGGCGGCCTACCCCATCTTCGGAAACCGGGTCTGGTGCAGATTCTTCTGTCCATTGCGCGCGTACATGGAGCATCTCTCACGGTGGTTCGGACGGCTTGCGATCGTCGCCGACGACCGCTGCATCAGCTGCGGCGCGTGCACGGCAGACTGTCAGATGGGCATCGATGTGCAGGGCTTTGCCGAGAAACAGGTGACACTCGACAACGTCAACAGCGCCTGCATTCAATGCGGCGTATGCGTCGAGGTATGCCCCATGGATGTCTTGGCACTCGTCGACAAGCCGACGGCGGGCCTCACCGATGGACCCAAGCATCCACGTGGCCCGCGGTGGTAGTCTTGGTTCGCCACAGGGCTTGCCTGCACGGTGTCCCCAGGGTTGTGCATGAGTCGCCAGCACGATGATAAGATCGGCGTCACACGGAGAATTCTATGCGATTAACACCTCTATTCTTCGGCCTATTTGCGTGTCAGGCGCCCATCCCATCCCAGGCAGACTGGTTGGGCCCCGTCGACCCCGCATGGGCAGAGCCCACGATGCCAGACATCGAGCTTCCCACCCCGCCAACATTCACCTTGGAGGCCTCCCAAGCCGTCCTCGGTAGCGTTCTTACATTCGACGTCAGTGGCGCGCCGCCAAACAGCTTGGTGAAGGTCGCCTTTAGCTTCTCCGGAATTGCGCCCGGCCCCTGTTTCCCGTTCATGAACGGTCGATGCTTCAACCTCGCTGCGCCGCTTGCCCCTCTCCCGGGCACCGTCATCACCAACGCCCAAGGAAGTGGGCAGCTGAGCATCCCTGTACCCATTACTGCGCCGGGTCCCTACGTCAGTTTCCAAGCACTCGACCTCGCGACAGGCCATACGAGCAACGCACTCGGAACCCAGTTGTTCAGCCCCGGTGCCACAACGGGTCCCAATCAAGACCTCGACAATGATGGATTCACACCTGCAACAGGTGACTGCGCCGATTCCAATGGCGCGATCAATCCATTCGCCACAGACATTGTGTTCGATGGCATCGACCAGAATTGTGATGGCGCCGACGGCGTCGATCAAGACGGTGACGGCTATGCCAACATGGCGACCGGCGGAACGGACTGCGACGACAGCGACGCAGAGCTGTATCCGTACGACCTCGATGGTGACGGAATCGAGAGCTGCGATGGGGATTGCGACGACACCAACCCGGGGGCATTCCCGGGTGCATCCGAGAGCTGCGACGGGTCCGACAACGACTGCGACGGTGTGGTCGATGCCTCAAGTGGAATCAGTGCGTGCT
Organism: Myxococcota bacterium; assembly: GCA_049889515.1. Taxonomy (GTDB): domain Bacteria; phylum Myxococcota_A; class UBA796; order UBA796; genus JBMHDG01. The sequence goes on from JBMHDG010000076.1 coordinate 29,614, forward strand.
TCACCACCGAGTCGTTTCCGGTCGGGACGGGTGACCTCGACGTGCTCCTGGTGATCGACGATTCCGGAAGCATGGCCCCCTATCAGTCCGACTTGTCTACCGTCACCGACGAGCTGCTCACGCCTTCTCTAAATGTCGCGCAGAGCGTACACGTCGGTATCGTCACAACCGACATGGTGGACCCACTCCGGTCTGGCCAACTCCTCGAGTGGAATGGCGTTCGTTTTGCAGACAGCCTCGTCTTGGGTGACGCCGGCCTCTTGGTGTGGACATCGGGTGCCATCACATCAGCGGGCACCGTAGGAAACTTTGTGGAAACGGGCTTGGATGCCATACAAGCTGCGCTCTCACCTCCCCTCGTGACGACAGGGGTCAATGCGGGATTTTACCGGCCCGACGCAGACCTCGCGGTCATTCTGCTCACTGATGAGCCCGACCAGGGTGGCTCACCCACAGCCAGCTACATCGCCGGGCTGAACTTTATTCAAACCGGCCCTGGACCCGTGCAGGTCCATGGATTTCTGCCGCTTGGTCCAAGCTGCGGGTCGACGCTCGTTGGCCGCTATGAAGCCGTCATCAATGCGTTCGGTGGGCAAACCTACGACATCTGCGTACCCAACTACGCAGCCGGCGCTTCAGCAATTGGTCAGTCGATTGTGCCCATGAGCAGCCCCACACAACTCTACAGTCTCCAGGGAGTCCCCGACCCGGCCACGTTGGAGGTCACGGTCGAATACGGCGCCGGAGGGTCAGCGACGCTGTCCACATCCGCATGGATCTATGACCCGACGAACAACTCGGTCGAGGTCATCCCCTCACTCTCGCTCGGAGACAGCGTCTTCATCACCTACGACTTTCTATGATCGTCCCATCCCGTCACCGCAGCGACCTGACGCGCCCGCGGCGCTTACACGTGGGCCGTGGAGGCTGGCATGTTTGGATGGTTTAAGAAAGACCCCGTGAAGGAGCTTGAGAAGGCGTACGAGGCCAAGACCGCCGAGGCGCTAAACGCCCAGCGCTCGGGTGACATCCCGGCGTTCGCCCTGCTCACCGAGGAAGCAGAGCGTATCGCCGAAAAGCTAGAAGAGGCGCGAAAAAACGCGTAACGTCACGCCTGCTCGACAGACTTCACGGCCTCGGCAGGGCTGACCTCGCCATAGATGACCTTCATCAGGCCCGGGTAGTAGCGGTCCATCGTCAGAACATTGGCGTAGACCGTGTTCTTCGCCATGGTGTGCGACAGCTCGGAGCCTTCAACATCGATCATGGTCTTGTAGCGGACCTCACCGTCGTCCCAGTCCATCTCGAAGTTGCCGTTGATCATCCCGTAGTTCGCTCGGGTGATGAACTCGGCCATCGAGGCGCGGTCCTCAGGCTTCACGTTGACGGGGAGCCGACTGTAGAAGATGAACTGGGCCTGCTCCTCGCGCGTCTGGGCAAAGCACGTCCATCGACCTGAATCACCCGCAAAGTTCATGCGAAGGATGGGATGCCCTTCGACCTGCTCAAAGGTCCATTCGTCCGTCGTGAAAAAGTCTTGCATGGCATCAAATACGGCGGCCATCGGCCCTCCTCGCGTGGACCTGCGGTATAGCGTATTCGGGTCCTCCGGATCCACTCACCGAACCGTCCACTCCCCTGCACTCAACTGTTGCCGATCCAGATGTGGCGGTATCCCGATCCAATCGGCTATTGATTGCGGGTGACTTTGCGGCTGGAGTGTGCGACACTGCCGGCCGCTCGGAGGACTTATGCGTCAGATCACTCTCGGCCTTCTTGCCGCGCTCGCCACGACGGCCTGCGTCGGCACCGAGTACATCGACACCAGCGATAAAGACGAGACCGATACCCCGGTCACGGACTCCGATAGCCCCGGTGACACCGACGATACGACAGACACCGAAGACACCGAAGACAGTGACGGGTGGGATACGTCCAATCCACCGCCGACCGACACCAGTGCTGTCGACACCAGTGAAAACGGTAACGACACCGACAACGGCAACGACACGTACACGCCTCCGCCCGACGAGACAGATGTCAGCGAGAGCGGTGGTGGATTTGTTGACACATCTGTCTGCCCCTTCGGCGAAGTGCTCGACTGCACCCAGACCTGCTACCCCGCATACTTCATCGGCGACGGCACGTGCGACGACGGCACCACATTCGGTGCTGACTTCGACTGCGACCGCTGGAGCTACGACGGCGGCGACTGCAACACCGACACCGCGCCTGATACGGCCAACCCCTGCATCGCGACGCTCGTCTACACCACGGGCAGCTGGGCGAGCGAGGTCGGCTGGGAAGTCCAAGACAGCGCCGGCAATACCATCGCCGACTCTCCGACCGGCTCCTACCCGTCGAACAACACCACGTACACCCACTCGCTCTACCTGTCGCCTGGTGAGACCTACACGGTCATCATGACCGACAGCTACGGCGACGGCTGGAACGGCGGATCCTTCACCGTGACCACACTCGGCGGTCTTCCGCTCGGTAGCGGCAGCCTGCCCTCCGGCAGCTACGGCGAGACCACCTTCATCGGTGAGTGTGATGGCGGAACCGGCTTCTTCGCGGTCAACGAGGAGACTGCAGACACAGCAGCCGACGACGGCGGAAGCAGCGGCGGCGGTGGCGGCACATCCGGCGACATCATCGACCCCAGTGCCACCGGCAAAGATGGCGACTGCGACGACGTCGTGGTTCAGATTTCCACCAATATCTGGGCCAACGAAGTCACGTGGAACCTGCTCGACCCATCCGGCAATGTCATCGCGACAGGTACCGGCTACGTCAACGGCACCGTCTACGACGTGGCACTGCCCCCCGTCGTGCCGGGCAACTACACCTTCGAGATGATCGACTCCTACGGCGACGGCTGGAACGGCACGACGTGGCTGGTCGGCAGCGCACTCGACGGCAACTTGTACGGTAGCGGCACGCTGCCTTCCGGCAGCTACGGCACCTCGACGGTCGACATCGACTGTGACCCACTCGGCGGTGGTCCTACGCTGCCACCGCTCGACACTGCGGGCTGCGCGGCCGGTGCCACCGAAGACTGCGACGGCGTCTGCTGGCCCATCAGCTACTTGGGCGATGGCTTCTGCGACGATGGCACCACCTACGCCACCAACTTTGACTGTCCGCAGTTCAATGGCGACCAGGGCGACTGCCCCTGACCTCGACCTGAGAAACGCCAACCCGCCCCGCTGGCCGATGCCAGTGGGGCGTTTTGCTTAGAGCCGGTCGAGGAAGCTGGTCACGTCGGCGACGACTTCCTCGCGGTTGGTCTCATTGAAGAGCTCATGGCGGGCGTCATCGTAGAGCTTAAGGGTGAAGTCCGACAGACCGTGCGCACGCAGCTCGTCGGCATAGGTGCGTACCTGGGCGCCACGCCCCCCCACCGGATCCATCGCACCGGCGAGCATGAGCATGGGCAGGTCCGATCGAATCGCTCGTTGATGATCGGGCGTCAAGTACAGCTCGATGCCCGCCAACACATCCTGCCAGAGACGGTTGGTCGCAATGAACCCGCATCGATCGTCGGCAACATAGGCATCGACCTCAGCGGCGTCGCGAGACAGCCAATCAAAGCCCGTACGCGCGGGCTCAAACGGCTTGTTGAAGTCTCCAAAGGTGAGAAAGTCGAGGACTTTACTCCGACCATAGGCGCCCTGTCGCCAGGCTTCAAAGGCGGCGATTCCGCGACCTGCGTGCCGGATAGCGCCGGGGCGCCCCACCGGTCCCGTCAGGATGGCCGCATCGGCCTCAGCCGGACAGAGGCCCAGCATTCCAAGCACAAGCGAGCTTCCCATCGAGTGCCCCAATCGCACAAGAGGGCCGTCCGGAAAGCGCTCGCGAACCGGTCGGACCAGGTCGACCAGATCATCGATCATCAGTCGCCACCCGTCATGCATGGCAAAGAACCCGAGCAGGGAGTCCGCTTGAACACTCTGCCCGTGGCCACGATGGTCGTTGGCCACCACCACCCAGCCCGCATCCGTCAGGTGTTGTGCAAGACGTTCGTACCGTGCGGCATGCTCTGCAAGACCGTGGACCACATGGACCACGCCCCGCGTGGACGTCGTGTCCTCCGGTGTCCAGAGGTAGACGTGAAGGGCGTGCCCATCTGGGGTCTGGTGGGTGTAGGTCGAGGCCTGCATGATCTCTCCAAGCTCAACCGAACCCTACCCGATTCCAACCCCATCAGCCCGAAGCCCATAGACGATGGCTAAACGCAAAGCCGAGACGAATCATCGGAAGCGCTTGGGCACGGTAGAGGCCGGTTCGGGCCGGATGCTTCACGTACCACTCGGACTGAACAAACAGAATGGGCTGCTGAAGAGCACCATCTCTGGGGTCCGGGAAGGTCCACGCCACGATCCCACCCAAGCGGTGTTGATCACCACGCTGGACCTCGTCGGGGTGTAAGGCCACGGCAGCATGGTACGTCGCTCCGAGGCGGCCCTGCCCGAGCAGCGCGACAATCTGGGCTTCTTGCGTCACCCACCAACCCCTGCCCCTCACCAAGAGGTCGACCTCGGGATCGTAGTATGAGGGCGTGTCCAAAGGCGTGGCGAGCCCAGCGTGGTACGCGGTGCTTCGGCTCATGAACCCCACCGGTCCGTACCGAAACTGAAGCTGGGCACCGGTCGACATCTGCCAGCCGCTGACACGCACCCGATCCTCGCTGGTCTCCCCGGCCACCCCCACGTCTGCATCCGCTGCGGCGTAGGTTCTCAGCGGACCCCAAGGCGCGAGTCCCTCCATGGCGACGAAGAGCTGCAGTGGCGCCACCGGTTGAAGACGCGCCACGGCGCCGCCTCGAAACGCAAAACTCGACAGACGTGCCGTGCCTCCAAGCTCGAATCCGTTCCGACCTGTCCACACGCTGCTGGACCGATACAGTCGCTGCCGGACGACGAACTCAACCGCACTGCCCGCCCATTCTTGGTTGATCTGCGCCTCGGTGCGTGAGCGCAGAAGCACTTCGGTGCTTGACCCCGTCTCCGAGGGTTCCTGTCCCAGGCTGATGGCGATCAGAGCTGTCCAGAGCATGGCATGCCGTCCCGACGGGAGCCTATCCCATCTCGCGGACCGCCGAGCGGCCTAGAACGAGGTGACCTTGACACCTACGCGAAGCATCGCCGCGGGACCGGCATCGTCCAGCAACCGGAGCGCATGCAAGACCTTGGCGTTCGTCTGCGCCTTGGCCACATCCACAATGGGCAGCAATCCGCCGTTGATCAGGCGTTCTGGGGCGCTCATGTCAAACGGATCGAGCGCCAGCGCATCGAGAAAGCCCTGTCTCGCCTCATCCGTGCGTCCCTGCGCGAGGTGTAGGCACGCGAGGTTGTTCATCGCATTGACGTTCTCCGGATCGAGAGCGAGCGCGCGCACCAGTGCGGCCTCTGCGGCCTCGATTTGCCCAAGCTCCACGAGGACGACACCGAGGTTGTTCCATGCATCTATGCAGCTGTCGTCGGTCTGAATGGCCAAGACAAAGTGCTCGTGAGCGTCCGCCAACCGACCCGCGGCGAACAAGTCTTCGCCGACCGAAACCAGCAGCGTGGGCGTCACTTGGCCGTCTCCATCATGGTCGAGCAGCAGGGTCTTGAGGTTGTGGGCCACATCGGCATCATTGGGACGCAGTGCAAGCGCGTGGGCAAAGGCCTCGCGCGCCTCGTCCCACCGACCCTCGAGATTCAGCGAGACCGCGAGGTTGTTCCATGCCGCCCCATTGCGCACCTCAAGGTGTACCACTTGGCGAAAGCACGCCGAAGCCGCCCGAAGATCTCCCGCCGCGAACTGGCGACGCCCTTCTGCCAACAACGTCGCCGCCGACTGAATATGCGATGAGGGCTCGATCTCGTGCTCAAGTGGCTGGGTTTCTTGGACTACCGACTTCAACATCACACCCTCCGGTCGGACACCGGAGCGACCCGGCCCTGCCCTATCGGACAAGCACTCGCAGAGTTTAGGCCGAACGACTAAGTGCCCCCACCCCTTGATGAGAGTACTGCCAAGATGCAGAGAGCCTTGCTATTCGCCATAGGGATCGTCGCGTGTGACCCGTCCCCCGACGATACCGCACGTGATGACGTCGAGCATATCGACCCGGCCGAGTCCGGGCCGTGGGGTGTGGGCGCCACGACGATAGAGGTCGACGTGACCTATGCCGATGGCAGCGAAGGCCAGCTCGAGGCCGAGGTCTGGTACCCCTATGCGGGTGGCCAAGCGACGCCTGGGGCTTACCCCGTGATCGCCATCGAGCGCGAAGCACGCCGAAACGTACCCCTCGCGCCGGATGCGCCGGTGCGCCCCCTGATCCTCTTCTCGCATGGGCTCGGTGGAACCCGGGTTCAGTCCGTCTTCTTGATGGAACACCTCGCATCCCACGGGTGGACCATCGTGGCGCCCGATCACCCCGGCTCGCGATTCTATGACCCGGGATACATCGACGGTGTGCTCGCGTCCGCCATCAAGCGACCACCCGAACTCTCAGCAACCCTCGAGGCCGTCTACACAGCAAAGAACGCCCCCTTTGCCGATGCCATCGACCCCGAGTTGGGCGTCGTCATGAGCGGCCACAGCTTCGGCGCGTTCACCACCCTCATGATGACGGGGGGCGTGTTCGAGAAGCAACGGGCCATCGACTACTGCATCGGCGAAGACCGAAGCATCAGTGGGTGCAACTTCATTACAGACGACGAATTGCTGGCCTTCGATGCGGAGACATCGTGGGATCCGCTCGACCATGTGGTGGCCTCAGTACCGCTGTCACCAGGACTGGCGTGGGCCTTCTCCCCGGCCTCGCTCGCCGCATTTCCACCCACGCTTGTGCTAGGTGGAACCTACGATACGGTCCTTGGATATGACAACGAGGTGGTGCCAACCTACGAGGCGCTCGGGTCGCCGAAGGTGCTTGCCACCTCCGAAAAAGCAGGCCACTACGGCTACTCGGACCTGTGCGTCCTCAAGGTCCTTCCGTTTCCGGACTGTGCGACCGAAGGCTGGCAGCCGGTTCCTGACGTTCAAGCTGCCGCCAACGAGGTCGTCGCGGGCTGGTTGGGTCAGAACGTGGCTGCCGAGCCTGCCTATGCAGACTGGACCCTCGAGCGATGGGCCGAACAAGACCCGCTTCGGTCGTTTGTCGCAGAGTAGCGGTCGCACGCCACCTGATCATCAGCGCGCAGCAGCCACCATGTCGGGTGTGCACATCGGGCTCTCATTGCCCCATGAGTTCCGCTCATAGGTGATCACGGCTGCAATCTCGAGGTCGCTCAGGTTGCCCTGCGCAGGCATCGCGCCGTTGTAGGTCTTGCCGAGCACCTCGATCTCACCATTGAGGCCGTTGATGACGTAGCCCGCATGGGTACCGCAGTCCCCCATGAACTCCAGCGCACCCGCGAGCGGTGGATAGGTGGGCGGCAGGCCTTCGCCACCTGCTTGATGGCACGTCTGACACGCCAGCCCGCCGCTGCCGCCCGTCTCATAGACGGTCTTGCCGAGCGTCATGAGCTCCGCCTTCTTGTCGTCGTCGGACAGGGCGTTGAACGCTGCGAGAGGGTCTTCCTTGGGCGCTTCGACCTTCGGCTCTTCGACCTTTGGTGCCGCGGCCGATGGCTCTGCTGGAGCCTCAACGGGCGCAGGGTCGCTGCTGCCGCACGCCACGAGACCGCCGATCGCCAGTGCTGTGAGTCCAAGTCGCATGGGTCCTCCATCCATGACGATGCTTAGCTGGCAACCCGAGGGAACTCAAGGTTACGCGACATCGAAGAGCATAAACCGTAAACGGAGAATCACCCCCCATGATGTTCCTCCTCACTGCGCTTGTGGCGTTTGGACAACCCTCCCACGACATTACCCCCGAAGACGCCTTCACCATGGAGTACCCGGGTGCGTTCACTGTCGACCGTCGCGGCAACAGCGTGGTCTACGTCAAGTACAGGTGGTCAGAAGACGCTGACCGCATGGTGGGTGACCTCTGGCAGTTGAACACGAGGTCACGTGACGAAAAGCGTCTGACCTTCGATGACACCATCGAGGGCTCCCCAACGTTGACCCCCACGGGCGACTTGCTGTACACGTCACGCGCCGACGGTGAGGGCTCCCAGATCTTCCGCATGGACCTGACCACGGGTGTGACCACCCAGCTCACCCATGTCGATGGCGGTATCGGGTCGATGCAGCTCGCCGGCTCTGGACTGTACTACCTTTCCACGGACCATGAGTCGGTCGATGACGACTTTGCGGGCCTACGTTCCACCCATGGCAACGTCGACTACGGACATGACGGCCACGAGCAGTCGTCCCTCCACCGGATTGACATCCGGACTTGGCGCGCGAGCACCCTTGACCTCGGCACCGGCTGGGTCATGGACGTGGCGGTAGCCCCCGACGAGCGACGTATCGCTGTTCTCCAAGCCCCAGATGTCGACCTCATCACCCACGAGGGCTACTCCAACGTTGTCGTGCTCGACACAGCTTCCGGTGAGACCGTGACGCTCGACGATACGCTCTGGCGGGCCGATGCCCCGAGCCCGTACGGTTGGCTGGTCGATCTGGCCTGGAGCAGTGACGGACGCGCCCTCGGTCACCGTGTCGACTTTGATGGGTACCCCGGCGAGACCTTCGTGACCGAGTTCTCCGATGACGGGAACTACGAGACCTGGCTTCTTCCACGGCCACGAGAGATCACGCCCAACGCAGGCACGCTCAAGTGGGTACCCGGCACGCGCGAGCTCTGCCTCACCGCGGACGAGCAAGCCCGCGTCAAGATGGTCTGTGTCGATGGGCTGAAGCGCGGCAAGGTGGGTCGTGACCGCACCTTCCCAGAGGGCAATGTTGTCGTACGACGGTTCGCATTTTCTTCAGATGGACGCGACATCATCGCCACGGTCGCCACACCCAACAGCTTCTCGGACCTCTATCGACTGCCCGCACGCGGGCGCCTGCTGCCCACCCGTCTCTCGAACCTCAATCCTCACACCGCCGACTGGAAACTCCCCCAGCTGCAGCTCGTGAGCTGGACCGCCCCAGACGGCACCACCGTCGAGGGCGTGCTCGAGACACCCCACGGATGGACGAAGGCCGATGGTCCCCTTCCGCTCGTCGTGAGCATTCACGGCGGCCCTACGGCGGCCACGTCCTTTGGTCGCCGGTTCTCCTACAGCGGCCACACCGCCTTTGCGGCCAAGGGCTGGGCGCTTCTCTCCCCCAACTACCGCGGGTCGACCGGCTACGGAGACACCTTCCTCGTTGACCTCGTCGGCCATGAGAACGATGTCGAGGTCAAGGACATCTTGGCGGGCGTCGATGCACTCGTGGAGCGTGGCATTGCCGATCCTGACCAGCTCGCCGTGATGGGATGGAGCAACGGTGGCTACCTCACCAACTGTCTGATCAGCACGACCACACGGTTCAAGGGTGCAAGCTCTGGAGCGGGCGTCTTTGACCAGACCATGCAGTGGGCGACCGAAGACACCCCCGGTCATGTCATCAACTACATGAAGGGGCTTCCCTGGGAGCAACCCGAGCACGTCATCGAGGCCAGTCCACTCTTCGCTGCAGACAAGATCACCACCCCCACCCTCATTCACGTGGGCGAGTTCGACGAGCGTGTCCCCGCTGTCCACGCGAGGGCCTTGTTCCGGGCGCTCGACTTCTACCTCGATGTGCCGAGCGAGCTCATCGTCTACCCCGACACCGGCCACGGGCTCTACAAAATGAGCCACCGCAAAGCCAAGATGGCTTGGGACCATGCATGGTTCGAGCGTCATGTTCTCAAGACATCGTCATCTGACGAAGAGAACACAGACAGCAGCGCTGACACCGTGGAACAATAGGGCTGAAAGGAGTTCTCATGCGCGCCTCGTCATCGGTCATCCTCCTGATTGCCTCCGCCTGTGTGCAAGTCACAGTGCTCGAGAAGCCCGACCTCGAAGTCGATGTCCCCGGGGTCACAGACCCGAGTGATGACACCAACGACGGGGCGACCACCGATACGACAGACGACGATGATGACGACGGCGCACAAGACACCGATGACGCCACAGGTGACGACACCGATAGCGGCGCAGACGACACAGACGTTGCGCCTGGCCCCACGCCACTCCAGTCGAACAGCTGGCCCTCGGCAGATGCCCAAGACGTTCCGGCCAACCTTCAGAACGGAACCGTGGCGACAGGGTTCTCGGCAGGCCAGACAGCACCCGACTTCGTACTTCAGGACCAGTTTGGCGACAGCCTGAGACTCTACCAGTTCTATGGCAGCTTCGTGCTGCTCGACGTCTTCGCCGAGTGGTGCGGCCCATGCAATGCCTATGCACCACACGGGGAGACCATTTTCAACAACTTACAGAGCCAGGGCTTTGTGGTCATCGGCGCCATGCAGGAGCGCACAAACGGCGGCGCGCCCAACGCCTCGAGTGCCGCAGGGTGGGCCTCGGCCCACGGCTTGACTCATCCCGTTGTCGCCGACCCCCAAAAGGTGAACGGTCCGTATGTCACGCTGGGCTACCCGACCTATCCCTTGCTGGCGCCAGACATGACGGTGCTCATCGAGGATGTCTGGCCGCCCGACGAAGCGGTGATCCAACAAGCCATCAACCAGTGGAACACGGCGAATCCCAACTTCTAAGGTCAACGATCATGCGCACCACCCTCACACTCCTCGCTGTCGTCGCGGGCTGCGGTACGACCACGGACCCCATCGTCAGTGACCCCGCGACACCGACGCAAGACACAGAACCTGCCCCCGATGCGCCCGTCGACACCGATGCGCCAGACATCGACACCACCGAGCCCGAGGATACCGACGACAGCACGGCCCCCAAGGACACGGCACAACCGCCAGACACGTCGATCCAGGTAGACACGGCCGAGACAGACGCTGCGGCGGATACAGGTGAACCCCAAGATACGGCGAGCCAGATCCCCATCGACACAGCGACTGTAGACTCCGCGTGGTACGACACGGGCGACACAGCGGGCATCCCCAGCACCGACACGGCGCCTGCAGCGGTGGTGCAGTCCAACAGCTGGTATTCCGCGACAGTGGCCGACCTGCCCCCGGGGCTGGCCGCCGGGACCACACCCACAGGGTTCACCGATGGCGATGTCATCCCCAACGCGTTTCTCACCGACCAGTTCGGCGATGACATGCAGCTGTACCAGTTCTACGGGCAGTTTGTTGTGATTGACCTGTTCGCCCAGTGGTGCAGTGGGTGTCAGGGCATGGCCTCTGACGGCGAGGACTGGCACAACAACCCCGCCCTCGCTGACCTCGTGGTGCTCTCCATCATGGCGGAGAACATCACCTATGACCCACCCACTGTCAGCAACCTGCAAGACTGGACAACGGCGTTCAACCTGACGCATCCGGTGGGCCTCGACAGCAGCAACGCCCTCATGCCCTTCGCGATTCTCGGCTTTCCTACCTATGTTCTTGTTGCACCTGACATGACCGTCGCGAGCAGCTTGTTGTTTCCACCGAGTGAGGCCACCCTGGTCGCCGAGATGAACGCTTGGCTGGCGGCCAATCCCTAACCGCGTCGTCCTTCGTCAACAGACCGTTCTTTGACGAAGAATCGCCCTGTCAGGCGCCGCTCTCGGGTATCTTGCGCGTCTGGAGGTCCTATGACACGTGCACTCGCGCTCACCGCATTGCTCATCGCATGCGGAGGTAACGAAACTCCTGACGGCGACGACGCCAGCAACGCAGAGGCGGTCGTTGAGCCGACCCCGCTCCGAGACAACGGGTGGCCCTCTGCCAACGAAGGCGACATCCCACAGGCGCTCCTCGATGGTGAAAACACGGGCTTCCGACGTGGCAAGACCGCACCGAACTTCGTCCTGCAAGACCAGAACGGTAACGACGTAGAGCTCTACCAGTTCTACGGTCAGTTCGTGCTTCTCGACGTCTTCGCACAGTGGTGTGGACCCTGCAACACCCATGCACCCGACGGAGAGGACTTCTACCAAGACCTCAAGTCTGAAGGGTTCATTGTCATCGGTGCCATGATGGAGTCCGACACGGGTACCCCCACGGTCTCCGATGCCATGGACTGGGCCACCGAGCATGGTCTCACCCACCCGGTGGTCGCAGACAACGAAGGGGTAAACGGCAACTACGTCACGGCCGGATACCCGACCTATCCCCTCCTCGCACCCGACATGACCGTGCTCATCGAGGACGTCTGGCCGCCCGACCAGAATGTCATCGAGCAGGCCATGGCCGACTGGAATGCAGCCAATCCCTGATCGCCACACGATCTAGGGGCTCACGGGACTGCGACCCACGCTGGCCGCAGGACCCGTCCCAAAACGCCGCCGTGGACTTCTGCCGTTCTGGTACGATGGTTCCGGCGGCGATGTACGTTTGAGGTGAGCGCGATGACATGGTCTCGGTTGTGGTCTTCAACAGCGTGCCTCATGTGGATCATGGCATGTGCGAATAGCCCCGTGTCGAACGAGCGCGTCGATCAAGCCAACCCGACCGTGGTGCGTGAAGCTGCCCCCGAGACGCCGCCCTCACCTTCAGCCTCCAAGGCGGTTGTCCCTCCAGCGCCTGCAAAAACCCTCCCCATGGTGCCCCCCCCAATTCCCCAAGAACCCGAAGCACCCGCCACAGCCCCTACGGCGTGCGATGACCTACGAGACACCTTTGAGCGAGCCGCATGTGAGGCCGCACAATCTGGGGCAATCGGCAGCTGTGAAGCCCTGACCCAGCACGACGACCGCCTGCACTGCTTCGCAATCGCACGGCGCTCTGACCGTGCATGCACCCAGGTCATGGACAATGCGCGCGAGGCCCAGTGCCGGCGCGACGTCGAGGCTGCCGCACCGCTCGTCGCCAGCCCATCACCCTCCGCGCGTTCCCAAGCCGCTGGCGCGACGGCCAACATCCCACGCGGCGCAGCAGCCGGGGCATCGTTTCAGCTGCCCACGCCGCTTCCCCGCCGCTCATCGGGGTGCGCAGCCTTCGAGGGCGATCAGGCCCAGCTGTGTCGCGCGCTCCTCGATCAGAACGCCGAAGCCTGCTCAGCGCTTGGGCATCACGACGCGAAGCTGTTCTGCTACGGCGTGCTCCGAAATAGCCGCTCGGCATGCGTACAGGTCATGAGTCCCGAGCTTGAGGCACAGTGCCTTGCCTCACTGCAGTAATGACGCGCCGCGGACGTACCGCCGCCCCATGAGGAGGATGCATGAAACACGGACTGTCTGTTCTCACGGCTGCCATCTTGGTGGTGTTCACATTGGCCTGCTCTGGGTTCATTCCTGATCCCCCTCCAGCAGGTCCATCCGTCATCGATCTCGGACCCGAGGCGTCTGCGGCCGAGGCAGGCAATGCCCTGCTCAAGACCTGTCGCACGCTCTTGGTGGCTGGTGATGACCGAGCGCTCGACTGCATGCATCCCACAGGCCATTTCGCATTCTCTGAAAAGGAAAACGGTATAGAGAATGCCACCGAGAGCTCCGGGGAAGAGCTGCGCATGATCTGGGCGAGCCTCAAGATGCTGGGGTTGGCCGCAGATGAAGATTGGGCGTTGTTGTTGCCCGAGTCCCTTGTGTTCGATGATGTGGGCGAGGGCACGGCCCGAGCCGTCGCCGACCTGGACATTGAGGGTGCCCGCATGCACCTCGAGCTGGAGGTGGGCCAAGATGAGCAGGGTGGGTGGCGGTTCACCGACGTCAAGTGGACCATAGAACAGTAGGATTACCCCTACGTTTTCCAGCCCAAGGGGCAGGAGTGAAAAAATATATCGGCAATTTATTGCCGATGCGGTGTTGTCGTGTCATGATGACTGCACCCAAGGAGAGTTCATCATGCGAACCATGTCGTTCTTGTCTGCCATTACGCTCGCGGCCCTTGCGCTGCCCACCGACGCAGAGGCCTGCGGCGGGTTCTTCTGCAACCGTGACCTCCCGGTTGACCAGAGCAAGGAGCGCATCCTGTTCGCCATCGACGATGACGCAGGCACCGTCGAGGCCCACATTCAGGTCTTCTACCAGGGAGAGGCCGAAGACTTCGCTTGGATCCTCCCGACGCCCGGCGTCCCTTCCATCGACCCTTCGTCCGATGTGCTCTTCGATACACTCGAGCCCGTGACCCGCCCCTACTTCTGGTTGGACTGGCAGTTTGACGATGACTGCCAAGAGGTCTGGTACGACGACGTCGCAGAAGCCGATGGTGTCGACTTTGATGACAGTGGCTTCGACAAAGGCCCGCCTAATGATCCGAATTCAGGTGTCACCATCCTCGATCAGGGCCAAGTGGGCAACTACGTCCAGACTACCCTGCAGGCCGAGTCCGCCGAGGCGCTGACCACGTGGCTGCAAGACAATGACTACGACCTACCCAAGGACTACTTGAGCAAGCTTGGCTCGTACGTGGTGCCCGGCAACAGCTTCATTGCGCTCAAGCTGGCCAAGAACAAAGATGCTGGCGATATCACGCCCATCAAGGTCACATGGCCAGGCGATGCCGCTTCGATTCCTATCACCCTCACCTCGGTGGCCGCTGTCCCTGACATGCGCCTTGAGGTCTACGTCCTCGCCGATCACCGTGCCGTCCCAGACAACTACCTCCACGTGCGCATCAACGAGGCTGCGATCGACTGGCTCAATGGCGGCTCGAACTACGAAGAGACCATCTCGATGGCCGCCGACGAGGCGGGCGGGCATGCCTTTGCCACCGACTACAGCGGTAAGCACGAAGACATGGGGTCCGAGTGGTGGTTCCAGTTCAAATACCTCAACACGGCAGCCCTTGCGCTCATGGACACCCCCGCAGAGTTCATGAATGGCATCATCAGCCAAGGCTTCCCTGCCAATCAGACCATGCTCGGCCTCCTCACCGAGTGGATGCCCCTCCCCGAGGGCTCCAACGTCGAGCCGACCGACTTCTACGACTGCGTGGAGTGCTACCCCGAGCTCGCCGCACAGATTGACTTCGACGCACCCGGCTTCGCAGACGCGCTGCAGGAGACCATCGTCGAGCCACTCGAGAATGGACGCGCCCTCCTCGACCGTCACAGCACGCTCACGCGCCTCACCTCGAGCATGTCGCCCGACGAGATGGATGAGGATCCCTTCTTCATCCTCAACCGCCAGCTGCCTCCGGTCAGCAACCAGCACCAGGCGACCCTGTTCCATGACTGCGATGAGAGTGGAGACATCAGCACCGCCAAGCGCACGCTTCAGTTGAGCGATGGCCGCGAGCTCGAGATGCCCTCTCAAGAGGAGTTGACAGACTACCCGGCGTGGCTCAATGGCCTGTCATTGCCCGCAGCAGGCATTATCGAAGACCTGAACGGTGCCGATGAGGGTGAGATCCTTCAGGACCAGCGAGATGTCGGTCTCGCTCCCATTGATGGCATTAGCGAGGTCGCTGGATGTGGTGGCTGCAGCAACAGCCAGACGCCCCGTTCGCTCCTGGCCTTGTTTGGCCTCGGCGGATTCCTCGGCCTTCGCCGCAGGAAATAGTCCCATACGGGGGTGGGGCCAAAACTTTTTTGCCCTCACCCCTTCAGTCCATGAGCATCCAATCCGTCTCCTCAAGTGCAACCAACGCACTCTGGGGAGTCATCACATGAACCGCTCACTTCTTCTCGCTGGCCTCTTCCTTCCATTCGCAGCCTCTGCATCACCCGAGGCTCCCGACGCCTCCGATGCCCTTGCCATCCAAGCAGATGGTGCCCTCGCAAAGGCTGACCGCTCGTTCACCCTTGCGCTCAAGGCCCTCGAGTCCAACACGTCGCTCTCGGTCATCCTGCCCGCCATGAACGACCGACGCGCGTTCTACAACCTTCACGACAAGGCGGCGCTCACACCAGATTCTCGGGAAGGCGCCGCACAGTGGAAGTCGCTGCGCGCCGCAGCACTGTCGGTTGGCACCATCGAAGCCCTCGCCTCCAGCCAAGCCGACCTTTACTATGTCCAGGCCAAGAAGCTCCGACGAGACGCCGAGGCATCCGAAGATGCGACCATGTTGTCCGAAGTCTTCGCCGACCTCGCTGACAGTGCAGCGGATGCGTATGACGCGCTGCGCAGTGGAAAGTTCCGAACCATCGCGTCTGACCTTCGCGGTCTTATCGTGAGCCTCGATGACATCGAGCACGAGATCTTCGCGGTCGAGCAGTAAGTTCCCCCGACGCCCTCGTGGCGTCACTCATCCCCCCGGGTCGGAGACGTGTTGTCTCCGGCCCTTATCTCTTGGATCGACGCCCACGCTCCGAGCGCTCCATGGCCTCCCGGGCCATGACCACATCCCATTCTTCGCCATCTCGAAGCACGGTGTAGATGACATCCGTGCCCTCTGGACCCACGGCCAGGTCTACAAACTCCGCCGTCGTCATCCCGAGTGATGAGATGCCATCGACTGCAAGAATGAGGTCATTGGGCATCAAGCCCGCATCTTCCGCGGGTGTGTCAGGCATGACACCCTTCACGGCCACGCCCTCTGGATGGGGCATCACGTTCACGCCCACCCCTCCCGCCTTCCACTCGGGGAGGTCGAGGTCAAGAATCACATCCTGACCCGACTGGGGATCTACCCAGACCACGTCCGAGCGAACCATGAACGGGCCATCCCGTCGTACCGCGCGGAGCTCGCACGGCTCGGGGGGCACTTCCATAAAGAAGCCACCATCCGCATCCACCCTCGTCCGGGTTCCACACCCCATGACGGTCGCCACGGCCCCACGAGGCAGCCCGACAACCTGCCCCGTGACAGCACCAGCGGGCATGGGTGGCTCTAGGTAACACCCGGCCGATCCGTCATCTTCCATCCACCAGTTGAGCTCCGTGCGCACGTGTCCCGCCAGCGTCACTTGGCCCCGACCGGTTCCTCGCGGCACACCGGGGACCACCAGTCTCCCCGATTCGATACGGACGGGCCCCCGGTACATTCGGCCATCATCTGCACGGAGCACCGCGCGTCCAGTGGGTTGTACCTCGGCCAGTGCAGGGTCGATTCCACACTGAAGACGTACCTTCGTTCGCTCCTTCTTTGGCGTCTGGCGCGCTCTCTCTGGTCCAGCAGCGGTCACACCTCTGGAGGCCTGTCGTGTCCTGTCCTCTGCCTCCGCCGGAGGCACGGGCACCTCGGGGAACGGGGTCGCCACGGCGCGTGGCTCTGGTGACGGCCACATCCACCAGGCCAGTCCGGCGAGCACAAGCCCGCCCACGCCCCATCGCCTACGCATTCTGCATCCAGCGAAGGACGCCCTCCACCAAGCTGTTCATGCGAATGGGTTTATGCATGTGATCGTTCATGCCCGCTTCAAGGCACAAGCGCCGGTCCTGCTCGGTCACATTTGCCGTCAACGCGACGACGGGTGTCTCAATCCCATGCTGCCGAAGCTCTCGCGTCGCCGCGTAGCCATCCATGCGCGGCATCTGACAGTCCATCAAGACCACATCAAACGGTGTCTTGAGCGCTGCCCGTACGGCCTCGATACCGTCCGTCGCCACCGTCACCGATGCCCCCACTTTTTCGAGCATCTGCTGGGCCACAAGCTGGTTGACCCGATTGTCCTCTGCGAGCAGTACGCGAACCCCTTCGAGCGGCAACGCGCCGGTGCAGTTCACGGCCGTGCGCTCCGGTGTCTCCTCCAGCGGCACGTGGCTCAGGGGTAGCCGCACGGTGAAACAGCTTCCTGCACCCACGGTGCTCTGTACACTCACGTGGCCACCCATCAGGTCCACGAGTTGCGACACGATGGTGAGGCCGAGTCCGGTGCCCCCGAACCGCCGCGACGTGCTTGCATCCGCCTGTTCAAAAGGATGAAATACGCGGGCCACTTCATCAGGCGCCATCCCGATGCCGGTGTCTTCGACAGAGAGGAGGACATCATGGCGGTCGGGAGAGGTCGCTTCTACGACCAAGCGGACCGTGACCGATCCTTCTTCGGTGAACTTCAGGGCATTGCCCACCAGGTTGCGCAGAATCTGGCGAATTCTCGCCCGATCGACCGCGTAGCTGCAGGGTGGTTCCGGCACAATACAGGTGACCTCAACGCCCGTCGAGGTCACGGCTGTCGCCATGAGACGGGTCACCTCGCGCGTCAGGCGGGCGAGGTCGGTCGGCTCCAGGATGAGCGTCATACGCCCCGCATCAAGCTTGGACACATCCAATACGCCGTCGAGAATACCGAGTAGACTTCGCGCCGAACCTTGCACGAGCGTGAGACGCTCCCGCTGGGGCGCGGAGGTCTCATCGGCGAGCAAGAGATGGACCATTCCGAGTACGCCATTGAGGGGGGTTCGGATCTCATGGCTCATGTTCGCGAGGAACTCGCTCTTTGCACGTGCCGCTGTCTCTGCGCGATCGACGGCGAGCGCTAGCTCCTCGGTACGCTTCTCCACGCGACGTTCTAGGGTCTCATTTAGCCAGGCAAGCTCCGCTTCGGTGCGTACCCGCTCGTCTAGCTGACGTCTCAACGCCGCCGTCGCCTCATCCACCCTTCGGGAGAGCGTGCGGTTCCACTGGCCCAACAAGATCAGCCCCAACAACGCGGGCACAGCGACGAGGATGGTCAGCCAGAGTTCCCTCGTCCAGTTCTTGGGTTTTCGGATCCAGACCTCGCGTGGCAAGACGGACCGTGGCATTCGGCCGATCGCCGTATTGACCTTACGGAGAAGATCGGGCCGGTCATTTCGAATCGCCACGTGCATCACATAGGGCTTGCCCGCATCGGCCACCGACACCACGTCCCGCACACCCTGTTTCTGTGCGATCCGGCGAATCCAGAGCGATGCCCCGACAAAGTAAAGCTCCGGGTCACTGCCCATCTTCCGGAGCGCCGCTTCGACATCCGGAACGGGCACAAGCTCAATCCCAGGGTACTCTAACGAGAGCGTTTCGCCCCAACTCTGCCCCGCCACATAGGCAAGCCGCTCTCCCTCTAGGGACTCCAAGCCGTCGATGCGATCGACATCTGCCTGGCGCGGCGACCGCGCCACGATCACGTCATCCACACGCATGTAGGGGTCCGAGAACATCAACCGCTGTGTGCGTGCAGGGGTCTCACTCGCTGCGAGCAACAGATCTACGTCATGGGCCATGGCGAGCTCTACCGAGGCGCCCCAGTCCTCGGTCACCACCAGCTGCAGCTCCATGTCCATCGCGCGCTCGAGGTACGCAGCCATCCGCGCCGAGTACCCCGCATGCCGGCCCTCGCTGTTGAGAAACTCATAGGGGGCAAAGTCGCGGTCGATCGCGATCCGAAGTGTCTCACCAGGTACCGCGTAGGCCACCGATAGGGGCAGCCACATGCACATCGCCACCACGATGCGCCAGTCCACTCGCTTCCACCAAGGATGGGCCATCGGACGCCACCACACTAGAGCGAAGGAATTCCGTACATCCACACATGGCCGCAGGCCCAAGCGCAGCCGAGCGAAAGTGCACCGGCAAAACCTGCATGAAGGCGCGCGATCCACGTCCACGCCACGTCCAACGCAGCCTCGAGTGTCGCTGTTCCGGGGGCG
>JBMHDG010000077.1:0-2829 GCA_049889515.1 Myxococcota bacterium
CGTCATCATCATGATGCCGCCCACCATACTGAAGCCACCGATCGCCAAGGCGACAGGTACGGGTCGGTCTTGTGAGATCGCGGCACCTACGGCGCCCCCAAAGAAGGCCTGCGACAGGTGGGCCAACATGGCCATCACAAAGCCAGATGTCGGAAGCGTCTCGATGTAGGCCGTCATTGCGTCCCAGTCCGACGGGTCGAGGCCCTCGGGCATGGGATGCATGGCATTGCTGATCTCCAGCACGCCCGAGTTGGCCATCATTCCCACCATCATGCCGACGACAAACGCACCGATATCTCTGAGCATGCGCCCTCCAGGATGCCACCGAACGTAGCATCAGAGGGGCGTGCCGCGGCGTCGAAGACCCGTCAACCGCGTGAGGTCATGCCAGACAAGAGCGAGTCCATCGCGTAGCGCAGGATCCATGCGCCTTGGTCCGCACGCACGGCAGACGCCGCGTCGAGGGCGTCGACGACAATCTTCTTCTCCCCAGCCGTCAGGGCCGGATGGTCTGCCGCGATATCGAGCTGAGCGCGGTAGAGGTCACGGCAAGCCTCGATCGCACCACCATTGAACAGCGGTACGCCCTGCTGAATCGCACCGCGAAGTGCCTCGACCATCGCACCCGCACCGTCTCCACGCGCCTTACGTTGCCCCGTGGCTTCGACCGACAGCACAGTGAGGGTAAACGGACCTGGGGTCTTGTCCCCCAACAAGAAGCCTAGCTGAATCACGCGCTCGGGGTGGCTGTCGAGGGCCGGCAGCCCCGGAACATCACGCCCAAACGAGGTGGGTGAGAAGGCTGCGAAAGGAAGCTCAACCTCGGTCACGCCACGCGGCTTGGTCTGAAACTCTGCCCGATAGCTCCCCGCACGAAGCGGCACATCGCTACGGTAGAGGTTGACCGACCACGTACGGCCATCGCCCTTGACCCGGATCGTGAGGGATGTGGCCTCGTCGAGCCCGAGCGGGCCGGGACGCGAGCGCACAGACGCGAAGCCCCCGTTGTTCTCGAGCGACAGGTTGCCGGTAAAGACCATCAGGCCGCCATCCACCGCCTCAATCTGCCCCGACGACCGACCACCCATCACGGTGTCGTTGACCACCGACCAGCTCGGTGGTTCCACAGGTCCGGCCATGGCACCTCCCACCAGCATCATCCAAAGTTGAACGACCATTTGCCCCCCACGATGCATCTTCACTCATCTCTGCGGCCAGTGGGCGTCCTCGATGGTCATGAATTGCGACCGCACGCGGCGACCGCCAGTGACGGCAGGGAGCCGCCTTGGACTTGGTCGCCACGCCGTGTATGCTCCCCCGCATCAACCCACGGAGAGTCCCCCATGCTTCGGTCCATCCCACTCTTCCTCGCCACACTCCTCGTGGCTTGCGATACGCCCAACCCTGAGGACGCGGCGAACCCCGAGGCGATGAACCGCACCGCAGACGTCTACGATGCGTGCCTTGAAGAAGAAGGCGAGGAAGCGGTGTGCGATGACCTGGCGCGCGAAGCCTATGACGACTGCATCGACGCCGGTGGCTCACCCGAAGGGTGTCATGAGAGTGCGGGTGGTGAACCGGAACATACCGCGTGCGACGCGGCGGCCGACGAAGCCTATGAGGCCTGCCTTGCAGCGGGTGGAACCGCCGAGACCTGTGGCGCCGCGGGAGAACAAGCGTACGTGGACTGCCTCAACGGCTAGCCGTTCGCCGAGACCGTCTCACCATCATCACCGGCAAGAGCACGGTGCCTAGCCATGGCATGGGCCCCTGCTGACACCCCTCACACGACGCCGGGTCCTCCGAGACAACCGGCGGCGCATCTTCGGGTTCGTTCTTTGGCTCTGGTGCGGGCTCGGCGGTGTCCGTCACCGGGGGCTCGTCCTCGGGTGGCTTCGGCTCCGGCTTCAGCCCGACGTCAAAGGGGTCGAGCGGCGGGCTTAACCACACCCCGGACGGAAGCGTCACCGCTACCTGTAGCCACGAGGCGCGCAGGGTCTCATCGGTCGGCAGCTGTCCGCCCACCACCCCATCGTCACCCGTCAAGCGGCCGACCTCAAACGCGGCCTCAAGGCCCAAGGTGCCAAACTCCGCGTTCTCGGTCTTGCCGGGCCACGGTCCCGCAAAGACCGTCACTTCGGCATCGGGAAGGGTCAACACGCCGAGCGCCAGCTCTGCCGCGTCGGGCGTAGGTTCCAGAATCACCGCCGGCTCTTGGGACCGGGAGGCCTGCCGCGCGTAGTCCACACTCGGCGCAAACCATGACGGCCCGTACGCCAGCGGCTGGCCGAAGACTTCAGCTGCGAGAAAGCTGCTCGCCAGCTCAAGCACCACATCCCGTTGCTGGTCGTCTGGCATGGGGTCATCGCCCCACTCAAAGCCAGAGACGGCTTGGTGCCCCGCGTCCTGCACGTTGAGCAGCAAGCCTCGCTGGGTGTTGGCCATCGCATCAAACCAATCTTCGACCATCTCAGGGGTCGCCGTCTGGTCGTTGGTTCCCGTCAGGTAGAGCGCTGACCCTTCGAAGCTGGCCATGGCCTCGTAGTCGGCATCCTGATCGCCTTGGTAGGGCATGAAGCCCACCAGGGTGTCGAAGCGGTCGTCGAGCTGCAGGATGCGCCCGAGCGTGGCTCCGCCCATCGAGTGGCCCATGCCCGTCCACGGTCCGGGCGCGACCATGCCCGCCAGCCAGTGGTTGGTGCTCTGTTGGTCTTCAACCCAGTCCATGGCCGCAATGGTGTCGCCGGCAAAGGTATCGACGTTGAGAAAGATGCTGGTCTCGGTGTCCATGTTGACCACGACCATGCCCATCGACGCGAGGTGGTCACA
>JBMHDG010000078.1:0-2927 GCA_049889515.1 Myxococcota bacterium
CGAGAGCCTACCCGTCGATCTCTGTCCCTTCAGCCTGGCGGCCGCTGGCATGGTCACCAATGGGGCAGACTGCGACGACGCCAACCCCCTCGTCTATTGGAACCGCATCGAGACCTGTGACGGCATCGACAACGACTGCAATGGCCAGGCCGATGAGGGTCTGTTGGTGCCCTGGTACCCAGACGCGGACAACGATGGCTATGGCGACATCGGCGGCACACCCGTTTTCGACTGTCCCGGCAATCCCATCGGTGATGCGGTCCCCGGGTCGAGAACCGATGACAACACCGACTGCGACGATTCGGATGCCGAACGCAATCCCGGAGCCTTCGAAGTCTGCAATGGCGAAGATGAAGACTGCGATGGGCAAGCCGATGGCCCGCTCGCGTGCAGCAGTGTCGCCATGAACTGGTCCACCTGGGGAGACCTCTCCCTCATGCAGCTCCGCGACCCCACGGAACCAGCCTACCCCATGCTCGCCACATTCGAGGCGGCCGCCCAAGCCTGCGATCTCTATGGCTACAGACTACCGCGCATTCCCCTCGACGACATTGGGCCCCTCTCTTGGATGCTGTTCGGCGAGGACATTGCGGAGACGCCGCCCACGACCACCTACCCCTTCGCGCTCGGGGGGTGGATGGGGGTCAAGCCTACCACCTGCACAATTGGAGGCTCTCCATACTACGCTTGGTATGACATCGATGATTCGGGAAATTGCGACCTGCTAGACATCGGGGAGTTGTTCTCATACGCATTGCCATTGGTCGGCGTAGGGCTGTCCGACTTCCGAGTGTATGGGGGATCCATCCCCGTCGGCTTGCAGCCATCCGTCACAAACCTGGCGTACCCCCCGAACGTCACACAGTTCACATGGTGCGAAAAGCGGCACTGAACGTCCTACTGGTTTTTCGGTTGAAATCCGAAGAGCACATCCCGAAGCGTGTTCCCTGAAAGCGACTCCCGCTTCACCGCCATTTCGTCATCCAGCTCATAAAGCTTGAACGCTGGAGCGGTTGAAAACGGCACTACACCGGTCACTGCGTCCGCATTCAACACCAATAGAGGCCCTGTTCGCCCTGCTGCCATCCGATCTTCAACAGACCTCAGGCCTGCCCCCGTAGTCTCCAACGTTTGGAGAATAATGAGAGACCCACGGTCGCCCTTAAAGACGTCGAGATCATCACCAGCCGCCAAGTCTAGAAGAACGTCTTTATTCTGCTCGGCAAACTCCCCGCTTTCTAACCACGTTGCAAATGTAGATCCCATGCCGGGTAGAATTCCAATCATAGTGACCACCACTCTCGGCGCCGGAAGCGCAGAGATGTCGTAGATGTCGTAGATATCCTCAGATGCATCCATCACGAAGCTTCGCTGCAGGACCTCCCCGATCGCAGGTGAGGCTTCACCCTCGACTGCAGTCAGCTCGATGGCGGCCTTGACCTCGGGATCGGCCACCGGCCACCCCCGAAGGTAGGCGGACTGTCGGTCGAGCGGATCCGTGCCGCGCTCGAGTTCTGCGCCGTCAAGAAAGCGGTCGCCATCGGTGTCTGGGATGAGCGGATCCGTGCCGAGGTCGAGTTCCATGGCATCCATCACCCCATCATCATCCGAGTCAGCAGCCATCGGGTCCGTCCCCAGTTCGGCTTCGCGATCATCGGACAATCCATCGCCATCGGCATCGGGCCCCGCAGGCGCCACACATCCCACCGCGAGCATGCCCAGCAGCCAGTGCCATCGCTTCATCAGACCCTCCCCACTCCAGCCTAACGCACCCCCAGCCCTCCATGGCCACCAGTGCTCCAGCCTTCCCCCTACCGGTACGCCATCATCGTGAAGTCGTGCGTGATGTCGACCTCGGGAAAGGCCTCTTGCAGCGGAATCACGATCGCATCGTACATCCCCGTGGACTCGAGCCTGAGATGCACGGAATACGTGCCGCCCCGCGCGAGCCGCTTCTGAAGACCCTCGAGGTCGTTGGCGCTATCGGGCGTCGACAAGAGCACGTCGGGCCGCCCCCACGTGGCGCTGGGGTCCGAGAGATAGACTGCGCGCATGGCCGGTAGCTCGCGCAGCAGCGCTGGCACGGTACGAATGCCCGTGCCACGAAGGTCTACCACCTCAAGCCGTGTGCAGTTGGCCAGCTCCGCCGGGAGTGTCTCGAGCCGATGGCAGCCCGACAGGCGCAGCTCACGGAGCCGGGTCAGCGCTCCAAGCTCCTTCGGTAGCTGCTGCAGGTCGGGGTTGTCTTGGAGCCAGAGCACCTCGAGACTGTGGAGCTGCCCCACTGCCGAGGACAAGCGTTCGAGCTGGGTATCCGACAGCACCAACCGCTTGAGGCCCACAACCTCGTAGAGTTCGTCGGGTGGTGTCTTTTGCCAGGTCGCCAGTCGCAGCGCCTCGAGGCCTTCGACCCCCCGTGCTGCCGCAAAGATCTGCGTCTGCCCCCACGTGCACGCCACGTGCATCCGCACACTGCGCGGCAATACGCCATGGCGCGCCACCAACGGAAGCAGCACATTCGCGGCCACCCGCGTCCCTGCGATACTGCCCTGCAGACACCCGCGGCCGTCGAACCCGTCGAGCGCGAAGAAGCCCTCCGACACACCGTGGGCATCACACCACGCCGACAGCGCGGCTGCCGCCTCCTCTTGACGCTGCCAGTGCGGTTCGTTCAGCCCGTTGATCAGGGCTTGAGGCGGCCTCATCCGCCCTGCTGCAGCCGCTGGAGGTTGGCCATCGAGGCTTGAACGTTGGGGTGCGAGGTGCCCCAGAGGGCCACCTGCTGTGAAATCGACTCCTCGAGGAGTGCAATCGCGCGGTCCCGCTCGCCACGGTGGGCGTGCAGAAGTGCCATGTTGCTCAAGACCGCCGCCTTCCCCGCCGGTGGCGTCGCCGCGTGGTCGAGCACCTGGCTGTAGAGCTCCTCA
>JBMHDG010000079.1:0-194171 GCA_049889515.1 Myxococcota bacterium
GGAGGACTGGGTGTGGCTGTCGGATGCGCGACGGTTCGGTTGTGTGGTCATGCACCCCGACGGGAGGTTGTCGGCCGCGCTCGGGGAGGACCTTGGCCCGGATGCCTGGACGGAGGGCCTTGATGTCGCGGATGCCTGTGCCGTGTGGCACGGACGTCGGGCCATTGTGGCCAGACTGCAGGAGCAGGAGCGGCTGGCGGGTGTTGGCAACATTCAAGCCCAAGAAGCGCTCTATCGAGCAGAGGTGCACCCGCTGCGTCCCGCATCTTCGCTTTCGGGCGAGGAGCGCGCGCGTGTATCTGCCGGTCTGCAGGCCACCTTGGCCCACACCTTGGCGATGACGATGGCGGAAGAAGTCGCGTACTTGTCGGATGGTGGCGATGTGGACAACCCCTTCTTGGTCTACAAACGTGGGGGACTGCCGTGCCACCGGTGTGGGACGCCATTGGTGACCGAGCGGATCAGCAGCAGGACGACCACATGGTGCGATTCCTGCGTGTCGACGTGACAGTGCGTGTACCTTCGGTTAAGGGCGCCCGGTCCTCGTCAGGGGCAATTCCGCACCCTGACCGCTAGCCCGAGAGGAATGCCATGCGCCGTCGTAAGAGTTCGCCACTGAAGCCAGGCGAGAAGATTGACTACAAGGATTACCGTCGTCTCCAGCGTTTTCTGACCGAGCGCGGCAAGATCCTCCCACGACGCGCCACCGGCCTCAACGCCAAGCAGCAGCGCCAGGTCGCCAACTCGATCAAGCGCGCGCGCGCCATCGGCTTGCTTCCGTTCATCAAGCGCGACTGACTCGCGCTTCACTGTTGATGTGAACGAAAAGCCCCGTCACCGCGAAGGTGACGGGGCTTTTTTGTGTGTGAGGGCAGGGCGCCCGTCAGCTGCAGCCGCTCGTACTGCCGCAGCTCACGCACTTGAGACAGGTGCCGTTGCGCACCATGGTCATGGCGCCGCAGTTGGTGCAGGCATCGCCCTCGTAGCCCTTGGCCCGTGCTTCGAGCACCTTGGCCATGGCGGCAGAAGCCCCGGCTGTGGTGATCTCCACCGCGGGTGCCTCGGCGCTGGCCAACACACCTGCATGGACGGTCGGTTGCTCGGGCGGCGCATCGACATCGATGCTGGCGCCAAGAACGAGACGGTTGACGGCGACTTCTTCCTCGTCGGACCACTCGGGCTCATCGTCGTCGTGGTCGCCTTGGGTGTGCATCGCGTCGTGCCGAACGTCTTCCTCGGTCACGTGCGCGAGGTCGGTTCGGTCGAGGTAGGTGATGGCGAGGTCGCGGAAGATGTAGTCGATCACGCTGGTCGACATCTTGATGCGGTCGTGGCCATCGACCATACCGTTGGGCTCAAAGCGGCTGAAGACGTACTGGTTGACGAACTTCTCGAGCGGCACACCGTGCTGGAGGCCGACGCTGACGGCGATGGCGAAGGCGTTCATCAACGAGCGGAAGGCCGCGCCTTCTTTGTGCATGTCGACAAAGATCTCGCCGAGCGACCCATCCGGGTACTCACCCGTGCGCAGAAAGACCTTGTGACCACCTACGTTGGCCTTCTGGGTGTAGCCACCTCGTCGGCTTGGGAGTGCGCGCCGCCGGGCGAGGTAACGAACCACCACGCGCTCTGCGATCTCGCGGGTCTTCTCGGGCAGACTCGGTGCCTCGGCAGCCGGGGCCTCGAGGCGTGCGAAGAGGTCGCTCGCAAGCAGGCTTGAGAGGGGCTGGGAGAGCTTGGACCCATCACGGTAAAGGGCGTTGGCCTTGAGACCGAGGCGCCAGGACAGCATGTACGCATCGCCGACTTGGCCCACGGTCGCATCGTTGGGCATGTTGATCGTCTTGCTGATCGCACCCGAGAGGAATGGCTGACAGCTCGCCATCATGCGAATGTGACCGTCTGCGGCAATGAGGCGCTGGCCATGGCGCCCGCACCGGTTCGCGCAGTCGAACACCGCGAGATGCTCGTCCTTGAGGTGGGGTGCCCCCTCAACGGTCATGGTACCGGTGGCGTAGGCATTGGCCTGCTCGATGTCGTCGTGGCTGAAGCCAATGGCCGACAGCAGATCGAGGGTCGGGTCGGCGAGCTGTGCATCGGTCAAGCCGAGCACGTCTTTGCAGAAGGCGTCGCCGAGCGTGTACCGAGAGAACACGAACTTGATGTCGAACGCGCTCTCGAGACCGGCCTCAACCTTCTGAAGCAGCTCATCGGTAAAGCCCTTCGCCTTGAGGGCGTCGTGCCCGATGGTGGGCGCACCGCGGAGGGTGCCGTGCCCCGTGGCGTAGTGGATGATCGCCTCGACCTGCTCGGAGGTGTAGCCGAGAGCCGAGAGCGCGGGGGGCACGCTCGCGTTGATGATCTTGAAGTAGCCACCCCCGGCGAGCTTCTTGAACTTGACCAGGGCGAAGTCGGGCTCCACACCGGTGGTGTCGCAGTCCATGACGAGCCCGATGGTACCCGTGGGTGCAAGGACGCTGACCTGGGCATTGCGGAAGCCGTGGGCCTCGCCGAGCTCGAGGGCGTCATCCCATGCAGACCGGGCCGCTTCGAGGAGCGTGCTTGGCGTCAGATTGGGGTCGAGGCCGACAGGCTTGACGGTGAGGCCCTCGTAGCTGCTGCTCGGCGCATGGTAGGCCGCGTGGCGGTGGTTGCGGATCACCCGAAGCATGTGCGCACTGTTGTCGGCATACCGGGCAAAGGCACCCAGCTGTCCCGCCATGCGGGCGGACTGGGCGTAGGACTCACCGGTCAACACGGCCGTGAGAGCACCCGCGATGTTTCGGCCCACAGAGCTGTCATAGGGGTGGCCCATGATCATCAAGAGCGCGCCGAGGTTCGCGAAGCCAATACCCAGCGTGCGGTACTCGTAGGACAGCTTGGCAATCTGCTCGCTTGGGAACTGTGCCATCTCGACGCTGATCTCGAGGACCATGGTCCAGATCTGGGCAGCATGCCGGTAGTTTTCGAGCTCGAAGGTGCGGGTGTCTTGGTCGTAGAAGGTGACCAAGTTGAGGGAGGCGAGGTTGCAGGCCGTGTCATCGAGGAACATGTACTCGGAGCACGGGTTGGAGGCGTTGATCCGGCCGCCCTCGGGGCAGGTGTGCCACTCGTTGATGGTCGAGTCAAACTGGACACCCGGGTCGGCACAGGCCCATGCCGCGTTGCAGATGTCGTCCCAGAGGCCCTTGGCGGGAATGGACCGCGCGACGCCACCATCGGTGCGGCGCTTGAGGTCCCATGGCTCGTCGCGGAGCACGGCCTCCATGAAGGCGTTGGGGATCCGGACGCTGTTGTTGGAGTTCTGCCCGCTGACGGTGTTGTAGGCATCGGACTGCCAGTCGGTGTCGAACACCGGGAAGTCGATGCGCGTGACGCCTTGGCGGGCGTACTGGATCGCCCGCCAGAGGTAGTTGTCTGGAATCATGCACTCGCGCGCATGACGCAATGCCGTGGCGAGGGGCGCGTTGGCGGCCGGGTCGAACTTGTCTTCGCCGGTGAGGTCGGAGGTGTGGCACGCCGCGAGCACATTGTTGAGGTGACGCTCGTTGAGCTTGGAGCCGGTGACCAGGGCGGCGACCTTCTGCTCTTCGGTGACCTTCCAGTTGACGAAGGCCTCAATATCGGGATGGTCGAGGTCGAGGCAGACCATCTTGGCCGCACGGCGCGTGGTGCCACCGGACTTGATGGCGCCGGCAGCGCGGTCGCCGATCTGCAGGAAGGACATCAGGCCAGAGCTCGCACCGCCACCGGACAGTGGCTCACCAGCCCCTCGGATGTTGCTGAAGTTGGTGCCCGTGCCCGATCCGTACTTGAATAGCCGTGCTTCGCGGGTCCAGAGGCTCATGATGCCATCGTCACCCACAAGGTCATCGGAGATGGACTGGATGAAGCATGCATGCGGCTGTGGGCGCTCGTAGGCGCTCGTCGAGCGGCGCACCTTGCCCGTGCGGGGGTCGACATACTTGTGGCCCTGTGCGGGACCGTCGATGCCATAGGCCCAGTGGAGGCCGGTGTTGAACCACTGGGGGCTGTTGGGGGCGGCCATCTGCCGCGCGAGCATAAACCGAAGCTCATCGTAGAACGCCCGTGCGTCGGCATCAGAGTCGAAGAGCCCTTCTTGCATGCCCCAGTAGGCCCAGCAGCCCGCGAGCCGGTCGAAGACCTGCCGGCTGTCATGCTCGCCGCCAAACTGCTCCTCCTCCGAGAGGCCAGCGAGTGCCTTTTTGTCGGGAGCGGAGCGCTGAAGCCATGCGGGGATGCCTTCTTCGTTGACCCGACGCGTCTTGGCAGGGATGCCAGCCTTGCGGAAGTACTTCTGCGCGAGAATATCGGTGGCTACCTGACTCCAGCCCTCGGGCACGACCACCTTCTCATTCCGAAACACGATGGAGCCATCGGGATTACGAATCTCGGATGTCCGCTCCGTAAAGGTCAGTCCGGCGTAGGGGTCTTCATTCGTGGCAGTGAAGCGGCGGGTGATGCGCATGGTGTCCTCGAGCTCGCAACAGGGTCGTGGGTGGGGGCGGCGCTGCCGCTGGAACACTCGGGTGGTGTTCTCGGAGGCGGCGCGGTGTGAAAAGGAGGGTGGAGTCCCTGCTTCGCCAAACACTATATCTGGGGGTAGCCGGCGGTGCAAAGCGCAACATATTGTGTTTTTGTCGCCGAAAGCTGGGGATGATTTTGTCCCCAGAGGCGCCGGGCAATACCCGGGGTCTCCCCGTGGTCGGTTCCGAGGGTTGGGGACAACTTTGGGCCCCATCCACAGTTGTTCCCATGATTATCCACAGGACATGTGGAACAATGCGACGAGCCAGCGGAGGGCACGCGTGATCACATACTCGAATCTCTGGACATGGTTCAGCCTGGCCAGCTGGACGTTGTTCAGTGCCTTATTTGTGCTTCTCACCCTCGGCTTCGCGCTGCTCTTGGTCACGCGTCAGCTTGAGATGACACGGGGAATGCTCGCGGCATGTGGTGTCTTTGCCGTGATCTCCGTGATGTCGATACGAGAGCTAATGTGGGTGGTATCGAGCGTGGCCACCGTCGAGCGCACGGAGGACGGAGCTGTCTTCTCCAATGTGCTCGGCATGCCCTTGTTTCGGGTGACGCGTCAGGACCGCCTAAAGGTCCTGCCACAGCGTCGGCGGGCGCGCGTCCCCAACCGCAACGGCACGGCGGACCACGTGTGGCACGAGTATGTGGTGAACGAACGTGTCGCCGGGCGCTCCCTCTACGTCGGGAAGGACCGGGAGGTGTTGCTGCATGATGCGCTCGTGGTGTTGGAGCCGCTCCTCACGCCGACGCCCTAGCCGAGGTCGAGACAGAGGTCCTCGAGTTGTCGCTTCAGCTCGTCGAGGCGCCGACGAAGGCGCGCTCGTTCAGACAGCAGGGTCTCGATCGTGTCCGGTGGCGTGCACTCCAAGTCGAACACCACGAGGTCAAGCTCTCTCGTGAGGTCACGAAGCACCTCAAGCTGGCGTGGGTTGGACATCGTGACACTCCGAACTGCAGCCGTAGCCTACTTCTCGCCGTGCATCCATGCCTTGAGCACGGGCACCAGCAACATGCATAGGGCACTCGCACCCAGCGCGACCCAGCCGATGGCGCCAAAGACGTCTCCGTAGACCATGACGGTGTCGACCGCGGAAGTTGCGGCGTCGTCGCCACCACCATGACTGTCGACGGCTGTGAAGATGGCAATGAGTGCCGCCAGGTGGTGACTGAACGCGGTGGCGAGGAACCACGCACCCATGACCGTGCTGACGATGCGCTGGGGCGACAGGCGCGTGACCATGCCGAGGCCAACAGGGGAGAGGCAGACCTCACCGGTGGTGTGCAGAAGGTACGCAAGAATGAGCCAGTACACGGCCACCATGCCATCACCGTCAGCATTCATCGCGCCATAGTTGAGGGCGAGGAAGCCGAGGCCGAGCTGGAACAAGCCGAGGGCAAACTTAGCGGGCGTCGACGGCTCGAGCGAGCCAAGGCGTTCCCAGAGCATGGAGAATACGGGCGCGAAGATAATGATGAAGATCGGGTTGGCGGCCTGGAACTCGGAGGCCGGAATCTCTGCACCACCGACCAGACGGTTCACGTTTCGGTCTGTGAAGGCGGTCATCGAGGAGCCGGCCTGCTCGAAGAAGGCCCAGAACAGCATCGAGAAGAACATGAGGACGAACACGACGAAGAGCTTCTCTCGCTCCACCTTGTCGCTCTTGAAGGCTTCGTACACCAAGAAGAGCAGCGCGGCGCCACCGCCCAAGGTGAGCACCCAACCTGCGATCTCGTTGCGGTTGACCAAGAGCGCGAACACCGGCACGGAGAGCAGGACGCCAAGGTAGAGGAGATACTCCGCCGGGAGGCCGGCCATCGGCTTCTTGAGGGCCTCGGGCTCTGGTGGCTGACCGGCTTCTTCAGGAAGTCCGCCTTCGGCCATGGCAAGGAAGGCAAGGACGCCGGCGATAGCCATCGCCGCGGCCACGAAACCATTGACGGCCAGCTTCACCATGCCTTCGCTGGCCCACACCATACCGCCCGCCACGGAGAGGGCACCGAGCAGGATCATGACGCGGGACACGCTCGCGGGGAGGACAAAGATGGCAATGCCGATCAGCATGCCGAAGGTGGCGAGGCCAAATCCGAAGTGCCAGCCATAGGTCTGGCCGAGGTAGCCGCAGAGCAAGGACGCCGAGGCCGCCCCGAGGTTGATGCCCATGTAGAAGATGGTGAATCCACCATCGCGGTTGAGGTCGGTGCCGTCGTAGAGGGAGCCCACGATGGTCGAGATGTTCGGCTTAAAGAAGCCGTTGCCCACGATGAGCAAGGCCAGTGCCGTGTAGAACGCGGTGGACTGCTCGATGGACATGAGCAAGTGGCCCGCGGCCATGAGGATGCCGCCGAGAACGACCGCGCGGCGTGCGCCGAGGAAGCGGTCTGCGATGGCACCACCGATGAAGGGTGTCGCGTAGACGAGCGCGCCGTAGGCACCGTAGACACCATACGCATCGGCATCGCCCATCTCGAGGAAGCCCTGCATCATGTACAGGACCAGCAGGGCCCGCATGCCGTAGAAGGAGAAGCGCTCCCACATCTCGGCGAAGAAGAGCATGAATAGAGCGGAAGGGTGACCGAGGAAGGTTCTCGGTGTCGAAGCGGTAGCCGTGGTCATCGGAGTGACTCCTCGTGACATGTCGGCGCAGCCTACCGCTCGACATGCCCCGCGTCCACTGTTCCACCTTGATGGGCCGATTCTCGCGCCCTTTCTAGGCGTTCGGAGAGGTCAAGAAGTCGTGGTTCAGTGGGTTGGGCCTCGAGGGCCTGCGCAACCTGATCGGCGGCCGCCACCCAGAGTTCGGCCTCGATCATGGTCTCCACGATGGCAATGGTCTCGAGGGGGTGGCGGGGAGGGGGTTTCTTTCGCTCGGTCTTGCGGGTGTGCCGCTCAAGCTCTTCTTGTCCGCGCCCACTCTGCTCGAGGCGTGCACGGAGTGCTGCGGTCAGTGCGACTTGCTCGCGCTTGCTGGCCTCTCCATAGGCGACGCCGAGGAGGGGGACATCCATCCCGGCGCGTTGGAGGATCTCGTCCATGAGGATGGACCGGTCAGCCTCGGAAGCGCGGACGCGTCGACGGATCATGCCTTTGAGCTGACGGGCCCGTGTGGCGTGTACCCATCCAGGGGCCAAGAGCGCCGCGGCCACGACCACCAGCAGGGCCACCAGCTCGGGAGGCAGCAGGATCATGAGGCCATTGATGACGTCGCTCACACCAGTCATGCGCCATGGCTAGGCACAACTGGGGTGTGGGGCCAGTCCCTACCAGAAGAGCGGTCGTTCAGCGGCCTCGATCGGATCGCTGAAGAGTAGCGGCGCGGGTGGTTTTTGCTCGAGAGGACAGGCCGTGAGTACGGTCCTGATTTGTGCCAAGAGCGCACGGAGCGGCACGAGGTCGGCACGATGCAGGCACTGTTGGAGCGCCCATGTAAGCGCACTGCGAGGGGGGCCGTCGGCGTCAAACTGTCCCTGAACGGCCTCTTCATGTCGGGCACCCGCACAGAGGATACGAAGCGAGCCCGTGCCCTGGTGGGGGGGGAAGGCGCGCTCGGATGCGACAGGGTGAAGCTCCGCATCATCGCACCATGCGGCGGCAAAGCAGGCATCGACGATGACGGTGATGTGCACGTCGCGTCGTGAGCGGAACAGACGCAGGGCATCGGCTCCGCGCCAGCGCCCGCCAGCATCCATCGCGTCAGGTTCATACGTGTGGGGTGGCGCGAACTGGAGGTGCCGATTGTTGCCGATGGGTGGACCACCATGGGCACTCAAGTACACCAGCAGCTGGTCGCCGGGTCGACAGCCATCGAGCGCCTGCCTCACCAAGGCATGGAGCTCTTGAACCGTCGCGTCTTCATTGACGCGGCACACGGCCAAGTCGGCCCAGTCTCGCGCCCATTCGGTGAGGGAGGTCGCGTCTTCGTCGGCCCCCGGCACGGAGGCAATGCCCTGACCATATCCGGCAGCCAACCAGAGCGTGCGCCCGACGGCGAGGGGGCGGTCAAGGACGGCTTGTCGACGTAGATCTCCGCCGTCCCACGGACCGACCTCTGGCCACTCACGTCGGAAGGCCAGCTGATGGCGAAGGACCGAGGCGCCGATGACTTGAGGCGTGGCGCCTTGCCCGTGCAAGGTCTCGACCGTGGCGGCGACACGCTCTGCGTAAAGCACTGCCCCTCGACACCACGTGAGAATGTCGCGATGGTGTTCGGGGTCGTGCCAAGCGGCTGGGGGCGATTCGGCGAGCTGGAGGGCGGCCACGAGGAGCTCTCCCTGACGCCCCGCCACGGCGGCTTGCTTCTCGGCCGAGTCGTGGTCCTCACCTTGTCCAAAGAGCATCTCACCGAGGATATTCAACCAACGATGCGCCTCTGCGGCACCTTGTGTCCCAAACTCGGAGGCAAGGGTAGCTGTGACGTGGCCGACAATCCATGCGGGTGCTGCCGCAAGGACCGGAAAAGGAATGCCGTGGTACGCGAGGTCATGGCGACGACCCTTGGCCAGGTCATCCGACCAGTCACCGACATCGTCTGCGATGTCGATGGCGACTTGGACGAGGGTCAACAGGTCCGAGAGCAGCTCGCGGGCGTGAACGTCGAGGCCAGACCACGTCCCGATGGGAGCGGACAACGTGGCGTGGGGCAATCGGTTCCGCATCGCACGCCGGAACTTGGCGGTGAGGCGGACGATGGCGTCGGTGCGATCGGGTGGACTGATGCTGGAGAGTCGCTCCAGCCAGCGCGGGGCCTGTATCAGGGAACGATCTTCGCGATGGCGCCACCAACCTCGAGGACCGTGTCGCTCGAGCGGTCGAACAGGGCGAGGAGCTCGGTCTTGAAGGACGCCGCATCGACACCGAGTGCATGGGCGAGATCGGTCACGACAGCTTCGCCTTCGACGGTCAGGACATGGCCCTCTGTAGTCGCAGCAGCGAAGGCGATGTAGAGGGCATTGAACGTGGTGTACCACGCGCTTGGCGAGGAGCTCTCTGCCATGGCGTCACGGGCGAGCTGCCACATGTCCTCGGCGTCAGCACCAAGAGGCGCTGCGGCGCGGGCGAGAATGTCGCGGCCGAGAGGGGAGAGTGCCTGGCCATCGTCGGTGGTCAGTGCGGAGGAAATGCTCGAGATGGTGTTGTCGAACGCGTCCATGGGATGTCTCCTTGGGGGTTGGGAAAAAATCTCAGATTTTTTCTCAAGTCGCCGAAACGGGTACCGAAAAGGAACCGGCGAGGAGGACCCTACAGCAAGATGCCCACGTAGCCGAGTTTTCTTTGGGTACTGGACACGTTTTTCAGAGTACTGAATAGTTTTGGACGCATTTCCGGGCGCTTAACGAGCGCCTTGGATGATCAAGAACTGCGCCAAAAAGTATAGGGGTAAACCGATCATTCGGTTTTTGATGTCCTCGCGAACAAATCGGTTTCGTGCGACGAAGAGATCGCTCACCGTAAACAGCAGCGCGCCGGCGAACAGTGTGGCGCGATGTGGTGCATTTGCGATCATTCCGGCGCAGGTGACGTTCATCACACTAATGACGCAGACGTAGGCCAAGACCGGTGTGCCGAGTGCGCCCACATGGGGACGGAGCCAGCGCCAGACGAGGGCTGCGAAGCCAGCGAGGAGTGGCGCTGCCCATGCGAGCCCCTGCCAGCCTACGCCGAGCTGCACGAACGCCACCGTATAGGCGACATGCGCGAAGAGAAACGCGACGAGGCCGGCCAGAAATACAGGCTTTCGCTTGGATAGTAGGAGCGCATCCCCCAGCCAAGACAACCCGAGGCCGAGCATCAGCGCTTGGCCATGTGGTTCGCGGGTGGGCAGACCTACCTCAACCCCCCACGCCACGAAGGCCGTCGCGGCGGTGAGCTTGCCGAGGACCTTTGCCCATCCCACGCCTCGCGTATCGCCAGCCAGCGCCACGCCACAGGCGAGCGCACACAGCAGCGCGAGTGTCATGAGCGCCTACGGAAGAGACCGATGGCGGGAATCAGGAGCCACCACCCGGGCGAACCTGGCCCGGAACAGCCGCGACACCCTCTGCACTGGGTATGTTCGACCTGCCAACGCAGGGTAAGTGTCAGCGATTCCTCGACGGTGGGGCTCAACCAGTCTGCATCCCCGTCGGGCACAAGCTCAAGCTCAAGTAGGCCATCGTCGGTGGCACATCCCTCTAGGCGAAAGTCAGGCGCATTGTCCTCAAGGACCGCCCCATTCAAGCGCCATCGCCACGTCGTATGCTCGATGGGAAACACGGTCGCGATGTCGAACGCGACGCTGTCGTCAGGACCTTGCAGCTGAAGCGTGGATCCCACTTCGGGTGTGGCCTCGAACTCGCGATCGGGAGGCCAGGCACTGTGGACCCGTCGGATGGTCTGCTCTCTGCAGATGGGGCAGTACTGATCTTGAAGCTGGAGCATCATGCAGCTGGAGGCGGTCGGCCTTACCGCGTTGTTCCACGTGCACGGCGTGTAGGCATCTACGAGGGGTGCGTCGAGCCATTCGGCCCACGGAACCTCTTGGTCATCCGGCGCACAGTTGGGCGCACCCGTCGCGTCGCCATCGGTACCGTAGGTGTATTCATCCCAGAGACCAATCAACGAGTGGGCCAGCTCGTGCGCCACCACCTGTGGGCCGTCCTCTCCGATGTAGGACGTGGCGTAGACCGGTCCCCCGGAGCCCCCGTACTCGGTACGCTCGTTCACGAGCAGGAGCGAAGCATCCGCAAATGGCGCATGGGTGGCGATTGCATTGGCCACCCGCGCCTCGTCACAACAGATGAGGCGGTCAAGGCCGTCGCATCCATAGGCGCAGGAGAACGCCGTGTTCTTCACCTCACCGGTGAGATCGTCTCCGATGCCCGACTCGTCACTGGAGAGACTCACCTGCCACACATTCAACGCTGGATAGTAGGCTGTCCATGGCGCAATGGTGCGCAGGTGTGCGAGCACACGCTCGGTCTCCGCTTCAAACGACGCGAGCTCCGCAGTGGTGAATCCCTCCGAGAACACCACAAGGTCGAGCCGCGCGTCCGTAGGGCCAGACTCTTGAAGACTGCGGAGTACTGTGTCGCCGTGGTGCCGTTCGGTCGGCGTGAGGGTCTGGTCACCCAGACGAAGGCTTGCGGCATCGGCAGGCCATGGAATGGTCCACGACACGAGTCCGGGCGTCGTACCCACGTCGCCGTGCGCCTCCTGGGGATGAATGATGCTGCGCTGTGGCGGGAGCGGCATGGCGACGCTCCGCAGATGGGACCCTTCCGCGTCGAGGATATCGACACGTGGACCCTCTAGCGCCCCGGGAGGCGTGGGTGCAGTGTCGGCCGAAAAGGCCTCGAGGAGTCGAGGGGGGTCACCGGATTCGACCATTACGGTGAGGGTCGGTTCAGGACCCGCAACGGCCGAGAGGAGAAGGAGGTGCCACATGACGGTCACTGGGCAGGTGTGAAGGCCCGAAAGGGCTGGTCATCATTGGCGTGGTCGTCGGAGGGCTGGGCCTCCTTTGGTGTACCCTCCCCATCGGGGCCCGGTCGGGGTGCACCACCCTCCTCAAGGGAAAGGCCATCCGGATGCTCAACCTCCAGTTCGGGCAGGGAATATCCCGGGATCATCGGAAGGCCGAGCGCGGGGAACGTCGCTGCGACCATGTCGCGATCGAACATGTGGCCCGTACCCTCGACAGGGGTCAGGTGCGATCCGGGGATGGCGTCTGCGATCGCCCGGGAACCCGTGATGGGAATAATGGGGTCGTTGACCATGTGGATAAGATGAAGGCGCTCGCCGATGGGGGCGCCGCGGTCGCGGACCGGCTTGGGGAGCTGGCCACCCGCCATGACCACGTGGGCCACGCGCTCGGGGTGCGCGAAGGCCCATGTTGTCGCTACCATGCCGCCCTGCGCCCATCCGAGGAGTGTGACCGGACCGGACGCGAGGCCAATATCCGTCAGAAAGGCATCGAGGTTGTCGGCGTGCTGGTCGAGCGCGTAGGTGAGTGCATCATCGGGCTTGGAGGGGGGGATGTCGAGCCAGTCGAACTCTACATCGTTCATCTTCACGGAACCTGCGGGCACGACAACACGGGCCTTCACCGGCAGCTCTTGAAGCAGCATTGCGAACCGTTCTGGGGTGTCACCGCGACCATGAAGGGCGACGATGACCGGCACATCTTCAGCCCGACTCGCGCCGCCCGTCCACGCCTCGACCCATGGTCGACCGTCGAGGTCATGGGTGACGGACGGAATCAGCATGAGGGGCTGGCCACCCTCGCTCGGCGCTTCTGACACGGACACGGCGTCGGATTTTGGCTGGGAAGGGGAGTTCGGGTCGTCTGGCGCGAACAAAAGGCTACATCCCGTGAGGGTTGTTCCCAGGAATACCCATGTGAGGTGACGCGCAATCGGTACCACGAAGACCTTCCTAGAAGCGCTGCTTACGCGCTACAGGGATGGCCTTAACCCCTTCGACGCCGCTGCGGGGGCGACGCAGAGACCGGATCCTCGGGCCAGTCATGCTTCGGGTAGCGCGCGCGGAGCTCCTTTCGAACTTCGGGCCAGGTGCGTTCCCAAAATCCGGCGAGGTCGAGGGTCACCTGCTGGGGGCGTTGGTTGGGCGCAAGCAAGTGCAGCATGGGGCGCTGTCCAGCGACCTCGGGCACATCGGTGAGGCCGAAGAGCTTCTGCATTCGGGCAGCGAGCACGGGCCGACCCTCGGCCGGATAGTGCATGCGCACACGCTGACCATTGGAGAGCACCAGCCACTCGGGTACCTCTTGGTCGAGTGCCTGACGGCCTCTCCAGCAGAGGCTGTCGAGGAGTGCCTTGCACCAATTGACGCGGCGCAGGGCGGCAAGGCTTCGGCATCCGGGAACGAGCTGTGGCAAGAGGTCGCGGAGCGCATCATCAGAGCCGTCCGGGACCTCGAGCTCCGGGTGCATGCGGTGCAGCCACAAGAGCCGTTCCCGAAGTGGGGTGAGCTCCCGCTTGTCCTCCGGCAGCGCGCGCGCCAAGCGCTTCTTGGCCACGCGAACAAGCTCGGCTTCGGCGACCGCGCTCGGCAGGGGTACGCCATCATGCCGGGCCACCACCAAGCCTGCGGCACGTTCGACCTTGCAACCGATGAGCTTGTCTTGATCAGCGTCGTACCTGGCCTCGACGGCCGTGGTGCGTGGCACGCGATCAATATCAATGGCGCTCGCGAGCCGGATCAGGGCCTCTGCACCGTCTTGGTCTTGAACTTCGAGCGCAACGACAAAGGCCGCCTTCTGCACGGCGGAGTGCGGATGCAGTCGAGCCCCCCGGCCCGTCGCGAGACGAAAGCGGTCGGTGGTTCCCCGTCGCGAGGCCCAGCGGTCGGGGAACGCCACGGCCAAGGCATATCGGACATCGTCCTCGCTGCCGGAGGAGGATGTCGGCCCAAGGACGCGGCGGGTGGCATCGCCGAGCTGCTTGGCCATGCGCTTCAGGCGATGGGTGGCTCCGGGTGAAGACAGATGCCACCTCGACGGACGGCCGAGGAGCGCGTCGTGTTGGTCAAGCACGTCAGACAGGCTCGCGTGTGGGGTCGGCGTGCTGCGAAACGCCTGTGGCTCGCCGAGGATGGCCGCGAGGGTCGTGGTGGTGCGTAGAACGCCCATGCGGTGCCCTTCGATCAAGAATCGAGCAATGCGTGGGTGCGTGGGTAGGCGGGCCATGTCTTGGCCGAGGGGCGTCAGTACCCCATTCTCGAGGGCGCCAAGGGCCTCAAGAAGGCGCTCTGCGGCGTCGAGTGCATGGGGTGTGGGGGCCTCAAACCATGGAAAGGCGTCGAGAGAGGCTTCTCCCCACGCATGAAGGCTCAGGACGGCACCCGATAAGTCTGTGCGATGGATGGCGGGGGGCTCAAACGGTGCACGAGCCTGGTGTTCGCGGACGGTCCAGAGCCGATAGGCCTTGCCAGCCCGCACACGGCCTGCACGCCCCGCCCGTTGATCTGCGCTGGCTTGGGCGCAGGGAACTGTGACGAGCCTCGGGAGCGCACGTCGTGTGTCGAAGGCCTGCTGCCGGACAAGGCCGCTGTCCACGACGGCGGTAACCCCGGGGAGCGTCACGGAGGTCTCGGCGACATTCGTGGAGTAGACCACCTTTCGCTGGGAGGTCGCGCGCAGTGCGCGCGCTTGGTCCGAAGGTGTGAGTCTCGCATGCAGCGGCAGACGCAAGACCGTGTCGGGGAGGGTGGCTGCATCCATGCAGGCATGGATCTCGCGCACACCGGGCAAGAAGACCAGCACATCGCCATCGGTCTCGGCGAGCGCGCACTGCACTGCGCGATCCACCTCTTGTTCGAGGGGGCCCGTCGTAGGGGTTGGGACATGCACGATCTCGACAGGGTGGGCGCGGCCCTCGCTCCGAAAGATCTTCGCCCCAGGAAGATACGGAACGATCTGCTCGGGGTCTAGCGTGGCAGACATCACGCCCAAGAGGAGGTCGTCTCTGACTTCTGCGGCTTGGCGTGCAAGGGCGAGGGCGAGATCGACCTGTAGGGACCGCTCGTGAAACTCGTCGAAGAGGATGGCGCGCGTGCCCTCCAAGAACGGGTCCTCCACCAGCTCACGGAGGAGTACCCCCTCGGTCATCACCACGACGCGTGTGGCATCGCTGATTCGCCTGTCGAAGCGCATCTGTAGGCCGTAGGTCTCGCCTACACGTTCTCCTGCCTCCTCGGCCATGCGCTCGGCGGCCGCGCGTGCTGCGACCCGACGGGGCTCAAGGACGACGATTCGACCGGCGGGATCGAGGGCTTGGAGGAGTGCAGGAGGGACCCGGGTGGTCTTTCCTGCACCTGGGGGCGCATGAAGCACCCACGCATGGTGTGACCGGCTGACCCGAGCGATCTCGGGCAGCAGGGTATCGATGGGAAGCGTGGGGCGTGTCACTCTGCGTTTCTACAACACCGGAAGCCCGTGCGCTTGCTGGCATAGCCAGCCCCAAAGGTGTTGTTGCGACGGTAGCAACGCGCCTTGTCATTCGGAGTGTCGTAGGCGCCACCGAGCAGCACGGCTTCCTCGGCGCTGGTCCCCACCCATTCTTCGATGTTGCCGGTCATGTCATACACGCCGTCTGGCGTCACACAGCCGGGCATCTCTCCAGTGTAAACGGGACGCATGGCGTCGCGATCTTTGGCTTCCCAACACACCCCGCGCTCATGGAAATCGCTGTAGGGGTAGGCATTGCCCTCGATCAGATCATCGGCAAACTCGCCGTCACCGTCGTCATCGATGGGTGCTGCAGACTGACATGCTGCGATCCATTCTTCCTCGCTACAGATACGCTTGTCGGCGGCCTCGCAGGCATCTGCCGCGGCAAACCAACTCATTCGGGTCGCCGGGACCTCGTGCTTCCCGCTGCTCGCTTTTCCGTTGGCGAGGCTGGACTCAAACGTGTCGATAAAGAAGTCGAGCGTGCCATGGGTGATGCGCTGCATCTCTGGACCATCCGTGGGTACGGGCGCGAAGGTCCGTCGGCCGTCCCGCATGGCCGCAGCATTGGTCGATGCTTCGGCGTTGCTCTTGCCAAGCGCGATCTCGATGGCGCGCGCCATTTGCTCTGCCGAGCTTCCGGATCGGTACAGCTGGCCGTTGATGTAGATACGCGGCGTACCGTGGATATCGAGCGCCTTGCCCTCGTCGGCTGCCTTGAAGACGGCCTGTCCGGGTTCATTGGCCTGCATGCACGTCCGGAAGTCCTGCTCATTGAGGCCGATCGTGTCGGCGTAGGCGAGGATGTGCTCGGACCGGAGCTGATGGTTGTTCTTGAACATCAGGTCATGCATCGCCCAGAACTTACCTTGGTCTTGGGCACAGACAGAAGCTTTGTGGGCCATGCAGGCGTACCGGTGCTTGCGGTTCTTCACGCCTGGATTGCACGTGGGGTCCATGGGGAAGTGCTTGAAGACGAATACCACATCGTCTTTGTACGCTTCGTAGAGACGGCGAAGCTCGAAGCTTGTGCGCTTGCAGTATCCGCACTCGAAATCTGCGAACTCGACCACGGCCACCTTGGCGTCGGGGTTGCCCTTCCACGCATCGCCAGGATGCACACGGACCTCGGAGGTATTCCCATCTTCGGTGGTGACGGCGAAGGCGAGTGTTGGGGCCTCTCCTTCGGGGTCGTCGGGGTAGCCTTGCGCTTCAGCGTCAGGCGGTGGTGCGTCGGGAAGCTGCTCCGCAAGCTCGGGCGCATCACCGAGGAGGGTGGCACGGTACGACGCTTGGACGCCGATGGACACCACCGCAAAGGCGAGGAACGCACCGCCGAAGGTGCCTAGGTCGCGTGCCGTGGGGAGGTCTTCGCGGGAGAGTCCGGCGATGCCCACGAGAACAGGGATCATGGCGTTGATGCCATACAACCGCATGCACCACAGGCAGACCTTTCCGAGTTCAACCACGGAGATGTAGTAGAGGAACGCCGAGAAACCAATGGCACCCACACCCGCAAGGGCCAGCAGTGGCTTCATGCGACGCTGGCCTCGGGCAGCCAAGACGGCCAGCAGTGCGAGGGTGAGGTAGGTGGCAGAACCCCAGGTGAAGGTGGGAACACCCAAGACCTCGGACCACGCACTGGTGTTGACGATGCTGCAGGACACGGCCTCGGACTCGACACAACCGATGAGCTCGACCTGCTCACCGCCGTAGAGCTCGACTTCGTGATGCCATGTGCCATAGACGCCAATGGCAGCGCCGATCAACATGAGGACGGCCAGCAACCAGAGGGCCCACGGGCGGTGCGGTGACGGTGATGTGGATGTGTTCACGGTCGCCCCCTATTGTCCAGTGAGCTCGGCCAAGGCTGCTTCGAGCTCCTTGAGGCCGTTCTGTTGGCTAAACCCAGTCTTTCGGAACTTCACCGTGCCATTCTCGTCGATTAAGAACATGGTGGGCATCGAGAGGACGTCGTACTGCCCCAGCGCGATGCTGTCGGGGTCCCACACGACGGGGAGTTCCATCGGGACCTGCTTCAAAAATCCACGGGCCCGGTTCGGGTCGCGATCGACGTTGACGGCGTAGATCGTGATGTCGTCGCGGGTCTTCTGTAGCGCATCGAGCGCGGGCAGCTCAAGCCGGCACGGCCCACACCAGCTGGCCCAGAACGAGAGAACGATAGGCGTTCCACGCTCGTTCTCAAGGGAGAAGGTTCCACCATCGAGCATCTCTGCATCAAAGGCTGGCGCCGTCCGCCCGATGAGGTCGGCGGCAGACGCCGGAATCATCTCTGGTGCAGCCAGTGCTGCACCTAGCCAAGCGATCCACATCACGAGAACCTCCTACGTTAGAAGAGGGCACCTGTAACCCAGTGTGCGGGCCATGGCGTGCCATGCAGGTCTGGACCGACCTACAGCCCGCGGACGTAGGTTGCGAGAGACACAATCTCGGCGGGCGTGAGCTCGGGCGTGTTTAAGGTGTGGGCCCCAATGGCCGCCTCGAGGTTTCTGGCCGAGCCGTCATGCAGATAGGGCGCTGTAGACCAGACACCGAGCAGGGTCGGGGTGTCGAGACCGTCGAGCACGGTGCCAAGGCGCATGCCGCTGGCATCGGTCAGGGTGCCCACGTCGTGGCGGGGGTGACTGGGCCGGCCAGAGTCGGTGTACTGCTCATCGACAGGGTGACAGACCGTGCACTGCTTGTTGAAGAACAGGGCTTCTCCGGTAGGGTCGAGGCCCCATGGGCTTTCCGGTGGGACATCGAGGCTGGAGACGTAGGCTGCGAGGGCATCGAGCTCCGGGGAGAGGCCAGCCTTGGGGTCACCGAGTGGGGAGGACACGGTCCCCGTGGACCATTGGTCGTCGGTGAGGAATCCACGGCCCGACTGACCGTGCCGGAGCTCCTGCTCAAAGTCCTGGATCTCATCGAAGTTGCCCGACCAGTGGAGGCGGCCCATGTCGAGTCCTCCGTGTCCTTCGAGAGAGATCGTGTTGCGGAGTCCCTCTCCCCGGTCGGTGAAGTCCCACACCATGCCATCGTGGCGTCCATCGGGGTGGCAGGTGGTACAGGCGAGGTACCCGTCCTTGGCGATGCGTGGGTCGGAGGCGTCGTGAAACAG
Source organism: Myxococcota bacterium (assembly GCA_049889515.1). Taxonomy (GTDB): domain Bacteria; phylum Myxococcota_A; class UBA796; order UBA796; genus JBMHDG01. The sequence continues at coordinate 18,625 of JBMHDG010000079.1, forward strand.
CTGCTTACCCCAGAGTACTTCTGAAGAGAGCGGCTCTTGGTTGACGGTAGATGCGCTCCAGAGCGGCCTAGGCGTGCCGACGTCTTGGATGTCCCAGGCGTGCACCTGTCGGTCTAGCCACGCATAGGCGTACAGGCGCTCGCCGTCCGCGCTGACCTGCAAGGCATCGAGGCCGTTTCCCGCAGCGAGGATGGAGCCTCGAATATCGAGGCTCCACGCGTCGAGGCGATGAATGGTCTGGGTGCCTTGGTGCGCGACCCACACCCAGTTGCCGAGTGGCGAGACAGCGAGGGCCGAGATGTCTCCTTGGTCGTCGAAGCTCTTGCGGTCGTTGAACCGGTCGGCTGGCTGGGCAGTGTCGACCATGCGGAGCTGGGCGCGCACTGTGGACTCGAAGGTCAGGGGGTTGCCGTCGGTGTAGAGGCCGCGGTCGACGTTGGACAGCAGTCCACCGAGGTACAAGGTTCCGCCATCTGGACTCAGCGCAGCGGCTCGAAACAGATTGGGGATGCCTCGAGATGCGGTATCGGAATCAGGTCCCGGGTCGCGCTCGAGTGGGATCGTGGTGGTCGATTCTTCGGTGAGGCGAGACAGAGATCCGCCGAAGCGGTCCGAGCGAAACCGCGGTGCCCAGATGTGACTGGCGCCATCGATGGCGAGGTGGCGCGGTCCGCCGGGGACGTCGATGCGTTCGAGGGTGTTGCCGGACAGCTTGAGCACCTCATCCCGCCCGGGACTGCCCACCCACCATGAATCGTTGTCGCCGACCACGCCGAAGGGGCGTGTGCCTGTGCCGAGATCCCACGTTGTGCGGGTCTGCAATGATGTGGCATCGAGAATACGGAGCTCGTCAGAGGCTTCGCAGGCGACCGCAAGCGCATCACCCGCCACACTGACGGTGCGAGGGCGCTCGCAGACCTCGACCATGGTCCGGGTCTGGTCGACCAGCGAGATGACGGCGAGGGCATTCGATTCAGGGGCGGCGACGATCAACCGCTGCGCGTCCTCATCGAGCCACATGGAGCTGCTCGCTTGGGGGCGTGGCTCGGAAGCGGGGAGGTAGGCCGTGATGGCGACCGCATCGGTCCGTGTCAGGCCACCTTCGCTGGTGATCTGTAGCACGGCCACGTAGTTGCCTGGGGTGTTGTAGGTATGGATGGCCAGCGCGCCGTCCACCACGGTCCCGTCACCGAAGTCCCATGCACCCGTGCCGGGCGAGGAGGCCGTCCCGTCTACGGTGAATGGCTCACCCACGGGTACGGCAAAATCGGCCCCTGCGTCTGCAAACACGGACACTTGTTCGCTGCTCGGTGGAGATGCGGGATCGGCGCATCCGAGGAGCAGCAACGTGAGGGTCAGTTTGCCGTGGTGAAGGTGGAGGTCCACGTGGACTCCAGAGGGTTGCCGTTGAGGTCGACGATACCACCTTCAAGCACTTCGAGCCTGTAGGTGGTGCCCGGTAGGAGAGGGGTGCGGGGGCTGTAGGCGGCGGTGGCCTCTTGGGCGCTGCCCTCGCCGTCGACGGGCTCGCCCGTAGACTCCACATAAAGCCGCACACTTCCCGCAAAGACAGAGGCAGGGTCGACAAACTCGTTGAACCCAATGCCGATGATGGTGGACGAGGCGACGCCCTCGGCACCATCTTGCGGGCGCACAGCCAAGATGCTTGGGCCCGTGGTGTCCGGTTGCGTCGCATGGGGAACGATCGCACTCGCCTGACCGTCGACGGCCTCATCGTCGACGGACAGGATGGACACGTTGCCGTACGGCGTCATGGTGTCGAGGTCACCCTCAAGGTCGAAGCGGTGCGTGAGGATCGGGTTGTCGAGGTCGGTCATGTCGACGATGTGTGCACCGTTGCTGTCACCCGTAAACACGAGGCCTTCGTCGTAGAAGACGTATCCGCCCGACATACCGTCGATTCTTCGGTCTGCGAGAAAGACGGGCGCTGTGGGGTCGGAGATGTCGTAGAGAATTGGGCCGCCGCCGCCTTCCTTGCGCGCGAACAGGGCATAGTCGCCTGCCATGTTGGCGTGGTAGGCCTCCACGATTCGCCCTTCGCTGTCGGCGATATCGAAACGGCCCCCGGGAAAGGGAGCCGGGTTTCTGGGGTCGGAGATGTCGAGAAGCTCGGCTGTGGTCTGCTCGGCACTGGTGACGAGAAGGCGGTCGCCGAGCGCGAAGACGCCTCCCGCACGCATGCCGCTCGGGAAGGACACTTGGGTGACCAAAGTGGGGAGGGTCGGGTCGGTGGCGTCGACGACGTAGACGCCATTGTCCGCCCCAGCCACATAGACGTAGGGGTATTGCCAGAACACCGAGAGCACGACTCTGGCATAGGAATCGGGGTAGAGCACACCCGGCAACTCGAGCTCGGATGCAGGCTGGGGCTGGCTGGGGTCGGAGAGGTCCCAGAACATGATGCCGCGCAGATGGGTCACGACAGCCCAGTCGCCTGCATGCGGTCCCGAGGCGAGGTGCTTGAGGCCAATGGCATGGCTCTCACGCATCTGATTGAACTCGGTCATGCCGACTTCGACGAGGTTGCAGGGGTCGTCGGCCTCGTACAGGGTGACCCCGCCAATGCCCCACTCGGCGGCCCAGGGAAAGACCAAGTGGCCCCGGTAGGGCGCGACCATGTTGTGGTGCTCGAAGCTGGTGGGACCGCTCTGCATGTAGCCGCAGTGCTCGCCGATCTCGGCGTCCGTGAAGACGCGGGCTGGGCCTCCGGGACCGCGGTCATCGGGACGGGCGTCGGGCTCGGCGAAGGTGAAGAGCGCCTGTCCATCGCTTGGATCGTCGGCGGGTGCGCAGGCGAGCGCGAGAATGGTCAGGAGGGTGAGCGCGCGCATGAGAGCTCCGAGACAGGACGGCAGTGGTCCGAGTCCTGGTCTCTAACCTCTGTCCCGGCGGCGTGCGGTGCAAACCACCCGCCGGCGAGCGAAAGCGCTATGGGGCGTGCATGAGGAGTTCGAGATGAACGCGACACCTACTGGCCGCCCGTACCCAGAGCTCTCCGTACCCGCCATAGTCCTTGGTACGGGGCTCGGCGTGCTTCTGACCGCGAGCTTCGTCTACATCGGACTAAAGTTGGGCTTTGGGGTGACCGGTTCGACCGTGGCGGCCATTGTGGGCTTCACGGTGCTGCGCGGTGGAATGGGTCGGCGTTCTATCGTCGAGAACAACATCAACCAGACGGTAGCCTCGGGCATCAATACGGCATCCGCGGGGGTCACGTTCACCCTGCCGGCCTTGTTCTTGATGAGTGTGGCCGACCCAGCCCTTGAGGCGCCGCCCATCGGGCCGTTGCTGTTTTCGGCCATCGCGGGCAGTTTGATGGGCATTGTCCTGATCATTCCGCTGCGAAAGCAGATGATTGAGCTGGAGCGGCTTCGGTTTCCGAGCGGTGTCGCGGTGGGAACACTGCTGCGCAGTCCGGGAGAAGGGCGCGTGCAGGGCATGGTCCTGCTCGGCGGCGGTCTGTTGGGCATGGTCCTGACCGTGTTGGTGAACCTTGGGTTTGCGCCTGAGGAAGTCGATCTAGGGCACAGCCTTGGTCTTCCGCTCTGGCTTCCCATCGCGCTCTATGTCAGCTCGGCCAACCTCGGGGCGGGGTTGCTCGCGGGGCGGGGAGGGCTGCCGTACGCTGCGGGTGGTGTGCTCGCGTGGTGGATTGTCGTACCGATCGCGGTGGGGGCTGGTTGGTTGGTCGCCCCAGAGGTCGTACCTGCGACCGAGGTAGACGCGTGGATGGTCGTGGAGGCCGGGCAACACATGCTTCGTCCCCTCGGCATTGGCCTGTTGATCGGTGGGGCGCTGGCGGGGGTTGTGGCAGCCGTTCCCGCCGTCAAGGGGGCCATGCGCTCGCTGGCCGCCGCTGCAGAGGCTGCGAGGCACTCGGGGGGGCGCAGCGATGAGCTCCCCATGTCGGTGTTGGGCGTGGGCGCTGTCGGGGCCTTTGTCCTCCTCTTTCTTGCGGCGTCGTTCTCCAGTGCAGATCTCACCTGGTTCCAAGCCACCATGGTGGCCGTGGTCGGCTCGATCTGGTTGGGCCTCGCGGGAATCATCGTGGCGCAAGCGACCGGTCACACTGACATCTCGCCGCTCTCGGGCCTGTCGCTCATCGCCGTGACCCTGATGTTCTTCCTCACGGCCGGCAACGTCACGGCGTCCATCCTGCTCGGCGTGGCCGTGTGCATTGCCATCAATCAGTGCGCGGACATGATGGCCGATCTCAAGACCGGGCACCTCGTAGGGAGCACGCCGCGCGATCAGCAGCTGGCCCAGCTGATGTTGTGCTGGCTGGGACCGCTGGTGGCGATTGGCGTGATCTTTCTCCTCTGGAACCTGCCCGGCGATGGGACACCGGGCTTTGGGCCCCAGTCGACGGCGTGTCTTGAAGGTGCAGCGTCGTGCTTGTCGGCCCCCCAGGGGGATGTGCTGGCCGGTACGATTGAGGCGCTTCGAGGCGGTGATGCTCCGGTAGAAAAATATGCGGCGGGGGCTGTGCTTGGAGGCGCGCTCTCGGTCTTTCCGATCGGTGGCATCTCGGTCCTTGTGGGGCTGGCCATGTACCTGCCGTTCAGCATCACGCTCGCCTATGGCGTGGGCAATGTGGTCGCGATGGGCCTTGAACGCCGGTTCGGACCGCGGTGGGTAGGGTCGAGGCTTGTGCCCTTTTCGGCCGGATTGATCGTGGGAGAGGCGCTGACACAGTTGGTGTGGACCTTGTACAAGCTCGCGACGGCGGGAGGTGCGGCATGAGGCAATGGGTTGGAATGGCCTTGCTGGTGGTGGGCGTGTCCGTGGCTGGTGCGTTTGGCGCACGAAACTCCGAGCAGGTGACGACCTACCGCCAGTCGCTCGTGGATACCGAGGGACCCTCGGTCCAGATGCCGACACCATCAGAGCGCTTCTGGGGGTGGCTGGGGGAGAGCGGTGCACCCTGGGGGCTCGGGGTCGTCTTGATTGTGGCGGGCGGTATGATCGCCCGACGGGATGCCTCGGAGCGTGCGGCGTCGCCGACGTCAGGTGCAGACGGCCACGTGGATTTTCTCGGTGCCCTCGAGGCGATGGAGACGGCGGCATCCGAGGCGCTTCACGCCTTGGCGTCTTGTGAAGACGAGGACGACGCACCCGAGGTGCGTGAAGCCCTCGACAGGCTGCGCTTCGACGTGCTCACCCCGATGGTCGATCGCCGTGGCGTTCTCTTGGCCCGACATGGAATGTCCGACTTTGCCGAGTACTTTGGAAGCTACTCTGGCGCCGAGCGCCAGCTCAACCGAGCGTGGTCCGCGCTGACCGATGGCCACGTGCCCACGGCGCGTACGGCGCTGCAGAGCTCGCGCCAGTCGGTCGAGATGGCACGGTCCGCCTATAAGCGCGCGGACGCTCGTCTGTCGGCCTAGAGGTCAACCTTCTCGAGGAGCAGTTGGTCGGCGAAGGCCTTCACGAGGTCTTTCCGCTCCTTGTCGCGCTCCTCGACCTCGCCTTCGAGGCGCTCGAGGGCATCACGCAGCTCGGTGATGCGTGCGCGTCGGTCCGCTTGGCGTGCGTCGAAGAGCGCTTCCGAGACGGCGAGGGCATCGGCCTTGAGCGCCTTGCGTTCTGCCGCGGTCATGTCCTGCTGTGCACGTCGGCGAATGTCTTCGATCTGTGGCCGAAATTGTGCTTCCACCTTCTGTTTTTGCGTGCGGATTTGCTTGAAGACCATCAGGAGCCGGCGGAGGAACGCGTCATAGTCTGCGTCCCGAAGGGCGACCAGCTCTCGGTGGATACGGGGGTCATGTTGCTCAATCCGCGCGAGCAGTTCGTCTTGGTAGTCCTCGGCGCGCTGCAGCTGTGCGGCATCGGGTGCGTCGCTCGGCGCGGCAACGGGGGGGCGAGGCGGGTTGGCGAACACGGGCGTGGTGAGGCCGAGGAACAGGAAGGGAATCAAGGTCTTCATGTCAGATCTCCAAGAAAGGGTCGTTGTTCAGTTCGAGGTCAAGCAGTGCGGCCTCGAGACGGTCAAGCTCGAGGTCGATGGCGCTGGCATCCGCCAAGGTGGTGGCCGGCGCGGGAACAGGGTCTGGCGTCGTGAGGGCCCGTGATGGGACAAACCAGGGTGCTGCAGCCAGCATCGCGACAGCAGCAGCAGCGAAGGCCATGGCCGGTCTCATTCGGGGCGCGCGCGAGACCGCGCGTGCGACCGGTGGGGAGGCCGGTAGCGCAAGCACCTGTTCGAGGTCATCGACAAGTTGGGTGCAGATGGGACACGACCCGACGTGGTGTGCATGCGCGTCGGGCGCTTCCCCGTAGACCCAGGCCAGGGTGGTCGGTTCGTGTGGGCAGCTCATGTGTCCTCCGTGGGAGGTTGGATGTGGCCGGTATGTTCCAGGGCACGCCGGAGTTGTCGGGTGGCGCCGGCCATGCGTCCAAGTGCGGTGTTGAGTGAACAGCCTTGGTGCGCGGCGATGTCCTTGAACGCGTGGTGGGACTCTACGCGCATGCGCCAAACTTCTGCGACCTCGGGCTTCAGCCGGGCGAGCGTCTGCTCGACCACGTCGCTCACTTGCTTGGCACGCGCCACACTATCCGGTGGGTCACTGACGGAGGGCTCGACGGTCTGTGGCGTCCACGTGGTCAAGACGGGTCGCGCGCGTCGCCGCCGGTGGTCATCAATGAGCAGCCGTCGTGCGATCGCGTAGGCGTAGGCGCGCTGGTGTTGGTCCGAAGGAAAGCTTGCCTCGGTTGTGGTCATGCGCACCCAGATCTCTTGCGCGAGCTCCTCTGCACGCGTCTCCGAGGTGCGTCGACACAAGAAGGCCACCATCTCGGCGTGATGCCTAGACACGAAGTCGTCGAGTGTTGTGAGCGGTTGGGGCATGGGCTGTCCTGTATGCCTATGCAAACGGACGCACATCGAAGATATTGTGTGAGCGAGGGAACGAGACGTGTTTGTCTGGGGTCCAGTCGCGTCGTGGTCTTGGGAGGGTGCCATGTGGTGGGTGTGGATAGGTCTCGCGTTCGCTGCGCCTGATCCAACGTTGGACACCTTGGACGACGTGCTTCAGGAAGCCTCCGTGCAGTGGTCCACCTATGACGATGCGCCTCACTACGCGGCAGTGACGGTGACGCACGGGGAAGAAGAGCAGGTGTCCTTTGGACATGGGACCCTCTTTGACCGCGTGGAGCGTGCAAGCCGCACGCTCGATGTGGACGTCAGGGTGGGAACACCAGAGGTCGACAGCACCCACGGCCTCCGCGGTCGATCCCAGTGGTACGCCTCACGGCGACGGCCAACCCCGGTGCCCGCCATCGGAGCGGATCTCGACCAGCCCTTACGACGGGCGCTGTGGCGCGAGCTGGAGGCGGCGTGGAAGGCGGGACGAGAACGCTTGGAGCTGGTCCAAGGTGAGCTCTCGGTGCGCGTCGAAGAAGAGGTCCCTGCAGCAGACTTTGAGGTGCGGTCGCCCGTGAAGTCGGAGGAGGTGCCGGAGGTGAAGTCCGGATCGCTCGATGCGCTCGAGCCACACTTGTTGGAGTGGAGTCTTCATCTCTCGCAGCTGCCCTTTGTGACCCGCGATGACGTGAGGCTGATTCGAAAGACGGAGTGGCGCGACATTGTGGACACCGAAGGGTCGCGTGTCCGTGAAGTTCGTGAGGCGATTCGTCTGATGGTCATGGTGAACGGTGTTGCGGATGACGGTGAAGACCTCTCCGTGTTTCATGCGTGGGATGTGCGCCACGTGGACCAACTCCCAGACATGGCCGAGGCGCGCAAGCGGGTGTGGAAGATGGGAGATGAGCTCCTCGACCTCTTGCGGGCCAAGCGCGGGGATGCCTGGCGGGGGCCCATCTTACTGAGTGGGCGTGCCGCAGCCGTGTTTACCCATGAGGTGATGGGGCATCGGGTGGAGGCGGATCGGCTTCGAGATGACGACGAAGGCAAGACCTATCTCTCCATGGTGGGCCAGAAGGTGATGCCGGAATGGATCAGCATTGTGGATGACCCGACGCTGGAGTCTTGGGACGGTGTCCCCCTGCGTGGGCACTATCGATTTGATGATGAGGGGGTTCCTGCCCAACCTGCGCCCATCGTGGAGGACGGAACCTTCGTCGGGTTCTTAAAAGGACGTCGACCCGTACCCGGATTTCCGGAGAGCAATGGCCACGGTCGGCGATCGACGGGCAACTGGGCGCGTGCCCGCATGGGCAACACCATCCTGTCGTCGACACGAACGCTGACAGATGCCGCGCTTCGTTCGCGTCTGATCAAGCTCGCCAAGTCGCAGGGGCGCGCGTTTGGCTACCTCATCGATGACATCGAAGGTGGGTTTACGATGACGGGTCGCGTGATGCCCAATGCCTTCAACGTACGCGCCACCCGCGTCACGCGCATCTATGTGGATGGACGGCCCGACGAGGTGGTGCGCGGCTTGGATGTGGTGGGTACGCCGCTGGTGGCCTTCGCCAACATCGTGGCGGCAGGCGACACACCAGAGGTGTTCAACGGCACTTGTGGCGCCGAGAGTGGCTGGGTGCCTGTCAGCGCTGTCGCGCCTGCGCTGTTGATCGAAGAGCTGGAGGTACAGCTGAAGGAGAAAGGCTCTCAACGACCACCGGTCTTAGCCAAGCCGCTGCCCCTGCGTGAAGGCACGACGGAGGTGGTGCGATGATGTCCCTCCTCTGGATGATGGTCGTGGCTTCGGCGGATGAGCGTGTTCCGGACTGGGTCGCGGCGCTCGAGGATGAACTGGACCGAAACACGGAGGCCTTGCGGCTCGACGAGCATGAAGGTCCGTACCACCTCCGGTACAAGATTCAGGATCTGCATGTCGTGAGTGCGCTGTCGTCGTTTGGGGGCCTGGTCTCCTCCAATGTGGGCGTCAATCGCACGCTGGGCGTAGAAGTCCGCGTGGGGTCACCGGACTGGGACAACACGGGTGTGGGCTCCTACAAGAACGGCATGTCCGCCATGGAGCTGCCCGATGTGGTGACACCGACGGCTGCACGGCAGGTGGCATGGCTGGCGACGGATGAAGCCTACAAGGATGCCCTCGAGCAGCTCACCCGCAAGACGGCTCAAGTGGAGCGCGCGCCCGATCATCCCGGAGACTACATCATGTCTCCAGGGGTCGAGGACATCACGCTCGGCGCGCCTGCTGCGACCGCTGACGCGGCGGCGGTCACGGGGATCGTGACGACAGCGACCCGTGAGTTCCTCGCGTACCCGAGTCTCACCCAGGGGGTTGCCACCATCGCCGTCGAAGAAGGCACCCGCTGGGTACTGGACTCGGAAGGGACGCGCGTGGCCATGCCGGCCTACGAGCTCTCGCTACGGTTCATGGCCCAAGCACGGGCCGAGGATGGGATGCGCTACGGTGCGGAGCGACTCGTCACGGTGGGCGAATGGACCGCGCTTCCCGGTCCAGATGACCTGCGACGGCTCGCCCGGGAGACCGCCGAAGAGGCGGTTGCGGCCGCTACAGCTGCACCCATGGTGGGGGAGTATGTGGGGCCCGTGGTGATGGAGGGGCAGGCAGCGACCGAGCTCTTTCGGTGGCTCCTGCTACCCGAGCTGGTGGGCACGCCCCCCGAAGGCGGCCTGGATGACCCCTCGGTCTCGGAGACCATGGCGCGCACCGGCCGGCGCATTCTCCCTCAAGGGTGGGAGGTGGTGGACGATCCCGGCGCATTCCCCGGCCATCCCGGAGCCTATGCGTTTGACCATGAGGGCACGCCCGCCGAGGTGGTTCATGCCGTGCGGGATGGCATCGTTCGCGATTTGCTGATGAGTCGTACGCCCCGACGAGGGATGGGCGCGTCGAACGGCCATGGTCGCGGGGGGATTGGGTCCCGCAGCAGCGGCTACCCATCGATGGTCTCCGTCATGCCGATGCGACACATGAGCCACACGCGGCTGATGAAAGAGGCCAAGAAGGCGGCGCAGTCCTACGGGCTGGACCATGTGATCGTGATTCGTCGTCTTACCCACCCGGCCACGACCTACCTCGCGCAGCGGTTCTCGTTTCGAAGTGCCGACGGGCTGAGCCTCCCCGAGCCCTTGGTCGCCGAGCGCGTCTACCTCGATGGTCGGGTGGAGCAGATCCGCGGACTGTCCTTCGCGAGCGTCGATCGGCGTCTGCTCCGCGACATCATGATGGCGGGACCCGTGGTGGAGCGAGATCTCATCCTCGGCTTTGATTTGAGGGTTCCGTGGCTTGGACCCCTTGATGGGATCCCCTCCCGGATGCGTGTCCCAGAGGTCTTGGTGGGAGAGATGGAGCTTCTTCCTGCGGTGGGCGGCAAGAAGTCTCCGCCCCGTCTCGTGGCCGTGGAGCGGGTAGATGAAGATCCTGAAGACCGTGAGGTGGTGCCATGAGGCGTGTACTGGTGTGGTTGCTCTTGATGGGTCCTGTTGGGTTCGGGCTCGGTGGCCTGTCCACCGCCGAGGCGGCACAGCCGGACCGTGTGGGTGCAGCGCTGCATGAAGAGGCGCAAGCGATGGAGGCCTTTGTGGTGGCCGTCTCGGAGGAGGTTCGTGGCGGTCTCGCGGTCTCGACGGATGCGCGTGCGTCCTTTGACGACGGCGTTGTGGCGTGGTCGGCTGCAGGGGAGGCCTTTCGGCGTGAGGCATGGGGCGAGGCGTTTCGACAGTCCATCGGGCCGCGTGAGTTGATGCGACCGCTCTTGGTCGATGCAGGCGAGTCAGGGCTACGCCCGGCATCGGCCCGGCTCTTGAAAGCCTGGGTAGAGGCTACGGGACGTCGCGTCGTGGCACTCGAGAAGCGCATGAAGGTGTATGACGTGTCCGTGAGTGCTCGAGAGTCTCTGCTCGTGGGGCGTGCCACGTGGGATGAAGCCCGCATTGCGTGCAAGGAAGGCCGAACGGGGACATGCGTGCGTAAGCTCTGCGCATCTCTCAAGGAGCTCGATGGCGTTGTACGCGAGATCTATCCGGATGCCCGCTAACCACACGCGGACCATGCAGGGCCTGCAAACCGGATAGGGGGCCTGCGGAGGGCAGATGGCGAAGCGCCGCGCGAAGAAGATCAAGCAGCGGGCTGCCATCGGCGTCTTAGGCAAGCACGTGACGCGGCGGAGCCGTGGTCGGTGTGAGATGTGCGACCAAAAAGACCAGCTCGCGCTGTGGGAGCTCCCCCCGTTCCCAGAAGAGCCATGCCTCTCGAGGGTGCTCCTAGCCTGCCAACGCTGTCGGCGATGGTTGGAGGGTACAGAGCCAGTGGATGTGGTTGAAGCCCACTTTCTTGGCGGCTCGGTGTGGTCGGAGCACGAAGCGGTACGCCTAGCGGCGGCCCGTTTGCTCCTCATGGTGGATGAAGCGGATGATCCCTGGGTGCAAGATGCGCTCGATGCGGCAAACATCAACCCAGAGACGCTCGAGCTACGGGACTAGTCTTCTTTCTCGGGGAGAAAGTCAAAGGCTTCGTCTTCGGTGGCATCGAAGGCTTCGGCTTCGATTTCGGCGCGTGTGAGCTCTTCTTGCTGCTGTTGAGCGCGCTCCTGTCGCGTCAGGCGCTCGGGGAGGGCGGGGTCACAGAACTGGATGAACCAGAGCTTCAGCACCCTGTCGCTCTCATCGAGGACATGTGCCGTCTCTGGGAGCTCGCTCGCGGCGCTCGCGCGCTGGCGAAGCACCGGAATGGCTTGCCCTGAACGGGCACAGCTCTCGTAGCGTTGACGCAGGGGTTCAGTCAGGGTGGCCCCTACCGTCTCCCGGCAGTTGGTCATCTTCTTCCGGTTGCCTTTCTCGCAGATCTGAAGCTGGGCGTCAGCGGTGAAGGCACTCCAGCTGTTGTCGATGGATTCCTCCTTGGCCGCCCGCGTCTGCTCCTTTTGGTCAGAGAGCTCGACACGCGTCTCTTTCAGCTCTTGTTGGGTCTGTTCGAGCTTCACAAGGATGCGTTCCTTGTCCTCGAGCGCGACTTCGAGCTCTTCCTCGAGCTGTTGCAGCTGGGCTCGTGCGAACTTCAGCTCGGCTGCCATGGCCCGTCCGCGCTCTGCGCGTGAGTTCATGGTGGCTTGCATGGTCTCGATCTCGGTGGCCTTTTCCCGAACCTGATCTTCGAGCGAGACGACCAGATTCTGCGCATCCTCGAGGTTGCTTGCGGTCTTCCGCATGAGGGGAAGGCATGCAATCTCGAGTTCCTCGTCCGTGTAAGCCCGCGGAACCTCGACCACCTGTTCCTGATCTCTGGTGATGATGGTGGCCTCCTCACTCGAGGAGAACAACATCGCACCGAGCATTCCACCGAACAGCGCTGAAGAGAGCGCCGTGGCGATGGGTAGGAGGTAGGGATGGGTCGAAGTGTCCATGGGTCAGAATCCAGCCCCGAGAACAGCCTGTTGTGGGGAGACCCACTGTGGCGTCAAGCCCAGCTCAGTGAGCTGCGGTTCAATGGTGGCGCGATCACCGACAAAGACCCAGACGCGGCCGGCGTCTTCTGCGAGCCAGTCGGCTGCGGCCTTCATGGTGTCGGTGCCTTGTAGCTGGCGAAGGGACTGAATCCGCTCGAGTTCTTCAGCCATGGTGCGACCGTTGTCCCATACGCTGCCATACGACCTCGCGGCCTGCTGTGCAGTGCGGAACATGTCGTTCCATGAGGCGACCTCGTCGCGGTAGAACGCGAGGATTTCCTCGGGTGTGGCGCCACCATTGGCCATGCGGTCGAGCTCATGGCGAATCTCTCGGGCTGCCGCGCCGGTGTTCTCGGCCTTGACCTCGACAAATGTGGACCAAGTACCGGACACGGGCCGCGCGCTGTAGCGGCTGTAGATGCCATACGTAAAGCCCTTCTCTTCGCGCAAGTTGGCGTTGAGTCGGGCGAGGAAGGTACCGCCGAGTGCGAAGTTGGCCGCCTCAAAGGCGGTGGAATGCACATGGTCGAGGGTAGGGCCATCCATGCGCATGGCGATGGAGGTCTGTGGCAACCCGGGGACATCAATGGCGATGACACGGGTGCCCTTGTGGTCAGGTATCGCGAGGGCCTCGCTACGGGGCGACGGGTCGCCTGCGTCGCGGACGATGCGACGGGTCATCTCGGTGGCCTCGTCCATCGAGACATCTCCGACGAACTGCACGTGCACCGGAGCGCTGACCCGGAACTGGGTTGCAGCTTCGATGAGCTCATGGCGCTTGACGTCGCCGTACGCTGCGACATCTGGACGTGCCCCGTACGGGTGGTCGGAGGGGTACCATGCATGCGACAAGGCGTAGCTCAGGATCATCGACGGTGTGTTGGGCGCCTCGTCGGTCAGGGAGAGCACTTCGTCTCGCTTCCAACGCTTGAGTTCTCGCCCGTCAAAGCATGGCTCATGAATGACCTGCGCGAGGAGCTCGGTCGCGAGGTCGAGCGAGTGTTTGGGGGCCTGGACGCTGAAGGTGAGCTCATGGGGGCTCATGTAGCTGCTGATGCTGATGTCATTGAGGTCTTTTAGGACCTCCAACTCGGACGGACTGTGGGTCGTCGTGCAGACATCCCAGAGGCCGCCGAGTGCCTCGGTGAAGGCAGTCTCGTGGCCGGCAACCTCGATGGACCCGTGCCCAAAGCTCACCGTGAGGTTGGTCAACCAGCTGCTGGTGGGGATGAGGTCTACGGTGACACCCGGTGCGAGCTCCGTCTCTCTTGTGGGCTCAGCGTGGGTCATGGCCACGGCAGGCTTCACCTCTGGACGTTGTGTCCGGTCGGGGCCAGCTTGCATGGTGGGTTCAATCTCGCCGGTCTCGGTAGGTACCGCGAAGGCAAGGGACGAAAGAAACAGCAGAGATGTCATCATGGGATCTCGACCTCGGTGGCGCCGGCGATAAAGCCGGTGTCGTCTCGCGGGACGACCGAAAGAGTGATGCGGCGCTCTGGGGTCAGCCAGGTCGAGGCGACGCGGACAATGTCTTCGGCGGTGACGGCTTGGATGTTGGTCCACTCGTCGGCCAAGCAGTTGGGGGTGCCGGTGTTCTCGAAGCAGCTCACCAGCATTCGCGCACGTGCATTGGGGCTCTCAAGAGAACGCTGCAGGCCGGCATACACCGACTGGCGGGCTCGTTCGATCTCATCTGCCGTCGGGGGATTCTTGATGATGTCCTTGATGGCCGCATCCATCTTTTTCTCGAGCTTGGCGAGAGGCGTACTTGGCGAGGCAGCCGAGAGGATGAACTGGCCATCGATCTCAGAGTTCCAGCTTGAGGCCCATGCAGAGGTCGCGAGGTTCGACGCATAATACAGCGCATCGGCCATTCGGGTGCCTCGACCATTGTCGAGGACGTAGCCAAGCAGGTCGAGGGCGTAGGTGTCTTCGTGGGAGAGCGGCACGGTCGCGTAGCTGATGTAGAGCGTTCGGTCTTCGACATCGTCGTACAGCACGCCATCGGCCGGAATATAGGGCTTGTCCCAGGGCTTTGAGCGCTCGAGGGCGGGTCCGGCATCAGGGATGTCGCTGAACCAATGCGTGATGCGTTCCATCGCCTCGGCTTCTTTGATGCCCCCGGTCACGACCATCACCGCGTTCTGTGTACGGTAGTGTCGTCGCCAGAAGTCGGTGACGGCCTCGATCGTGAAGCCCTCCACGTCGGCGACGGTTCCGATGGTAGGCACATGGTAGGGGTGCCCCTTAGGGTACTGGAGGCGGATGAGGGCCTCGAAGTCACGACCATGCGGGTCTGCGAAGCCTTGCTCACGCTCTTGCAACACCACGAGCTTCTGGTTTTCGAGGTTCTCGGTGTCGAGCCCCGCGTCCAAGAAGCCAAGTCGGTCAGACTCGAGAAACAAGGCAAGATCGAGCGCACCTGACGGAAAGGTCATGTGGTAGGCGGTCTCATCATCGGAGGTGTAGGCATTGTTGGAGCCCCCGCCCGCCGTCAGCCAGGTGTCGAAGGCATTGTTCGGCACGTTGGCAGAACCCTCGAACATGAGGTGCTCAAAGAGGTGCGCGCAGCCATGCTCGCCGTCGGCCTCATCACGTGCGCCGACGCCGTACTTGATGTGCAGCAGCACGGAGTCGGTGCGATCATCTTCGTCGATGAGCACCGTGAGCCCATTGTCGAGGCGGTGAACGGTCGCGTTCGTGGTTGGGATGGGAAGGTCTACCGGCGCGGCGAAGCCGAGCGCGGACAGGAACAGCAGCATTGCACTCTCCGTCAGGGGAGCACTCATAGCGCACAATCTGCCTGTTTGGCGACCTCGAGTTGACGCGGGGCGTCACGACTCGTGGAGGAACACGGGTTCGAGGAGCTCGAGATCGAGGAGCGTGGTGAGGGTGGAGGCGTCGAGGCTGTCCGGTTCTCGCTGAATCCGCGCTGCGGTGCTTATGTCGAGCTCTAGCAGGGTGAGCGCTCCGGACTGGCTTCTTCCCATCATGAGCGCCATGGGCTGAAGCGGGGGAACCGGACGCTCGGTGAGGGACGCGAGCGCAGGCTGACCCTCCTCGGTGTAGGCGACAACGATCGACCCTGCCTCGACCCGTTCTGCGAGGGTGATGACGGCGCTCTGGTACGTCTGCAGCGTGGTGCCGGGCGAGAGCTGCAGCCCCGTGCCATGGCCGCGATAGGCTGCCGGTGGGGCGGTGGGCACGGCGGAGAGTTGGGCCTCGTACCGTGCAAGGTCGGCCATACGGGGCTCGAAGGCGGGATGACTGTCGACAAAGGTGCTGAACCGTTGTGCGAGGGGAACCCGCTGCGGTGCGTACAGGTCATGGGACACGAAGGCCATCACAGCGTCATCGACGCCCTCGTCGAGCAGGTCGAGGGTGAGTGGCTGGACGGACTGCAGCCCCTCCAAGATCTGCAGGGAAGGCGCGGGGACGTTGGGGATGGGGTAGCCGACGGCGAACACGAGGTCGGGGTCAGGAAGGTCTGCGGGCCGATCGTAAAGCGCTTCGTAGGCTTCAAAGACCTCAGCCACGAGGTGTCCGGTGGTCTCGAGGTTGGTTGTGGTGGCAATGGGGGCCTGGAGCTTGTGCCGCAGGACGGCGACGTCAGGACCTACGTCGTCGGGTGCCTGCGCCTCGACCATGAGCAAGCGGCTCGAGAGATCCTGCAAGATGAGGCGGGAACGGCCCGCTTCGGCGGAGGGGAAGAGGGCGGGCAGCTCGGTTTCACCAAAGAGCGCACCCGCGACGCTCAAGACCCGATGCTCGAGCTCGTCGAGTGACCGACAGTAGCTGGCGCTTCCTGCCCAAGCCTCCTCCATCCAGTGCTCAAGCCGTGGGTCTGCCAGCCTGGCGCCATGCGACGTGGCGTAGGCGCGGCCATCGCTGCAGAGGTTGATGGGACCCTCACGGTAGGGACGCCACTGACCGCGATGACGTGCGCGGTGAACAGCCGCCAGCTCACGATCGAGCCAGCGAATGCCACGGCGAATCCAGTCCAGCGCATGAGCGTCATCAACGGCTGGGCTTGCGATACGCTCACAGGCCGCGCAGTGCTCGCGGTAGAGCGCGCCATCGCCATCATGTGCGGGACAACGTCGGAGAAAGGCCTCGTCAAAGCAATACCAAAGCACAACCGGCAACAGCTCTGCGAGGCGACCTGCCGTGGCATGAAAAAACGGGGAGGCGTCGGGACGCCATGCGAACCCCACCAGCGCATGACACAGCTCATGCGACGACCACTTGGCGCGATGATGGGGATGAAAGCTGCCTACACCGAGATCGTGTCGAAAGGACTGGTACTTGCGCTCTGGCAGGACGCCGTTTTCCCAGATGGGAATGTCATCGGCAGGGCCATGGACCCACGCGCTCGGAAGCTCGAGCATGGCACGATGCTCAAAATGATAGAGGAACAGGCCGTCACGTTCTGCGAGCGCGCCGACGCGCATGGCCGCCGGGGAACGTGCGAACTCCGAAGACGGCAGTCGCTCGGGGTGGGAGTCCTCGGCACCGGCCATGGCGAGGTGACACCACCTCTCATGGACGCGCCGGGCCAGCGCATCATCGAGCTGCATGGGTCAGGTCAGTTCACGCAGATGTTGTCGTCTGTGTAGAAGCAGGCGTCGGGGTCTGACACGATGGCGGTGTTGTCGAAGTTGAACGCGGCGGGGTCGGTGCAGCCAGAGCAACGGGTGGTGACGTAGGTGCCGTAGGCTTCGAAGGTGCCGAGGTGACTGACGTTGTCGACCGTGCTGCCGCAGATGCGGACATCGATCTCTGCACTGCCGTCGCCGCTCGCATCGTCGGTCGAGTCTGTGACGACCATCTGGCACTCGGTCCCGGTCGCAAGAGGGAAGGCGACAAGCTGCGTCGTGAGCGCTTCAGCGGCCGTAAAGCTGATGGACTCCACGGCGCCCTGACCCACGCACTCCCAGCGAATGGAGAGGCCGGCGGCGTCGTTGTCAACGGTGATGGTGAGCGAGACCGAACCGACGTCATCGCCGTAGCAGGTGTTGTCGGTGTTCGACGCATCGTTGTCGTCACAATCACCGCTCTCCAGCGAGAGGAAGTCACTATAGCGACATCCGCATGAGGTGGGCTCGACGCCCGCACCAATGCCGTCTTGGTCGAGGTCCAACCACCAGGTCTGGAAGTCATGCTGGAAGAAGTCGCTGTCGTCACAGTCGTCCGTATTGATGGCGTGACCTGGCACCACTTGGCAGCTTGGATTGCCCGCATACGGGGCATTGGGGTCGCCGTAGCCGTCGAAGTCGGTGTCAGCGAACCAGAGGGTCGTGGGGTTGAGCTCGGCGACATTGTCGGCGCAGTCGGTGTTGTCGGTCACGAACTGCGGGGTTGGAGGCTCGCAGAACTCAAACAGAGGGAATGGGGCGCCAAATCCATCTTCATCGTTGTCGAAGAAGTAGGTGGTCGTGCCGAGAGGAAGCTGGTCGATGTCATCGTCGTCGATGGCACCGTCGCAGTCGTCATCGTAGCCGTTGCAGGCCTCGGTGCCGTTGATGTTGACCTCTGGCTTGCGGTCGTCGCAGTCGGTGTTGTCGCTGGACCACCCCGGGTCGGGGTCACAGCCGTAGGCCACAGGGTCAGGGCCGCCGAACCCATCGCCATCGGCATCTGGGTACCAAGGGATGGCCTTCCATTCTTCTGGGTTCTGGTCGTCGCAGTCGCCCGTGTTGGGGGCGTACCCGATGGGCTGCCAGCAGTGGGGACCCGTCGGCCAGCGGACGTCGCCATTGCCGAACCCATCCACGTCGAGGTCTTCGTACCACTCGGTCTCTGGGTTGATGTTGGGGTCGTCGGGTGCACAGTCATCAAAGTTGCGGACCCATGGCACGCCATCGTCGACGGGGGGCTCGCAGTTGTACTGGTAGAATCGGATGTCGCCGTACCCATCGAAGTCTTGGTCGGTGTACCAAAGGGGGGCGCCCACCGGGTCTTCGGTGTCGGCATCGTCGATGGCACCGTCACAGTCGTTGTCGATACCGTCACAGATCTCATCGGCATCTGGATTGGTGTTGGCCACCGCATCGTTGCAGTCATCGGCGTTGTCGACCCAGCGTTGCTCGGCCGTGCAGCCGGTACCGACTTGCTTGCCGGCACCGAAGCCGTCGCGGTCGGCGTCGAGGTACCAGATGGTCTCGGTGTCTAGGCCTTCGTCGATGGAGAAGTCACAGTTGTTGTCGAGCTCATCGCACAGCTCTGGCGCGCCTGGGAAGACCGTGGGCTCGTCATCGTTGCAGTCGCCGAGGGCGGAGGTGTAGCCTTCGGGGCGGAAGCAGAAGCTCTCTGGCTCGGCCACGCTTGAGGCGAAGCCGTCTCCATCGCGGTCGCGGAACCAGTCGAGGGCTTCGAGTGCGTTTTCGTCAACGACGTCGTTGCAGTTGTTATCCAGGTTATCGCAGATCTCGTCTGCACCTGGATAGCTGTTGGGGTCGTTGTCGTCGCAGTCCACCTGACTGGGGTCGTTCGCATTTGCAAAGTACTGGTCGCCATCGTTGTCGATGAGATCTTCAGGGGCAACCACGGTGTCGGTGGTGGGCTCCGGCGTACCGCAGGCGATCATCGCTGCGGCAGGCAGAAGAATCAACAGGCTTCGAAGGGTCTGAGATGCAGTCGTCATGGGCCTCAACTCGGTCGGACCGCGTCACGGCGGCGCGGGAGCGCGCACGTATAGCGGCGTACGCGCGTAGTGTAGCAGGTTGATGTCCTTAGGTGCACCCGTTGACCGTCCAAATCTTGGACGGCGTTCGGGCGACGAGGCATTCACGCCGGGTCAGCAAACCCCAAGAGGCGGGCGTGTGCATCACCAGAGCCAGCCACGAGCATCTCGAAGACGGTCTCCGCGGCGGCGTGCTGACATGCCGCAGATCGACTGGTGCTCGCGTTGACGAACATGTCACCGTGCTCGAGGTACGACGCTACGGGGTCGACGCCACAGAACGGCGTGCTCCAGCGGTCCTGAAATCCTGGCAGACACTCGAGCAGCGAGGCCATGGTGAGCGCCCGAACCGTTGCATGGGAGACCGTTTCTTTGTAGGAAATTTCACCAACGCGACCGATCAGAAACAGGTCGTCACCGTCGGCTGCGGCGCGCGCAGCATCGAGTGACGGGAAGATGCACCCATTCACATCATACGCGAACGTGGCCGTGCCCACGCTGGATGGGGAGCGAGGGATGTCCCCAGCTGGGTCATCGGTCTGCGTGGCGCGAACCAGCATCGTGGCCGCGCCGCGTTCGGTCACACCGGCGTCGGAATGCGTGAGGGCATGAAGGATGGCGCGGTAGGTCCCGCGAAATGCATCGACCGAGACGTTCGGTCCAGGGACGGCATGGATGGACGGCGCGCCCACCTGCTCGGCCATGTGTAGAAGCGCGGAGGCGTCCTCTGTCGCCTCATGGATATGCACGACCAGCTCGACATGGCCCGCCTTGCGATGGTTGGCCATGGCCGTCTTCAGCGCGTCGAGGCCTGCTGGGCTGGCCCCGAGGTCGACATGAAGGCGAATGTTGAAGCCCTTGGATGTCACGACATCGAGCACGTCCGCCGTCAGCTCGGCGGACTGGACCTCGAGCTCATACGTGAGGGCCTTTCCTTCGTAGCGGTTCTTTTCGGTCGCGTACTGCACGATAAAGGCGAGGGTGTCTGCGGCGATGTGGCCAGAGCGTCCATCAACACGGAAGGTGAGCTGTGCGGATGTGGACAGCATGACGTGATCGAGCACCTGCTTGGCCACCTCGACGCGAAGGGGTGCCTCCGCGCCGCCTAAGTCGATGCAGTGCAGGGAGGGGCCCATGCCCACGGATCGCTTGCGACGGCGCATGTGGTCCGCCATGGCTTCGAGGTCGACGGCATCACGCATGAAGCCTCGCGTGGCCAGGTCCTGATAGGCCTCATGCTCGGCATCGATGCGCCCAGCGAGCAGATCATGAAACGTGTCCTCGGTGACGTGCTGCCACTGCCCTACTTCGTTGGTCAGAATGACGCCGCCCGCGAGCTTTCCAAAGCGGAAATAGCCGAGGGCTTCGGTGTCGACAGGAAGGCGGCGGACGGAGACGGTGTGGGTGCTCGGCACGTAGAAACTCCCCTTCAGATCACGACCGATCGGTATCACAATTCTCGGCTGCTCGTCCAGCAGTGGACGGCCTCTCCGTGTCGGGGCAAGCTGCGGACACGGAGGTTCGATGCGCCGGTACATGATGGCATGCATGATCTTGGCAGGCTGTGCGGATGTGGACGGAGATGGGTTTCGTGGTGGCGCGGATTGCGACGACACCGAACCAACCGTGCACAAAGGGGGCATCGAGGTCTGCGATGGGCTCGACAACGACTGCGATGGCAATGTCGATGAGGATGTGGCGATCACCGCTTTTCAGGACCGTGATGGCGATGGCTTTGGCGACCCGGATCGTGTCCGCCGGGTATGCACCCTGCCGCCAGACGGTGTGCTTGAGGCGGGGGACTGCAATGACTTGAGCGCGACCAGCTACCCGGGTGCCCCCGAAGTCTGTGATGGGCTCGACAACAATTGCGACGGCGAGGTCGACGAAGGCGTTCAGTTGACCTTCTACGAGGACCTCGATGGGGATGGTCATGGCACAACAGCGGACACGGCCGAGGCGTGCATACCGCCCGTCGGGTTCGCATCGGCGGCCGACGACTGTGATGATCAAAACGCCCTGGCATGGTCGGAGGCGCCCGAGCTCTGTGACGGAGAAGACAACGACTGTGACGGAGACATTGACGAGGACTTGCCGCTACAAGCCCTCTTCGCAGACCTTGACGGCGACGGGTATGGCGATGCGTCGAGTATCGTCCCGGCCTGTGGTCCCGGCGCTGGGGTCAGTGACCGGGGAGATGATTGTGATGACGGGGATGCGCTGATCCACCCCGACGCGCCCGAAGTGTCCGGGAATGGCGCGAACGAGGACTGTGATGGCTACATCGATGAGATTGCGGTGCCGGACCATGCGGCCACCATCGAGGATGCCTTGAGTCTTGCGAGTCCCGGTGATGTCGTGCAGCTGGACCAAGGTCCATGGTTTGGGAATGTCGACCTCACCGGTACAGACATCACGTTTGCAGGTGAGGGGTGCGGTCAGACTGTGCTGTTCGGCGAGCCGGGCGGGCCTACCGTGCGTGCCACCGCGGGGTTGATCGAGGGCATGACACTCACCACGGGAGGCGAGTCAGGGCTTCGCATCGAGGGAGATGTGGTCGCGCGTCATCTCTGTGTGGAAGGCAACGCGTCGTCGACCTTTGGCGGGGGCATTGATGTCGCGGGTGGCGCGACCTTTGTGCTGGAAGATGCCCGAGTTGCCGACAACTACGCAGCGCTCAACGGAGGTGGCATCAGTGCCTACCCCGAGGCGCTTGTCGAGCTGACCAGGGTCGAGTTCCTTCGGAACGAAGCGGCGTATGATGGCGGGGCCATCGATGTCCGATCGGCTAATCTGGTAGGGGAAGCCCTGCTCTTTGTGGACAACGAGGCGCAGATCGACGGCGGGGCCATCGACGTCTCGAAGGGGCCCCTCAGCGACGTCCTGCCCGTGGCGAGCTTCAGTCATGTGACCGTGGTGGGGTCTCGTGTGCTCGGGTCGTTGTTTGACCCATTCAGTGAGACGGTCGACGGTGCGGCAGTGCGCATCAACCAAGGCAGTCTGTTGATGGATCATGCGCTGTTCATGGACAATGACCAGCCATGGGAGGCCGTCGTCAGTGTGGGGGACGAGGCCCAACTCACGCTCGAATACGCGGCGATGCTCGGCATCAACGATGGTGATGTCGATGGGCGGTATCTGCCGTTTGTTTTGCGCGAACCCGCACAGTTCCTGTGGGAGGACGCGGCCACCGGTATCGGTGACTACCGGCTCCGTCCGGACTCGCCGTACCGCGATGCCGGCTCGGTGAGCCGGCCCGACCCCGATGGATCACCGGCGGACCTTGGGGCGTATGGCGGACCGAACACATGGGCTGGCTTTGACCCCATGGCCGAGGACGCGGATGCGGATGGGCTCCCGGACGCGTGGGAAGTTCTGACAGGGGGCCCGACGTGGCGCGATGATGCGACGGAGGATCCCGATGGTGATGGGCTGACGAACATCGAGGAATTTCAGGCGAATTCCCACCCGCTGCTCCCCGATAGTGATGGCGACGGCGCATCAGACGGTGAGGAGTCCAACGAGGGAACTGACCCCACTCAGGCGGGCGATCGCGCACCTGTGTCGTGGTTCCCTGTCGAAGATGTTCTTGTGGGAGACACGGTCACGCTTCCCGGCGACTGGAGCTTTGACCCGCAGGGCGAGGCACTCACGTATAGCTGGGTGGTGCTCGGACCCAATGGGTCTTCTGGGGGACTGTCGAGCGCAACCGCACCGACGCCGCAGCTCACAGCATCTACGTCGGGCTTCTGGACGGTCCAGTTGACCGTGGATGACGGCGCCCAGTCTCACGAGGTCCTCGACGGATTCACAGCATGGGATGCCGTGGTGGTTCCCGATGATGCTGCGACCCTCGAGGAGGCGGTCACGCTTGCGCTGGCCGGCAACGGGGTGGTCGCGCTGCGCCCTGGCGTGTGGGACGCCGACATCGATGTCACAGGACAGGCACTCACGCTGATTGGCCTGGGCAAGGCCGAAGAGGTTGTGCTCGATGCTGGGCCCTCGGGGCGCCTCCTGACGGCCGACGATGCCCTCATTGAGGTGGCGCATGTGACGCTTCGTCATGGCGCCTCGACCGATGGTGGCGCGATCTGGGGGCAAGGGAGTGAGTTCTTGCTGCGCGATGTCAGGCTGGAGGACAACAGTGCGTTGGATGATGGCGGTGCTGTATGGCTGCGAAACAGCACCTTCGTCGCCAACGATGTGCAGGTGGTCGACAGCTCATCTGGTGCCCGCGGCGGTGCCATCTATGCAGAGTCCAGTGCGGTCACTTGGGAGCGGGGGAGACTCTCCGGAAACTCGGCCAGTGTGGGGGGGGCACTCTACGTGGACAACGGCGGAACAGCGGGGGCCGATGATGCGGTCGTGCTTCGCAATGTCACCCTGCAGGCCAACGCTGCAGCCTCGGCTTCGGTCGCATGGATGAACCTCAGCGAAGACAGAACCAACCTCTGGGAGCAGTCGGTCTTTGTGGGACATGGGGGAACTGACGCCGCCGTACAGATCGAAGGAGCGATGCTCGTTGTCGCACCTTGGATTGTGGGAGACACCTCGTCGGCATCGTTCGCGCCGTCAGCGCAGGGGACGCGACTTGACCTCATTCGGCCCGTGGTGACGGGGGGCACGGCGCCTGTCTCGGTGCCCAGCCTCATTCCCGTGGAGACGCAGACCCTCGCTGCGGTGCCTCTCTGGGACGCCGTCGGATACCGCAACGATCTGTGGACACTCGAGGCGGACGCCGCGCTGTTGGGCGTCGGCTGGCCGAGGGCTCGCGATCTCGATGGCGGCGCGTCCTCCGTGGGTGTCGCAGGCGGAAGCTATGCCTCCCGACTGGCCCAGTTGGACCGCCTAGACCTTGATGCTGACGGGTTGCCTGATGGATGGGAGCGCCGGTTTGGACTCGACCCGCAGGTGGATGACGCGTTGGGCGACGCAGATGGGGACACCGTGAGCAACCTCGATGAGTTTGTTCAGGGGACCAGGCCCGATGGCTACTGACTGCTAGTCTCGGGTAGTCTCGCGAGCTGCGCAGCCGCCCACGAGCGAAGGTCTTCGCGTCGAATCTTGCTGTTGTGCCGTGCATCAGTGGGAAAGCCGGGATGTGCCGCAATGATGGCCACGGCGTCTGCCCACCGACTCGCGTCGAGGCGCGCACGCAGTGCGGCATGAAGGGTGTCGGACCAGGCGCGGCCCTCCTCAAGCTCCACAGCGAGCACACCGACCTGGGCACCTGGCTGTCCCACGCCAATTAGCGCCGTACGAAGGACGTCGGGATGGGTGTTTCCGATGCCCTCAACAGCGACGGCCGAGACCACACCTTGTTCCGTCTCGAGACGGTGGCTCAAGCGCCCGCAGAACCAGAGACGATCCGCGTCGTCGAGGTACCCGATGTCGCCCATGCGATGCCAGAGCTTGCCATCTGCATGGATTTTCGCATGCACATTGGCGGCGGCGAGTCCTTTATATTCGCCACTGACACCCTGACCTGACACCACGATCTCGCCCACTTCACCAGGGGGACAGGAGGTGAGCTCCGTCAGGGGACGCTCGGAGATGGGCACAATTCTGATCTCCATCTCTGGTGCGCGTCTTCCGACGCAGGTGCCGTCGCCCGCGGCCGTCTTTGGCGCCGTGTCTCGAAGGATCTCCCGACTGCCGATCCTCGCCACCGGCATCGCTTCGGTGGCTCCATACGGTGTGAACAGCTCGGTTCCCTCTGGAACCAATGCCGCGAGGCGCTGATGGAGGTCGACGGGGATGGGCGCTGCAGTCGTGAGCATGAGCTCGAGGGCGCCAAGGTCGCGGTCTTGGGCCTCACAGTGCCGGACCAGGCGCTGCCAAACGACTGGGCTGGCGCTCAGGACATGGGGTGAAAAGGCGTCGACGGCCTCTAGGATGCGCGCCGGGTCGCAGGTGGCAGGCTTAGAGAGCTCCATGTGTGGGACCACGACCGATAGACCCATGGCCATCTCGAGGATGGTGTAGACGAGCAGGGACTCGACGACGGTGCTGCCGGCACGAAGCGTAAAGAGCTCCTGAATCTGCTCGACGCGTGCGGCCATGTTGCCGTGGGTGAGGACCACGCCTTTGGGGGTTCCGGTGGAGCCCGAGGTGAAGACAATTACAGCTTCGGCATCGGGGTCAGGCGAACTGGTGGGTGCGTCGTTCGGATCGCTGGCAGCGAGCTGACTGACGGTGGCGCCGCCCCAAAAGAGACGCCAGCCATCGGTGATGCGGACGCGGAGACGCTGGAACGGGCTCCGATAGAGTAGGCTTGCAAGGTGCACGACCGGCATGCCCATGAGTCCGGCGGGCTGAATGTCCGCGACACAGTCCAGCGCGCGTCGCAACCCGAGTCCGGGGTCGACGAAGACAGGCACAAGCCCTGCCCGGAACAACCCGAACACCATGCCATAGAACCGCTCGGTGGGGCGCACGGCGAGGAGGACATGATCTCCCCGTTTCAGGCCGGCACGTCGGTACCCAGCGGCAAAGGCATCAGCCTGTTGGTCCACATCCGAAAAGGTCAGGGTGGTCCACGTGGTCTGCGTACCATCGAAGCGTGCAGGGAAGGAGATGGCGGCCTGCTCGGGACGCGTCTGTGCGTGGCGGCGGAGCATGGCGCCGAGGTTGTGTTCGGACATGTGTGCCTACTCTCGTTTCGATGGGGTCGGAAGAACCGCGCTGGACTCGACGACCCAATCGACATTGATCTCGGATGCGCGTGTCTGTCCTTCATCGGGCCAGAGAAACATCCCCACCGCATGACCCACGCTGCCGGCGAGGGTCGCAATGCTACGTGCCGTGCTCGTGTCAGTGGTGATCTCTTGGGCGAGAAGGACCAACTCGATCGGTAGATCCCGCAGCCGAGAGAGGGAGAGTTCGGTGAGTGAGAGATCTTCGAGGACGAGAATCCACCCTGCGTCGTGGAGTTGGTTGAGGGCGGCGAGCTCGCGGCTGTCGGCCCGGGCGACCATGGCTTCAGTGAGCCTGACGCCGAGACCCGTGGGGGTCATCTCGTGGAGTGTCGCAAGGTCGCCGAGGCTGGTGAGGGGGAGTAGCCATCGGTCGCAGTGTGCAGGGCGTGCTGCTGCAAGACGCTGGAGAAGAACGGGCCCGAGGCCGAGCGCGAGGAGTTGATTTCGTATTCTGGCGTCGTGGCGTTCATCGGAAAACTGAAGGACCGGCCAGTCCACATCGACAAGGTAGGTACGGCTCGTGTCACTTCGCGCCTGGCGTAGGCATCGAATGGACAAGTGGTCGTCGAGGTGGCTCACCACCTTCCGAACGAGCGCGAGCTCGGTGTCATCGGTGGGCATAGAGGCCCAGCGCTGCCAGCCATGCTCGCCGGACCGCTTGGAGAGAAGCATAGCCGTATCGGCGCGTTCCACGAGTTGCATCGCTGATGTTCCGTCCTCGGGACCAAGCGCAAGCCCGAGACTGATGCGCGGCTCGATGCGATGGCCACCAGCATCGACAGGCGCCGAGGTGACGGAGAGGACTTTTTCTGCGATGGATTGGAGCGCGGTGGCATCGCTGATAGCGGGAAGCACAAGCGCAAACTCGTCGCCACCGAGGCGCGCCACGGTATCTGCCGACCGCAGGACGCGCTGCAGCCGCTCGGCCGTGGCCTTGAGGAGGGCGTCTCCGACGGCGTGACCATGGGTGTCGTTGATGGTCTTAAACCCATTGAGGTCGATGTAGCCGACGGCTACGGAGGCTCCGGTGGTCTGACTGTCGAGCAGTGTACGTTCGAGGCGCTCCATGAACAGCGTGCGGTTGGGCAGGTCGGTGAGGGCGTCATGGAAGGCGAGCCTCGCGAGGCGCTCCGTGGCTCTGACGCGCGCGGTAACGTCCCGTTGGATCCCGAGAAAAGTGGGACGGCCATCGAGCGTCATCGGTGTGAGCTGACACTCGAGAACCTTGAAGGTCTTGGCAGCCTCGTTGTGACGTCGGATCTCTTGTGTGAAGCAGGTGCGAGCCTTGAGGCACTGACGCAGGCGGTGACGTGCCGGTACGCGCCGTTCGTCGGGCCACCACACGGAGGTCACCGAGTTCCCGATAGGAGTTTTGTGGTCGACCTGTCGACAGAAGGCGGCGTTGCACCAGAGTACGGCGCCACGGGGGGATGCCGTGGCGGAAGCATCGATGATGACGACACCATCGGTTGCAGTGCCGAGTGCAGAGAACAGCCCGGCGCCGTCCGAGGAGGGAACCGACGCTGGAGGTGTTTGTGTGTCAGCTTGTCGCGCCGCCATCGCATTCCTAATGATCTGCTATACGGTAGCGCGTCGGGGCACAGATGCCACCGACCTCGGGAAGGAGCGTAGCCTTGGCCAGCATGTTTGTCCTCGTTGTGGTGATTGCAGTCGCGTGGGCGATCATCACCGTGGGGGCTACCGCGTATGAACTCACGGGCCTCGACCGAGAAGCTGCGAAGTTTCAGGCGCTCTCCGCATTTACGGGCACCGGTTTTACGACCCGCATCTCTGAGCTGGTGGTCCGGCATCCCACCCGACGGCGCATCACGTCGGTGCTCATCATCCTCGGGTACGGTGGTACTGCGACCGTGGTGGCCTCATTGCTCGCGAGCTTTGCCGAAGCCTCGACCCTTCAAGCCGTCGAAAACGTCCTGGTCTTTGGTGTGTTGGGCAGCATTGCGTATTGGGCGGGCAACCGTTGGGGCACTGCCGCGTCAGATGCGTTCCGGCGGTTCTTGACGCCGCGACTCACGGGGGAAGCTGTGCCGCACGAAGAGCTTCTGCTCTACAAGCGAGGCTACGGCATCACCCGTATTGAAGTGCCCGCCGATAGCCGAGTGGTGGGCAAGCGGCTGCGCGACCTCGATCTGCGGTCGAGCCATATCCAGATCATCGCGGTGGAAGAGTACAACGACGTTCATCCGATCCCCAACCCAGACTGGCGGTTTGAAGCCGGCCATCACCTGATTGTGTATGGTCGGATTGCCGAGGTCCAAGATGCGTTTGGACCGCCGGACGCTGCGGACTAGGGCATCAGGCCGCGAAGCTGCACGTCGATGAAGGCTGTGGCGACAACGGCCGGAGGCCGGTTGGTGTGGCCCGCGCAGATCCGACGGACCAAGAGCTGTCGAATGCTTCCATAAACGCAGCTTGCCGCCACCTGTTCGTCGACGTGGTCACCAAACCACCCAAGGCGCTTTCCGTTGCTCATGCTCTTGGCGATGTAGTCATGCAGCTCGGACTCGAACGCACGAAGCCGCTGTTCCACCTCTGCATTTAGCCCGACAGCCTCTTCGAGAAGAATGCGAGCCAGGTTGTGCTGCTGGTCTGCGGCTTCAAGGATTCGGGTCGTCGTCTGGATGAGCTGATCGCGTAGGGCTGGCGCGCCAAGGTCGGTATTGACGCCCGTGACTGTCCCGCGAAAGGCGGTGAGTAGGCTGTCGAGAAGCTCGAGAAAGACAGCCTGTTTGCTGTCGAAGTACAGGTAGAAGGTGCCACGCGCGACGCCTGCGGCCTGCACAAGACTTGCGACGGAGGCACGGTGGTAGCCCTCATCACCGAAGACCTGAAGGGCGGCTGCGAGAATCTGTGCTCTGCGCTCTTCGCGAAGGGCCATCGCGCGTGCGGATCGTCCGTCGAGTTCGTTCGATTTGACAGTCATGCGGAATCTCGGGGGAGTGAGGCATAGTACTGGTCGACTTTCTCTGCGACGGCCGTCTCGACCTGCTTGGCTAGACGGGGCGCATCCTCGAGGGTGAGACCTTCGGTGGGAATCGGTGCGCAGAGGTGCACCGTGACAGGGACACCCGCGCGAATCTTCCACCCTGGAGTGGGGAGGACCTCGAACATGCCCGTGACCGCTGTGGGAATGATCGGCACGCCTAGGCGAATCGCGAGCTCGAAGGTGCCGGCTCGGAACGTACTGACGCGACCGTCTCGGGTTCGGGAGCCTTCCGGGAAGACCAAGAGGGAGTTCCCCCGCTCAAGCTGGTCTTTCATGTCCTCGAAGATGCGTGCCTTGTTGTCGGGACGGCGTCGGTCCACCCCGATGGTACCGCGTTGTTTCATGAACCAGCCATACATCGGGATCTTGAAATGGCTGACGTTCTCAAGGCCTTGCTTAAAATGCGGTGAGGCATTGTACATCGTGGCGTAATCAAAGATATTTACGTGGTTTTGCGCAAACATGTAGGTTTGATTGTCGTCAATGTCGGGATGAACCTCTCGTGTCCAACGGCAGAACAGCAGGCGAAGCTGACCCCAGAGGTAGACCCGTGTGAGGCGGTCGGTGCGATCGGGGTTGACGAAGAGTGCCATCACCATGAGTGCCGTCATGGCGACCAACAGCCAGGCGAGGCCGATGATCCAGAGGAAGACAGCGACGATTGTAGAAGGCTGTTTCATGCGTAGATCTCAAGCGCTTGAGGAAGGACCTCGAGATGTTTGACGTCGAGGCGCAGGACTTCTCCGTCGATCATGGCGTCGATGGGGCCGTCGAGGTCGAACGCCACACGGGCGGCCGTGTGGCAGTCGTTGGCGGGGTGGTGAATGTGCTCCCCTCGGTAGATGCTCGGGAAGGCCTTGAGAAGCTCTCGGCGTCCGAGTGCACCCACCTTAATGATGTCGACCTTGCCGTCCTGTAGGCTGGCATGTGGCGCCATCTTCATGGCACCGCCGGTGAACTTGCTGTTGGAGAAGCTTAGAAAGACCACGGGGTCACGGTCCATGGGGCCGTCATCTCTTGCGTGCGGTAGAGGGCGGGACTTGAGGCGTGCCACTTCGATCAGGGTTCCGAACGCGTAGCCTGCAGGTCCAAGAGGCTTAAACCACGTGTTGGTCAGGGTGGCCACATCCGAGACGAAGCCGATACCGAACAGGTTGAGGTAGTGCAGGTCACCGTCCGCATGCGTGAGGCGAACGACATCGACGCGGTGAATCCGATCCTGTTGGATGGCCTCAATGACGGTGTCAACCCCGCCTGCATCGAAGTCTCGGAGGAACGAGTTTCCCGTGCCCAACGGTAGGCAACCGAGTCGTGGCGTGCAGGAGCCGTCATGGGGAAACAAGCCGTTCAAGACCTCGAAGGTCGTACCATCGCCACCCGCGCACAAGACAGTAGATACGCCCTTATTCAACCATGACCGAGCCAGGTCCGTGGCATGTCCTGCGTGCGTAGTCTCCTGGATCTCCACCTCGCAACCCAAGGCGCGGAGGCGCTGGACAAGAGGACGGGCGCGGCGAAGGCATGTGCCGCCTCCGGCCGAGGGATTGATGATGAGAGGCGTTGTCATAGCTCCACCAGGTCATCGCGGTGTGTGGTCTGGGCGAGGTGGTCCGCGAGCGCCATACGCTTGACCTTGAGCGAGGTCGTACGAGGGAACGCCTCGGTATAAAACAGAGCTGTTCGTGCACGCTTGTGCTCGGGCAAGCGCCGATTGGCCTGCCGAAGGGCGTCGAGTGCGGTGTCTGGCGTGGCATCGGGCCCGAGAAACAGCACGGCCGTCAAGGCCTCACCCGGAAGCTCGTCTCGTGGGTAGAGGAAGTCGGTTGCGAAGAGCACAAAGTCTTCGCCGGGCAAGTCCCCAAAGAACTGCTCAACATCCTCGGGGTAGACGTTCTTGCCGCCGGGGGTCACGATCATGTTCCGGGCGCGCCCGACGAGATGAAGATGTCCGGCTGCGTCCTGCCACCCGAGGTCACCGGTACGCAGCCACCCGTCGACGAGGGATTCTGACGTGCGCTCGGCATCGTCAAGGTATCCACTGAACAGCGTGGGGCCCTTGAGCCAGACTTCGCCGATCCCGTGGCTATCGGGCCTATCGATTCGAACCTGAATGCCCGGGAGGGGCGCTCCCACGGAGTCTGCGCGGAACGGCTTGAGGTCGTTGACCGTGGCCACCGTGCACGCCTCGGTGAGCCCGTACCCGATGGCTACGGGGATCCCCAGCTCATAGAGTGCCTCGGTGGGCGCTCGTGGCGTGAACGCGCCGCCACAGAACAAGGTCTTGAGCCTTCCGCCGAGCACATCATGGAGTGGCTTCAGCATCCATCGCGACAGCGTCGGCCAAGGCGCGTCTTCGGTGAGACGCCCGTGAACCGCCTTGATGGCACGAAACGCGAGCTGTCGACCCTCCGGAAGCGCATCTGTCTTCTCTTGAATCGCCCGATGCAGGGCATCGAGGATGAGCGGGACCACGGCCATTTGGGTGATGCTGTAGGTCCGAAGCGTGTCGAGCAGATAGGCAGGTCGCACCGTTCGGAGTTGTACGACCGCGGCGCCACACCCGAGGGGGGCCAGAAAGCCACACATGAAGTCAATGGCGTGGTTGGTCGGCAGAATCGACAGATAGCGGTCGTCTTCGTGCCATGAGAACACGTGAGACAAGGCGGTGTACTGACTTAAATAGGCGCCGTGAGAGAGCAAGCACCCCTTGGGAGACCCCCCAGTGCCCGACGAATAGACAATGCACGCGATGTCACCACGGGTGCGCCGCTGCGGTGTGGCGGTGGGTGGTGTTGCGAGGGCCTCTTCGAATGGGTCTGCACCGGTCGCCTCGCCTTCAAGCAACACGACCGGACATGGCCAGTCCGTTCGCTTGGTGAAGATGGAACGATCCATGCACGCCAACGCGGCACCGCTATGGCAGAGCAGCGTGTGAAGCTCGTCGGCGGTCAGGCGCGCATCGAGAGGGACCAACGTTCGGCCGCCACGGAGGGTAGCTGCGGCAGCGACCAGCCAGCGGTGCTGATTCTCACCCACGATGGCAATGCGGCCCTCCGCAGGCACGCGCGGCTCGAAGAACGACGCGACGGCGCGAACGGCATTCCTCAGGTCGAGGTAGGAGAGCCTCGCTGTCTCTCGGTGCCGCTTCACCTCGATGAGGGCGGTGCGACTCTTGTAGGTCTGGAGGGCATCTTCAAGGAACAACCCCAGACAGCTGTAGCGTGTGGCGTCAATCACAGTCGATCCACAACGAGGGCTGCGATCGATGCGAAGGTGCGAACGCCTTGGAGCTCGTAGTCCGGGATCTCGACGTCGAAGGCCTCCTCGAGATCGGTCAGGAGGTTCATGGCCTCAAGGCTGTCGATGCCGAGTGCCTCATAGAGATCGTCTTGGGCCGAGAGCCCCTCGGCTCGCTCGCCAAAACGCTCACGAGCGAGCGTCAACAGCCGTTCGGTTACTGAAGTTAGGTCACTCATGGGAGATAAGGCCTCACATCATCGCTATGGACAAAGGTATCGAGTGCGGCCAGCACGCGCGGGTCGCGCACCAGCGTAAGGAAGGTCTGAATTTCGAGGTCGAGACGCTCGCGAGGAATGGGCTTGGCAAAGGCCTTACCCGCGGCCATCACCTCGGGTGCGAAGCGCTTCGCTTGGTTCGCCATGGACCGTGCGGCTGTCAGCGCTTTGTCGCGTGCCGTGACTTGGCTCACCAACCCGACCGCGTGTGCGCGTCGTGCATTCAGGCTGCGCCCCGTGAGCAGCAGGTCGCGGACCACGGCGTTGCCCACATCGCGCTCCAGCCGTGGAATACCACCGAAGCCCGGTACCAAGCCGAGGCGAAGCTCGGGGAAGGCGAAGCGCGCAGACTTATCGGCGATGATGATGTCATGGACGAGCGCGAGTTCAAACCCGCCCCCGAACACCACGCCGTGTGTGGCTGCAATGGTGAGAAAGGGGGCCTCGTCGAGCGTATTGAACACGGCATGAATGCGCCGAAGGAAGCGACCGACCTGCCGTACGAGCAGTTTGGAGCTCAGCGCCTTGCGTCCCTCTTCCGCCGTCTGCCAGGCGACGTCTTGCATCACGGAACGGACACTGGTGGTGAGGTCCTCGGAGGGACGCAGCGTACCGAGGACGCTCTTCAGGAAGCCCGCATTGGATCGGTTCATCCCGTGATAAAGCTCACGAAGGTCCGCACCCGCCGAGAAGCCGCCCCGTCGTGTGCTGTAGGTGATCATGGCCCGAGCACCACCGGCACCGGCCTTGACGAAGCTGGCCAACAGCTCAAGTTCTCGAAGGGTGGTCGTACCGATCTCATTGCAGGGGCCACGGTGCAGCTCGACCTCGAGCACACTGTCGATGAGCTCCCAAGAGAGGCACACACCGTGGTACTGGTTCATGCGTACATGCCCTCGATGAGGTCGCTGTAGTGGGTGGCAATGACCGATCTGCGGAGCTTGCCGTTGGCGGTCAACAGGCCTTCGGTGCTCTCCAGTTCTGCCGGGAGGAGCCGCCATGCGCGGACGCGCTTGTAGAACGGCAGGGTCTCATTGACTGCTGCGAGTCCACGGTCGATATCGGTGGCTGAGGCCTCGCCCTCGAGAAGGACGGTCAGATGCTTGCGGCCGTGCCCAATCAAGACGGATCGAGCGATGCCGGGAATGGCTTCAGTGACCTTCTGCTCGATGGGCTCGGGTGGCACATTGTGTCCAGAGCTGGGCACCAGAACGTTCTTCACCCTGCCAATCACCTTGAGGCTGCCATCTTCACGAAGCTCGCACTGGTCGCCGGTGCGGAACCAGCCATCAGCGGTAAAGGCCTGCGCCGAGGCCTCGGGACGCTCCCAGTAGCCACCGAAGATGTTCGCGCCATGTACCTGCAGTTCGTCGGAATCTCCGAGACGGAGCTCCACGCCGTCGATGGCATGGCCCACGCGACCGGCCTCGGCCTCGTGGACACGGTCGATGGTGACAATCGCGGTGGTCTCGGTCAGTCCGTAGACCTGGTAGACCGGGATCTGCAGCATCTCGAACCACGCCTGGGTCTCTGCGGAGAGTGGGGCAGATCCGCAGATGAGGAACCGTAGGTTGGGACCAAGCGCCTTTCGCACGAAGGCAAACAGCAGGGCATCCGCACAGCGCAGGGCCAGCCTGTCGGTCACCGATCGCGTGTTCCGTGGGGTCGCCCACGCCTTGATGGCTGCGTTGTAGAGGTATTCTACGGCCACGCCGCGTGTACGCATGCGGGCATCGGCGCCAGCGCGGATGCGCTCGAGGAGCGTCGGGACGTTGAGGAAATAGTGGGGTGCCGCCTTTGGGATCTCTTTGATGAGCCGGTCGAGGCTGGTGCTCATGGAGAGTGGCACACCCCGGAAGAGGCTGGTCCAGAGGACAATGCGAGAGCCTGCGAAGCAGAAGGGGAGGTAGTGGAACACGCGCTCGTCATCGCCGAGGTCGCCCACGATGCTCTGCAGCGCATCGCGCGTGCGGGGGAGCATGAAGTCGAGGCCCTTCATGGTCAGCATGGCGCCCTTGGGCTCGCCACTCGTGCCGGAGGTATAGACGAGGGTGACCGTGTCTTCGGCGGACCACGCGTGGCGAGAGGTCTCGGCAAGGGGAGCTTCGCCAAACACCTGCGCGTAGGTGAGACCCGTGATGCCCGACCCGCTTGCGAGCTCGAGCGTCTCGGAATCGGGCGCGAGCAGGATACCTGCATCACAGTCCTTGAGCATGCCGACGAGTTCTTGTGGGGCCTGACGGGTGTAGAGCGGCACGGAAATCAGGCCTTCGGCCATGAGCGCGAGGTCGCAGGCGACCCACTTGCCCGAGTTGGGACCGAGGAGTGCCACACGGGAGCCGGGCGTAAGCCCCTGCGCTCGGAAGGCCGAGCGGGCCCGCTGCGCGAGGTCGAGCAGGCGCTGCCCGGTGAACACATCTTCGTGCGTGTCATGGACCTCGACGACCACGGGCACATCAACACGCTGCTCGAGCTGAGCGAAGAAGGTCTCCATCGCGTTCATTTCAGATCTCCATGCCGTTCCATGAGGTCGTTGAGGTCCGCAGAGAGCGGCGGCAGGTGGTCCCAGGGGCGTGAGGCGTCACCCATGCCTTCGGGGAGGGGATAGTCGGGCAGCCGATCCTTGACGTGACGCGCCAGCATGACGCCCATTTCACCCATGCGCTTGAGGTTTCGAACGACTGTGCGCTCAATGCCACGCACCACACGCTCGCGTTCGTCGTGCACGAGGGTCAGCCGCTGGTAGAGCTTGGTGGCGAGGTTTCGGTCGTCGACCTCAAGGGAGAGCTCGGGGGTCTCGCGGTCGTTCATCAGGTTTCGGATCCGTTCGTCCATCGTGACACCGATGGACGCGACACCTGCGGGCATGGTGGTCACGATGGCGTGGTAGCGGGAGCTCACCATGTAGGTGGACTGCC
This sequence comes from Myxococcota bacterium, assembly GCA_049889515.1. GTDB lineage: Bacteria > Myxococcota_A > UBA796 > UBA796 > JBMHDG01. The sequence continues at coordinate 53,808 of JBMHDG010000079.1, forward strand.
GAATGATGCTCACGAAGTCGAACATGTCGTGGTCGTCAGACACGAAGACGGGGGCATTGTCGAGCCGCTTCGCGAGCGCCTCACACGCGAAGCGATCGAGCGCTTCGCTTCCGGCGACGATGACGAAGGCGCCATGGCTCTCGACGAATCGTCGCGCACCTGCGGCGAGTGCATCGAGGTAGGTCGCCTGCTGGAGGTCGACGTCGTCCCCACCATGGTGGAAATAGACGCTTCGGTAGTGCTCCCGATGGTGAAGCCCGAGCACGCCGTGCTGCACGCTCTTGCCGAGACTCGGCTTCACGGGCCACCAGAAGGGGTTGATGGGGCAGAGACAGAGAATCGGCGTCTCACCGTCCCACCCAGCCTCGCGTAGTGCTGCCTGACCGACGGCATCGGGTGCTGGCTCGAAGCTCCATGCGGTGTCGGTGCCAAGCTCGGTCTTGATGCCGAGCTCACCAAGCACATCTTGGGAGTTCTCGTTCCGCGTAATGACGAAGGCATCGCGGCAGGTCTGCTGCACGAGCGCTTTGAGGGAGGGGCTCATGCTCCCTGCCTCACCGCCGTAGGCGATGGACAGCTTCTTCCCGGCCACGGCGAGACCGAGGGCCTGCGCCATCATGGCGGTGAGCGAGTCGGCAAACTTCGACTTGAACATCGAGCCCTCGCACGCCACGACGCCGTGCTGCCATCGGATCTGCTCGTAGAGAAACGGATGGTAGAGGAGGGGAACCTCGATCTGCCGCGCTTGGGTGAAGTACCCGAGGGTTCGATTGGGGTCGATGGTGAGGATGGACAGCTCAAGGTTGTCCTCGCCAAGCACGTGGCGGAACTGTCGAACCATCTCTTCGACGCGAGCATCTGCGCCAGTGTTGCGCGTGCCGGCGTAGCCCGCGAACATGAGCTTTAGCGGATGGCCGGGGGTCCACGTGCCGTACGGCGTGGTGGGATAGGTCGACCGCGCGCGCTCGATGGTCGCGAGCACCAGCCCTTGGAGGGGCAGGTCGAGATCGACATTGGCCGACAGCTGCTGGACGGTGTCCGAGATCTTGTCGGTCCATTGCTTGAGCCAACTCATACGATCCCCTCAGGCAGCGTCTTGTGGGGATAGCGAAACTGGTGTTCGTTCACCCAGTCGTAGAGCGGCCCGCAGTACTCTGTGAAGGGCACGGGGGCCCCGGCGGCTGCAACGGCACGCTCGTTGGAAAAGACCGTGTCGTAGGTGATGTAGGGCCAGAACACCTTCATCAGCGCACCCACACCCGCGACCGCTGAGCCGCGTGGTGCCCGGTTGGCGGCCCGCACCACGTTCCAAAACACAGGCTCGCCTTGGGGGACGAATCGAGGCGTTCGACCACCGCGGGATGCGGTCAGGGCCCGTGCGATCTCATGGGCGGTTCGTGAATGTCGACCTGAGGACAGATGGTAGGTGTCATGGGCCGGGTCTGGGTCTCGGTGAATCTTTGCAATCGCGGGTCCGACCCAGTCTGCATTGACGATGTCGAGGCGGGTGTCGGGCCGTAAGGGCACCATCGGGAGGTCTGCGATGGTGCAGAACGCACGAACCATATCGAACTGGGTGGTGGCTCCAAACCTGCTGTCACCCATGACGATGGAGGGACGGAAGATGGTCTTTCGGACATCGGGCAGAAGCTCATGCGCCATGTATTCGGCGAACTTCTTGGTTCGACCGTACGGGTCGTAGTCGGATCGATCCCACTGGATGGCATCGTCTTCTTCGACGATCTCTCGGTCTCGATGCCCTGCGACGGCGACGGTGGAGACTTGGCTGTAGCGCTCGAGGCCTCCATGGTCGGCGAGATGGCGGGCCAACTTGAGCATGCTCAGGGTGCCCCGCAGGTTGCTGTTGAGACAGGCCTTGGCGCTCTTTCGGTTGAGGCTGGCGGCGATGTGGAGCACGCTGTCACAGCGCTCGGTCAGGCGGTCGATGTCTCGCGCCGTCAAGCCAAGCTCGGGCGCGTGGAGGTCACCGGGCACGATCTCGACCCGCTCGATGAGTTCACGGAACTCCTCGACCGAGAAGTGGAGCTGCCACGCCTTGTAGAGGCGGTGAATACCCGCGGCCCGGTCTGGCGCGCGGGTCATCAAGGCGAGGCGTGCGTCCGTGTGACGGAGAAGCCATGCGCAGACGTATCCCCCGAGGAACCCCGTGCCGCCTGTAAGGAAGATGGTGCTCATGCCGCACCCTGCTGACGGCGCTGTCGCACGCGGTGACCCTGGAGCTCAAGCGGAGGCTGACTCGGCGGATCGGTGGGGGCGCGGCGACCTTCCATGATCGGAAACGCCCAGGTCTGAATGCCGGGATACTGCACTTCTGTCCAATAGGTTCGCCAGCACATGGTCGGGAGATCGTCCGACCAGAATTCAAGGTCGTCTTCGTGCAAGCGGGTCATGAGGGCCCGGGTTTGGGTCGTTTGGTACGTCCAGTTGTGGTCGTGAAGGAATGGTCGGTAGAGGTCGAGCATGTCATGCAGGCGTTGGACGTCTCGTGCCGTGCGCTTGACCCGCTTTCGCCAGCGCTTCCACGTGGGCTGAACCACGGCCGCGAGTGCTGCGGGTAAGCGCGTCGACGGTGCGTTTTCGGCGAGCCACGTATCAGCGCGTTCTGCGAGATCGAGGGCTATGCCGGTGGTCGCGATGCCGAGCGCATCGCGTGGACGTGGCACCGTGTCTTGTAGGGCGAGCAGATGTTGGGAGAGGTGTCCGCCCCGACGCGCATCTCTGCGAACCGCGACAGACGTCAGCTCCGCGATTCGGTCAAATGTGACCGGATTGCAGTCACCGGATGCAAGTTGGTAGACCGCATCCGCTTCTCCGCGAAGGTGCGCGGCACAGATGACTGTGAGGCGCCGGCAGACCGCATCGACGGGGATGACATCGAACGTGTGGTCGGCTCGGCTCGGTAGGGCTCGAAAGCCGGTGGTGGCATACCACATGACGGGCGCACTCGTGTTGAGCCCCTCATTCCAGCCGGGCATGGGAAACCGGGTGGCGCACTCCACAACACTCGGCCGAATGATCGTCAGCTCGATGTCGGTTCGCGCGACAAGCAGGTGCTCGGCGAGTGCCTTGGAGTAGGTGTAGAGGTTGGGCCAGCCGAGTGACGCCGCTCGGTCTCCGCCGATGCGGGTGCGTTCGTTGGCGTCAGACTCGGTCGCGCAGAGCTCCGTGAGCCAGGCAATCTCTTGGGCTGCGTCAAGGGGCTGACCGGCGGGACTGAGGGGCCCGGGGCGCGCTTCGACCAAGCCCTCGGTCTTTGTGCCCGCGACGTAGCAGGTGGAGACGTGGGCGAGCCGCGGTGTCTTGAGTGCCGCGGCGAGGTCGGCCATATGGCCGGTCGCTTGAATGTTGGCGACGAGACACTTGGCAGGGTCCGGATGAAAGTCCGTCAGGCCCGCGAGGTGCACCACCATATCTGCGGACGCCGCGAGATCCGTCCAGGTCTCGGGAGAGAGGCCACCGTTCGGCTGGCCGAGGTCCGCCTCCACCACATCGATGACACGGTCGACCCAGTCGGCCAGGTTTGCGCCTGCCCGACGTCGAAACGTTCGAAAGACGGGAGAGGTGTCAATGATCTTGGCGACCCGTTGCCGTGCGCTCAAGCGTCGTTGCGGACGAACCAAGAGCGTGAGGCGAGACACGTCGGGGACGGCCTCGAGCAACATGGCGACCCAGACCTTACCGACGAACCCGGTAAACCCCGTCACCACGAGATGCCGACCGGAGAGGGTCTTAGAGAGTGGAGGAAGCGTGGTCATGGGGTCCTTCACGTCAGCACGACGGGCCAATCGAGGCGCTTTGCGAGGCGGCGCAAGGCGGAATCGGGGTGAATGGCACACGGGCGTGCCACGGCCGAGAGGAGGGTGGCATCGGTCGCACGCGCGCCGTAGCCGAGAGAGAAGTCTGTGCTCAAGCCACGCTGCTGCGCGTAGGTGCGCAGCCACATGCCATCGAGCTCCCCGGTCTGAAGCGGGCCCGTCAACAAGCCTGTGGCGGCCCGGTGTGTCATCTCGAGGGTGTTGCAGAGCACATGGTGTGCCCCCATCTCTTGGGGGAGCTCACCGAGGAGACGTCGTGGAAGGGGAGTGACCCAGACCACGTGATCGCCCCTCTCGAGCGCATCGGCATGAAATCGCGCGGCTACGGGACGAAGCGAGGGCGCGAGGATGTCGCGTGCGAAGTCTTCGGCCAGCAGTTCAAGTCGGTCTTCGGAGCAGCCGCGAAGCGGGGCCCACATGGCGCGTTGGGCGATGTCGTTGTCGGACCACAGGGAGCGGAGCATGTGGGGCAGCGTCGCGGCGAGGGTGGTGCCCGCAAGCCGCGCGCTCCAGTCCCGCTGCTGCATGAGCATCCACGACGACGCACGCGCCATAGAAGTGTCGAATAACGCACCATCTACGCGGAATACTGCGAGAGTTTTTGGGGGAGGAGAAAAGTGGACTGACATGTCGTTCTAGTGGGTGAACTCGGGTGTCAGTGTTTCTACTCGTTTGGGGTGCTGATGACAAACTCACCGCGCCCTTGTTTTAGGTGTTGTCGCCAAATGTGGCGTTCCAGCTTGCCGCGCCGCCACGTAGCGAGGCCACTCGTGTGGCCCCGGCGTGAATGGCTTCAGCGGTGGCTCGGGCCGATCGCCCACCGGTACGGCACATGATGACGACGGGCTTGTCGTTCCCCCACGTCGTGGCGGCCTCTGCAACCTGGGCCAGCGGCACGATGGTGGAGCCGGGCACAGAGGCCGGTCCGCTCTCGATCTCGTCGGGATGTCGGACGTCGATGACCTCAACCGCGTCTCTGTGGGCATGGAGCCAGTGTACCGTCACCTCGGGTACATGGTCGGCACGCCGCTGAATGTCACCCCAACTGGTGTCGAGAGGCGTCTCTGCCGACAGTCCTTCGACCTGGCCGGGCACGCCGCACATGAGGTTGGAGGGCACCGATTCTGCGATGCGAGCGGGGTGAGACAGCTTGAGGTTGTCCATGATGCGCTCAAAGTCGTCTACGGTGTTGGTGCCGCCGAGACGGGGATTGTGGGCGCGCTCCTCGGCGACAGTGGTGCGGGTACGTCCCTTGTAGTCATGCCCCGGGTACAGGTGCGTCGTGTCGGGCAAGCTGAAGATCTGCTCGTGTACCGATTGATAGAGCGTGCGGGCATCGCCTTGCTGAAAGTCGGTGCGACCACATCCACGGATCATGAGCGTGTCGCCCGTGAACGCCATGTTGGCGTCATGGCAGACATAGGTCACGCACCCGTCGGTGTGGCCGGGCGTATGTCGCACCTCAAGACCATACCGACCGAAGCGGATCTCGTCGCCGTGGTCAGCGAGAACATCAGCACACGAGGCACCGGAGCGAGAGCCGAGGACGGTCTTACACCCATGGGACAGGCGCAGCTGGCCGCCCGCGGTGACATGGTCGGCATGAACGTGCGTGTCGAGGCAGTATCGGAGCGTGAGGCCCAGCTCACGGAGTAGCTGCGTGTCACGCGCAAGATGTTCTCGAACGGGGTCAATCAAGATGGCATCGCCCGACGCTTCATCGGCGAGCAGGTAGGTGTACGTGCACGTCTGACGGTCGAACAGCTGGCGAAAGAGCATGATGGGGGTCTCCGCTCAAGTCGAGAGGGTTGTAGCGTGGGGCCAAGGAAAAAACGGTCCGATGCCGGTGCCGGAGCTGTCAAAGTTGGCCTCTTGCGGCGGTCCGTTCAGCAGGATGTCGGCCCACCGTGCGACGGACACCTCATGGAAGGATGCCCGGGCGCCCTCGGACAACGTTCGCAGGAGCTCGGGGTCAGACTCAAGCTTCTGGATGGCGCGGGCCAGAGAGCCTGGCCGGCCTGGGGGCACCAAGATGGCGTTCACACCATGCCGGAGATGGTCGATGGTTCCAGGCGTAGCGGTAGCAATGACCGGCCGGCCGGCTGCAAGGGCCATCGAGATGACGGAGATGCCTGCCGGTCGTCGGTGGTCCCCATCCATCGGCAGAATCACATACCGGCTGTTGGCGAGGTGCTCATAAAAGGCTGCGAGCCGCACCTCTCCTCGATCGTGGAGCGGCGCTGGCGCGGCGGTCGCACTGTACACGTCGACCTGTGGCGCAGCGGGTCCGAGGCGTTGAAGCGCCGCCGCGAGGGTCGTCCAGTCTCGTCGGTGGGTGCCACCGGCAAAGACGCCAGTGCACGACTCGACGGCGGGTCCCGGGGGAAAGTGACGCGCAGACAAGGGGTAGGGCCGCCAGAGGATCTGTCGCGCCGGAACACCAGCCCGCCAATAGGCCCGTATATAACGTGGATAGAGCGCGTGAATGACGAAGCGCTCATCGGGCCACCAGCCCCCATCCATGCTGCGCTGTCCGGTGGGAAGCCAGGTCTCGTGCCAACGGCTCATGCCGCTCATGAGGTGGAAGTCGGCAATGACGACCCGGGCATCGGAGGAGAGGGTGGGGTGCTGAGCCACGGCATGGGCGGCATCAAAGCCGGGCACAACCACCATGCGTGCCGTGGAGAAGTCGAGCGTGTCCCACCATCGTGCCTGGTGCTTTCGGGTCCACGCGATGCGGGCAGGTGTGGTGGTCAAGCCATGGACTGCGCGCTCATCCATGACCAAGCGCCCATCGATGAGCTGCCCAAACGGCCCCTCGGGTAGCGGATGCTGAGGGTCTTGGGTGTTGAACGGTGCTTCGTAGATGGAGTGCCAGCCCACCGTCTCACCGGCTGTGGACAGGGCATCTCGGAGGGCGGGCAGGGTGGTGAGGGCGAGAATGTTGTCGGTGAGTGGAGGGACGACAATGTCGATACGCCCGTCTCCTTCGGAATGCGTCCATGCGGGGGGCACACACACCAATTGTGCGACATCGGTCTGCGGTGTGACCAACTGCGTCGGGATGCCGCGCTCGCTGTCGGGCGTGGCTTCACCTCGTCCGCCCATCGTGAGCGGCAGCTCTCTCGCGGGGCACCCATACGCAGCGAGCTGGAGTCCGAGGTCGGCCAGGTCTTGGGTCTGTTCGATGGCGTAAAAGGCGCCGGAAAGCTCGCCAGCGTTGGGGTTGAGGGTGGTGCCGCTTCCTGCGCTAGGCACGGGGACTTGGTTGCGGAGGAGGTCGAGGAGTGTGCCATCGACCGGTGCCGGGCCCGTGGTGGTGCTTCGAGGGGGCGCAGGCCACGTCCCAAACCCACGCACCAACATGCGGGTCTGGGTCTGACGTGCTGTACGCCACGCCGTCTCGACCGCTTCGACCGCCGCTGCGCGTTTGACGGCATGCGCTTTCAGAACCTTGGGGTCGCGCGTCATCGCAGACATCCGCACCAGGACAATGCGGTCCGCCAGCTCCCGAACAGACGCGACCATCGAGGCGATGTGGGCATGTGTGCTGGCCAGCAGGACCGCGCGTACAGTGACCAGCATGCTGTTGAGCTTGGAGGCCACCTCGAGGGCACCCATCAGTTCGTCGTAAGAGCCTTCTCGTCCGGTCTTGTCGTCGTGGGAGGCGGCGTCATGTCCGAGCAGGGTGAAGGTGATCTGTGCGATGCCGCCGTTTCGGAGGTTCTCGAGGACACCACGCTGGTCGAGGGAATGACCGCTCGCCAGGATCTTGACGCGGACGCCGTAGTCGTCGCAGTGCCAGACAAGCCGCTCAAGCTCGGGGTGCGCTGTCGGATCCCAGCCTTCGAACGCAATCCACTGGGCACCGGCCTCACAGGCCGTCGTAATCTCGGCTTCGATGTCGTCGACCGGCCGTGGGGTGTGGGTTGACGGTGGAAGGTCATCGAACTGGAAGGTCTCGGTTCGCGGCGGACCGTCAAACAACCGGATGGCGCGCTGTGACATCTTCACCTCTGGACCCTGACCATACCCCTCGTGGTCGTCACGGTCTATCGATGGGCCTTGTCAGCGGGCGGATGTTGGTCTACACACTCGCTTCGAACGGAGGGGGCGAGATGGAAGGCGACGGGCATTCCAGTTTCGAGATCAACATCCTGTCCGACCCGCCCGAGATGGAGGCGGGGACACCGCCCGTGGTTCTCCCGCCCCCAGATGACGGGGGCGGTCGTGATCGAAGGCCCCGTCCGGACGGCCCTCCACGGCGGAACATCTACGCCTTCTTGCCTTGGATCATCCTCGGCGCCCTCGTGATTGCGACCGAGCGCATCTCGATGATCATTTTAGCTGTTCCCGACCTGGCGCAGCACTGGTACGCCGTGGCTGCGATCGTCTTCTTGACGGTCGCACTCGGCGGAAGCCTCGTCGGTGGCATTGTCTTCTACCGGGCCTGGCATGCCGCGCATGGCCCAGATGCGGATTAGTCCTTGACGAGGTCGGCGTCCGTGACGTCCTTGAAGAGCTTGCCTCCCTGCTCGCGGAGGTAGTTCGCGCAGGCAGCATGCTGAAACGCAACGGCGAGGTCGAGTGCAGTCTTGTCCGAGGCATCGGGCGTGTTGACGGGTGCGCCAGCCTCAAGCAAGAGCTCGCAGACTGCCGCATGCCCGTACTCTGCGGCCCAGTGCAGTGGGGTCTTGCCCGACTGGTCTTGCTCGGCGGCCTCGCCACCATTCTCGAGGAGGATCTCGACCACACCGCCATGTCCGTACTCTGCGGCCCAGTGGACAGGCTGCAGACCAGAGTCTTCTTCGGTGGCGTTCACCTCGGCATCGTTGTCGAGGAGCACCTCAACGGCATCTTCATGTCCGTACTCGGCAGCGAGGTGGAGGGGGGTCATGCCTTGCTTGATCGCGCAGTTGACATCGGCACCCTTCTCGATGAGGAACTCACACACCTCATCGTGGCCAAACTCGGCAGCCCAGTGCAGTGGCGTCATGCCGTCTTCTTCGGCAGCATTGACGTCGGCGCCGGCCTCGATCAAGACCTTGACGCAGTCGAGGTGTCCTTTTTCGCTCGCCCAGTGGATGGACTGGGAGCCCTTTCGGTCCTTGGTGTCGATGGCCGCACCGCGTGAAATCAGGAGCTGCGCGGTCTCGGCCTGGCCGTCATGAACCGCCCAGTCGACGGCACTCTGTCCGGACCGGTCGGCGACGCTGGCTGTAGCGCCAGAATCGAGCAGCGCCGTCACGATTTCATTGAAGCCGCGGCCTGCTGCGAGATGAAGTGCGGTGTAGCCCAAGGTGTTGGGCCCGTTGACATCGGTTCCCGCTTCGATCTCTGCGTTGACGGCTTCGAGGTCACCTGATTCTGCAGCGCGATGGATGGACATCGGTACTCCTTTGCGGATGCGCCACACACGCCACATCGGGGCGAGCGGGACAAGACCGGAGGGTAGCATCATGACAGACCTTGGACAAAGCAACCTCGCGGATGATGCGGTGATGGCACACGGGACCAGCGTGGGAAGTGTGCTTTGGTGGTAGGATCCCATTGTGGAGGAGTTCATGCCGACAGAGGGCTTTGACGATCTGGCGCAGGCGCAGGCACGGCTCGACTGGGCGCACCAACAGGTGACACGAGGCGGATACGCCGAGGCCGTGGTGGCATTTCGCGCAGTGCTCGCATGGTTGGAACAGCATCAGCCCGACCACTGCCTCGTTGAGGACGTGCGTCTCGACCTGAATACGGTGCAAGACATGGCCGCTGTGTCCGGCTTTGGCCGTGACATGGGCTTTAAGAACTGGGATCCGGCTGGTGATTCACCAGAGGACTCCTGACCTACCACGCGCGCCATGGGGTCTGGCCGCCACCTCGAACCCGCCTCGGAGGTGGACCCCAGAGGATCTCTTTGGCCCACTGACGGACATCGAGCCGTCGGGAGGCCTTGGCGGCTGCGGTGCGCCACTGCTCGAGGGCCTCTTCGGTGTCGACGGCCCGAAGCGAGGCGTTGAGGACCAGGGGACGCGCTTCGGGAACCAGCATGCCCGCTGCTCCCGCGAGAAGATGGTCGCGTGTTCCCGGTGTGCAGGTGGCCACAATGGGACGGTGTGCAGCGAGGGCCATCGCGAGGACGGTGAGTCCCGAGGCTCCAAAGGGGTCATGACGGAGCGGGAGGACGACCCCGCGGCTGTCGCGTAGATGTTGGTAGAACCCCAACAGGTCGGTGGTTGGGAATGTGACGAGCCGTTCGTGTGCGGGCTGGGGCATGACGTGTCGGCTTCTCCAGTGCACCGTAGGGCCGTCTTGGTGCGCGAGAGCGCGCTGTAGCGTCACCATGTCCCGTTGCTGATTGCCACCGCTAAACCAATACGTGGATGTGGTGGGCGGAGGACCCGGTGTGAACAGGTCGAGGTCGAGCGGGTAGGGGCGAAAGTAGACGTTCTTGAGTGGAATGCCGTGCGATACGAGCCCTTGGGCATAGCCAGGAAAGGCGCTGTGAACGGTCACTCGGGTGCTGGGGAAGTCGGGAGCAGCGGCCTGCCAAGCCGTGATGCCGTTGAGATGGTGCATGTCGACCACCAGCAGGCGGGTCGTGGTGGGGAGTAAGGGCAGGACACGAGCGGCGCAGGTCCATCCTGGCGCCACGACGAGGTCGAACGCGCGTGCAGGCAACGTGTCATAGAATGCTGCTTCTTGGGCAAAAGCCTCGACCTTGGCATCACCAATGGCCGGGTCAAAGCCGTCGTTGTACCGGGCTGGCCATGCGGAGTGGAGCTCGGCAGGAGCACCCAAGGCTCGTAGGGCCCCCACAAGCGCGGGAAGTGTGGAGAGCGCGCCCACCTTGTCATGCGACGGTGGGTTCAAGACCAAAATGCGTGGGCCTGGGCTGGGAGACCATGCGGGGAGATCATCGGGGTGCCCGCGACCAGGACCACCGGCGTGAGGCGGGAGGTCTAGGGCTGGTACACCGATAGCCGCCAAGAAGTGCCCTGCGTGTTCACGTCCGCCTAGGGGCGCGAGGGTGTCTTCGTTGGCATCGCCCAGCCGAACACCGTGGTTCCGGCCGCTGAACGGAAGTCCATCGCGGAGAAGGCGCGCATGGTTTGCGGTCAGGTCGACAGGAGAACCTTGCGACGGAGAGGGCAGGAGCGGGGGGACGCCTCTTGCGCGCTTGGAGTCGATGGGAATGTTGTGTGTGGCAGCCCACCCAAGCAGGTGGTCAAGGGATGCCCGAAGGTCAGACAGTGCGGGGAGACCTCCTGTTTGCGGGGGCTGCAGCGCAACGATCGCTGGAACCTCGGCGCAGGTCGCGCAGTGTATGGCTGCCGCACACCCCTCTTGATCGAGGGGAATCCACCATTCGAGGCGTCGGGGCGCCATGTGTGCGCCGTCGAATGTCCACGAACTCGGTTGCATCACGGCCACGATGGCAATGAGGTTCGTCCCGAGCGCTGACAGGTCGCGTGCCGCGGCTTGTCGTGGAATCACTAAACGCACGCGAAACCCACGCGCTGTCAATGCGGAGCACGCGGTCGCCACGTCCGGGGAAGCTGTAGGGTCCGGGCCCACCAGCTCAACCCAGCCCGTTGGGGCATCGAGCGCCGCGATCTCAGACGCGAGGTCGCTCCACGGGCGAGGCTTGGGGCCCGCGGAGGAAGGGGTGCAGAGGTGCAAGGTGGAATGGCTCACGTGGGGTCCTCGAGGCCCACGTTATCAGGCCTTGGCGGGAGCTGGCATGACAGATTCTTGGGGGCTTTGGCTACGGGACACGCCGCGGGTCGCGTCGGCGGCCATGTGGCCGGCCCGCGACCTCCGTGAGGAGAGCTTCGCATGGATTTGGGAGGAACTTGCCTTCGGGGAAGCCTACACGGAAGAGCGGACGCTGTTGCAGGCCCATGTCGAGGGGAGGCTGATGCTCGACCTCGGGAGTGGGCAGCCCATGGCTGCTCGTGCGCTGGCCACCTCGCTTCATGCCGCGGCGTATGCAGGGGTTGACCTCAACCACCCGCTTGGGCATCCAGCCTCTGCGCGTCAGGCGGTAGATGCTGCGTCGGCAGTGTGGGGGCTGCCTTGTATGGCCGTCAGGGCCGACATCATGGAGGTACTCTGCCATCTCCGAGCCGGTCCGCATGCGGTGGTGATCGGTGGTATCGATCAGGACATTGTGCCCGATCTGAACTGGCATACGCATCTCGCAACCCAGCTTCTTACCGTTTGCTCTGGAGGCGTAGCGTTCTGTACGGAATCCACCGTGATGACGACCCTGGTGAAACGGGGAGCGACACCTATGGCCTTGCAGTTTTGTGCCGCGCAGAATGCGGCGACAGAGGCGCTTGGAGGGTCCTGGCTGGGCACGGCGGTGCTGCGTCTTCCGTGACCGCTAGGGCTGCAAGTAGCCCGTGCCCTCGACGCCGAACCACGAGATGCCTTCGATGATCGAGCCGTCGTCTGGGGAGACCAACTCACTGAACCGGTAGCGGGACAGCTGTACGAGCACGCTGCTGCCGGCCGGGAAGGAACCGAGGTAGGTTGCAGGGACAGTCAGGCTTCCGTTGTCGGGACCGCGACATGTGACGGACCCCACATAGTCACCGGTACTCGGTGCGAAGACATAGATGTCGACCACGAAGTCATCGGGACCGGTCGGCGCCCACGTAAAGGTCTGGCCAGACATGAAGATGGCCTGGGAGAACAAGTCGGACTGGGGAAAGGTGATCAGCAGCCCGGCTGGTGTGATGGCATCGAAGCCGCGGCCGGTCAACAGGCTGCCAGTGTAGGGGAGAGATGACCCGCCAAGGTCGTAGGCCGCGTTTCGGATGATGGCTTCAGAGTTCAGGGCACCACTGCTGTAGCCTGCGCCGAACCCCTTGATGTTGCCGTATGGCAGGTTGATCTGTTCGGTTCCCGAGGTCAAGGTGATCATCGATCCCACATTTCGTGTGGTGAGGCTACGCACGGGGGGCGCTACATCGAAGGCGCACAGCCCGCTTGGGGGCATCCATGCGCTCCATGAGGTGGACTCGGGATTGTGGAAGATCGCATTGACCTGCACATCGAGGTCGCTCGGACGTCCGTCGAGGCAGCTCGGGCAGGTCATCTGTAGGTGGGAGACCTCAATGACACCCGTGATGAGTGTGCTTCCGCGCGGTGGGTCGGGGTCGACGGGGGCGCTGCCGGTGTCATCGACCACGGAGGTACCCAAGTAGGCAAATCCCGAGGGTCGAACGTCTTGACCAGAAGCGGACTGGACCTCGACATCGACGGCCTGCTCGACGGAGACAGGTGGCGTGATGATCCGGACACTCGTGGCATCGATCGGTGTCACCTCAACGGGAACGGACCCGAGCTGCACCGCGACGGGCCAGTCGAAGTTCTCGCCGCGAATGATGACCTCGGTCCCACCGGTGATGGGCCCTTGGCCGGGCTCGACCGACACGATCCGCACAATACTGGTGGGCTCATCGGTGTCGGTGGACGCAATGGGCTGTAGTCCTGTCACGCATCCTGACAAAACGCACGCAACGGCACATAAACAAATTGCACGGGCGTGACGTCCGTTGACATTCATCGTTTCCCCCAAAGAACGTCCCCTCCAATAATGAACTCGGCGGGCCGCGGGTAGCAACTTCAATCACAGGGTGGAATCCCACGCGTTCAGAGGCTATTCTGGCTCCTTGGACGGGCCGGGATTGGCCCGAAAGGACATGCGGTCGTGAGCACCTTGGTTGGAACCCATAGCGGCACCTTTCATGCAGACGATGTGTTGGCCTTCGCCTTGGTGCGGCACTTCGTCGATGCAGAGGCCCGCGTGCTGCGCACCCGTGACGCCAGCGCGCTCTCCGAATGCGACATCGTGGTTGATGTGGGTGGGGTGTTCGATCCCGCCAACCGCCGATTTGACCACCACCAGAGCAGCTACACCGGGGCGCTCTCGTCGGCAGGTATGGTCATGGAATGGCTGGAGACAGAGGCCACGGTCACGCCCGAGCTCGCGCAGCATCTACGCGTCCAGCTCGTCGACTATGTCGATGCGGTCGATACGGGTCGAATTGCGCCCGACCCCGAGATTCCCTGCTTCGCACGTTTAGTCGAGACGTTCGGCGTCGGCGCGGATAGCGCGCAGGACAAGCAGCAGGCGTTTCTCGCGGCGTCTGATGCGGCGGTTCGCTACCTCAAGGGCCTTGAGGCGGATCACCAACAACTCTGCGATGCACGTGAGGTCGTGCGGGCCGCCATGGATGAGGCGGTCGCTGCGGGCCGTCGTGTGGTGATCCTCGACAAGTACTACCGATGGAAGCCCGTGTACTTCGAGTACGGCGGGCGAGAGCATCCCACCGACTACATGATGTTCCCCTCGGACGAGGGCTCTTGGAAGATCCTCGCGATTCCACCCAAGCCCGGGGTCTTCGATCAGAAGCGCTCCCTTCCATCGAGCTGGGCGGGGCTCATGGGCGATGAGCTCTCCCAAGCAACGGGGGTTCCGGGGTCGGTGTTCTGCCACAAGAACTGCTTTATCGCCGTATTCAGCACCCGCGAGGGTGCGGAGCAAGCCCTGCGGTCGTTCGATCGGTGGGCGCCGAGCGCCGCCTAGGGGTGCGACAGCGCGTGGACCCGCTTCTCGAAGCGGCTGATGTCGAGCAGGAGATTGTGCTTGTCGACCAAGGGGAGCGCCCCATGCAGGGCCATGTGCTCGTCGAGGGTGTAGACCCCGTAGAGGCTGGGCTGACCCGATTCGGGCACCAAGACCACGACGTCGGCACCTTCTGACCAGACGGGTACCCCACTGACGCGCTCCATCACCCCATCTGCGCGCACGCCACCGGGGAGAGCGAAGCTGAGGGTATCCACGGCATCTCCTTCGATGCAGTCGGTCACCACGAGTTCGTAGTGGGTGACCAACCCTCGTCCGCGCACCATGGTCTCTGTCGAGAGCACTGTGGCCCGCACGACGGCGGCCGCTTCGTCGACGAGGTGCTCAAAGGCGTCCTCGGTGGTCTCTCCATGGGCGTGAATCGTGGTGGCTTGAGATGGCGACGCCATCCAGAGCATGAGCAAGGGGATCATCGGGTCACCTTCCCAGTGCGGCGAATGAACAGACCCATGGTGAGCAGGAGCGGAGCCAGGCCCCAGCCTTGTCCAGTGGAGCTGCAGGAGAGTGCGGTGAGCAGATCTTCGCGCTCGCTGTAGAGGTAGCGAACGCCTTCTTCGTCATCCCAGTGGAGGTCGCGTTTGGTGCGCTCCCCAGAGATGGTGCTGGCGAACATGGTGGCCATGAACTCGTCTGGGCTGTGATCGAGTCCGATGGCATGACCCACTTCATGGGTCATCGCGTTCTGGAGATCCATGTTGTCTTCCGTCCAGCGGGGGGTGCCATCCTCTTCGGCGGTGGCGTTGATACGAATGTCGAAGCCGAGGAGTGTGCCTTGCGGGGTAGACCAGGTGCTGGTCAAGGCGACGATATTGGGGTCCCATTCCCAGTCGGACTCCCAGTACACGAGGTTTCGGCTATCGTTTTCGACGGTTGTCGATGCCGTGTTGCCGAGCCTTTCGAACCAGAGCTCGGCGGCAGGCACCTCGGCCCACGCTTCGAACGCTGCAACGATGGCGTCCACGGTGGCCACATCGTCGAGCTCATCAGGGGCATTGTCGGGGTTGATGGCGTACGTCACGGGCATACGTGCCCACCGGACATCCGACCCTGCCTCATTGATCATGGGTTCAAAGGCCATCGCCTGTGCCAAGAGTGCAGCCCACAACATCGTGCGTCCCCCAACGCTGATGTCAGGAGAGACGGCACAACGGAGACAGAACATGAGGGGTCACCCCAAAACATGTGGGGTAGGGCACGCCCGTCGGAGCGGTTAGGCACCCCCGCGTACTCGTTTCAGGAGAGACCACGTGTCCAACGCCACCCCCGTTCGGCTCTCGAGATTCCCGTTTCTGGCCCTTTCTGGGATGCTGACCTTGGCGCAGCTGGTTCTGGCGTCCCAGTACAACGTGGAGACGCGTGTGATGGTGGGGAGCGGACTCTTGGTCCTTCAGCTCATTAAGATCTTGCCCACGCTTCTCCGCGTGAATGACCTCGGGTATCCGCCCGATGATGCCCTCTGGACCGTCATCCCCGGAATGAACCTCGCGCAGTTCTGGCGGTGTTTGGGCGCTACGCCGACAGACGCAGCGTGGACCAAGCGCCGACGCTGGACACGGCAGCTCTCTGCCTTTCAGGCCTACGGGCGTTCGCTGCCATGGCTCCTCGCGACGCTGGGTACCGCAGGGTTGGTCACCGTGGGGGAGGGGCTCGCGGCTGGATGGGTGGGGCACTCCGTGCTTGAGGCGTCGACCACCTTGCTCGCCGCACAACAGCCGGACAGCCTGTTGTCCTCGGGCATCTTTGGCACACTCGGATTCTTGGTGCTCTATCTCGTGCTGCAGGTGGTGAACCGCAAGACCGCATCACGAGCCTCGTGGTGGCCGACGCTGCTTGTGCTGCCGACGTTGGCCCTCTGGGGAGCCATCGCGCTCTCTGGCAGCTCTGACCCCGGCATGGCGCCCGCACTGGTGGGCCTGATTGACTTTGCTCTCCTGCTCGCATGGGCAGGTCTCGTGGGCGCGTTTGTGGTCTCGGTACAGGTTCACGCCGCCGCAGCAGCACGAGAAGGCACGGGGCATGCAGGCACCTTTGGCCGCGCGGTCTCGGGCTGGGCAGGGGTTGCGTCCGCCCACGGTGCCCGTACGCACTTGGTGCTCATCGGCATGCAGGTGATCGTTCCCGGAATTTACTATGCCGTGAGCTACGCCTTCACCGACATTCTGGCTGTCCTCCATCCCGATCGTCCGGCCTTTCAGGGTTCGGTGACCCTCATTCGCGGTATCCGAGGGACGATCTTTAAGATCCTCGCGGTGAGTTTCATTCCGGCAATGCTGGTTCAGATGGCGGCGATGGGGATGATGATGGGACCAGACCTGGCCTTTGCCAGTCTGTTCGACCCGCAACTGGTGCCGCTTGAGGTCGCCCTCATCGAAGGTGTGGTCTTCGGACTCTGTGGGTGGTGGAGTGTGCTCGCGCTCTACGCCGTCTTCCTAGAGCGTGATGAGCTCCGAAAGAAGGTAGAGGCCAAGCGCGCAGCCGCGGAGGCGGAGGCGACGTGAGCGCAGCGTCCCTCCTTCGTCGTGCGAAGCACCTCCGTTCTAGAGGCGTTCCCTGGGCGGAGCTTCCCGGAGACGCGCTGGCCTGGGTCCTCGCGTCGCTCGATGGCGACCGTAGTGTGCTTGTGGTGTGCGACGAACCGGATGCGGCCGAGCGCCTCGTCTCGGGGCTGCGGTTCTTTCACCCTCACCCCTCCCGGGTCGAGCCATTTCCGGCAGATGACGTCAAACCCTACGATGGATTTTCCCCGTCTTCAGACCTGCCTGCACAGCGCACGCGGGTGCTCCATCGTCTTGCACGCGGCGAGGCGTTGACCGTAGTCACGTCTGCCCGTGCTCTGATGCAGCGCATTCCAGACCGCGCATCACGCGACAAGGGCACACGGGTGCTCCGGGTGGGAGACACGATTGAGCGAGACGATCTGACTGCTTGGCTGTCGGACTCTGGCTACCTCGCCACCGGACGGGTGGACCGCCCTGGCACCTATGCGGCGCGCGGGGATGTGCTCGACATCTGGTCAGCGGGCCTGAACCGCGTGATCCGCGTGGACTTCTTTGATGATGAGATCGAGTCGCTCCGTGCCATCGATGTCAAGACACTGCGCGTGGTGCGACGTCTGAACAAGGCGACGCTCTTACCTGCGAGAGAGGAGCGGTTTGATGAAGCGGCCCTGACGCGGGCCACGGCAGATCTGACCCGGCGTGCGAGTGCGCTCGGGTTTGGTGTGCGGGCTCGACGGCGCTTTATCGAAGACCTGCGTGCAGGCATTCGAGTCGCGGGATTGTCGGATAGCCTCCCCGCCCTCGTGGAGACCGAGGCACCGCTGCAGCCCCTTGGACACCTGCCCTGCGTGGTGGTGCACCCCGGGTCTGTCGCGGCATCACTCCGCGACGCGTGGGACACGGCGCACCGACGTTGGAACGATCTCGAGGAGTCTGAGCGTCCGCTCGTCGTGCCGTCGGATCGGTTTGTCCACCCCGATGAGGTGTTGGACACGCTCACGGCCAGTCACAGCTTGGTGGAGCTCAAGGGCCAAGACGACAGCGAGGGGCTGGGCTGCCGACCCGTCGATGGGCTCGCTGCCAGAGGGAAGGAGCTAGGACCGGTCGTCAATAAGCTGCTCGACCTCGCTTCTGGGCGTAAGACCTTGGTCATGGTGGCGCGCTCAGCACGGCGTGCCGAGATGCTTGAGCAGCTGTTGGAGCCGCATGGGCTTCAGCTGGTGGGTCGGACCGCGGTCGAAGACTGTCTCCCAGGAGAGGCGAGCTTGATGGTGGGGGACCTCCCTCGCGGATTTATCGCTGCGGAGGGCGGGCTGGCCTTTGTGCCTGCACACGCCATCTTTGGCCGTGCGAGGGCAAGTCGCCGTGCCCGGCACCACGAGTTGTTCGATGTCAGCGTCGGAAACGTGGCCGAGCTGAAGCAGCAGGAGCCGGTGGTCCACAGGATTCACGGTATCGGCCGGTTTGAGGGGCTTCACCGCCTCAATCTAAAGGGCGCGGAGCAAGACTTTGTGAAGCTGGTCTACCGCGGTGACGATGTGCTCTACCTGCCGGTGACGGCGATAGCGGAGCTCTCGCGCTACACCGCCAGCCGCGTAGGTGGTGCCGTCAAGCTCGATCGTCTGGGCGGGGCGACCTGGGAGGCCCGCAAGGGCAAGGTGCGCGATCAGCTGCTCGGGTTGGCGCAGGACCTGCTGCAGCTCGCGGCCCGGCGCGAGCTTGCCACGCGGCCCGGCTTGCCTGCGGCGGGCAAGGCCTACCATCGATTTGAGGCCTCGTTCCCGCACCAAGAGACCGAAGACCAAGCGCAGGCGATTCTCGATGTGCTCGATGACCTCGAATCAGATGTGCCGATGGACCGGCTCATCTGCGGTGATGTCGGCTTTGGCAAGACCGAGGTAGCGATGCGGGCCGCGATGCGTATGGTCGAGGCCGGTCGGCAGGTGGCGGTGCTCTGTCCAACCACCGTGTTGGCCTACCAGCACCTGCTGACCTTCCGAGAGCGCTTCGAGGGGACAGCCGTGCGGGTGGGTATGCTGTCGCGGTTTTCATCGACAGCGGACGCCAAGGCCACCGCCCTGGCGCTCACCAATGGTGAGGTCGACATCGTGGTGGGTACCACCAAGCTCCTGGGGCGGACCATTCGCTTCAAGGATCTCGGTCTCGTCGTGGTCGACGAGGAGCATCGGTTTGGTGTCTCACAAAAGTCCCGGCTGAAGAAGATGAGAACCGAAGTCGATATCCTCTCGATGTCGGCGACGCCGATTCCACGTACCCTACAGATGGCGGTCTCTGGGTTGCGCTCGATGAGCGTGATTGCGACACCTCCCGCGCATCGGCTGAGTGTGCGCACCACGCTCGCACGCTTCAATCGCACCCGCGTTCGCGATGCCATTCTGATGGAGCACAAGCGGGGTGGGCAGGTCTACTTGGTGCACAACCGTGTGGAGACCATCGAGGCCATGCGTGACAAGGTGGCCGAGTGGGTTCCGGAGGTGCGTCTCGATGTGGCCCATGGCCAGATGAAGTCCGAGGAGCTCGAAGACGTGCTGCTGCGGTTCATGAAGCGGGACATCGATGTGCTGGTGTGTACGGCCATTGTCGAGTCGGGCATCCATCTCCCGAACGTCAATACAATGCTCGTACACCGCGCGGACCTCTTCGGGCTCGCCCAGCTTTACCAGCTACGTGGTCGGGTCGGACGGTCCGATGTTCGGGGGAACTGTATTTTGATGACCCCGGAGGAGACCACGCGCGAGGCTCGAAAGCGACTTGGCGTGTTGGTCGAACATACGGGCCTTGGCGCCGGCTTCAACATCGCAACGGCGGACCTCGAGCTGCGCGGGGGCGGCAACTTTCTCGGGAAGTCCCAGTCCGGCAACATTGATGCCGTGGGCTACGACACGTGGGTCGAGCTTCTTGGGGAGACTGTGGCGTCGGTGCGGGGACGCGGCGCGCTGCAGAAGCTGGACTGTGAGGTCGATGTGCCGGTGCCTGCCTTCCTGCCCGAGAGCCTGCTCACGGACCTCTCGCGTCGCATGTCGTGGTACCGGCGGCTGGCCGAGGCCCCATCCGTCGAAGCGCTCGACGCTCTCATTGACGACCTTGAAGGCGAGGTGGGTTCGCTTCCACAAGAAGCTCGAAACCTCCAAGGACTCCTCACGGTCAAGCGGGAGTGTGAGCAGCTGGGCATCTCCCATTGCCGGTGGCTCAAGGTGCGCGTGGAGCTCACACTTCACGAGGCCAGCGCGGTGTCAGATGCGAAGATTGATGCGCTTCAGCGTGCGCATCCGAAGCGCATCAGGTGGTCCTCGACGGATGGACAGCGTGTGGTCTCGGCGCGGTTCACGCCCCGTGAGGCCCAGCGTCCATTTCGGTTCTTACGCTGGTTCTTGGCGAGACTCCGCACGGACTAGGACACGAGGTAGACCAAGAATCCAAGGCCGACGCTGATGAGGAGAAATAGCGTAAGGGCGGTAGACTCCGGAAGGCTCGCGCCTTGTCCGGGGCGCTTGAGGGCTGGGAGCTCGGTCGCGCGAGGGGGAAGGTCGATCTCGAGGTCGAAGAGGCCGAGCGGGTCATGTGCGGGCGCTTGGGGCTCAAAGGCCTCCACCACTTTAGGTGGGGGTGGGGGTGCTGGGATGGGCACATCCGACTCGAGATGGAGGGAGCCAAGGGCCTCGGTCACATTGGGGCGCTCATCCGCGCTCTTGGCGGTGAGGCCCATGACCAGCTTGCGAAACTCCGGACCTGCGTCTTCGCCGGGGTCGAGGCAGGCCTGGCTCCGCTTGGCGAGCAGCACCTTCATCGCCGCAGCCTTGGCCCCCTTTGTAGGGGTGAGGTCATAGGCTACTTGGCGGGTCAGCGCTTCGTAGAGAATGACCCCGAGCGCGTAGATGTCGGCAGGTCGAAGGTCGGTTCGGCCTGGGTTCAGGGCCTCGGGGGGGGTGTAGGACACAGAGGGATGGACCCGGTCACCGTAGACGAGCGTGATCGACCCCGCATCGAGGATGGAACGAAGGCCGCAGAGCTCAATGGTGCCATCGCTGCGTAGACCTAACGTATCAGGACGGATATCGCCGTGACACAGGCCTACGGAATGAAGCAGGTCGAGGGCGCGGAGTATACTCGCCGCCAGGTCGGGTGGACTTAGCTCGGTGGCCAAAAACCCCTGCATCTTGGCGCTGAGGCGGCCGCGAGGTGGGGCCTCGCTGACGAGGTAGGCGAGATCGCTCTCCATGTCACCATCCAAGAGGCGTGGGACACGCTTGTCTCGAATGGACTCCAGCTGCTCGAGCTTCTCCGCCATGTGCTGGCGAACCTCGTCGGTAGGGGTCTCATGGAACAGCTCGAGGAGACCCTCTTCGCGGTCGCCCCTTGACTTTCTGACCCGATACGCATCGTGGGAGATCGGATCGGGTGCCACGACGACCCAGTCGCCCACGGCATCGCCGGGCGAAAGACGCTTTCCGAGGGGACCAACGCTCATGCGCGCTCCACCGCAGCCTGCCATGCCGCGCGTGTCGCGCGAAGCTCGTCGGGTGCGCCCGCGGGGGAAAATCGGCGGTCTTCGGACCATGCGGCCACGATATCGCGGGTGTCGGACCACACCCCGGTGGCCAGCCCGGCGAGGAGAACGGAGCCAAGGCCCGTGGTCTCGAGCACTTTGGGCCGGATGCAGTCAATGCCGAGAAGGTCGGCCTGACGCTGCATCAGCAGGTTGTTGGCGGCGGCACCGCCATCGACACGAAGCTCGCCGAGTGGCGCCCCGAGATCGTCGGACATGGCGCGGAGCACATCGTCGACAGAGAGCGCGACGCCTTCGAGGGTTGCACGTGCGAGGTGCGCGGCCGTGGTGCCACCGGTGAGGCCGCGGATGATGCCCCGAGCTTCTGGTCTCCAGTGGGGCGCACCGAGGCCGGCGAGGGCAGGGACGAAGACCACACCGCCCGTATCGGGCACCGAAGAGGCCAGTCCTTCGACCTCGGCGCTGGTGGCGATCAGGCCGAGTCCGTCTCGGAGCCACTGAACCGCGGCGCCGGCGATAAAGACGGACCCCTCAAGCGCATAGGTGGTCTGCCCATTGAGCCGCCACCCGACTGTGGTGAGCATGCCGTTGGTGGAGAACACGGGTGCATCACCTGTGTTGAGAAGGATGAACGCTCCGGTCCCGTAGGTGCACTTCGCGAGGCCCGCCTCGAAGCAGGCTTGGCCGAACAGGGCACCTTGCTGGTCGCCGATGAGTCCGGCCACGGGAATGCCATCCGGGAGAAAACCCACATCTTTGGTGTGACCGTAGATCTCGCTGCTGTCTCCGACGCGCGGGAGCATGCCCTTGGGGACGTTCAAGAGCTCACACATCTCGTCGGACCATTCCATGTGGTTGAGGTCATACAAGAGCGTTCGACTCGCATTGCTCGGGTCGGTGACGTGCGCCTGCCCGGCGGTCAGACGCGAGGTGAGCCATGTGTCGATCGTTCCAAAGGCCAACTCTCCACGGTTGGCCCGACCGCGTGCGCCGTCGACGTGATTGAGGGTCCAGCGTGCCTTGGTGCCCGAGAAGTACGGGTCGAGAACGAGGCCTGTCGTGGCCTTGACGCGCTCGGCATGACCGGCGGTCTGCAGCTCCTGACAAAAGCCCGTGGTACGGCGGTCCTGCCACACGAGCGCCCGATGGATGGCGCGACCGGAAGAGCGTTCCCAGATGACACTGGTCTCCCGCTGGTTGGTCACGCCGATCGCGCGGATCTGTGCTGCGCTCGCTTGGGCTTTTTCCAACACGCCGGCCACGGCTTGCGCAACGGAGGTCCAGATCTCTTCGGTGTCATGCTCCACCCAACCCGGCTTCGGGTAGTGGTTTGGAAACTCCACGTTGTGCTTGGCCACAACGCCAACCTGCTGGTCGACGAGCAGGGCCGTGGTGCCGGTGGTTCCCTGATCGAGTCCAAGAATCAGTCCGTCCATGGTCATTGCGCCCCTCACGTGTGTCTCGGTGTACGCCCGGGGTGAGGCCGCTGTCAACGCTGCACGTTGGAGGAGCATGTGCGCTATGGTCCTCGGCGCGAGCCGCTCACCACGAGGAGTCGCCATGTCAGACGTCGATCAGGCCACCCGACCCGCACCCTTTATGCAGCAGATCACCAGCCTCAGCTGGCCCTACTGGATCTCGAACATCATGGAGGTGTTTGAGCGATTGGCGTACTACGGCTTGCGCACGGTTCTGCCCATCTACATGTTGCTGGCCGTCGAGGCTGGCGGCCCGCAGTTCGACAACATTCAAAAGGGTCAGATCTACGCTGCATGGGCAGCGGTACAGAGCTTCGTGCCCGTCTTCTCTGGTGGGTTCGCGGATCGCTACGGCTACAAGCTGACCGTGTTTATCGCCATTCTCATTAAGGTCGCCGGCTATCTGGGGATGGCCTACGCCCTCGAGATCGCGGTCGTGACGTCTGGTGGGGCTTCGGTGGGCGTCGCGGGCCACGAACATGTGTACTTCTGGTTTACGGCTGGGGCGCTGTTGCTGGCCCTCGGTACCGCGATCTTTAAGCCCGGCCTGCAGGGTGTGATCGCCACGCAGCTCGACAAGTCCAATGATGCGCTCGGGTGGTCGGTGTTCTACCAGTTGGTGAACCTCGGCGGATTTCTGGGCCCATTTCTTGCGGGCGTCATGCGACTCATGGAGTGGCGCTACGTCTTCCTCAGCTGCGCGGTCATCGTGTGCATCAACATCCCGCTGTTGCTCACCTTTAAGGAGCCAGAGCGTCCGGCGGCTGCCGCAGACGATGACCGATCGGCCTGGCAGGTGTTGGTGGAGAGTGGTGCGGGTGTGATCGAGCCACGTCTGTTTGCGTTTCTTGCGTTGTTTAGTGGCTTCTGGGCCATGTTCTACCAGTTGTTTGACCTCCTCCCCAACTTCATCGACGACTGGGTCGACTCCTCCGCGGTGCTCGCCGCCACCTCTGGCCTCTGGATGGCGCTGTTTGGAGAGATTCCAGCGGACTGGGGCGGGAACCTCCCGCAGGAGTACATGATCAACCTGAATGCCGGCATGATCATGCTGTTCGCGTTCGCGGTGGGGTACTTCACCGGATTCCTTCGGTCCATGCAGTCGATGATTCTGGGCATTCTCGTCAGTGCCATCGGCATTTATGGCCTCGGCGTATCCATGGCGGGGTGGGTCACCCTCGGGGCCATCGCGCTCTTTTCCTTTGGTGAGATGATGGCTTCGCCGACCAAGATGCGGTACGTGGCGGGGATCGCGCCTGAAGGGAAGAAGGGGTTGTACCTCGGCTATGTCAATGCCACGACCGGAATTGGCTGGTCGCTGGGCTCCTTGGTGGCAGGTGAGATGTACGAGAGTGGCGGCGATAAGGTTGTCTTGGCTCGGCGGTACCTCGTCAATGAGCTGAATCAGCCGTTGGAAGCCGTCTCGAGCCTCCCCAAGACAGAGGTCCTGCCCGCGCTTCAGGCGGCAGCCGGTCTTGATGAGTCGGGTGCGCGCGAGCTGCTCTGGGGCTTCTATGGTCCTCAAGAGATCTGGCAGTGGTTCGCCATCGTCGGCATCGTCAGCATGCTGGGGCTCATGGCGTTCGACTGGATTGTTCAGCGCGACGATGCCCGCGAAGGCTGGTTCTTGGTCGTCGTGACCGGCCTCTCGACAGCCATCTGTTACGGCTGGTTCTGGGGAGCGATCCTGACCGGTATTCTCCTCTTTTCCGTCGGTGTACATCACCTCACCGGCCGCACACCTGTGGAGCATGCGGAGCGCTGGGGACGGCCAGTGGTGTAGACTCTCAACAGGAGCGTGGCATGGACCTCTTGAGTCATCCTGCAGCAACGCCAATCGGGGTCAGCCTAGGGTCCCTTGTCGTGATGGTCGCGGGCTACCGCATGAGCCAGCCGCGCATTGTGGGGGAACGTCGGCTGCCCGATCTCGTGTCCGAAGAGTGGGCGCTAGAGGCGCTTGCGCCACCTGATGAGGGCGACCGAGGTATCATTGTCGAAGAGGTGGAACGACACTGGCCGGAGACGGGGGCCAGCGAGTTTCGTCAGCAGCTGATGCTGCTCAACATCTGGCCTGACCAAGCGCCCGCGTTTGTGGTGTATTGCCTGCTCTACATCGGGTACGCCTGTGGCGTCCTCGCCTGGTTCGAGGTCCCCGTGGGAACCACGCCGGGGCTACGGATGCTCGGGGCCCTCCTCGGGGGCTTGCTCGGCATCGCGGCGGCATGGTTCTTGATGAGGCGTCAGATGGCGATTCGCCTGCGGTCCATGGACGCTGCGCTCGCCGCGGCGATGGATCTCTTGACGGGTGCGCTCGAGGGCGGGCTTACGTTCGAGCAGGCCCTCTCCTTTACGGGATTGAGCTTTCAGACGGTAGAGCCCTATCTGGCCAAGAACCTACGGCTGGCTTCGCACCAGTTCAGCAACGGCGTCGACCGTCGTGAGATCTTTGATGGGCTTTACGAGCGTACCAGCCTCGAAGGCATGAAGAGCCTTGGGGCAACCGCCACCCAGCTGGACTCGGGGTCGCTCATCACCAACATGGGCCCGACGATTCGACGTCTGTCCGAACAGATGCGCATCATGCGATTCGCGCACGCAGAAGAACGCGCACAGCAGGTGCCGCTCAAGCTCAACGTAATCATGATTGTGTTCTTTCTGCCGCCGCTGTTCGCATTTCTGATGTCGCCGGCGTTGATCAAGGCCTTTGAGACCGTCGATCTCTAGGGCGGCGATGAGCCGCCGCCCCAGAGTCACCGTCACATCGTCTGGTAGAAGCTCGCGGTCTCTGGACCGTCTTCAGGAAGCGTTGGCACAGCGATGTAGGCCTCGTCGACCCGCCCTTCGAGCGCGCCGAGGAAGGTCACGATCGACGCGGTGGTCGCATCATCAAGTTCCTTTCCGAGCTGGTGCTTGCCCATCAGCCGTACCATGTCTTCGATGGTGGCGACGGAGCCGTCGTGCAGCCATGGACCCGTCTTGGTGACATTGCGAAGCGAGGGTACCTTGAAGACGAACTTGTCGGCTTCGTTGTTGGTGACGGCGAAGCGACCCATGTCGGACGTCTCGTAGGCTTCGACAAGACCAAGCTTCTGGTACATGTGGCCGCCGAACAAGGACTGGCTGTGGCATGAGGCGCAGCCAGCATCCACAAAGGCATCGAGGCCTGCCTTCTCTTCTGCAGACATGGCATCGGCCTGGCCGTTCAGCCAATCATCAAACCGGCTTGGTGTGGACAAGTGACGCTCGAAGGCACCAATGGCGTCGGCCATGTGCTGGTAGCTGACGGGGTTGTCGCCCGGGAAGGCCTTGCCGAAGGCTTCGACGTAGCCGGGGACAGAGGCGAGCACCTTCTCCACGGTGGCCTCATCTGGCATCGCCATCTCGCCGGCTGCGAGCACAGGACCCTTGGCCTGTGCTTCGACGTCTGCCGCGCGGCCGTCCCAGAACTGGGCGACGTGACCGAAGGCGTTGTAGCTTGTGGGCGAGTTGCGGTTTCCGCGGTGCCCCTTGTGCCCCGGGGAAGTCGGCTCGCTGTCGACACCGAAGTTGTCGAGTTGGTGGCAGCTGTTGCAGCTGATCTCGCGAGAGAGCGAGAGGCGGGTGTCATAGTAGAGCATACGGCCAAGATCGACCTTGGCTTTGTCGGCCTCTGCAACCTCTGCCTTGGCAATGGTTCCAAAGAGGGCTGCGTACTTGGACACATCCTCTTTTGCGGGTGCTTCGGCCTTGGCCGGTGCTTCTGGGGCAGGTGCCGGCGCAGGGTCGGCGGGAGGTTGGCTGGTACCGCAGGCGGCGGTGAGAGCGAGAAGGGCGACAATGCGTGTCATGGCGAACTCCATCGGAAACCGAGTCGGGAATTTATCACCGTGGGCACACAAATGGGTAGCGTCGTGAAACATTTTTATTTCGCAAGGGAGCGAATGTCCGTCTTCACGTTCTCGGCATCGGTCAGCAGGCCACGTGCGGCATGTGTGGTGGCCTCGTTGAGGCGAAGCCCACCCATCATCCGCGCCAGCTCGTGAACCCGGTCATCGGCGCGAAGGGCGCGCACGGTGGACTGTGTGCTGTCACCCACGCGAGCCTTGCTGACGTGCAGGTGCTGGTCGCCATATGCGGCGAGTTGGGCCTGATGCGTGATGCACAAGATCTGGTGGTGGCGGGAGAGCTGCCACAACTTCTGCCCAATGGCCTCTGCGATTGCGCCACCTACACCCGTATCTACCTCATCAAAGACATAGACGCCTCGGGGCCCGTTGTGGGCGAGCACGCACTTGATGGCAAGCAACGCCCTCGACAGCTCGCCGCCGCTGGCGATGCGATGCAGCGGGCGAGGGGACTGGCCATGATTGGGCGCAATGAGGAACTCGACCTGGTCGACGCCCGTCTCGGATAGATGTGCGCCATCGAGCTCGGGTGACCCATCTCGATGCGGCAACATCGCGACATCGACCTTCACCTCGGCATCGCCCATGCCGAGGGTGCTCAGCTCCGATGTGATCGATGCACCGAGGCGACCGGCAGCGGCCTTCCGTGCTTCCGATAGGGAGCGAGCCTCACGGGAGACAGCATCGAAGGCAGCATCTCGTGCAGCCTCCACCGACTCCACTTCGAGTTCCAGGGTCGCCATTGCATCGAGCTCCTCGCGAAGGCTCGTGGCCTTGGTGGCCAGGTCGTCGGGACTCGTGCCATGCTTTCGTCCGAGGCGTCGAAGCACACCGAGGCGCTCCTCCGAGTGTCTAAGCTCCTCGGGGTCCATGACGGCCTGGCGCGCGTACTGGCCAAAGTCCTGGCCCACATCTTCGATGTCGGTCATCAGGGCATCGATGCGCTCGGTGAGTGCGTCGAGCTGCGGGTCAACCCCGTGTAAGGCATGAAGCGTATGGGTGAGTTCTGCGAGCTGTGCGGCCACCGAACGTTCGTTGTCATACAGCGTCTGATGGGCATGTTGGGTGGCACCGGAGAGCTGTTCTGCGTGTGCCAGTTGATCGCAGCGGTGCGTCAGCGCGGTCTCCTCACCCAGTTGAGGCGCGACGGCCTCCAGTTCTTCGACTTGAAAACGAAGAAGGTCCTCGCGCTCGGCCCGAGTCTGCAGGTCGGACTCAAGCTGCAGCAATGCACGCGACGCCACACGTAGCGAGGTCCAAGCCTCCGCGACCACGCGTCTCGGCTGCTCGAGATGCCCAAATCGGTCCAGAAACTCGAGATGGCTTCGCGGGTCGACGAGACGGTGATGGTCGTGCTGACTCGAGATGTCCAGCAGACGCTCGCCGATGCGCTTGACCTGACTCGCTGTGGCGAGTCGCCCGTTGATGTAGGCCCGTGTTCGCCCCTCCCGGCTCAAGACACGCCGGATCAAGACTTCCGAGTCCGAGAGCCCGAAGCTCGCATCGAGCCACGTCTGGGTCTCGGGCGAGGAGGAGACGTCGAACAATGCTTCGACATTGGCCTGTGCGGCGCCTTCTCGAACGAGCTCGCTGCGACCTCGCCCGCCGAGCACGAGGGAGAGCGCCTTGACGAGTAGCGATTTTCCCGCGCCGGTCTCGCCGGTGACGATGTTGAGGCCAGTGCCGAACGTCAGTTCTATGTCTTCGGCGATGGCGAGCTGTTGTACGCGGAGGCAGGTGAGCATGGTTCACATACCAAGGTCAATGGTCAGGAAGACGCGCAGAAGTCCAGCACACGCGCCTTGTCACGTGCCGTGGCCTCGTGAGCCTCACGCAACTCTGGAAGGAGCGCACGAACAGCGGTGAGTTCGCCTTGTTGGGCATGCCGATTGGCTTTGAGGCAGAGCTCGAACATCTGATTGGCACCTACATTCCCGCTTGTGCCCTTGATGGTATGGGTCTTGCGAGCCACGGCGGTGGTGTCGCCCTCATCAAGGAGGTCCGTGAGCGCCGCGAGCTCCTCGGCCGTGTTCTTGATGTACAACTCAAGCAACTCGTCAATCCACGTCACATCGCCACCGATCATTTCGAACAGTTCTGCGATTTTGGTGCGGTCAAATGGCTCAGACACGGTGGAACCTCTCACGCCATCATGGCATTGGTTCGGGTTGCGCTGGGTATGTATTCGATCTCGGACTGATGTGTGCAAAGATCGCAACGACGGGGGCCACCTCTCGTCGGGAGCAGGCGAGGAGCGTTCGGTATGGGAATCGCACGAATCACGGAGCCAGGACCCGGGAGACCTTGGGTGATCGCCCATCGCGGCGCGCGCTCGAACTGCCCGCCAGGAAACACCCTCGAGGCCTTCGATGAGGCTTTGCGCCTCGGCGCTGATGCTGTCGAGATGGACGTGCGTCGGCTGGGTTGCGGTACCCTCGTGACGCACCATGATGCCGAGGTGGGTGAACGTTCGTTAGCATCGATGAACTATGGAGATGCCCGCCAACGCTGCTTGGCTGCAGGGTATGATCTGCCCAAGCTTGACGACGTGGTCCGCTGGGCGGCCTGCAAGATCGCTCTTGATGTTGAGCTCAAAGAAGGCGGCTACGAGGGGCGGGTCCTGGCACTGCTCGACCAGCACATGGGCCCAGACGAAGCGGTGGTGAAGTCCTTCGATCATGGGGTGGTCCGGACCTGCCGCGCGATGGCGCCACATCGACGCACCGGACTGCTGTTGGGCACTGGCGAGCCGGAGGGCCTCGCCACAAGACTACACGAGATGTTTCCCGCGAAGTGGGTGAGCGACCTGCAACCTGCATTTCTGGGGCCTCATCATTCGCTTGTGCGTCGCCCGAGATACGTGGCGGAGGCGCATCAGCGGGGGCTTCCGGTGTGGGTGTGGACCGTGAATGATGCGCCGACGATGAGGCGCATGCTGGCACACGGCGTGGATGCCATTATCAGTGACCGCCCGGACCTCGTGTTCGAGACTATGGACACTTACACCCAGGAACTCTGATGAGTGCGATGGATTCACGTGTAGAAGCCCTCGAGGTGAAGGCCGCGTTTCTGGAGCATACGCTGGCCGAACTCGATGACCTCGTTCGTCAGACGCTCGACCAACTGGTCGAGATCCGGCGAGAGTTGGGTACGCTTCGCGCAGAGGTCAAACAGGGCGATGCGGAGGCGGGAGAGAAGCACGAACCGCCTCCCCATCACATTCGCCCGACCTGGGCTGTCGACTAGCGAAAAATTTTTTTCAGCGCCGGTACCGAACAGGCGTGAATCATCGAATTTCCCATCTCGATGTTCCCATTTTTCGTCCGTCGAAAATCCGCTGTGCGTTGGTGATCGCGCCACTGCGCGGATCGGGGACAGACGTGTAAAAAATTTTTTCCGCGGTGGTGGATCAGACCCCCCATCAACTGGTAGGCTCCCCACGGATATCCAGGTCTATTTTCGCCCAGCTTTTTTGCCGGGGAGGAACACATGAAGATGCGACTGATTGCCGGGGCCGGTTTGATTGGCCTCATGACGACAAGCGCGGGATTTGCGGTTGAAGACGACTGCGACGCGTACGGAGCATTGCTCGGTACGGCAGACCTCGCCGGCGCTGACACCGAACTCTCCGGCGTGAGCAACAAGGACTACTTTGGCACGTCCATGGTGTCTGGCGACTTCAACCTCGACGGCGAAGCCGACTTCGCCATCGGCGCTACGGGCGTCGACATCAACGGCGCCCAGTCCGGTGCCGTGTATGTGTTCTTCGGTCCAACGACGGCGCTCGGCGCGGTCAACCCATCGTTCGCCGATGTGGTGCTGAACGGTGGGTCGGCCTACACGAAAGCCGGTGCTTCGCTCGCTGCCTTTGATGCAGATGGCGATGGTGCGGACGACCTCCTCATTGGCGCATCTCCCGCAGGCATCTCGGCCAACAAAGCCGGTGTCGCCTACCTCATGACCGACATCGGCAGCTTCTCCGGCGACGTTGATCTTGCGTCGCAGGCGACCGCCCGGTTCTTGGGCGATGCCAATGCGCATGACTTCGGTACTGTGGTCGCGAACGTCGGTGACATCGATAACGATGGCTTGGAAGACTTTATGATCGGCGCACCTGATGCCCCCGGCGCGGGTATCGAGCAGGGTGTCGCGCACCTGTTCTACGGCGGCAGCTTCGCAGGCGATATTGTGGCCAGCGCGAGCGCTGACGCAACGTTCCAAGGTGTGGCCGATAAGAGCTTCTTCGGCGGGGCGGCGTCGTCTACCAATGACCTCAATGGTGACGGTATCGACGATTTCGTCATCGGTGCTGCAACCGACAGTACGAATGGTCCGAAAGCTGGCGCGGCCTATGTGTTCAAAGGCTTCTCAGGCGTTCGATTCTCTGGCACGGTGCTCGCAAGCGAGGCTGAGTCTGTCATCTACGGTCTCCCCTTTGACCGACTCGGCTCGTCCGTCAGCCCTGCGGGCGACATCGACGAAGATGGGTACGCAGAGGTGGCGGTCGGCGCCTACATGTACGCATCCTCCAAGCGTGGTGCCATTTACGGCATTAGCCCCGGCGGTGATTTGGCTGCGAGCTATGTGGCCAACGACGACTACGCCTTCCGGTGGCTGGGTGAGAACGGCAACGACCAGTTCGGTACCGACTTCGATTTCGCTGACCTTGACCTCGACGGAGACGTCGACCTGGTCGCCGGCGCCCAGCGAGCTGACGGCAATGCGACGCAGTCGGGTGCCGCTTATGTGGTCCACGGACCACACGAGCTTGGTTCCATGACCATGAACGTTGCCGACTTCAAGATTAGCGGCGCGGCCTACCTTGACTTCACGGGATCCGCCGTGCTTGCAACGGAAGGCACGATCAACGGTCAAGAGACGTTGGTTCTCCCAGAGTTGGCGCCCTACAACGACATCATTGTGGGTTCTTGGAAGAACGACAATGCGGGGAGAGATCGCGGCACGGCTGCCGTGTTCTTCGGTGGTCAAGACGTTGGAGACCTGACGACCTACTACGCCGACTCCGACTCCGACGGGTGGGGCGACCCGCTCATCAGCAATGACTACTGCCTGCAGGTGCCTGGCTGGGTGCCCAACGATCTTGACTGCGAAGACGGTGATGCCACCATCTTCCCAGGTGCACCGACCAACTCCGATCCGTCTGAAGACCGGAACTGCGACGGCTTGGGTGATGACCCGAATGCTGACGGCGACGCGGATGGCTTTGCAGCCGACATCGACTGCGATGACAGCGAGGCCAGTGTCAATCCTGACGCCGATGAACTCTGTGACGACGGCATCGACAACGACTGCGACTTCCTCATCGACGACGGCACCGCAGCGGATGCGACGACCTTCTTCGCGGATGCGGACAACGATGGCTATGGCGATGACGAGACGGCGGAGAGCACCTGCGCAGACGCACCGACGGGTATCGTCGGACGTTTTGTGGTTGTGGGTGGTGACTGCAACGATAGCCTCTCGACCGTAAATCCAGGGTACTACGAGGTCTGTGACGGATTCGACAACGACTGCAACAGCATCCCAGATGACGGCGCTGTTGACGCGGTTCGATTCTTCGCAGACATGGACCAAGATGGGTACGGCGACTTCAGCAACTACGAAGTTGCATGTGACGTGCCGAGTGGCTTCGTCATCAACGCCGACGACTGCGATGACGATGACATCATGGTCGGTGCCGGAAACCCAGAGGTGTGCGACTTCGTGGATAATGACTGCGACGGTATGCACTACAAGGGCGGCGCGGTGGCCTCGGGCGATGCATTCGCGGGCCGTGCGACCGCGGCCGGCAACTCCGACCGTGGCGGTGACGCCCTCGTGTTCCTTGGTGACCAGAACGAAGACGGCACCGATGAGATCGTCTACAGCGCGCCACAGTCCGACATTGGGGCGAGCGATGCCGGTGCGGTCTACATTAACTACGGCGACTTCCGCGGCTTCGATATCGACCTCGCGGTCGACAATGCGGACGGAAGCGGCAATTGGGATGTTCGCATCGTGGCCACCCGTCGTGACAGCGACTTCGGCGGCAAGATGGTCAGCGGTGACTTCAATGACGACGGCGTCGCAGACTTGGTCGTGGGTGCACGAGGCGCGCGCGTTCCAAACGTGCAGCAGGGTGCGGCCTATGTCTTTTACGGGCCGCTTGCCGCAGGCTCGGACTTGGTTGCCGAGGATGCCGATGTGATCATTAAGGGCCGTCGCACTGGTGATGAAGCGGCCGCTGGCTTGGCCGTGGGTGACTTTGACGGCGACGGCGTCGACGACCTGGCAGTGGGCGCACCGAACGGTGATGGCTCACTGACGGATCTAGGCCGCGCGTTCGTGTTCTACGGTGGCGCACTGTCGGGCGACTACAGCGTTGAAGATGCGGAT
The DNA here is from genome assembly GCA_049889515.1 of Myxococcota bacterium. Lineage (GTDB taxonomy): Bacteria > Myxococcota_A > UBA796 > UBA796 > JBMHDG01. The sequence continues at coordinate 87,079 of JBMHDG010000079.1, forward strand.
GCCTCTTTTGAGGGACCGTCGGTCGACTCTGCTGCAGGCGCCGAGCTGGCGTTCACGGACCTGAACAACGATGGAACCGATGACCTCGTGGTCGCTGGTCCCAATGCGGGCACCAACGCCGAAGGCGAGATTTACTTCATCTACGGCAGCACGACGCGGTTCTCGGGTGCGATGTCTGAGGATGCGACCCTTGGCGGTATGGGTAATATCGACAAGATCGGTTACTCGCTCGCGGGTCAGTTCGACTACAACGGCGACGGCAACGATGACCTACTCGTGGGTACTACGGCCAACCGCGCTTACCTCATCAACGGTGGCGGTGTGGTTCCAAACGGCTTCGATGACATCACGTCCTTCGCGGACCTCACCTTCCTCGGTGAGTTCCTTCAGCGGGCCGGTGAAGACGTAGCCGGTGTGGGTGACGTGAACGGTGATGGGTACGATGACTTCATGGTCTCTGCGCACCGTGATGGCACCATGGGCAACAACGCTGGAGCTGCCTACCTCGTTTACGGCCAAGCCAACTTTACGGCCTTTACCAACGGCAGCAATGAGGTCATTCTCGAAGAGAGCGAGTCCTTTGGTCGCCTCGACCCAGTGGATGCTGCGGCGGGCACCAACTTCCCGACCTACAGCGCCAGCAACTTCGGCTTCCATGAAGGTGCGAAGTTCCTCGGTCAGAATGAAGGCGACCAGTTCGGAACCGCCATCGCAGGTGGTGGCGACATCAACGGCGACGGTAACGCAGACGTGCTTGTAGGTGCGCCACGTTGGGACTTTAACCCCGACAACCAAGACCGAGGCGCGGTCTACGCCTTCTTTGGTGGCCCGTACGGCGTGGATGATGACGTCAACTTGAGCGGCCAGACCACGTACTACTGGGACAGCGATACAGATGGTCAGGTCGATGAGAACCTCACGACCTTCACCACGTGCCCAATGCACGCACCGACCAGCTTTGCCGATCCGCTCAACCCGATCCTTCGTGGACAGCTGGATGACAGTACCGCTACGGACTGTGACGACACCGATCCTCTGGTCTACCTCGGGGCGCCCGAGACGAATGGCGACGGCGTCGACAGCGATTGCGATGGCACCGACGACGTAAATGATGCGCCTACGGGAAGCGTCACGCTCTCGCCGAGCGATGTGTACACGGCCGATGACCTGACCGCGACGGTCACGGTCAACGATCTCAACGGCGACCCGTTGAGCGTCACCTACACGTGGACGGTCAACGGCGCAGAGGTCATCAGCGCGACCAACACGGTCACAGGGCTTGCCGACGGAAGTGTGGACTCGGCGACGCTCTCGAGCTCTGTCTTTGCCAAAAACGATGTCGTGGCGGTGACCATCGCAGTGGATGACGGTCGTGTCTTCACCCCGACGGAACTGTCCGCATCGACGACCATTAAGAACACCGAGCCCGTGTTGAGCGACTGTAGCGTCACACCGACGACGCCAGACTCCAGCAATGCGCTGGTCGCTTCTTACGCAGGGCTCTTCGACGCCGATGTGGCGGATGGCTCGGCTTTGACCGTGGGGTACCAGTGGCGCCAGCGGTTCGGGCCTCTCCTCGTCGACATTGTGGGCGAGACGGCCGGTACCCTCGATAGCTGCGTGGTTCGAGGCACATGCAACTCGAACGATGTGTTCATGGTCGAGTGTACGCCAAACGATGGCACGGAAGATGGTCTCGACTACCCGTCCAACGAGGTCACGATTGCAAACTCGGCACCGACAGTGACCGACTGTGTCATCGATCAGGCTGCGCCGTACACCAACGATAGCCTGACGGCTACGGTGGGCGGTGAGGACTTCGATGGCGACAACATCACTTGGGCCTATGCGTGGAGCGTCAACGGCGTGGTCGACTCCGCACAGACGACGTCGACCTTCCCATCGAGCAGCCATGTTCGTCTCGATGTGGTTCGCGTGCTCTGTACGCCTATTGATGAGTTCGGTGCAATCGGTGCGACTGTGGTGTCTGACCCCGTCACGATCCTCAATACGCCGCCTTCGGCACCGACCATCGACCTGACGCCAAACGCGCCGCTGTCCGAGGACGACCTCGAGGTGACGATCACCGCCGAGGCGACCGACGTCGATGGAGACGGTGTCACGTACCGCTATTACTGGACGCGCAATGGTGCGCAGTACAGTAACCCAACGTACCCGTCCACCAATGCATCGGTGCCAGCATCGGCCACGGTCCGCGGAGAGTTCTGGAGTGTCACGGTAGCGGCCTTCGACAGCATCGATGAAGGACCCACGGCCACCGATGGCGTGCTCATCAGCAACACGCTCCCAACGGTTGCCGGTGTGAATATCTCGCCAACGAACCCCATCACCACCGACAGCATCTCGCTCTCTGGTGTGGGCTTCTACGATGAAGACAACGACCCCGAGAACTACAACGTTGTGTGGTACATCGATGGCACCGAAGTGAGCGGTCAGACCTCGATGACCCTCGACAGCAGCTTTACCAGCCGCGGTGACACCGTCTCGGCAGCGGTCAGCCCTGCTGACCCTTACGGTCAGGGTGCGGCCTACACCACGAGCGGTGTGACGGTCGTCAATGGTGCACCGAGCGCGCCAGTGGTCTCGATTACGCCGAACCCACCGGGTGAGTTCGACCCTATGAACTGCAACGTCGATGTCGACTCTGTCGATCCAGACAACGACACCGTGACCTACACCTACGCCTGGTACAGCGATGGCGTCAACCCTGGCCCAATCGCTGGGGCGACGCTGTCGAGCACCTACACCAGCTACGGTGAGCGTTGGTACTGCACGGTCCTGCCGAACGACGGATTTGCCGATGGCGACCTCGGTACTTCGGCTGAGATCGCGATTCAGGACTTGAACGCTCCGAGTGCACCGGTTGTGGACGCCATCGACCGATACACGAACACGGACACCGTGGACTTCACGGGAACATGTGAGCCTGGCGCACTTGAGTGCAGCACGGTCACGGTGACATGTGTCGACGGCACGGGCACGCAGAGCTCCACCGTGTCTTGCAACGACGACGGACTGGGCAATGGCGACTTCGCCACCGCCATGACGATTGCACGAGGCCAGACGGCCAACTGCTCGGCGGTCTGCGCGGACAACAGCGCCAACGCATCGCTGGCCTCGAACACGGTGGTCACCGAGGTGTGTGCGCCCGAGGATACCTATGAGAACGTGAGTGACATCTACGGCGACTCGTCCGTGACCGCAGTCGATGGCTTCGCGACACTGTTCGATGACAACAGCGCAGACCATACGATGCAAGGCAACATCGTCGCAGACGACACGTACGACTGGTACGAGATCCCCACCTCTGATGATGTGGTGGCTGATCGAATCGCGGGCGTCGATACCTATAACTTCGAGCTTGCCTTCGCAGCAGGCGTGGCAGACTACCGCATGGTGGTGTGGCGCGGCTCGGCGGGGCTTGGTGATGAAGCCTCGTCAGAGTGTGCGTTCGACACGGACGTGACGGCGTACAGCTTCTTCGCCGAGGACACTACCCTGGCCGACAAGCCGAACCTGCCTTCCAATGCGCAGGCCTGCTCGTCTGCAGGAAGCCCGTTCTACAACGAGTGTGCGGACTTCAGCTCTACCTACTGGGTGCGTGTCAACCGCGCTGCGGGTGAGGACTGCACCTCGTACACCCTCCAGGCGTTCAACGGACGCCCCTAAGGCCTCGTGAGTCCGGCCGCCCTCTCTGGGCGGTCGTTGAGGCGCTCCCGACCCGAGGTCGGGGGCGCCTTTTTCTATTGTGTGTCGTTTGGCAGAGGGAAGCAGGGCACGTCTGGTCTCCCGGCTTCTTCTTGGGCGGACGCTGGCCATGGGCAGTGGCGACATCCTTGGCCGCAGCAGCGGCCTTGACGTCTCAGGTAAGCGCTGGTCAACACAAACAGGCCAGTCTCGGGATCGAGGTAGCCTGGCTGCTGAAGGCGAACGGCTCGCGCGTGGGCGCTCACTGCCCCTTGGTGAAGCTTGTTCGACATCAGGCGCTCCGGCGGGAGCAGACAGATATAGCGTGAGCGGGGAGGGGACCATGGATGTTGGACAGCTGCGCGCACTTGTAGAGGCATTTCGTCCCATGGATGCCCAAGAGACCGCGCACAGGCAGGCGGTCCTCGGGCTGTTAGACACCTCGGCACCCTGCTCCCGCGCCCAGACAGACCCGGGCCATGTGACGGCTTCGGCCTTTGTGGTGAACCGCAGCTGGGATCGTGTCCTGCTTATTCTGCATGGAAAGTTGGGCTTGTGGCTGCAGCCCGGTGGTCATGTCGATCCGAACGACACAGATATCGTGGCCAGCTGTCTGCGGGAGGTGCGAGAGGAGACGGGGCTGGAGAGGGTTGTGGTGGCTCCTGGAGCCCCCTTTCTCTTCGACATTGATGTTCATGACATTCCAGAAAACCCGAAACGCGGTGAAGCGGCGCATAGGCACTACGACGTGAGGCTGCTGTTGATCGCAGTGGATGATGACGTCTTCGCGGGTTCGGATGCTCGTGACATCGCGTGGGTTCCGTTTGAGGAGGTGCACGAGCGGGGGAGCGATCGCTCCGTACTGCGGGCACTCGAGAAGATTCGGCATCGGGCCCATCGACGTCATCACCTAGAACTTCCGAGCTCTCCCGCGGTGCTTCGGAACCGTGAGCCCATCTTGGAGGTGCTCAAACAGTGGGTCCAGCCCGGTGCAACCGTGATGGAGATCGCCTCGGGTACCGGAGAGCATGCGACGTATCTTGCCCCTAGGCTACAGGTCCGACGCTGGGCGCCCCATGACATCGATGAAGCGTATTGTGCGGCCGTTGATGGTCGGGTGGCTGCAGAGGGTACCGATGTGGTGGACCCTTGTGGTCTGCTCAACGTCCTTCAGGGCCCGTGGCCACAAGGCCCCGCTGATGCCGTCTTCTGCGCAAACATGATCCACATTGCCCCCCCGGAATGCACACCCGCGCTGATGAAGGTGGCTGGTCAGATGTTGCGCGACGGGGGACGACTGTTCCTTTATGGTCCCTTTCATGCGCTAGGTCGGTCGGTGTCCGAGGGAAATGACGCCTTTGATGTGTGGCTGAAGGAACGAGATGCCACCTATGGGGTGCGTCACATCGAACATGTGCTGCAGTGCGCCATGGATGAGGGCTTCCGATGGTGCCGGACGCACGCGATGCCCGCGAACAATGCACTGCTCGTGTTGGAATGGCAGGGACGCTAGTTTAGCGTGGTGGGATCTGCGAGGGTGAATGGTGCAACCTCGGCGTCAAACAGCGACCCATCGGGGCGTTGCATGGTGTAGCTTCCGTGCATGGCGCCGAGCGAGGTCTCAAGCTCGCAGTAGCTGGTGTACTCAAAGGCATGGCCGGGGGCGAGCCTAGGGGTCTCACCCACGACGCCGTCACCACGGACTTCTTCGGTACGACCTGTCGCATGGGTGATCACCCAGTGTCGGCGAAGAAGCTGGGCGGACTCGGGCCCTTCGTTGGCGATCTTCACCGTGTAGCTGAAGAACCAACGTTTTTGATGGACACGGCTATGGTCCGGCAGAAACCGGCTGGTCACCGTGACACGTACACCCTCTGTCAGTGCGTCGGACATACGACAGCTATATCCGCTAGGGAAGCGGGATGGGGCTCGCCTGCATCACTTCGTGAGAGAGCCAATCGATGGGGTCGGCCTCCACCGTGGCCACAAGGTGAAGGGTGGCGGTAAGGTTCACCATGGAACCTGGGTCTGCTGCATCACCGGCGAAGAAGAACGAGAACTGGTCCGGTAGCGTGAGTCGGACCTCTGCATCAAGACGCTCATCGAGGACATGAAGGTGGCCGAACTCGGTGAGCAATGCATCGTCCCCAGAGAGGTCGCCGTCGTCAGAGAAGTAGATGCCGAGAGTGTCAAGCGTGGCGCCTATCCGCTCCTCGGTTGCGGACTGCAGGGATACGCCGGCGAGGTCATATTGAATGGCTGCGTCCCATTCTTCAGGGAGTGCCGCCTCGATGGCCTCAAGAGACTGCATGCCACTCCAGATGGCGAAGTGGCCGTCTTCAGCATTTGGGCTGGCCACCAAGGGCACATCGAGGTCCACGGGGATCGAGACCGTACTACATCCCGCAAGCATGAGTGCGATGCCGGCCCAACTCCCTCTCATGGGTGCTCCTCTTCGTCTACCCAGAGAGACGGATTTCCGCGGTTGTCCCTTGAGGGCTGACGAAAGTCCGGCTGATATATTGGGTATGAGGCGGATTTTGTCACTGAAGCTTGCGCGTTGCAGGGCTGCTCGCGATGATGCGCGTATGATTGATGAACTTACCCGTGACGACAAGCTTCGACTGATCCGCTTTGTGTGCTCCTTCGCGTGGGCGGATCTCTCGGTGGATGAAAACGAGCGCCAATTTGTGCGCGAGCTCGTAGGCCGAATCGGTCTGGACGAGGAGGCGCATGCGCTGGCCATGAAGTGGCTGGAACACCCGCCTACCGAAGAGGAGCTCGACCCGTACTCGGTGCCTGATGCACATAAAAAGCTGCTACTGGAGTTTGCGCTCGAGATGGTGGCTGCTGATGGGCGCGTGGATCGTATGGAAGTCGAGAACTTCATGATCTTCGAGTCCATGATGACCGGCGATGGCGAAGACCCGATTGTCGATGGCCTCTCGGTAGAATGACAGGCCCCGCAGCACTGGGGTCTTGACCACGCTATAAGCGCCCCCGTGGACCGGAACCGGTCAACGGATCAGGGAGCCTAATATGCGTATGTCCTCGCTCGTCGGACGTCAGATCAAAGAAGTGCCGAAGGATGCTTCGACCATCAGCCACGTGTACCTGTTGCGTGGGGGCTACATCCGTCCGGTGTCGACAGGCATCTACAGTCTCCTTCCCATGGGGCGACGGATTACGGCGAAGATCGAGGCCATTATCCGTGAGGAAATGAACGCGATTGAGGGCCAAGAGGTCCTGCTTCCCGTGGTGCTTCCAAGAGAGCTCTGGGAAGAGTCCGGTCGCTATCAGGGCGTGGGCGAAGAATTGCTTCGGTTTCAGGACCGAAATGGCAAGGACATGCTTCTCGGTATGACCCATGAAGAGGCGGTGGTCGCGCTCGCCCGAACCGAGGTCACCTCCTACAAGCAGCTCCCCTGCATGATGTACCAGCTTCAGACCAAGTACCGCGATGAGGCGCGACCCCGTGCAGGGTTGATTCGCGTGCGCGAGTTTACGATGAAGGATGGCTACTCCTTCCATGCGGATCAGGCCGACCTCGATGTGTACTACAACCGATGCCACGACGCTTACGAGCGCATCTTCCGACGGCTTGGCATGACCAATGTGCTGTCCATTGAGTCCGACACGGGCATGATGGGCGGAAGCAAGGCTCACGAGTTTATGGCGGTCGCGGACTGCGGTGAGGACACCATTTTCTTCTCACCGGACAAGTCCTACAGGGCCAACAAGGAGATCGCCGTCACTGGGCTGAGCTTTGAGCGGTCCGAGCCACAGCCGCTTCAGGTGGTCGACACCCCGGGCTTCAAGACCATCGAAGAGGTGAGTGGCTTCTTGGGTGTGACGCCCGATCAGACAGGCAAGGCCGTTTTCTTTGTCGATGGCGATGACCGGCTCATCTTTGCCATGCTGCGGGGCGACCTTGAGGTCAACGAGGCCAAGCTCCGGAAGGCAGCCCAGGCCCCACGCCTCTACCCGGCTCCCGATGCGTCCATTCGCAAGGCAGGGGCTGTTCCTGGCTACGCTGGCCCAGTCGGCCTCGACCTCGAGAGCATCGTCTTTGTCATGGACCCAAGTGTGGCGCAGAGCAACAACTTGGTCGTAGGTGCGAACGCCGAAGACAAGCACATGACCGGCTTCGACCCGCAGCGTGACCTCGGGATCTCTCTCGACAACGTGGTCATTGCTGACATCGCGACGGCACGAGAGGGCGACCCCTGTCCAAGGACCGGTGAGCCCCTGCAAAGTACGCGTGGCATCGAGGTGGGCAACATCTTCCAGCTCGGCACGAAGTACTCTGCTGCGATGAATGGGACCTTTCTCGATGAGCAGGGCAAGGCCAAGCCCTACATCATGGGGTGCTACGGCATTGGCGTCGGTCGTGCGATGGCGAGCGTGCTCGAGCAGCGCCACGATGACTATGGTCCCATCTGGCCGCTCTCGATTGCTCCCTTCGAACTGCATCTCTTGGCGTTGAACTACAACAAGGATGTCGTCAAGGAGCCCGCAGAGCAGCTCTATGCAGCACTCCGCGGTGCAGGCGTCGATGTGGTCTTCGATGACCGAAACAAGAAGGCCGGCTTTGCCTTTGCAGATGCCGACCTCTTGGGCGTGCCGTTCCGAATCGTGATTTCCCCGAAGACGCTCCGGGATGGACAGGTCGAGCTTCGCTCTCGGGACAAGGCCATTGACGAGCGTGTCGCCATCGAAGATGCCGTCGCGAGGGTCCGAGCCCTGTTGACCGAGGCACGGAGCGCGAGCCTCTGATGCGTCGCGGTGCGCGTGTGGTCCAGCGCCCTCGTGCGTGTCCAGATGGGCTCATGCATCTCTCATCCGCGCCCAGCGAGATGGGATTCAGTCCAGATGGGCGGGTCTTGGCCGCTCACTGCGACGGCATGATCTGGCTGGCGGACACCGAGCTGGGTGTGGGAGAGCAGGCCATCCGTCTACCAGGTACCGCGCACGGCTTGTCTGTCGGGACGTCGGTGGTGGTGATGGCTCATGACGGACGCTTGCTCGTCTACAACAGCCATGCCGCGAAGCTGGTGCACCGTATTCGTGCGGGGGGAGAGGTCGGAGCGCTCGCGCTCTCGAACGATGGCGTGCTCCTCGCGTCTTGTACAGACCGTCATGTGATGCTCCATCGCGTGCTGAGCGGACGACGTGTGGCACGGCTTCCGCTGGAGACACCGGTGAGGTCTCTCTGCTTCTGCCCCGATGATCTGATCTTGGCAGGGCTCACAACGACCGGGTTCCTCGTCTGGTGGCGTGTCCCAGACCTGGCGGTGTTGGGAGAGGTCGCGGCCCCTCCCGAGGTCGTGTCCCTGGGTGCACTGGAGGGCCGTTGGGTGGCAGGCGGTGACAAGACGGTCTGGTACGCTTCGTCTGGCGAGACGCACTGGTGGGCGAACGCCCTGCCGGGTTTGTTCAGTGCATCACCGCGCACCGGTCACGTGGTCGGACATGCCCCTTCGCCCGGAGGCCTCGCCGTGTGGTCCGAGGGGTCAACGGTGCGGGTGGGAGACCGGCAGAGTGCACCACTCGACGTCGGGGCACACCCGATGGTGGCGATTCACCCCGCCGGGCAAGATGTGGCGTGGGTGGATGCCAAAGGCGTGGTCAGACTGGCCGCCTTGACCTAGGCGGCCCGTCGTCGTCGGAGCACAGCTGCCATACCCACGGTGAGCCACCACATCGAGGGGGCTCCGGTGTTCGCACACCCGCCACAGCCGTCACCCGTGCCTGGTGTGCCTGTGTCGGTGGGGAAGACGTCCTCACAGCTTGTGCCTTCATCGATGAGCTCATCGCAGTCATTGTCGACGCCATCGCAGACTTCTGCCGCATTCGGATGGACCCAACCATTGCTGTCGTCACAGTCGACATCGGCGGGGTAGCCATCGGCATCCGCATCGGTCAGCGCCTCGTCCACTTGGTCGTCGCAGTCGTCATCGATGCCGTTGCTCTGTTCGTCTGCACCCGGGTAGACATCGGCGTTGGTGTCGTCGCAGTCGCCACCGTTCTCGCTGAAGCCATCTCCATCGTCGTCGCTGTTCGGCAGACCGTTGTCGGGGAGACCATCGCAGTCATCGTCGATGCCGTTCTGCAGCTCGTCAGCGCCCTGGAACACCTCGGGGTTGGTGTCGTCGCAGTCGCCGTCGTTCTCTGTCTGGCCATCGCCATCATCGTCGTAGCCGGTGGTGCCCTCGTCGATCACGCCGTCGCAGTCATTGTCGACACCATCGTCTTGCTCGGGAGCCCCGGGGTAGGTCTCGGGATCTTCTTCGTCGCAGTCTCCGCCGAGTGAGCTGTAGCCGTCGCCATCTGGGTCGTAGGCGCCATCATCCACCACGCCGTCGCAGTCGTCGTCGATGCCGTTGCCCATCTGCTCGGCCTGGTTGGGGTTGACCGCTGGGTCGCCGTCGTTGCAGTCCAACGACTCGTTGAAGCCATCCCCATCGTCGTCGTAGGCCGTGGTGCCTTCATCGGTGACGTTGTCGCAATCCTCGTCGTCGCCGTCTGGGGTCTCTGTGGCGCCGGGATGAACCGTCGGGTCGGTGTCGTCGCAATCACCACCATCTTCGGTGAATCCGTCCCCATCATCATCGTAGGCGGTCGTACCTTCATCGACATCGCCGTCACAGTCGTTGTCGATCCCGTCGGGGAGCGCACTCTCGGGATTGTTCGGGCTAATTCCGACACCGACAAGCGGATTGTCGTTGCAGTCCGCAGCAATGGGCACGCCGTCCCCATCGAGGTCGTCATCGGGGGTGGCAGGGTCGCAGTCGTCGTCGATGCCGTTGTAGATGGTCTCATCGATCGTGTCGCTGGGCTGCACACCGGGGTCATCTTGATTGACGAGGCCGTTGCAGTTCTCATCGACGTTGGCTTCGTCGCAGAGCTCAAGCTCGCCAGGGTTGATGGCGGGGTCACTGTCATCGCAGTCACCACCGGCAGCTGCGAAGCCCACGGGCTGCGTGCAGAGGTCGACTTGGTTGACGCCATAGCCATCGCCGTCACTGTCGCTAAACCAGCTGAACTGGCTGACCAGATTTCCGACATCATCGTCGTCGACAAGGCCGTTGCAGTCATCGTCCGCGCCATTACAGACTTCGGTCTGACCCGGGTAGATCTGGCTGGCGCCTACGCCGTTGTCGTTTCCGGCGTCGAGGCAGTCGTCGCTGTTGGTGGACTCAAAGGTGCCATCGCAGAACAGGGAGGTTCCGGTGATGACCACCGTAGACCCAAAGCTGTCGGCGTCGAGGTCTTGGTAGCACGCGTCCTTGCCGTCGCAGTTCTGGTCGAGCCCGTCGGCGGGAATCTCGACGGCAGTGGGGTACACGGTCGCGGAGGCGTCGTCACAGTCACCCGGGGTGAGGGTGATGAACGGTCCATTGCAGTCCAAGATGACCGAGGAGGTCGTGCCCACGCCGGCAAACCCATCGTCGTCAGCGTCGGTCAGGCAGTCTTCATAGCCATCGCAGTTCTGATCGACGCCATCGCCAGGAAGCTCTGCTGCGGCGGGGTTGATCGCTGCGCCAGCGGGCAGAACGTCATTGCAGTCATCATCGTTTTGAGAGACGCCGAGGCCGAGGCAGGTGAGGGGACCCGGCACCACGGTCGGGGTTCCCCACGTGTCGCCATCGAGGTCTTGGTAGCAGTCCTCAAGGCCGTCGCAGTTCTGGTCAATGCCATCATTGACGATCTCTGGGGCGTCAGGATGAATCTGGGTGCCCGACGGGGTGTCGTTGCAGTCGTCGTTGCGCGTGGAGTATCCCGGCGCATTGCAGTCAGGCGGCGGGTTGAGGGCGATCACATCACGGCCGTATCCATCGCCATCGAGATCGTTGTAGCACCCATCGGTACCGTCGCAGTCTTGGTCGATGCCGTCACCGATAATCTCGGGTGCGCCTGGGTAGATCGTGTCGCCTGTTGGTGGCACGTCGTAGCAATCGTCGCCGTTACTCGCGAGGCCCACGGCGGCACACGTGAAGTCGAGGTCGAGGGTGATGTTCGGTGAGCCATAGAGGTCGCCGTCCGCATCGATGTAGCAGTCCTCGAAGCCATCGCAGTTTTCGTCGACGCCATTCGCAGGGGTCTCCGCGACACCTGGATTGATGGTGATGCCACTGCCCGGGCTATCGTTGCAGTCATCGCCCGTGGGGTAGATGCCCATGCCGTTACAGCTGAGGAGCACGGACTCGATGGTCGTTTGTCCGGCATAGCCATCACCATCGAGGTCTTGGTAACAGTCTTCTTTGCCGTTGCAGTCCTCATCAAGACCATTGCCGGGGATCTCGGTGGCACCCGGGTAGACGGTGTCGCCGATCGGTAGTTGGTCGAGGCAGTCCGTGCCGAGCTGACTCACACCATCGCCGGTACAGTTGAGCGGGAAGCTTGGAATGGTGTTCAGGCTTCCGAAGCCGTCACCATCGATGTCTTCGTAGCAGAGCTCAAAGCCATCGCAGTCGCTGTCGACACCATCGTTGGGGGCTTCAGTCTGTCCTGGATTGAAGAGGGAGCCCAAGCCTGGTGTGTCGTTGCAGTCGTCGGGGTTGTCGGCAATACCCACGGCGGTGCAGGTGACATCCGGCGAGAGCGTCGTGGTGGTGCGGCCATAGCCGTCGTTGTCGAGGTCTTGGTAGCAGAGCTCGAGGCCGTCGCAGCTGCTGTCGACGCCGTCCGCAACGGCCTCTGGCGCACCCGGATAGATGTCGGCGCCGATGCCTACGGTGTCGTTGCAGTCCGTATTGACCGTGCTCACGCCACCTGCAGAGCAGGCGAGGTCGTTGAAGCTGGGCTGGAGGTTGATGGAGCCAAAGCCATCGCCATCGCGGTCTTGGTAGCAGAGCTCGTAGCCATCACAATCTTGGTCGATAAAGTCGTAGGGAAGCTCGGTGGCGCCTGGACCGATGTTGGCATTGCCGTCATCACAATCGCCGGTCTGTGGCGACAGACCAACCGCCGAGCAGGTGGGGTCTCCGGTGCTGATGGTGATGGCGCTTCCGTACCCATCGCCGTCGAGGTCTTGGAAACACGTCGAGAAGCCAGAGCAATCGTAGTCGATGCCACCGTTGGGACCCGGAGGGGCCCCTGGGTAGACGTCGGCCGCGTTGTCGTCGCAGTCATCGTCGTTGGGGGCCACGTTGGTCGTGTTGCATAGAATGGCTGGGCTTGGGGCGAGGACTGGGATGCCGTAGCCGTCGTCATCTCCATCGTAGTAGCAGTCTTCGTTCCCGTCGCAGTTCTCGTCTACGCCGTTGGCAGGTGTCTCTGAAACCCCAGGGTTGACGAAGAAATCGTTGTCGTTGCAGTCGGCATTGTTGGGGCTCGTGCCTGCGATGTCGCAGTTGACGGCAGGAGTGGGCGAGAGGACGGTTCCCCCGTATCCATCATTGTCGGCATCTTCGTAGCAGAGTTCATTGCCATCGCAGTTCTCATCGATGCCGTTGTTCGGAATCTCTGGAGCACCCGGGTAGATGCTCGGGCCGAGTGGCAGGGTGTCATTGCAGTCGTCGTCGTTGCCCGACACGTTGGTATCGTTGCAGGTCAGACTCGTGCTGTTGACCGTGGCCGTCGAGCCGAAACCATCTGCATCGGCATCTTCATAGCAGAGCTCGAAGGTGTCGCAGTCTTGGTCGATGCCATCGTTGGGCTGCTCTGTCGCGCCGGGATTGATGGCGGGGTTGAGGTCGTTGCAGTCGCCACCCAGAGCGGCAATGCCGACGCCCACACACCCGGGGGCGGCAGACTCGATGAGATTGGTGCTTCCGAACCCATCGCCGTCGAGGTCTTCGTAGCAGTCTTGGAGGTTGTCGCAGTCTTCGTCGACATTGTTGCCGAGGATCTCGACGGCACCGGGGTAGATGCTCGGGTCACCATCATTGCAGTCCGTGGCGAGGAGACTCACGCCAGAGGTACTGCAGTCGATACTGGTCGAGAGTTGGTATTGACCTTGGTCATTACCAAACCCATCAAGGTCTGCATCGGTCCAGCACTCCTCAAAGCCGTCGCAGTTCTGATCGACCGCGTCGGCGCGTCCTTCTGGCGCGCCTGGGAAGATCGTGGAGCCGAGACCCGGCGTGTCGTTGCAGTCGTCGGCGCGAATGGAAATCCCCGGCCCGATGCAGTCTGCAAATGGAGAATTGACGATGTTCGGTGTGCCGTAGCCGTCGTTATCGAGGTCTTCGTAGCAGGCCTCGAGGCCGTCGCAGTCTTCGTCGAAGCCCGACACCGGGAACTCGGTGGCGCCCGGATAGACGTTGGCATCGTAGTCGTTGCAGTCATCACTGTTCGGAGACAGCAGCGCTGTCGTGCAGGTCCAGTCTGGCGCTTCGATGGTCAGGTCACCGCCAAAGGTATCGCTGTCTTGATCGCGGTAGCAGATCTCGAGCCCGTTGCAGTCGCTGTCTACGCCATCCGCGATGATCTCTGGTGCGCCCGGGAATATCGCGGCATTGGTGTCGTCGCAGTCATCGGGATTGGGCGCAAGGCCTCCGCCGAGGCAGGTGACGTTGGGACTGAGCACGAGCTGGTTGGCGCCGAAGCCGTCGCCATCGTCATCGACGTAGCAGTACTCCAAGCCGTCGCAGTTTGCGTCGATACCATCGGCCGGCACTTCAATCTCGCCGGGGTTGATGTCGTTGCCCGTGAACGGGTCGTCGTTGCAGTCATCGCCGCCACACGCACCACCGATCGCGATGTATCCGTCGTCGTCTTTGTCGCAGCAGCTGTCATAGATGGTGCAGTCGGGGTCGTCGCAGTCGACAAGGCCGTCCTGGTCGTTGTCGATGCCATCGTTGCAGTCCTCAAAACAGTTGGGACAGTCATCGGCGTCGTAGCAATCGACAAAGCCGTCGCCATCGTTGTCAAATCCGTCATTGCAGACTTCGTAGCATGTGGTCTCGATGCTGTAGTCGTGGTCGGCGTAGAAGGCGCAGGGCGGATCGTAGATGAAGGGGATCCCGAACTCCTCCTGCTGCCGCTCGATGATGGCGTAGTAGATCTCACCCTGGATGCAGTTGATCGTGACGGAGTCAGGGTTCGTTCCACCGACAGCGCTAATGCCGAGACAGCTCGCCGTACTGTCCTCATCGCAGAAACTATCAAGGACGATGAGGTCGAGGTCGCACTGGCCCGGGTAGAGGTTGATCTCGAACGGACCCGAGTAGGGGCAAGTGAAGGCCCACACGTCTTGATTCAGGTCATAGTCATTGCCGGTCAAGCAGCCAGAGTAGGCGTCGTCGCCGAAGAGACCGAGGAAGCTCCCGAAGAAGTCATCGCCGACGGACCGCTCAAAATAGGTGTTGCACGCCAATTGTGGGGACTCGGTCACATCGCAGATCGCGTAGGCGTCTTGGGGGAAAGCGATGACCCCCAGGAGCAGCGCGATGGGGGACACTGTGACAAGAAGAGGACGCTGGCGCATGGTCATCCCTATAGAACCCTAAGGCGGGTCCGACGTTGCCGCAGATTCTAGCCGATTTGGTGGCACGTTGTGTGTGGTCTCCATTGCCCACCCGTTACGGGCGATGGCCTGCCACCCGAATCCGACCGGAATGCCATGCGTGGGCTCGCGCATCTGGCGTTGTGTTGGTACACTACGGTGTCAGAATTCATCGATGTGTCACGGTCGTGGTGCGTCTTGAATCATGTCCTGCTGGTTGGTGGTTTGTCCGATGCTATCGCCCAGTCTGTTCCCAATCGGACCATCGGTGGTTGTGACCAACATGAAGCTATCGTCGAACCGCGCGCTCTCTTGGCTCCGGATTTCGCTGGGGTCGCTCGTCCTCGCTGCACCTCTGACGTCTTTCGCACAAGATGGATTGGACGCAGACCCCGAGTTCATCAACCCTCGCTTCGGGACTAGAGCTATTCCCGGCGTTCCGACTCCCTACACCGGGATTCGCAACACCGTTCGAGTAGGCATTTTTAGCCAGTACGAGCGCAACCCCGTCACGGGGTACCGCCTTGGGCAAGAAGTGGGCCCCATCATCGCCAACCGCATTGGTGCGGCTGCTGGTGTGTCGTGGGATGTGATCGACAAGATCGCACTCCGCGCCGTCATTCCACTGGCGTACAACTGGGGAACCCAGGTGCCCGAGCTCTACGCGGAGGGGGTCGGTCTCGCCGATATCTCGGTGGGCGCGAACGCCGTTTTCCTTGAGTCCAAGTTCTTCAACATGGGTGTCTACGGTGACGTCTGGCTTCCTACAGGGCGCAACGGTGCGTTTATGGGTGAGCAGAGCATCCGTGGTGCCGGCGGTCTGATGACCATGGTCAAGGTGCCTTTCGGAAACAGCAAGACGGGCACGCCACTCGGTGGGCTTGACCTCGTGTTCGACGCCGGGGTTGTGGGCCGTCAGCCGTTTGAGACCTCGGCGGACTACCAGCACGGTCCAGACCTTGTGCTTTCGCAAGGTCTTGCGATTGAGGTGCCGTGGCTCCGAATCAACGAAGAGGTTGACCCCATTGCGTTCACGCAAGGACTGGCCTTCCGCACGAATCTCCTAGAAAACAGCTTCCAGGCTGCAGGCGAGACGGGTCTTGAGGCACTTGGCGGCGTCCGAATCCCCGTGCCAGCGGGTCCGTTCCTGTCCATGACGGTCGACGCGATGGCTGGGCGTGGCACCACACAGGGCTTCGGTACGACCGACCTTCGCGTTCTGGGCTCGGTGACCTTTACCCGCGTGCCGGGCAAGCTCGAGAAGCAAGAAGTGGTGGACATTGAAGTCCCACCACCGCCACCACCACCCGAAGAGATCCCTGTCGGTCCTCCACCCATCGCGGAAGAGGTCGAAGATGAGATCGTGATTCGCGATCCCATCGAGTTCAAGGTGAACACGGCACAGATCTTGCCAATTTCGCTACCTGTCCTGCAGGCGGTGGCAGAGATCCTCAACACCAACGCCACGATCAAGCATGTGGTCATCGAGGGCCATGCGTCCGAAGAGGGCTCCTACGCCTACAACTACGAGCTGTCGGAGCGCCGAGCACAGGCGGTCTACCATCAGCTGATTCTCGATGGTGTGGCGCTCGACCGTATGTCGTACCGCGGCATGGGTGAGGTTCGTCCCCGCGTGCAGGGTGATGACGAGACCATGCTGCAGGCCAACCGGCGCGTGGAGTTCCACATCGTGAGTCGCGTGGCTGCCGACGCAGAGCCTTCCGAGTACCCGACGTACGACGAGCGTGCGCGCTTGCCGTGGGACGGCTCGGAGATCATTCAGGTCATTCCAGAGACACCACTCACACAAGAAGAGCGTGAGCTTCGACGTCTCCAGGAAGAATACCAAGACCGTAAGGCCGAAGAGGATGTGTTCGAGGTCGACGAGGACGTACAGTTTGAGGGCGAGGAGCCTGCTGACGCCCCTGCGGCGGAGCCAGAAGATGACTTCGACCTCGATCTCGGCGGCGATGACGACTTTGGCTTCGACGATGAGGCATCAGAGCCCGAGCCGGCCGCGCCCGTCCTCGAAGAGCCCGAACCGGCCGCACCTGTACTCGAAGAGCCCGAGCCAGCGGCACCTGTTCTCGAGGAGGCCATGCCCTCAGACGAGCCCGAGCTCGACATGAGCCGGCCGGAGGGCCTCGACGATGCCAATCTTGAGGCGATGACGCTCGAGAGCGACGATGCCGAAGAGACGGCCACCGAGGCGGTCGAGGACCTGTCCTCGGATGCCGAAGAGGCGCTTGAGACGCTCGAGACCGAAACAACCGCCGACGAAGCGGTTGAGGCAGAACTTAACGATATCGCTCCACCTGGTGTTGGGAACTAAGGAGTGTCTTTGATGAATCCACTACGTGCAGTAGGGGCCTCTGGCCTTCTTGGTGCAATGCTGCTGTCCTCGCCCGCATGGGCACAGGACTTCGCATTGATCGGTGCAAGCGCCGATCGTCTGCATTTCGACGATGTCTACGCCAATCTCGCGGCGCCCGGTCGAATCAACGTTCCGTTGTCGCGGTACCTTCCCACCGACCCCATGCCTACGCTCGCGCAGCTCCAGCAAAACGCTGGTGTCTTTGTGTTTGCAGACGAGGGCGGTGTGCCTGACCCCGACGCGCTGGGCGACCTCTTGGCCGACTACATCGATGCGGGTGGTGGTGTGGTGTATGCAGGCGCATTCAACCTCGACACGGTGCCTATCGGTGGTCGGTTTGCCGACGAAGAATACATGCCGCTCACCCAGAACGGTTCCAGCTTCTTCGGCGAAAACATGAAGTTGGAGATCACGGAGCCTGACATCCAGCTCTTCAACTTCGTGGCACGCGTCTACGGCGGTCCGCTCTCGGCGCATGCCATGGGTCTCCAAACCCAAAACTTTGGGCAGATCGCTGCAGTCTGGCAAGAGGACGGTGAGCCCTTCGTGGCCTACAAGTTCTTCTTGAACAAGGGTAGCGTCGTCGCGCTCAACTTCCTCCCGATCTCAAACGATGTCCTAGATGGTGGGTGGGAACGACTCACACAGGGTGACCAACTCATGATCAGCAGCCTCTTGTGGGCCGCAGATCTCGTCGATACCTGCCGTAATCTCGACATCAACCAAGACATCAACTGCAACACCTATGACGGGCTGGCGAGCGGGGTCGACGACCTCCCGGTCGATCCGGTGGTCTGGGACAACTGTGTCGACGCACCGTTCGATACCATCGACTTCTACTACCAGTACGAGCAGTTTGGTTGTGCGATTCCGGTGCTTCTGATTCCACCACCTCCCATGATGCCACTGCCGGATGAAGATGAAGATGGTCTCGTGCGCCACGACCAGATTCCTATCAATCCCACCGTGTTCGACCCGTTCAACCCACAAGAGACCTACACGAGCTTGGCGCTCGACTGCGACAACTGTCCGACCGTGCCCAACCTCGACCAGAACGACATCGACTGCGACAATATCGGTGACGACTGCGATATCTGTGTGACCTTCCCCGATGGCTCCAACGATGCGTTGCAGCAGACCGAGTCGGAGCCGAATGCGGGCAGTCAGCCGGACCAGGTGGGAGATGCCTGCGACAACTGTCCGTCGGTCTTCAACCCTGGGCAAGAAGACTTCGACTATGACACGCTCGGCGATGTCTGCGACAACTGCGCGTTGATCTACAACCCGGGTCAGGAAGACGGCGACAACCAGGGTGGCGGTGCTCCGTCCGATGGTGGTGACGCCTGCGACAACTGTCCAGACGACTACAACCCGTCACAGGCGGACATCGATGAAGATGGTGCGGGCGACGCCTGCGACAACTGTCCCGTGGGCTTCAACCCTGGGCAGGACAACTCGGATGACGACCCCTACGGCGATGCGTGTGACAACTGCCAGTATGTCGCGAACAACCAGGATCCTCGCTACGACCAAGACCTCGATGACGTCGGCGATGCGTGCGATGTGTGCCCCGAAGTTCCCGACCCACTTCAGCTCGACAACGACCTCGATGGGTTCGGCAACCTCTGCGACAACTGCCCCAACCGATTCAATCAAGAGCAGAGAGACGGGGACGACGACGGTGTGGGCTACGCCTGCGACAACTGTCCGTTCGACGCCAACCCGCGTCAGGCCGACCTCGACTCCGATTCTATCGGTGATGCCTGTGACAACTGTCCCGATGTCTTCAACGATGAGCAACTCGATCGTGACAACGACGGCGTGGGCGACGTGTGCGACCCTTGTCCGCTGGCACCGTCGGGACTGTCGGATATCGATGGCGACGGCATCGGTGATGGATGCGACAACTGCCCGAACCTACCGAATCGCGACCAAGCGGACAGCGACCAGAACGGCGTGGGCGACGTGTGTGATGTGGCGGTTCGTGGCGGTGGTGCCCGTGCCGTGTGTGGTGTCGTGAACGCGCCCGCAGCATGGTGGGTGCTCGCACTCGCCGGCTTGGGACTCCGCGCTCGCCGCCGTGAGGTGAACTGATGAACGGTTGGAACCAGCTTTCTTCCATGGCCACGACGCTGGCCTTCGGTGCCATGCTCAGCGCATTCGCGGTCACAAGTGAGGCTCAAGCACAGGATCCGAACGACGACATCGTCGACGTGGTGATCCTCGGTGCTCCCTCCCTCTGGGTTTGGAACTTTGATGTCCAGCTCGGGTTGTTGGAAGCCGCAGACGAAGACGGTAACCCTCGTCTCGGTCGGGTCGATGTCTACGACATTGGCCAGCAGCCGGTGGAGTTCGGAGACATTGAGAACTTCGACGTCGCGTTGGTCTACGGTGAAGTACCATTCGCAGATGGTGAAGGTCTCGGCGATATCTTGGCCGACTTCGTGGACCAGGGCGGTGGCGTGGTGCTCGCTGGTTACAGCTTCAGCGCATCGCAGGGGCTTGCCGGCCGACTGACCACCGAAGATGGGTACCTTCCCATGACCATCAACGGTACCAACAGTGGCATCACGGGTCGCCAGATGGCCGATCCGTTGATCCCATACCACGAAATTCTCTACCTCTCACGCCGGTTCTACGGTGGCCCGGGCTCCTACCATTCGGTAGGTATTACGGTCGATGATGACGCAGAGCACGTGGCGGACTGGGAGTCGGGTCCGCCAGCCATGGCCGTCATTGAGAAGGGGGCGGGTCGCGTGGCGGGCCTCAACCTTTGGCCTGTCTCCAACCGGTACCGGACCCTGCTGTCCGAGGCGGAGAACCACTGGGACTTTACGTACCTGGGCCCCGTGATCGATGACAACACCATCATCATCTCGGATGGCTTCCAGAACTTGGCCAGCTCCATCATTTGGGCCGCCAACCAGACATCGACCTGCATCAATACGGTCATCGCGCAAGATCTGAACTGCAACGGTATTCCCGTAGAGTTTGAGCAGCCGGTGGACCCCGATGGTGATGGCTGCGACGCCTCCTTGAACCAAGACTGGTACTACGACTACGGCCGCTTTGGCTGCGAGCACAATGTGTCCAGCAATGATGGCGATGGCGACCTGCTCGGCGATCAGCCCCAGCAGATCTTCCCCGATGGTGGCTCGCCCTTCCCCGATACGGTGGGGCCGACTTGCGACAACTGCGCAGGGATCTTCAATCCAGACCAGCGAATGATCGACTGTGATGGCACGGGAGACCTCTGCGACTCTTGCCCCACGATCACCAACGCTGGTCAGGACCAAGACCAAGACGGCATCGACGACGCGTGTGACAACGCACTCGGGCCGCCGTGTGGCAACCCGGGCCAAGAAGACGATGACTATGACTCCGTCGGTACGCAGTGCGACAACTGTCCGGACCTCTACAACCCCGCCCAGCTCGACGAGGAGTTGCCACAGCCTGACGGCGTCGGCTCCGCCTGCGACAACTGTCCATTCGTCTCCAATCCTGGCCAGGGTGACATCGATGGCGATGGTGTCGGCGATAGCTGCGACAACTGCCCGCTGACCCCCAACCCCGACCAGACTGACTCCGACGGAGACGCCGAGTACTGGGGTGGTGATGCGTGTGACCCATGTCCATACCTGACGCATGACGAAGACAACTTTGAAGACAACGCAGACCCTGACGAAGATGGCGTAGGCTTCGCGTGCGACATCTGTACGACGGCAAAGGACCCTTACCAGTTCGATGTCGACAACGATGGCCTCGGCGACGCCTGTGACAACTGTCCGCTCGACAGCAACGGCACGCAGGCCGATGGCGATGGCGACAAGGTCGGCGACGTCTGCGACAACTGTGAGGGCTACCCCAACACCGACCAGCTCGACTCGGACGATGACGGGCTAGGCGACGCGTGCGACAACTGCGACACCACGTTCAACCCGCAGCAGATTGACCGCGACCGCGATGGTATCGGCGACCTCTGCGACGTGTGTCCCGACATCGCGAACTTCACCCAAGAGGACCGCGACGGCGATGGCGTGGGCGACGTCTGCGACAATTGCCCGAGCTTCCCGAATGGCCAACAACGCGACAGCGATGGCGATGGCGTGGGTGACGAGTGCGACGTGCAGGTGCGTGGCGGTGGTGCGACGCTGGCGTGCAACCAAGTGGGTGGGACAGGAGCAGCATGGCTCTTGACCGGTCTACTTGCGCTCGGCTTCCGACGCCGTCGCTGAGCCCGCTCGGCGCGACGAAGTAATGAACCGGACCCGGGCCCTCACAAGGCGCCCGGGTTTTTTTCTACCACTCGCCGGTTTCGCGAATATCGGCGAGCCGCCCATAGTGCCGGTACCCGAGACCATCGAGTACGGCGGGTGGTGCCAATGCAATGTCGACGAGCGTCTTCAGTGCATAAGTGCCCGCGAGCACGGGGGGCATGTAGGAGGCGGCACCATTGCGCGACGCGAACTGCTGGAGCGGCGAGAGCGTCTTCATGGCATTGACGTGCACAAAGTGGGCCACGCTGGTGCGCGTCCATTGGGGTACCGCAGGAGCCTTCACCACATGAGGCGTGGCCTGGAAGAGGCCGGCGGTCAAGATCTCGAGCTGCTGACCGACTTGGGCCACCATGTGCCCCTTGGGAGGACGGCCACGAACCATCTGTCCGCGAGGGTGTGCTGGCGTGGGTCGGGTGCGAAGGTACAAGCCAGCGCGGTCGTCAGGACGGGGGGCGATGTGGCCTTGTGGGTTGTAGAAGCGCCCCCCTGCGAGCACAGTCAGCAGGTTGAAGTCTGTATGTTCTTCACCCCAGAGGACCTCGGCAGCGACCTGCTCGGCGGAGACCGGGAGGTACTCCAAGGCCCTGGTGACATGGGCGGCACCCTCGCACAGTGCCGAGAAGGTGCCTGACGCCAGCGCGAGGTGATGCTCGCACCCGCGCAGGAGAGCGAGCCCGATGTGATGCAAGGTGTGGCCGAGCTGCATGTGGCGCGACTCGAGCTCGGGGACCTCTGTAGGCCAAATGTTCTGAGCATAGAGCTGCGGCCACGCCTGTTGCGCAAACGTATCCAGCGTCTCGGGAGCCGCGAACCAGCACTCTTTGAAGTCAGGTTGCCCAGCAGCGACGACAGCCTGCTCCGTGTTGGGCGGGGTCCACCCGCGCTGAAACCAGATGTCGTTGCGGTGGTATTTCTGCTTCGTTTCCTCGCTCAGAGAGGTGAAGCTGCGAAACGCTTCGTAGTACGCATCGAGCTCGTCAGGGTCGAGGCCATGGCCTGCAATCGTCACGAGGCCAAGCTGACGAAAGCCAGCACCGAGGGCATCGGCGGCCCGTTGAAGACGGGCACTGTCGTCGCTGTACAGGTCGTCGAGATCGACGTGCGGGATGGTGAGGTCCATGGGGGCTCCAACGGGAGGAGGTAGTATCGCACGAACGCCAACTCGGCTGCCGGACCAAACGTCTTCACGTGCGCCGGCGTTCAAGCATCCACGTGACTTCGTGAAGCTGCGTCACACCAAATGGATGTGGTGAGGCATGACCTGCCGCATGCCATCTTGCGATGAGGTCATCGGAGGCCATCTGCGTCAACACGTGGGTGCCTTCATACAGTGCTGCGACGGCTGTTGGAGGAATGGCAAAGGGTGGGCCCTCTCGCTCCGATACGGGGTACTCAAAGGTGACAAGAAGCCCTCTGGCGCCAGGCTTCAGCCAGCTGGCGAGTCGCGCGGCGTAGCGCTGTCGAAGGTCGAGGCGCAGGGCAACGGACGCGGCTCGGTCCCATACGGCATCAAAGGTCTCGGTCCAGCTCATTGTGAGTGCATCACCGAGGACGATGCGGACGTTTTCGTGGGACCAGATTTCATGGTCTGCGTACACGTCGACGCGCGGCGTGTGGCCGCGCTCCTCAAACCATGCTCGGACGGCGATGGGGGAGAGCTCAAGGCCGGTCACACGGTGCCCCATGGCAGCAAGCGCATCGAGATCATGGGTCTTTCCGCACAAGGGGACCAACACCGATACGCCCTGTGGCAACTGGAGTGCGGGCCAATGGTGGAGCAGCAGGGGGTTGGGAGCATCGAGATGAAAGCCAATTCGGTTGTCGTTCCATCGTTCATGCCAAAAGCTAGGTTCCATAAGCAGTCCTGTGGTGATGCTCGACGGGGAGGCGCGTCGAAAGTTCTGATGCGGGGTCCATAGATTAGGGGCATGGTGAGGTGAGGGGGGATGTCTATGGCATCGATGATGCGACCCGTAGGATTCAGCGCGTTGTTGGCCATCGTTGGCGTGGTGGCCGTGGAGTCCAGCACCTGCCCGTCGGAACGCATGGACGCAACGCTGGCCTGTCAGACCGAGTCGCAGCGTCAGTACGATGGCTGTCTTGGGCAGGCCACGCACTTGCGTGCGCGGGAGGTCTGCCTTGAGACGTGGGAAGGCGCAGTGGATGCCTGCGAGGCACGCTACCCCACGTGTTGACCGCGTCAGCGGCGACCAAGCGTCTCTCCTAGGCACTGGGCGAGGTCGGGCACGTCCCATATAAAGCCCGCGCGGGTGGCCACCTCTGGCGTGACGTACTGTCCCTGAAGTGCGAGTGCGTCGCCTTGTTCGCCCATGAGCAGCTTTACGGCGAGAGCGGGCGCGGGCACGAGGGTGGGTCTCCACAGGGTCTGCCCAAGCGTACGGACAAACGTCGCATTGTCGACGGGCGTAGGCGCTACGGCGTTGACGGGCCCCTCGATGTTGTCTTGACGAATGCACCAGGCGAGCAGGCCCACAAGATCTTGGAGGTCGATCCAGCTCATGCCTTGGTGCCCCCCTCCGACGACACCGCCCATGCCCCACTGAAACATCGGGAGCAATGTGCCGAGCAAACCGCCATTGGAGACCATGACCAATCCGATGCGAGGGTGGACAACGCGGATCCCAGCGTCTCTCGCAGGCTGTGCAGCAGCCTCCCAAGCGGTCCCGACATCTGCGAGAAACCCGCTGCCGTGGGGTTCTGCCTCTGTCTTCATCTCTGGACCATGACCATAGAACCCAATGGCAGACCCGCTGATGAAGACGGAAGGGGGGCGCTCTAGGGAAGCGAGGGTTCGTGCCATCAAGGCGGTGCCCTGTACGCGGCTCTCGAGGATGCGGCGCTTCTTTTCGGCGGTCCATCGAGAACCGGAGATGGACTCTCCGGCGAGATGGACGACCGCGTCGACGCCCTCAAGCCGAGTGGGGTCGAGCTCACCTGTCGCAGGGTTCCACTGGATACCATCGGGCCCACGTGCGCGACGCCCGATGGCGAGGACACGGTGGCCTCCTGTCGTGAGGAAGCTCGACAAGGCCCGGCCTACGAGTCCGCTTGCTCCGGTGATGGCGACGGTGAGGGGCCTTGGCCAGTCTAGCGTTCGATGGCGAAGGAGGTCTCGGGCCGTTCGTCTGTGTCGATACCGAAAGAGCGTCTCAAGCTCATGCTCGATGAACCACCCCGCTGCCCATCTGCCGAGCGGCTTGAGGGGAGCTTCCCAGGTCACCTCATCGATCAGCGTGGCCCCATCCGTGGTGGGCTCCATGAGGTGGCGATGATGCCAGACGGCAAAGGGCCCGCCCTCGGCCGTGTCGGTGAACTCACGGCCGGGGATGATCGTGTGGTGACGTGCCCGCCAGGGAAGGCCCAGGGGTCCCATGCGAAGCTTAAATTCTGCAATCGCGCCTTCTTCGATGGCCGACGGAAAGCGCACCACGTCCATGCGTTGCCAGGGGGGAAGCAGACGTTCGAAGGCGCCCGGACGCATGTGCCAGTTCCAGAGGTCTTCTGTACTGACGCCGGGAATGACTGTCTCTTTCCGATAGCAGGGCATCAGCGCGCTCCAGGGCGTTCGGGGTCCGGGGGCACAACTGTACGCCAGAGCGCATCGAAACGCCCCTCGAGTCCCGCATCCAAGACCCATCGCGACACGGCCCCTTGGAGTCGCGTTGCGAGCTCGTCTGACGTGAGCTGCTCCAGACCCGAGAGGTCAACCCACGCCTCGAGGGACTCGGGAAGATGGGTGGCGGGCACGGCGCTGGTGGCTTCGTTCGGTGCGAGGACCTGCGCGATCTGGCGTGTGATGCTCCACGCTGCTTGAAGACTCTGACGCAACACGCGAGCCTTCGTACCAGGCGTCAAGCGCATCGCTCGGGCGTCTAAGGTGCTGATGGTACGGGCCTCTCCGCCACGACGGACCACTTGGCCTTCTTCGGCGGAGATGTAGGTCTGGGGCAGCGCATAGAGCCTGCCATGGTCGTCCCACCACAACATCGTGGAGGCCTGCAGGGCAGTACGTCGGCCTACGGATTGTATCGGGGGGGCTGCATGATCGACACGAGACGACGGGGTGATGTCCCGGGTGGTTGTGACGCGTGAAGGGAGCGAGGCTCGGACATCCTCTGCCCACGAGCGAATGGTCCACGCGAGCGGGGGTGACGCTTCGGCGCTGGCAATGAGGACGGCGGCCGCAATCTGCGCGGCGGTCTGCCGATCTTGTCCGAGCACGGCAAGGTCGAGGACCCAGCGGGCTCGGATGGGCGCCTGGGGCAGGAGCGTGAGGAGGCGTGGCTGGGACCACTGGAGGTCAAACCGCAGTGCCGCCGGTGTGAGTGCACCGTCGTAGGCGGGCAGGAGCGCTTCGCGACGCCAGAGTGGTCCCCATGCGACGAGACCGCGGCTGATGGCACGAAGCGACGCGAGGGAGAACAGTGTGGCCTCACGAACACCGTTTCTTGCGGTCCCACGAGCAAGGGCCTTCTGCAGTTCGGGGCCATCGAGGTCATCACGACGGAACATCACCTCGGCAAGTACGGCAAACTCGCCGTCTGCTGCCCGATCAAGCGCCTCTCGTAGGTGCCGGCGAACATGGCGTCCCCAAGGTAACGACCGTGTGGCATCGAGAAGCGCCACCAACCAGTCGACGGGCTGCTCGACATATCTCGGCGCTGCAGTGGGAGGACGGCCAGAGAGGGCGCGGCTCACAATGGCGGGCAGGTCCTCGGTGTGGAGGGCAACCCCCTGAAACTGAAACATCGGATGGGTCCCGTGGGGTCAGGGGGCGTTGGCGGCTTGTTTCGTGGCGTTGGAGGTGTCGCGGTTGCCACCCTTCAGGCGGTCATATGTCTCCTTCGTCCCCTCCTCAAGGGTCCGTGCGGCAAGATCAGCAGGGGCATCTGCGAGGATATCGGCAGCTGCGTCGACCTCGCGAAAGTCGATGGCGATGTCTCCGATGTCGAGCGACTTGTTGAGCCCGGAGACCGCATCCTGGCCACCACGACGCGTACCCCCGGCGATGGTCTCTGCTGCATCTGCAACGCCGTCATTGATCTCTTGGGCCAGCACATCACTGGGCTTGATGGCGAACTTCAACACGGCTTGGAGAATGAGGGCTGGGATCATGGCGATGCCGTTCTTCTTGAACTCTTCCGCGATGTCGCCGGCCTCTCCGGTCGCCACGTAGTTCTTCCAGATGTCGAAGCCCGTGGCAACCAACCCGCCCACAATCGTACCTGCAGCCTCGATACCGAACTGCGCCCAGACACTCGCAAACTCGGCGGCGAAGCCTCCTGCGGCACCGCCGATGGCGCCGGATGCGAACCCACCCGCGGCGGCGATGGCGTACTCGGACCACGAGGATTCTTTCGCGAGCAGCGTGTTCTCGGTGGCCAGCATGGCCACGGCAGACACGGCGCCTGCCACACCGAACGCGATGGCTGCGACGGCGGTGGCACCGAGGGATGCGGGCAGGGTCAGCGTGACGAGTGCGGCAACACCAATAAAGATGATGGTCCCGACGACGACCTTGGCCGCCAGCGACACCCATCGGAGCCATCCTGGGTCAACAGCATCCGAGGCTTTTCTTGCCTCGTAGGTGATCTTCTGGTCGAGCTCGGACAGGGTCTTGTCGAGATGCTCGCGCATCTTGGGCTCGAAGGGGGCCACGAAGGCGTCGACCGTTTCTTTGACCTTATCGATGTCCTTCCCTGTGACGTCGAGCACGCGCACGGCATGCGCCGTGAGCTCTTCAACCATGGTGTTGAACATTTCGTCGGAGGCCTTGCCCAGATGCTCGAGGGCTCTCTGCTGCCCAGCGCCCAGCGACATCAGGTTCGCTTGCATCTTGGCAGCATCGGTGATCACCGAGGTCGCCATCTCGGTGGTCGCCTTGGTGAGGCCTTGAATGTAGGTCTGTGCACGTGTGTCGAGAGACGCGAGGAAGGCTTCCGAGGTCTCATCGGCCTTGGTGTCAAACGCGTCGCGCATCGACTCTAGCAGTGTCTTGGCCTCGTCCAGTCCGGATTGAAGGTCGTCCGGAAGGGGCTGGGTGTGACTCGACAAGTAGGCGTCAAGGGTGTCAAGGCACTCGGTGATGTGCGCGGCAAAGTCGCTTGAGGCGAGCTCCAGCGCTGATGCGAAGCTTTGGGATGTTTCTTCGAGGTCGGTGGCTCGGTCTTCGCCTGCACGTAGGAAGGCGAGACGGAAGGTCCTCTTTTGTTTGAGCAAGACCGCAGCATCATCATCGGCGCGCTCGTCAATGGCCCGCAGACCCTCCTGCTCCAGGGTTTCTGCGAGGGTGGTTTGTTGTGTGACAGCTTCGAGGGTTCGCGTCTGGAAGGCCGTCTTGGTTTCTCGGAGGTAGCTGGTCTTGGCGGTGACCACGCCGCGCACAATATCGGCGATGCGACCGCGCTTCTCCCGAGCCTTGCTCTTGATGGTGTTCGCCTGTGACGTGAGCGCAGCTTGCGCCTGGACGCCCACATCGAGCGCAGCCTTTGCCTTGGCTTGCGCACGCATTTTGCCGAGGTTGGTCCACGCGTTCTCAGCTTCTTTGGTGTACGCATCTGCACGTTTTTTGGCGTGTTTACGCGCCTTCTCGCGGTATTCGGACGTGATGCGGTCTAGGCCACCGACGCGTGCATCATAGGCGGCTTCCAACAACGCCGTGCGTGCTGCGCCGAGCTGTTCCATCTCCACGATCTTGGCGTCGATCGTGGCGTGGCCCTTGGTGATCGCTGCATCTCCAGCATCCTTGATACGTGCCTTCGTGGCCATGACAGCTGTGGAGAGTGTCGTCCTGGCCGACAGCCTCCCTTGTTCGACCATCGCGGTGGCGGCATCGAACTGCCCTTCGAGGCCTGCGACCAATCCGGCCGCCATCGTTCGGATGTTGCCGGCCCACGCCACGCCCTTGGCTCTCGCCATGGTGGCCTTGTTGGTGATGTTGGACTGCACGTCACTTGTGAGCGTCTTCGTATGGTCGACAAACGCCCCAAGGATGGCGTTGTTCTCGGCTCGCAGGTCTCGAGGCGCCACACCGACTTGAGCCTCGAATGCGGCCTCTGCGCCCTCGGGCACGGTGAGAGGAATCGAGGTGTCGCTGCTCAAGCGGGTATCGAGGCCGGTGGTTCCAGGGTTTTCCAGCGCGGGCGGAAGCGCCATGGGCACAGGTTCGAGTGCCGGCACCTCGGTGTCCGGGGAGCCCACAAGATCGGGTGGGGTATCGTCGATGGCGAGGGATTCATCGGGTGCACTGGGTGACGGGGGTTCCACGTCTTCGCGGGCCTCGGCGTCTGTGTCCTCTTCGACCTCTGGCTGTGGTTCCGGCTCGGTGTACCGGTCTTCCAACACCGTGGCATCGGGGAGCGTGGTTCGCTGTTGGATACGAATGTCTGCGGGGGGACGGCCCTCCAGCGCTGCAAGGGCTGCTTCCCTCAGGCCCATCAACGGCCCTCGAGCCACATGCACATCCGTGTCGACGGGGCCTTGCAGACGGAGCCAAGTTGAGATGGCGCGTACCAAGTGCTGGAGGGCCTCTCGCCGTGCTGCACCGGTGCGTGCATGGACCACACCCTCGGTCCATCGGTCGATAAGGGCGAGGGGCATGTCACTCTGGTCGGTGTCTCTGCCCTGACGGGTGGACTGACGGTAGTCGAGGACGGCCTTGGGAACCTCAAGCGCATCATCCGCGTGGTCTACGTCATGCGCGGCGGCCTGCGTGTGTGGCGTCGCGTCATCGGCGGCATCCAACCGGTCGTCGAGGGCACCCTGGCCCAACTGTGGCGCACGCTCACCATGATGGGAAGAGGCAAGGCCCCAGTCCATCGCCTTCAGCTGAACATCCTCTCCAGATACGCTGCCGAGGTCGACGGTGATCGGCGCCGCATCCACGCTGTCTGCCACTGGGGCAGGTGAGATGTCGATGACCTCTGTCACCGAAACCCCGTCTTCGGCGTAGCGGTCGTAGATGGCATCGGCATCGTTGCGATGAATCAAGCGCCACATCGCTTGAGTCTCGACGGGCTCGTCTGCAAGACTGTCTGCGGCATGGACATCGCGGATAGCTGCCGGTGAAGAGACGTCCGGTGACTCCGGTTGAGGTGCCGGTTGGCCCAGCATGAGGTCGAGCAGGTCTTCGACGGGTTCTTGGCGTGCGATGCGGTCGGCGACCTCATCCGCCATGCGCTCGAGCGCATCTCCGGGACTCCCCACGCCGCCGGCCGGACGAAGGCCGGCACGTTGCTGGAGCACGTGGGCGACCTCATGGGCGAGGGTGGCGAGGTCAGCGTCGCGTCCGAGGACGATGTCATCGCCCATGGCATACGCTGTCGCGCCAAGGGCCTCTGCAGCGCGTTGGGCGGTCTCGTCGTCATGGATACGAATGCCACTCAAGTCGTAGCGGCCGAAGAGGACCTGCAGCAGAGCCATCCACGGCGAGGAACCCCCGCTCCCAAGGCCAGCCGCTGCAATGGCTTTGATCTCGCTGGGGGTCGTCGTAGGACGGGCGGAGGATGCCTTCAACTGTACGGCTGCGGCCGGCGGTGGCGAGGAGACGCTCGCCAACAGGCTCGGTCCCTCAGCGAGGATAAATGGGGCCCACGTGTTGAGCAGGGCACTGGCCGCGGTGGCGATGCGGGAGAGGACGGGGCCGAGCACGGGGTCGCTGTAGGCAGGGTGGGAATCCGCTGCCTTCGGGCTCTCGGCAACGGGGCGACCGGCGTGGACACCCGTCCCGTGACGCCGTGACGCCGACCGAACGCTCTCCCGTAGCGGCCGACCCTCTGTCGGTGATTTGACCTGTTCGCCAAGGCCGCTGCTGTCCCATGCTTCGGTGATGACAGGGGTGTCCTCGGTCGCAACGTCTCGGACGGCTCCGGTGTCCTCGTCCTCATCCTCGTCACGGCGTGTGGCCTCTGACGTCGCGTGTTCTACGGCTTCTTGGGTGTGGAGGGCGTCCGCGAGTGGGGCCACAATGATGGTCTCGAGCTGAGCCTCGGACAGTGCATCGTTGTCGTCACCAAGCAGCGCTTGCGCCTCGGAGAGGGGATCCTCGAGGGCATCATCCAGCGCGAGTTCGGCAAGCTGTTGCGTCAGCTCGTCAATACGGGCTTCTTGATCGTCAGAGGCCATGGCCTCGGCAGCCATCAACTTCGCGAGGTCGCCCACGAGTCGCCGCTGCACCATGACGTCAAGGTGGTTCATGGGTCCCCCGGGGTCATCTTAATCCATCGCGCAGCTGACTCCTACCGAATCTGTGCACGCGTCGGTCGAGGGGATGACCGTACGGTCACGGGCCAAGAAACGTCGGCTCTATGCGTGTGCCATAGGCACTGGGCGTGACCTTGAACAGGGTGTGGAGGTCGATGGGGGTGTAGGGGCACTGTTCGGGGGCGAGCGGGGCAAAGTATGACCACAGGGCCCGAAGGACGGCCTGGTGCGCCACAATGAGGACGGGATGCTCCTGGCGCTCACACTCCAAGACGACCGGGTCTAGCCGCGCGATGAGATCTTCATAAGACTCGCCTTGCGGGTACCGATAGCGGTATTTGTCCGCAGATCTCGCTGCAAACTCCTCGGGGTACCGGCGCTCGATCTCCTCGTACGTGAGGCCATCGAGACGGCCAGCGTCGATCTCGTCGAGGAGCTTCCATGCCCGGTTGGGGCGCGCGAGCCGCTCGGCCGTCTGGCGTGTGCGACGTAGAGTACTGGTCCAGATGGTGTGGGGCGCGTCTCTCGCGATGAGGGTGTCGACATGTCGAGCCAAGTTGCTAGCGAAGGCTTGACCCTTGGGAGAGAGATCTGGGTCTCCGCCCACCCGCTGCTCTAGGTTGTAGAGGGACTGCCCATGCCGACAGAAGAAGATCGGCCGCGGGGTCAGGTGGAGCTTGGCGAGGAACGGCACCATGCGGAGGGGTAGGTGGCCCTCGATGCGATGCATGACCACCATTCGGCCGACATCTACCACCCGTAGAAAGGCGCCCTCTGATTCGTCGACGGGCTCATAGACGGCTTCGTAGTGGCCGAGGCGACGTCGAAAGTCGCTGACCGCATCTTCGGGCGCGACATCTTGGTAGTCGGGTGAGGTGACCTTTGTTCTGCGGATATTGGCTTCGATGAGTGCGGGGTCGTCGGCTTGCAACTCCAAGAAGACCACCTGAAGGGACTCGGCCTCGCACCGGCGCCGTACCCACGCCCTGCGCTCCCGTGTGGAGTTTGTGGCGTCATAGAGTGCGACTTTGCCGCCGCCTTTCATCCACTGCACAAGGTCGTCGAGCGCCTCGACCGCCATCTGGCGTCGGGCGGAGAATCCCGAGGCGTTGTTGGGGTCGAAGAAGCTCGCATCTTGACCTGCGCCGAGGCGTTTCCGTCGGTAGCTCCCGACATTAAACACGCGAGCCTGGTAGCCCAACCAGTTGAGGTAGTTGGTGAGCTTGCGCGCCGTGTAGGACTTTCCTCTCGCGGGTTTGCCCACAAGAACAATGACGAACGGCGTGACCTCGACGGGACGTGGACTCATGCGTGCGCTCCTGTGGTACACCCGCCCAGCACTGCGTGGTCGCCACGTGTGATGCCCTATCGTCAGAGGACAGCTTGTCGAACGCCACAGAACCAGAAGTCTCCACGGACGGATCCTTCGATGCTACGAGACTCGTGGCCTATCCCGGTGCGATTGCATTCGCGTTTCTTGCGGCGCAGATGGTGCTGTTGCTGCTACCCGCCGATCTACGTGCGGAGCAAGGCGTTCGTATCGGAGGAGATTGGCCCGCGTTCTTTGCGGCGGCGGAGACCGTATGGACGGGTCAGCTGAACGCACTCTACGACTGGGGGACGCAGCGCGAACTTCAAGCGCCATTTGTGCTCGAAGAAGAACGGCATGCGCTCATTCCGTTTCCCTACCCACCCGTTGTTGCCATCTGGCTCAGCCCATTGACGGTCTTGGGCTACACGGGGTCGTACCTCGTCAGTGTGGCTGGGAGCCTCCTCGCGGTGGCCATCGCCATCACACGGCTTGGTGAGCAGCTTGGGCGCGTGAGGCACTTTCGCGCTGCGGCGCTGGCATCTGCATTGGCGTTCGCACCTCTCGTTCGTGCCATCTACGGCGGGCAAAACACGGCCATCACGCTGCTCGTGATCGCGGTCATCGCCGTTTCCCCTACCTCTTGGGGGGGGGTGGTTGCGCTGGGGCTCTTGTGGGCCAAGCCCCAGTTCGCGGTGTGGCTCGCGGTGGTGTTGGTGCTGAAAGGACACTGGAAGACGGTGCTCGCGTCATGCGTGATCCCCGCAATCGCCACGGTGGGGACGGCGGTCCTCTGGGGTGGTGCATGGTGGGAGGCGTGGCTCGACGCCCTGGCGCGCTTTCAGCATGCGGATCAAGGATACGACGTGGGTCGTGGCCTGACGCCGTATCAAGTCATTGGAGATGTGCTTGGGCCAACCGAGACGCTTGTCGTGGCACTGCTGCTTGGGGGGGCAGTGGTGAGCTGGACGATGGTGGTGGCCCGCCGCGTGTCGACACTCGACGCGGTGGTGTTGATGACCGCTGCGATGCCCTTTGCGTTGCCCCACATGGGATTTTACGATGGGGGCCTGATGGTGCTACCGATGCTCTGGCTCGCGGCGGCTTGGGGCCGTCGCGCACTATGGCCGAGTGTCGCGATGGGCGCGTTGCTCCTGCCGGCATGTTTTGCAGACCCGCCGGTCCCGGGGGTGTTGTTGGCGGTTCAGACGGTCGTCTGGGGCGTCGTCGCGGCCTCGATCAGGGCTCTGCGCCGTCGTTGATCCAGTCGCGGATCGTATCCACGCTCGTCGAAGGCAGAGACCCGCTCGGTGGCATTTGGTTTCCGGCACCTCCGACGGGCCCAGCGGTGTGGGATCCGTTGATCTTGTGCCACCAGTAGCTCTGAAGGTGATTGCCCGGTTCGACCAGGTCGAAGTTGCTCTGGTTGGACGGCACATTCACGAGGTCTGAAGAACCATTAGCCCAGTTGAGTGTTCCGCTCGTGCTGTAGATGTGACACCCATTGCAGGAATTGAGGAGCGGCTGCACATCGTTGGTCCACGTGAGTGCCACGGGGAGGTTGGTGGCCGTGTCTGCTGGTGCTGTATCGACTGCGGGCGCCGCAGAGTCTTCGGGGGGCTCGGCATCTGGAGAGTCCTCAGAATCCTCGGTGTCCTCCGAATCTTTGGAACCTTCGGTATCCTCAGAATCTTGGGTGTCCGCCAGAGGTTCTTCCGAGTCATCGTCGGAAGAACCGCATGCGGCGAGGACCATGATGGTGAGCGACATGGTGCAGAGCCGAAGGGAAGACCAATGGGCTGTTAGATGTCTCATGACGACTCCGAGGTACGTTGACGGTCGCTATCCCGCGGAGTGTATCAGCAACGCGGTGACTTGTAAGCACGTCCTTCCGATTTCATTCGGACAAAAACCCGCCCATGGTGGGCCACGGATTGGTTACGCTGCGTGGTGTATGTGGATGAGGTCTTCATGTTGCGACACATGGTGTGGGGTACGGTTCTTGTGGGCGCGGCTGGCTGTGTCGCCCCCCCAGAAGCCCCGCAGGAGCTAGGTGAGCTCTCCCGCTATCTGTTCCGAGAGTGGGACAATCCGGATCCCCGTGTCATGTCTGCGGGGCTCCAACAGCTCGAGTCCTTTCTGACCGACGTCGACCTTGATGACGACGCGAAGGATCGGTCGTGGGTGGTCGAAGACTTGGTCGCCGGCGATGTCCACGACATCGAACGACCCGAGGATCGCAACTTGGCGGATTGCCTCGGCGTTTCCGTATCTGGACTCAGCCGTTGGAACATCGAGGATCACGCACGCCTGCAGACCGAGGTCGACCAGACCATCACCGAGCCTACGGCGAATGCCTATGAGCGGCTGTTTCCTGAGCTTGAAGATCCGTCATGTTTCTGGGACGGAAGCTGCCCGCGCCTTCTCACAGTCAACGACGCGCGTCGGTCCAACTTCTTGATGGGTGTGGACTTTGTGCTCTACAAGGACATGCAGTGGGTGGAGCTGTCCGAGGGGCGGCGCGGCATCTCGGGTCGGTCCTGGTTCGCCGAGTCGTTTGAAGGCGACAGCGGTGGAGCCATGCTCTACCAGACCTACGCGATCGATCTCTGGATGGAACGTGATGCGGCCACCACCTGGCGCTATCAGGTGGTGTGGAGTGAGTCCGATGTCGGTCCGTTTGGGGACGACACGGTGATCGCCACGATTCGAAACGGCACGGATGCCATCTTCCGAGCTGGAGAGTCGGCGATCGAAGAGCTGTACCATACCCAGTGAGTTGGGTCAGTAGGTCGGGACATCACCGTCGATGTACCGGCTCCAGGCGTCAATACCACCCTTGAGGTTGTAGACGCGGGTATGGCCGCGACGCAGCAATTCTTCGGCGGCACGAAGGCTCCGCACACCGTGATGGCATTGCATGACCAGGACGGCGTCACGAGGGAGCGTCTCCAGCCAGCCAGACGTCTCCGCATCGAGAAGACGTGCACCTTCGATACGGGCGATGTTCCACTCCTCATCGGTCCGCACATCGATGAGGTGGTGGGGCTTGCCCTCGGTTCGCCACTGGTGGAGCTCATCGACCGTGAGTGCCTGTACCTGTGCGGGCTCATTGGGGTTTTCGATGACGAGACCCTGTCCACGCTCATCGTCGATGAAATCGATGCGTAGGCCGTTGGCACGACGGGCCGACGCGCGGTCAAACACGAGGGTTAGGGTGTTCGCGAGCACCGAAAAGTCAGCCTCGGCGGTATCATCTACATGCGCAAAGCTGTAGTTGAACCTCGCATCGATCGAAAGACGAAGCGGTACGTTGTGCCCCTCCGTGAGCGCGAGAATGCGCTCACGTGCCGCGTCTGTGATGTCGATCTGGGGTGCCGTAGCGGGTGCCGAGCCAAGCATCGCCGCAAGCTCATCCTGCGCGTGAAGCTGTGCGACAATGTCTGCGCCGCCCACCAACTCGCCGTTGACGTAGAGCTGTGGGAAGGTCGGCCACTCACTGAAGACCTTCATGCCCTCTCGAAGGTTCATATCCGAGAGCACATCGTGGGTTGCGTAGTCGTCCAGCAGACCATCGAGGATTTCGACAACACTGGCAGAGAACCCACACTGCGGATGGGCGCGTTGACCCTTCATGAACAGCACCACGGGGTCAGAATCGACAAGGGACTGAAGGTGGTCTTGGAGCTGCGGGGTCAAGCTGAACATGGTCCTTCCTGCGTGGGCGTGGGCCCATATCGCGATACAGTGTCGGACGGGGGCAACGTGACCCATCGTATTGAAGCGACGCCAAATCCTCGGGCACTCAAGGTGGTGCTACCGGACCTCCATGTGGATGGTGTCTTGGCGGTCGCGCCGGAGCAGGTGACGGACGGCATGCCCTGGGTGACGCGCTTGATGGCCATAGACGGGGTGGATGGTGTACTTGCACAGACAGGGGCCATCACGGTGCGGTTTCGTTCCACACCGGATGAAGCCGCGGTGCGCGACGCGTTGTCCGGGCAGAACATCATGGTGGTGGCACCTGTTCACAAGGAGGATCAGCCCTCCGAGCTCGACCCAGAGATGGCCTACCGTATCGAGATGATCCTCGACTGGGACATTCGTCCTGGCCTCGCTGCCCATGGGGGAAATGTGACCCTCGTCGGCCGGCGTGAGCGCACCCTCTTGCTCCGCTGGCACGGCGCATGCTCGGGCTGTCCCAGCAGCGCAGAGACCTTACAGCTCGGCATCCGGGCGCGCATTCTCCGGTCGTTTCCCGACCTTGAAGACGTGGAGATGGTTCCATGAGCAAGGCCTTGAGGCAGTCGGCGACGTCGGTGCGGCCGCCCCGCCGTACGTCGAGGGTGTTACCCGTACGGCCCTATGTACCAGGCGAAGGTCCCCATCCTCGCGACATCACCTCGTCAGCGCAGCCCTATCGCCCCTTTGACCTTGGGATGGGGTGGGCGCACGATGAGCGTGTGATTCATGGGATTGAGCTCATCGAACAGGGGTATTTCTGGTGGGCGCATGAGGTGATGGAGCACCGCTGGAAGGCACTCTCACGGGGCACCCCTTACCGCGACCACTGTCAGTCCCTCATTCAGGTGGCGGCGGCCCTGCTGCTTGGTCACATGGGGCGAGACACGGCCGCTATGAGGCTCATTCAGAGCTCCCACCGCCGAATGTCCGTCATTCCCGATGCGATACATCGTCCGGTATATGGTGTGGACTGGCCGGTCGTCTTGGCGCATACCACGGAAGTGGTGGAGGGGAGGCGTGCACACCTTGGCGCAATCTTGGAGCCTCACGTTCGAATCGACGGGGCGGAGGGCTAGATGGTGGCGTTGGAGGTTGTGGCTGGCGCGTTGATACGGGGCAGCCGCGTGCTCGCGACCCGTCGCGCAGCGGGACGTTCCCAAGGTGGACTTTGGGAGTTTCCAGGCGGGAAGATCGAACCTGGCGAGACATCACAACAGGCCTTGCAGCGTGAACTCAACGAGGAACTTGGGCTGTCCGTGGCGGTGGGACCCTGGATAGCCACCTCGGAGGTGGTGGTTCGTGACCGGCCGCTGCGTATGCGCTTGTATGAGGTCCAAGGAACTGGGCAGCTTCAGCTCCACGATCATGACGCCCTCGTCTGGGTGAACGCAGAGCAGCTGCTGAAGCTACGATGGGCACCCGCCGATGTTCCGTTGCTCATCCGAGTCGCGGAGCGGCTTCGCGCGAGGTGAGCGCGCCCTCACGCTCGAGTTCGACCACCCAAAGGGTGCCGGCTGTCACAAGGATGGGCAAACAGAGGACGTTGAGTACTGGAACGCCCATCATGACGAGACCCATGAGGCCATAGGGTACAGATTCCCTAGGTCTTCCCAGAATCAGGCGTAGCTTCGCGGCAAAGGACCACCGACGTCTAGACAAGCTGAAGTCCACCGTTTCACGTGCGAACAAGCACGCGCTGACGATGGGCCATCCGATGGCCCCGATGAGTGTCCCAATGCCGGGAAGAAGCTGAAGGATGAAGAAGATTAGCGAAAGTGCGGCCCAGATGATGAGACCGAGCACCGTGTGCCACAGGCCGAGGAGGACGTCATAGGCGACCTCGCGCCACTTGGTGTCTGCGGTATTCGCGACCTCGAGGCATCGCTCAACTTCCGCCGAGAGTTGGTCGTGGATTGGGCCGGCGGACGCTGCAGCCATCAGCCATCCGGCGGCGCTCGCCAGGATCATGGAGAGGGGCAGCCATACGATGTCGACCAGCACCCAACCGATGGCGCTCCAAGAGCCGTTCGTGAGCTTGTTCCACTCGATAGCGAGTGAGGTCCAGGTGTCTAGCCCCACCCAGGCCCACCATGCCCAGAGTGCAATCCCGACAAACACCATGCCTACGGCTGCCGGAAGAAGAGACAATCTCGTCAAGTTCGGCTGTGCCATCAGCAGCTTAAGGGCCCGCCAGGGGAGGGACACGGCATACTTGAGGCCTTGTGGTTTCTGAAGGACAGCTGTGCCGCTCATCGGCTACCCCGGGCAACGGAAGGGAATGGAGGGGAGAGTGGAATCAACCGCACAGCGGGTACTGCTGGAACAACTCCATTGGTGGTGGCAGCAGCTTAATCATAGCCGATTCGACGGGAGGCTGATGCCTCCTGTGTGGGCACTCACGGAGACCGAGCAGCGGCTGGGGGGGTGGCAGTCCGCGACGCGCACGCTTTCGTTGTCGTCTCGTCTCGTGACCGAACGTCCCTGGGGTGAGGTGGTGCGGGTGCTTGAGCACGAGATGGCTCACCAGTATGTCGACGAAGTGCTGCGTGTGGTCGATGAGACGCCACATGGCGCGACGTTTCGTCGCGTGTGTCGCGAACGTGGCATTGATGCCCGCGCGACGGGACGCCCAGAGTCAGCGGCGGGGGTAGAGCCAGAGGCCGTCGTCCGCGCGCGAAAACTGCTTGCCCTCGGTGCATCTTCCAACCCACATGAAGCGGAGGCCGCTCTGGCTGCCGCATCGCGCTGGATGCGGCGTCACGGACTTGAGATGACCGACCTCAATGAGGAGGCCTACGTCACCACACGGCAGGTCGGTGAGATACGCAGTCGCCGCCCGAGACATGAAAAGCTGCTGGCGGGCGTCGTGACGCGCCACTTCTTTGTGGGGGGACTCTACGTTCCGGCCTTTGATGTCGCGCATGCCCGAAGGGGACGCATCTTGGAGCTCATTGGCACACCGTCACAACTCGACATTGCCGAACATGCCTGGCACGTGAGCCTGCGGGCCGCTGAACGGGCATGGCGAGACCACCAAACCGCGCGTGAATCAGGAGAGCGAACCGCGCGCGCGCGCTTCTTGGAGGGGTTCGTCATGGGGCTTGAGGAACGCCTGGCCCACGTCGAGGAGGAAGATGCCGTGCACGGGCTTGTGGTGAGGCAACGCCCCGAGGTCGGCGAGGTGATGGCGCGTCGCTATCCCAGACGCCGGCGGGGCCGCCGGGTACGTGTGGCGACCGGCGAAGCATGGAACGCGGGCAGGCAGGCCGGGCGCGAGCTGACGCTTCACCGTGGTGTTTCCGCGCGGAACAACACGTCGGGTCTCCTTACCCGTAAGGAGACTTGACACCCGCGAACGCGGTGATACACGCGGCCGTCCCGCCGAGGTAGCTCAGTTGGTAGAGCAGCTGATTCGTAATCAGCAGGTCGTCGGTTCAAGTCCGATCTTCGGCTCTTCGCCCCTACGCTGTCAGGCGTAGGGGCACTTTTTTAGGTCGCGGGGCGGTGGGGCGCTCTTGGGGCATTCTCGAACCTGTCGGTGAACCATGATGATGACCACGTTTCTTGAACAGCTGACGTCGCCCACACGAGCGGTCGTGCAAAAGCTACTTAAGAAGAAGTTTCGGAATCCCGGTCGCCTCCACAGTGAGGTGGACCGACATGTAGATGCGCTCCGGCGCGCCGCGCTTCGTGGTCGCGTCAACTCCGAGAAGGCTGTTCTCGTGGGTCGTGCGTGTCATCAGCTCATGGAGTCCGTGTCATACCGGTCGGGTGAGTCCATTGCGATCGCCCAAGTCGCACTCGCGTACTTTATCGATCCCAACGATGCCATCCCGGATTTTGACCGTCCAGATGGCCTCGATGACGACCTTGAGGTGCTGCGAGCGGCGGTACGCGTGCTCGGAATCGACCAAAGCAATGAGATGGGGTTGGATGCATGACGCGGTCACGACTGGTTGTTGGACTCATGGGGGTGCTCGGTGGGTGTGTCGACCCATCTGACTTCATTATTGACCCCTTTCCCAGTGCTGAAGTGTACCCCGAAGGCTCCCTTGTCGTGGCGCTCGCAAGTGGTGGGGGCGAGCAGCTGATTCAACGGTGGGACATCGACCTCGCGGACCCACAGTTGCAACGGCTACCGGCGGTCTTGGTTCCAGGCGATGCGTATTTTGTCGCTGCGCACATCGACACCGAGGTCAATGGCGTGTGTGATCCCGAGCGTGACCCCGCCTGGACAGTCGCATGGACGGCCTATGGCAACGTGTCGTTCACCTTTGACCCTACGCCAGGTACGCAAGAAGACGGCTTTGGGTGTCTCTGGTTCGATCTCCCAGAGGACCTCATCGACGAGGGCGAGGATGGCTAGGAAGAAGACCCGGGTGTCCCTGACGGCAAGTCCTCCGACTGGCACCTCGATGGGCCTCGGAAGTCTGCTGACATCGGCTGGCCTGAGTGCGTCAGAGGGGGCGGCGAGTCCGACGGTCACACCTGCTCCGACGCCGGGACCCACCGTCGTTTGGTCCAAGGCCTCACGCGTCGTCCTTCAAATGACGCGAAAGGGTCGTGGCGGAAAGACGGTCACCCTGCTCTCTGGGCTCTCCGATGTCGGGCCCACGAAAATGGTGGCCCGGGAACTAAAAAAGGCCCTTGGGGTCGGTGTTTCCCATGATGGCGAGACATTCGTGGTGCAGGGTGACCAACGCGAGCGCTTGGCGATGTGGCTCGCTGAGGCGGGCGCCGGAACCGTGATACGCTAGACTGTACGGCGCGGAAGATAAAGGGGTGGTCCGATGCTCTGGATGATTGTTGCAGCCGCGGCTCAACCCGACCTCGTGGCTACGCAGATTGCGGGGCCCGCGACGGCGACAGCTGGGAGCCAAATTTCGCTCACGGTTGTGGTGGATAACGATGGGCCTACGGATGCTGGAGCACGGATCGACTACTTCCGTGTCTCGAGTGATCCGTACTACAACCCGTCGAGCGACGCGTTCCTGTGTTCAGCCTCTCGGCCTGCACTCGCGGCAGGTGCGACCGATAGCTACAGCCCTTCGAACTGCATCATCCCGAGTGGACTCACCGGGCCGTACCATGTGGTCTACAGCGTCGATGCGACGAGTGCGGTGGCCGAGAGCGAGGAGTTGGCCAACAACTTCGGTGGGACACCGATTGATCTCACGGGTGCAGCGGTGGCCGACATTCGACTGGAGAATGTCACCGTGCCGGCAGCGGCAGCGGAGGGCGAGCTCATTCAGATCAGCTATGACGTGGTCAATGATGGTGCAGTCACTGCAGGCGCCCACACCACGCGCATTCGTCTCTCGGTCGATGCCCTCTACGATTCTCTCGACCCGATCATGTGCGATCATGCAGTGCCGGCGGTGCCCGCCAACGCCTCGGTCTCCTTGACGGCATCCTGCGGCATACCTGGCGGAACATCGGATGGCGCGTATTTTGTCGTGCTCAACGGTGATGCACTGGATGATGTGCCAGAGTCAGACCAGGGGAACAACCGAGGTAACGCCCCCATCGACGTGGTGACGCTCTCACAAGTGGATCTCAACCTTGTCGCGGCAGAGGTTGACGCGCAGGTCGAAGCGGGAACGGACCTCCAACTCGAGTACACACTCGACAACACGGGCTCTGCCACTGCGACGGCTTCGACGACACGCGTAATGCTCTCCGCCGATGAGGTGGTCACGGCAGACGATGTGGTGTTGTGCTCGGATCCAGTCACCGGGTTGTTTGCCGGGGCCAGCAGCGTTCGCACTGTAGCCAACTGCAGTGTGCCCCTGTCCACGCTGCGCGGAGATTGGTTTGCTCTGGTCACGGTTGATGCGGACGATGTTCTCGTCGAGACCAATGAGTCCAACAATGCCCTCGCTGTGGCGTTTGAGGTGATTGACCCGGCGTCAGATGACAAGGGAGACACGGACACCGATGCGCCGAATGCAGACAAGGACACTGCAGACGGCGAACCGGCCCCCGACACCGAAGACACGCCGTCCACAGGGGCTTCGGATACGGGTGAGCGAGACTTTGGTGCCCCCGTCCTCGAGGGAGATGACTACGACAACATCGGCTGCGCCACGATCCCCAACGGGGCGGCCAGTCTTTGGTTGCTCGGTTTGACCGCCTTCATCCGACGGGGTAACCGTCGGAATAAATAAACTGTGGCGGGTACGGCGCAGGCGGGTATCGTACGGGGCCCGAAAGAGGAAATGTCATGGAAATGCGTAGCGTCGTTGTTTTTGCCGTCCTTGTCGGATGTGGCTCGCTCGGTGGATACGCAGATGTCAAGCCAGAGGTTCCAGACATTGATCCTGATGCACCTGAAGTTTCGGTTGAAGATGACCGCGATGTAGAGGACTCGGATGCCCTCTGGGATACGGGCGACGGGGCCGTCGACGACAAGGGGCCGAGCAGCCCGACCGACACAGACATGGACTCCGACGTCTTCGGCGACACGGACCTTTGGGGCGACACGGGCGCCTTTGCTCCGGGTGGCACCGGCTTGTTCAGCCCTGGTGATACAGGCTTCCCGTGAGGGGCATGCTTCGCTTCGTCGGGTGACGTCATGGTGGTGTTCGACCTTGATGGCACACTCCTAGATAGTGTGCCCGACCTTCATCGGTGCTTGAACGACGTGCTCGTCGCAGAAGGATTTGGTCCTGTTTCGCTCGCTCGTGTGCGGAGTTTTGTGGGCGATGGTGCGCGGGCGCTCGTGGACCGGACCGTCGACGCAGTGGGGGCGCCCGAGTCAGCGGCGGCCGACATCCTTGAGAGGTTTCTTGCCTGCTATGGGGATGCACCCTGCTTGTTGAGTCGCCCGTATGCAGGTGCACGTGAGGCCCTAGCGCACGCCAAGCGGATGGGGCCGGTGTCGCTTTGTACCAACAAGCCCACAGCGCCCACGCTGCAGATTCTGAACGACCTAGGATGGGGGGAGGCGTTTGATCGTGTGGTGTGCGGCGACACGTGTACGACCCGGAAGCCCGCGCCCGAGATGCTCGAGGCCGCCGTGGCTGGCCTCGCACACATCACGGACGTCATCATGGTCGGGGATAGCCAACCGGATGAAGAAGCGGCGAGGCGAGCAGGTTGTCGGTTTATCTGGGCAAGCTACGGGTATGGGAAGGCAAACGATCCGCTCGCCGCCGACGGGGTGGTGGCGGAGCTCGCGATTCTCCCCGAGCTTCTGACGGTGTTGGCATGAGTGCGAGAAGAACGGTCTCTGCAGCGCCCTTTGTGGCGGTCTTGGTCATCCTCAATGGCGGGTTCATTGGCGGCGGGTTTCTCCTTCCCGACACGTGGCAGGCCGTCGATGAGCGACACCTTGCGGTCGACAACGCTGCTCTCGAAGCCACCCTCGGAGACATGGCCTTCTGGAAGACATGGGTGGAGGCCATGGGTGGAGAAGATGTGACCGTTGACGGCGATCGGGTCACATGGGGTGACGTCACACTCGGGGTGGTGCGGCAAGAGCGTGGTGGTGTCACCTACACGATGACGGGGCTCGGCGAGGTGGTTGAAGGGCAGCTCGATGTGGCGCCGAGCCCGGC
This sequence comes from Myxococcota bacterium, assembly GCA_049889515.1. GTDB lineage: Bacteria > Myxococcota_A > UBA796 > UBA796 > JBMHDG01. The sequence continues at coordinate 130,724 of JBMHDG010000079.1, forward strand.
CGGGGCCGCGGTGACATGGCGAGAGCAGGGGACGGTCGGGTGGTCACCCTTCGCCCGATGGGCAGCCTTTCTAGGCGCCACAAAGACCAGTGATGCGGCCCGATTTCGGCGCTCATGGGACGCGTTGGAGCGGGCGTTGAACGACGACGGCTGACTACGAGGGTCGGCGAACGCGTCCCACGAGCTCGACGATAGCGAGCGAGGCAGCACGAAGCTCTTTGTAGATGTCGTTATCGGGAATGTCCTTGACGGCTCGCGTCCAGATGTCGGGAAAGAGCGGATTTCGGAGGGCTCGTCCGAGGGGGGCTTGTACCTGCCGGACCGCGGTGGGCCTCGTTTCATGGAGGGCTTCAAGGGCAGCTCGAAGCGGTACGGTGTGACTCGGGGGGAGCCTGGTCTTATCGATACTCTCCATCAAGAGACCAAATGCTTCATCACGGCTTGCCATGGTGCCTCCACGGGTACGGTAGCACGGTCAGGCGTCCGTGCGACGGAGCTGATGGCTGGTTCTTGTCATGCCATCCTCATCACCAAGCTCGCGCCACTGCGCATAGGCCATGCGATAGGCTGCTCTGGCACACGCCATCTTGCCATGCTTCCGTGCCGTGTCCGCAGCGTGTTCGGCAAGTCGAGCCACATCCAAGTCGACGAGCTTGGTGTCGCGAAGGCGCTGCTCAGCCGAGGGCACTAGCCTGTCCCACGTGACCCAGTCCTGAAGGTCTGCAGCACACGCCAACTGGGCCACCTGGGCCACACCGACGTAGCCACGGCGACCTTGGCGTAGCCAGACAGGCTCAAGCCGCTCGAGAATGGTTCGGGCGTCCATCGCTCGTCCTGCCGCGAGATGAACCAGTGCGAGGTTGAGACGCGGGATGTTGGCGTCGCCACCGATGGCCTCTTCGTACGCAATGACGCGATTGTAGCCTTCGACGGCATCGTGAAGTCGTCCCGAGAGTCGACAGATTTCTGCGAGGCCGTGTCGTGCGAGCGAGGCACCCCCGAGGTCACGCATCTCCTGATACAGCTTCAGGCTTGTCTCAAAGGCCTCGGTGGCGCCCTGCCAGTCCTGGAGGACGCGTCCGATATCGCCGACGCCCGCGTAATAGCTGGCCAGTCCGGGCTGATCATCGAGGCGCTCGTAGCGCTCCCGGGCTTTCTCGAGCCGATACCTGGCATCGTCGAGGCGTCCTGCAAGAACGGCGACGCGAGACAGGCTCTTGAAGGTATCGGCAATGCCTTTGTCGTCCTTCAGCACCTTGAACCGAAGCAGGCTCTGTTGAAAGTGATGCTCGGCTTCGAGGGTGTCTCCACGGCGACGGGCAATATCCGCCAGCTGTGACGAGGCCTCGGCTTCGAGGCGAATCCAGCCCGCCTCTGCCGCACGCTCTCGAACACGCTCTGCGAGACGTGTGGCAGCTCGCAGCTGCTCTGATCCTTGAAGCACTCGTGCGCGTAATAGGTCATGCACTGCCCAGAAGGGGGAGCCTTTGGGCACCCGTTCCGCGCGAAGCAGACTCGACGCGTCGTTGAGGCGTGCCCGCGCATTGAGAAAAGACTCCCGCTGAAGGTGACGCCGCGTCGCTTCGAGGGCAGCGCGCGCAGCAGGCACCGCGCGATCGGCCTCTCGCAGGTGATGAACCAAGCGGTCGTAGCGGTCATCGGACTCGAGGTGAATCACGATTGCTGCCGCATTCTCGTGGAGTTTAACCCACCGTTGGTGCGCGCGTGCATGTTGGGTGATCGTCTCACGGACGATGGTATGCGCGAACGACCATGTCTGCTGCTGGCGCCTTGCGAGGCCGGCTCTCACAAGACGTCCCAGCAACTTGGGGTCGCGCTTGATGCCGGATGCGTGCAGGAGCGCGCGCCACTCTTCAAGCTTGACGACATTGCCCAGCGCGGCGGCGGCCTCGAGTGCCGGCCAGTCCTCCGGCTTGACGAGGGTGTCTAGCCGTTGGCTCCAGACTTCGTCGATGGTGTCGGGAAGGTCGTGCAGGGCCTCCGGAGCGAGGGAGAGACCCGCGGGGGTAGGCATGATCTGCTTGGCGGCGATCCATTGATTGAGAAGCTGAACCGCAAACTGTGGCAAACCGGAGGAACGTCTCGCGACGGCTGCGGCTTCTGTCTCCTCGAGGCCAAGGAGCTGTTGAACCAGCTTTCGGATGTCGTCGTGATGCAACGGGCCGAGGCCGAGATGGCTCACGTGTGGCATTCGAAGCAGAACCTGCGACTCATCGGCGAGCGCATCATGTTGCTCGAGTTCCAGCTCATCTGCCGTCATCACGACGAACATGGGCAGTTTTCCACGGTCGTCCATGAGACGCGACACCATCCGGAGGCTGTCGAGTCCCCAATGAACATCGTCGAGCCAGAGCAGCAATGGACGCTGCTGGGCCATGCGTCGAAGCAGAAGGTGGGACGCTGCATACCTGTCATCTGCAGTGGCCAAGACCTTAGGTCCACGGCCCATACCTGCTAGCTCTGCGATCGCGGCGTGGGTGAACGGGTCGGTGATACCGAGGTGGTTGAGCCATTCATGGACACGTTCATGCTGCTCGGATGTGGACAGGCCCTGGGCAGCAGATGCCCGCAGGACGGCACGCTGGATGCCTTGGGCCATCCCGGTGTCGCGGTGATGCTGTACGCGAATCGTCATGACGGCGCCCAGCTCGGTGGCCCGTTCCCCCAACCACGAGAGAAGTGCGGACTTTCCAATCCCTCGAGGACCGGTCACCAGGGTTGCTCGCGGCCTGCCTTCCTCGAGGCATTGTCGAAGCTCACGCCACAAGAACTCTCGCTCCGGCATTCGCCCGACGAGGGGAATCGCACGAAGTCCCCACAGCCCCAAGCCAACCCCTTGTAGGGTGGGCGGAAGGGTCGGCAAGACCCCCTCATCCCATCGGTCGGGAAGCCGTGGATGAACGGAAGCGGGCGGCTCGCGGTCGTCGTTAATGTGGGCATGTTCCGCGGATGGAACGAGGTCGCCGGGATCGATGGTCTCGGTGAGCAGGAAGCCATCTAGGGTGACCGCATCTGCGGGGGGCTCGGGCTGTTTTGTGACCGGAAGCCGCAAGTCAGGGGCCAGGTTCCGTAGGCCATTCCGAGCATCCGCTGCACATTGAAAGCGTTTTCTCGGGTCCCGGTCCATCAGGCGCCGCAGCCATTCCTCGAGGCCCTCCGGAACAGGGATGACAGGCTCGTACGACTGGAGTTCCCCTTGGGTGTGGCTCCACGCATAGGCGGCAGTTGAGCCGCCATGATGGGCTGGTCGATGCGTGACCAACTCCCAGACCATGCACCCCAGCGCATAGAGGTCTGTCCATGGACCGATGCGTCGACCGTCCAGCTCGAACTGCTCTGGGGCCATGTAGCGGGGCGTTCCGCGCAGTTGTTTCGGCTCGGGTCGGAAACCTACACTCGAGATTCCAAAGTCTGTCAGCTTCAGCCCAGGTCGAAGATCGTGCTCGCTGGCGATGAGGACGTTGGCAGGCTTCAAGTCCCGGTGGATGACATCTCGAGCATGCGCGTGTGCGAGCGCGCTCAAGAGGTCTTCAAGTGACCGGCGCAGCGTAGACCAGTGACGGGCTTCGCCGGAGGTGGTGAGCGTACCGCCGGTGGCCATCTCCATGGCCATCCACGGCATTCCCGCACGGCCGATTCCATCGAGGTCCCGTTCAAGAACACCGGTATCGAATAGGGCGACGATGTTGGGGTGGTACAGCCCGGCCGCCGCCTCTACCTCGGTCTGGAGGGCTCGGAGGTCTGCCTTCGGGTCGGTGATGACCTTGAGCGCGACGGGAACCCGCTGAAGGGTGTGCACTGCGCGCCACACGTGGGCCATGCCGCCAGCGCCCAATGGCGCTTCCACAGTGAAATGTCCGACCACCGTCATGTGGACCTCGTGCGGGCGCCGTGTACCAAAAACTGTGGGGTGACGGGAAGCCTCGGCACGCTACTTCGCCATGTGTGGAGGGTCGATGGCCAGTATAGGGTGCCTTCAACCATTCATAATGGGGTTTTTGGTTTTCTTCGACTTTCTTGTCAGAACGTTCGGCACCACCTGCAATCGGTAGGTCAATGAGGCTCAAGGAGGCGACAGCATGGTGGTGGGTGTGCATCCATTCGGTGTGTTCCGCATTCGTCCCTTGGCGCATGCGTGTCGCACCGCGTATGACTCAAGCATCATGGATAGCCTCACCGACGACATCTCGATTCTTGAGCGTGGTCTCTTAGGGGGGCATGCGGGAGCGCATCGGCTCATCACCTACATCACGCCTGTGATCCAGCGTCGTGTGGCGCAGGTCCTCCTCGGTGGAAATGTGGGTCCGCGTCGAAATGTGCGCGAGGAGGTTGAGGATCTCGTGCAAGAGGTCTTCACCACGCTGTTCGCCAACGACAGCGCTGTGCTGCGTAAATGGGATCCTGAAAAGGGCTTGTCTCTACGGGGATTTGTCGGTCTGGTCGCCAGACGACGGGCCAACGCGCTGCTGTCTGCGCGCAAGCGCCACCCCTGGTGGGAGGAAGCGATCGCCGATGATGTCGCGGAGCGTATGTTGGGTGGGGAGCATGTAGAGGAGCGACAGATCTTGGCGAAAGATCAACTCATCCATGCGTTGGAGGTCGTGGCGGCGGGCCAGTCCGAGCGCGGCGAGCGGCTGCTACGATGGCTGTTTGTCGAGGGTATGACCACAGAAGAAGTTCAGGAACGTACGGCCATGAGCCGTGCATCGGTCTACCAATGGCGCAGCCGCTTGGCGAAGGCCCTTCGAGAAGCGGTGGAGCAGGGAGAAGGCTCATGAGCGGTAAGAACCGTGAGATCGACCTCGATGCGCTGACGGCCCTTCCTAGCGAGGAGGAACGTGCGGCCATGGACGCGGAACTCGATAACGATGTGCTGGCTATGTTGTCGGGGAGCATGGAAGATGACGCGACGCTTCGAGCGCGTCATGGCGATGACGTGGTTGACGCGCATATGCCGCTATCGGACGACTACATTAACCGGACGACGGCGCGCGTCATGGGCATGATGCCCGCGCAGCCAGCGCCACTCGCGTTGTCGGATGCGCCCGTCGATGAGGTCACCTCAAGCTGGTCTTGGCGAACCTTGGCCATGCCGATGCTTGCGCTTGCGTTTGTCGGGCTACTCGTGCCGCGCGTGTTGGTGCCCACATCGCAGACCCTGCCTTCGTACGACGTGGTGGTCGTTGCGGGTGACAAGCTCCAGAGAAACGACGAGGCTCAGGTGGCACCGCTCTCCGAGGGGTCCGCTTGGACGATCGAACTTCGCGTGGAGGAGGCCGTGGAGGGTACGGTAGCCGCCGCGGTATTTCTGCGTCGTGATGATGGCTGGCAGCCACTCCCCGCGGACATTCGGGTGGCGCCGACGGGTGCCGTCCGGGTCTCAGGGCTTGCGTCTCCTGCACTTCTCGGAGCGGGGGCTTCGGCCAACATCCGAGTGGTCGTGGTGCCCGGTGAGGAACCTCCAGCGACGGCGGTGTCAGAGGGCTTCACCACCGACGTCTCGCTGCCTCTCGCGTGGGGCTCCTAGGTGGTGCGTTGGCTGGCCATCGCGGCCGGCATCTCGGCGTGTGGGACGACGCCAGACGACGTGGCGAGCCTTGACGTCGGCTATTCCGGCTGTGTCGCCGAGGCAGACCCGCGGGTGTGCCGGGCACGGGTGGACCGAGAGGTGGTGGCCTCCATCCCACACGCCATGGGCGCGAGCTTGGTCTTCACACCCGAGCAGGCCGAGGAGCTTCCAAGCGAAGATCCCCGCTACAGACGGGTCTCATTTCCCGTCGATGCGGGCACACGTCGCGTTGTTGTCGAGCAATCCAGTCCTCAGGGGCGCGCACGCTGGGAACTTGCGCTGCGCGTGGAAGAGAGCGATGCCCTCGCAGAGGCGCGATCACGCCTCTCGACCGATCCACAAGCCGCGCGCGCTCAAGCGATTGATGTGCTCGATCGTGGGCCGACAGAGGTGGTGGCCCGGGCGCATGCGTTGCTCGCGCGGATCGAGCAGCGTGCAGGTGCCGTGGACAAGGCCATCACACACTATGAAGCCGCGATCGCAGGCCACATGGCAGCAGGGCGAATCCAGGATGCTGTGTGGGATGCCGTGAGTCTCTCCTACCTTCATCGTGAGGGCTTGCAGGAGCTGAGTCGAAGCCGCGAGGCGTTGGACAACGTGCAGTCCGTCGTGGATACGCAACTCGAGTACGCCTTGGATGTCCAGGCCGTGGTGGGGCAGTCCCGTGGGCAACTTGAGCTGGCACTCGGTCGCGTCTCGGACGCCGTTCGACGTCTCGAAGCCGCACGAGAGGCGGCCGCCCGTGTCTCGAGTTCCTCTCGAATCTATAGATCTATCCTCTCCGACCTTGGTGAGGCTCTGCGACGGGCGGGACGTACGCAAGATGCGGTACGCCTGCAGGCCCAGGCGCTGGACGCTGCAGAACTTGAGCCATGTGCGCGAGGGCGCCTGTTGTCGAACATGGGCTGGACGCTCCTCTCCCACGGGGATGCTCCGTTGGACGTACCGTTGATGTTGGGCGCGTCGCCGGCGGCGTATTTTCAGGCGGCACGAGAGACCCTAGAGACCCAATGCCCCAGTCTTCGACAGGACAGCAACCATGTGGCTGTCAACCTCGTGGTCGCGGAGCTGGCGCAGGGGCGGCACGAGGTCGCGGCGGCGGTTCGCGCGCAAGTCGACCGTGGCATGCTTCAGCCGACGGCGGATCGTACATTCCGGCTGACGGAGGGGGAGCTGCGTTGGGCGCGGGGAGAGACCGAGCAGGCGCTGGGCATCGTTAATGGTGTTCTCAGGGATGCAGAAGCCGCCTTTGACGTGGAAAACGCTGCGAATGCGAGGTCGCTTGTTCCGCGGCTTCTGGCAGAACTCGGTCGTCCGGGCGAGGCCATTGCTGCGCATGAGGCACGCTTGTCAGCCGCCTTTGGTGTGGCCTCACTGATGCCTGCCGAGCTGGGGCGTGAGGCCTTTTTGGCGCGTCAGCGGGCGGATGCCCAACATCATGTCACCCTGCTACTCCGGGAAGGACGTGCTGCAGAGGGCCTTCAGGTCATTCGTACGCTCCGAGCACAGGCCATTCAATCCTTGTGGGCGTCACGTCGTCTTGATGCGCTGACGGCTTCGCAGCAACGAGAATGGGAGCAGTACCGGAGTGCCTTCTTGAGTCTTCGACGTGAGCGCGATGCGCTTGCTGCAGACATCTGGGCGATGCCGGCCGAGCAGCGAGAGCGCGCTGAGCACGGCGTTCGTGAGCTGGAAGCCCGCGCGCGAAAGGCACTGGGCCTCGCGTTTGCAGGCGATCAGCAGGCCTCGTGGACGTTGAAGGAGCCTGCGGCTGGCGAAGCGCTCGTTTCGTGGTTTGAGCTCGAAGATGGGTGGTGGATCTTCATTCGTACCCTTGATGGGACCGTCGCGAGTCCGCTTGGTGCACTGGACCCCGAGGCATTGGATGCCGCGTGGCTGGGGCCGCTGGTCCCGTTGGTCGATGTCCTCGATCGGGTCACCCTTCTGCCGACTGGGAAGCTGTCTCGTACAGACCTCCAGTTGCTCCCGGTGAAGGGAGAACCCCTGATTATGCATGTAGATGTGGCGTGGGCGCTCGATGTGGAACCGACAGAGCAGCGGACGCCTGAACGCTCCGTGGCCTTGGTGGTCGGTGATCCTAGAGGTGACTTGCCGGGAGCCCGTGAAGAGGCGTTGTTCGCAGGCCAAGTGCTGAACGCGTCCGGAGCGCAGGTGGTATCCCTCATGGGGCAGGACGCGAGCCGTGATGCGGTCTTGGGGGCGTTTGGGCAGGCCGACATCTTTCACTATGCGGGTCACGGTGAGGCGGGCGCGCACCCATGGTCGGCCTCGCTGCTCCTATCGGATGGGTCCGAGCTGACGGTTCCTGACGTTCTTGCTGCCCAACACGTCCCACGATTCGTGATTCTTGCGGGGTGCGAGACGGCGGCGTCTGACGCCGGGACCTTTCAGAGCCTCGGCCTTGCACAGGCGTTCGTCGCCGCGGGGGCGCACGCTTCTGTGGCTGTGTCGCGGCCCGTGCCAGATAAGGTTGCCCGTGCGTTTAGTGCGGCGCTGCATGCCCATGGCGGAGCGCACGAGGGTGCCGCCCACGGATTTACGCGCGCTTGGAGGTCGCTCTACGGCACGCTTGGACCTGAAGCTCTGGGCGCGTTTCGGTTGATCGTTCGCTGACGTTGGTTCATCATTTGAGGGGAGGTCTCATGCGAGGCTGGATGTGGACATGGGTTGTGGTGATGGGATGCGACGTGACCTCTACACCGCCTGGTGCGGGCGTGGGGGAGATGGAGCGCCTCACGCCGTCACTGGCGCCTGCGGTTGCGGCAAGCTCGGGCTTTACGTGGGGCGGGGTATGGCCCGGTACGCTCGGAACATCTGGCCCCGTCGTTCCGGGGTCTGCAGACAAGCCGCTGACCCAAGTGGCCATCTACGACACCACGTCGACCGTGGCGTGTCCGGGGTTGCCGGGCACACCACCTCCTCTTGGACCGGGTTGGTCGGTCGCACCCCTGTTTCCGGGGTCTACGCAGCCTCGAATGGAGCGGTGGTGCTACTACGAGCAAGCACCGGGCTCTCCGCCGGGGCCGCCGCTCTCGCCCGCGGATCAGATCGCCTTTGGCGTAGAGCTTGACCCCGACCGCATGATTGTGACGGCACAGAGCCTGGGACCCGTCGTCCACGCCACCTTCATGGCCTTGACCGAAGAACACGCGGGTCGCCCGGTCGACCTCCAGCCGGGAGGCTCCCAGACACGCATCACGGTCGTGGACTCGTCACCGACCGCCGAACCCGCAGATGCTCCCTGGAATATCATGGGTCAGAATGACCATGGCTTTGCCGTGACCAACATCATTCGAACCCTCACCTGTGACGATGATGGAGACTGCGGTCCTCAACTTGCGACAAGCCTTGCGTTAGAGATGGCATCCACGCCGGGTACGCTCCAGCCGGTAGAGAACAACGTGGCGGGTGGAGACTACGGGTCGCTCGCATCACTGGCGGCATCGATCTATTCGGCGGTCGATGCGAGGGATGTCAACGCGCCCGGTGACAACCTGATCCTCAACCTTTCGCTTGGTTGGCATCCGCTCTTTGGTGGTGACCCGACAGCAGATCCCATCACCTACGACAAAGATGTCTTGGCGGTCTATGATGCGCTCTACTACGCGCGATGCAGCGGTGCATTGTCCATTGCAGCCGCGGGTAACAGGATGTTTGGCCCGGCGGACAGCGCGCCCGGACCGCTCTACCCGGGGGGCTGGGAGGCGCATGCTTACGATGGCACCATCTGCTCCGACTACCGTGCGGGCGGCGCGGTCGGAAGCCTTGGCCTCAACGACCAGCCCCTTGTCTACGCGGTGGGAGCCATCACCGAAAACCTGAACGGCATCTACCTTACACGCGACGCTGGTGAACCGAGCCGCGTGGCCTACGGGGACGCCGTGACGGTGGAAACAGAGGCGGGAGCCCCTGTTCAGCCCGTCACGGGAACATCAGCGGCCGCGGCTGTGGTCTCGGCGACTGCGGGCCTGCTCTGGGACCAACTTCCATCCTTGACGGCCGATGAGCTGATGGCGGCGATTGATCTTCAAGGTTCGCCTGTCGGTCGCACAGAGAGCGGCATCTTCTGTCCGTCGGGGGGCTGCGATCCGGTGTTGACCAAGCGGGTCTGCGAGGTGGTGGATAGTGTGTGTGACAATCCGCCCATGGGTACCTCGTGCGTGTCCACCGTCGATGTCGGATGCCCGACGGTCACGGTGCCCTCGTTGAATGCATCGACGTTTAGTGCGGCCAACCCCGTACATTTCATCAGGCCCAGAACACCGACGTGGACCTCTCCGGTGTGCGGAAACAACACCATCGATCTGCAGTCAGAACGCGTGTTTCCTGCTGTCGATCCATGTCCCGCAGAGCAGTACCACGGTCTCGCCATCGAGCCCTATGTGTATTCGCAGCCTCACATTCCCGACTGCCCGACGTGCACGATCGAGAAGTCGACGGGGCTGGTGTTCCTTGAGCTCGATCGAGACTTCTCCGTGGTGACCGAGCTGACCCTTTATCTGCAGAACAGCAGTGGTCAGACCGTGAGCTACAGCACTCGAAACGTCCCGACTAGCGGTACGACGGCACGCTTCGCATTGTCTCGCGCTCTGACCACAAGTGTGGCGTGGGCCGGTGTGTCCGCGCAAACCAGTGAGGGTGCACTCAACGCAGCGATCAAGGTCCTGCCGTGATCGACCGGGTGGCCACGGAGGGGGGAGACGTGTTCAATCCCATCCCGTTACGATAAGTCGTTCTCTCGGGAGGCGTCATGAATCCACAGTTTGTCCAACGCCTTCGCGTGGTCCTGATGTCTACGGACGATGTGTGGAGGACGCAGTTTCAATCTGCCCTCGACGCCTTCGCACGCGATACCGAGGCACTGGAACAGACGCGTCAGTTCCTCGAGGAACATGTGAAGGGCGCCGAGCTCGCCTATCGTGCCCGAATGGAAGAGATGATGGGGCTTGTCGATGGCAGGCTCGCCAAGCAATCCGGGCGTACGGACGAGCACCTGTTGTCGTTGGTGGATGAACTCCGCGAGGCACAGGCGGATCTCGAGGTCATGAACCGTCGCCTCGCGGGCCTACGTGGGCGGATTCGTGATGCGCTCCACCCTGGCGAAGTGCGGGTGGTGGGGGGCTACCGGTTCACGTTGGAGGTGGCGCAGCCGATCGTTCATGTGACCGATGAGTCACTGCTCGAAGACGACATGGGTCGGTGGTCGCCCGACCACGAGAAAATCGGCCAACATTGGACGCGCACGGGTCGCGCGCCCGACGGGACACTGGTACGGGCCGGTCAGCCTCGCCTCAAGGTCGAGGACGCCGGCTCGTCGGCGTGATGAAGCGCCTCACGCGCCGAGGAACGCACCGCCGCAGACGCGGATGACCTGTCCATTCAGCCCGGCGCTGTCTGGTGTGGCCAAGAAGGTGATGGCCTCGGCGACATCGACAGGCTGACCGCCTTGAGCGAGGGAGGAAAGCCGCCGGCCACCCTCCCGAATGGCTGCTGGAATTGCAGCGGTCATACGGGTCTCGATAAAGCCGGGGGCAATGCCATTGACCGTGACGCCACGGTCAGCATGCACGTGTGCGGCAGCTTCGATGAACCCAATGACGCCTGCCTTGCTGGCACTGTAGTTGGTCTGACCCATATTTCCGGCGATGCCAGAGACACTGGACAAGGCGATGATTCGCCCGTGGTCTGCCATCGGAAGGGCGTCGAACAGCGCGAGGATAGCCTCGAGGTTGACGGACATGACGAGGTCCCAACGGGGACGATCCATCTTGGCGAGCGTACGGTCACGGGTGACACCGGCGTTGTGCACGACAATGTCGAGTTGGTTCTTGCCCGTCTGCTTGAGTCCTTCGAGAATCGTCGCTGCGGCATCAGGTGCGGTCACATCGCACGCGACGGCAATGCCTCCGATACCCTCTGCTGTGGCCTGGAGGGGCTCGGCATCGTCGGGTCGATCGAGCACGAGGACGGTTGCCCCCGCGGCGGCGAGGGTCGCAGCCGTAGAGGCGCCGATGCCGCGTGCGGCACCCGTCACAAGGGCGACTTTTCCGTCGAGGGGCGCAACCCACGTGGAGCCATCTGCCGAGACCGTGCCGGACACCCGAAAGGGCTGGCCCGTGATGAAGGCGCTGCGAGGAGAGAGCAAGAAGCGTGCCGGCCCGATGGCACCTGCCTCGGAACCCTCCGCCACCTCGATGTAGTTCGCTGTGCTGCCCTTGGCGCCGATCTCCCGTCCAATCGCCTTGACCAGCCCGAGCAATGCCCGCTGGGTGGCTGCGTGTGCGACCGAAGCGGTATCGCTCGCAGGTCGGCCGAGCACAATGACCCGCCCGCAGCGGTTCAAGCTCTTGAGACGACCGCTGAAGAACCCATGGAGCGTCGCCAGCTCGCTCGGCTCGGCGAGCGTGGTGGCGTCGAAGACGAGGCCATCCACACGCTCTGCGTCTCCCGTCTTGCCACCACAGGCCGCCACTTCGGCGCGGAGGCGCTCCACAAGGGGACCTGTCCCCGCGATAGCGATGGTCTTACCCGCGAGGAAGTCTTGCTGGCGTGCTTCAGCCCCTCGGGCGAGCTCTTGGGGGAGGGGCACGGGGAGTCCGAGGGACTTGACCATGGCGCGTGCCGTCTTGTTTTTGCCAAGGTTGACGAGAAAGTCGCCGCTCATGGGGATGACTCCTTGAGAGTGTAGCTTGCAGTCATAATGGCTCTGGAGCCGGGAGATGGACCCACATGCACGGTGTGCGCTTCGGTATCGGCGGGGCCAACGTGGAGCTCTGCGGTACCGGGGAGCTTAAGAGGGGACACGAATCGTGCGTCGAGCGTGGCCAGCTGCGTAGGGTCGCCGTCGGACGCGCATCGGGCGATACCCTCCCAGGTGCGCGCGAGTGTGGCGAAACCATGCAGGATGCAGCCGCCAAATCCAGCGGCGCGGCCCGCGAGTGGAATCCAGTGGATGGGGTTGAAGTCACCCGTCAGAATGGCAAAGTCGAGGCCAGCACGGGCATCAAGCTGCCAAGCTTCTGAAGCGGTAGACGTGGCTGGGACCTCTGGTTTGGGCTTGCGTGGACCCTCCCGGCGCTTGTACGGCACGATGGCGTACACGTGGGCGGTCACGGCGGGGGCTTGGCCGACGAGGCCCGTCGTTAGGCGCTGGTGGAGCACGGCACGGTAGCCGTCGTCATCGATGTCGACGAGCGATGCTTCGAGGTGGAGCCGCTCTTGGGCCGGGAGTGGGTGGTGCACCTCGATGCGACACCCGCCGTTGAGGACCTTCGAGAGGTCATACGGGACGTTGGCGAGGGTGCGGCTCATCAACGGAAAGCCCCACTGCGGGAACAAATGAGGGGGAAGCTGGCCCTGCCAAGAAGCGTGGCTCCCTCCCACGGCACGGATGTAGTCATCGACCAGATCTTGGGGTGGAGGAGCGACCTCATCGACGAGCCGCTGACCCACGAGCGGTGTGCCAGAGCTTCGCCCCCCACGCAGCGACTGGACCGCAGTTCGCGCGAGTGCACCGAGGACAGGCAACTGGTGTTTCAGGTGACGAAGTGACGCAGCCATAGGACCCCCGGCGCGAGCTAACCCGGCCCGCGTACTTCGTTGTACTCTTTTCGTGGCCGGGTTGGTTGGCGGTTTTTGGCCCCACCGGTAGAGTGCTGTCCAACGGAGGGTGTGAGATGGCGGAAGGAACCCATGCAGATCTCGTTCAGGAAGCCGAGGGTCTTTTGAATGCGGCCCGTGTCGCAGGTGAGGCGTGGTCAGCCCTTACGCCGAAGACCCGCGCTGCCCGTCTGCGTGAGGCCGGGAAAGCGCTGCTCGAAGAAGCAGAAGACCTTGCGGGAATCGTGCATGAAGAGACGGGCAAGCCCATCGCTGAAGCCCTCTCGGGGGATGTGTTGGGACTCGCCGATGTCTTCAACTACTGGTGCACCCATGGGCCGGGCTACCTCGCTCCGAGGAAGGGACGCGTACCGAGCCTAGAGTTTCCTGGAAAGCGTGCAGTGGTGGAGCGTGAAGCTCGCGGCGTTGTCGCCGTGATCTCCCCCTGGAACTATCCGGTTGCGCTGCCGATGCGCGTCATGGTGCCTGCGCTCCTCGCGGGCAATGGTGTGGTCCTGAAGCCCAGTGAGGTCACCCCACGAACGGGCGCTTGGCTGGTGGAACGCCTACGCGCGCATCTTGGACCTGTTGTGGGCCTCATGGCTGGTGATGGCAGCGCCGGCGCTGCACTGGTCGCCGCAGGGCCCGATATGGTGCACTTCACAGGAAGTACCACCACCGGTCAATCCGTAGCGATGGCCTGCGCAGAGCGAGGCATTGCCTACGATGCAGAGCTGGGCGGAAAGGATGTCGCGATCGTGCTGGACGACGTCGATGTGACCCGGGCTGCCGCAGGTATTGCATGGGGCATCGCACACAATGCCGGCCAAGACTGCGCGAGTATCGAGCGGGTTGTCGTTCATCATGGTGTGGCGCAGACCTTTGTACCGGCCCTCGTGAAGGCGATGGAGGCCATTGCGTCTGAGATTCCAGATCTGACGACGCCCCTTCAGCGAAGCAAGGTCCTCTCTCACATTTCGGACGCCATCGACAGGGGGGCCACGGTAAGGACGGGTGGTGTGCCTGAAGGCGATGCGCCTGTACCTCCTACGCTTCTTCAAGACGTCCCGCGTGAGGCCATGGCTTGGGTGGACGAGACCTTTGGTCCGGTGGCGGTGCTGGAAGTTCATGACACGGAGGAGGCTCTTGTGGCCGCGGCGAATGATACGGTGTTTGGCCTGGGGTGCAGTGTCTGGTCCAAGGATGTTGCCCGCGCGGAGCGTCTCGGGCGTCAGGTCAAGACCGGGATGCTCTGGGTCAACAACACCGCGTTTACCGGTGGCATCGCAGATCTGCCATGGGTAGGGCGTGGCGCGAGTGGCGGGGGTGTGACCAGCTCACCAGAGTCCTTGGCTCACATGACCCGCCCACGGATGGTGCTGGTCGACAAGGCCTCGGCGCCCGAGCCTTGGTGGTATCCGTACGGCGAGACACTCGAAGGCTTGATGCGCGCCGTGATTGAGCGCCACCGGTCAGGTGGGCTCTTTGCCACCCTGAAGACGCTCTCTGCCCTTCAGGCGAGAACTAAGGTCGTGTCCGGCCGCCGTGACGACGGATGAGCCTGCCTAGAAGCTAAATCGGAGCGCAGGGAGCGGGACGACCGTGGGGCCAATGACAAATCCCTGCTCGGTGTAGTTGTAGTTCCACGTGGGGTAGAGCTGGGCGGAGGTCGGCGGCACAATCCACACGTCGAGTGAGGCGGTGACCTCAAGGCGTGGCAGGACCCACGTGTAGGCGAGACGGAGGTCGATCTTGTGGTAGGTCGGTAGCCTCGCGCTGTAGAGCGCACCGGTCTGGGGCACCCAAGAATCGGTGCCGGCGTTGTAGATGGACCCATCGATGGGGGTGTAGGGCAGACCGGACGCGGCGCGGTAGCGAACGGCGAGGTCGAGCGTCTTCCAGGGACGTGCCGAGAAGACGAGACCGCCCGACCACGGCTGGTCGGCCTCGGTGCTGGCCCAGAGCCCGCCGTCGTCGAGGATCTGCGCACGTGCGTACGATGCCCATGCCCAGAGAAAGACCAGCTCACGAATGCGGTACCGAACGGTCAGCTCGGCGCCCATGGCGCGGCCCTGTTCCACCACGCGTGGCGGCGCATCAAGCGGCTGAACGACGACATCCTCGAGCCACTTGCCATACCCCTCCGCCACAATCTCGAGGCGGCCGGCAATCGTCTGGTCGAGGCCGGCACCCACCTGCCACGACCGCGTGGTGGGAAGGTCGGGAAACGCCGCGATCTGCAGGTTTTCGGGGCGCTGCATGTAGCGCCCGGCTGCGAGGCGCAGCTCGGTCTGGTCGGCAGCGCGCCATCTCAGAGACAAGCGGGGTTCGGTGGTGGGCACCCAGCCTTCGGTGTCGAGACCAAGACGCACACCGGGAATGAGCTGAACAGGTCCGAAGATGCCGCGCAGTTCTCCGTAGACGGCACCGCGTGAGCGAACGAATGCGCGATCGAGATCACGCCCCCATGCCATCGCAGGGGCTTCTTCAGCGACACGTACGCCGACTGCGGTTCCGGGGTCATCGACATCGATAGCGGTCCACTCGGTCCGAAGCTCTGCGCCTGCTGCAACCCCAAGGGTCGGTGCAACCAGCCGTCTCCAGTCCACGCGGGCTGGAATACTGATGGTGCGCTGGTCTTGCAGGCCACGGGCGGCCTCAATCCGTCCAAGCCAGCGGTCATGCACCACGGCGAGCACGGCCCGTCCGTCGCGCCATGCATGACGGGCGCCGGCGAGCTGGTAGTCGCGTCGGTAGTAGAGTTCCTCACTGGCGGCCCCCTCGAGGGGATCGAGGAGGTCGAGCTCACCGACGGCTCGGCTGTAGCGGTCGCCGACAGCCATCATGAAGAGGCCAGTCTGCGCCCCACCGGTGGCTTCATGCTCCGCACGGAAGGACATGTCGTAGAAGCTGGGCCAGAAGGGGAACTGTGCCGTCGCGCCCTCAAACAGATCCTGAAAGCTGCGCCGTGCATGCCCGCCAACCCACCATCGGTCGCTGACAGGTGCCCGAAGGTCAGCGCCTGCCGTAATGGCGTTGAGCAGTGCATGACCCTCCACGCCTTCAGGCCGGTCGTACCGTGGAGAGGCCTCGATGATGGCGCCGGTGCTGTCCCCATACTGGGCCCCAAAGGTCGAGCTGTAGAGGTCGAGACTCTCCAGCTGGCTCGCCGGAAACGCACTGGCGTACTGGTTGAAGTGGTAGAGGTAGGGGAGCTCAATGCCATCGAAGTAGGTGCGGTTGTCGCCGCGGAGGGAGCCGCGCACCGAGACATCGCCGGCCGTGGGTGCATACTCCCGTTGGACGTTGACCCCGGGAAGGGAGGCCACAAGCCGGAGCGCATCGTCGTAGGTGCCGGGTGTCTCGAACGCCATCTCGGCATCGACATGATGACGGGTCAGGTCGGCGCTGGGGCGAAAGGCCTCGACCACAACTTCGGCACCCGGAGGCTCAGGCCGGAGGAACACGACGAGGGGCTTGTCGAGAGGTGCTGTGGCTTGGACCGTGGCGCCTAGATGACCTGCGGCACTGATGAGGAGTGTGCTCTCCACACCGTCAGGCACCGTGAGCCGAAACCGACCCGAGGAGTCGGTGACCACCACCTCGCGACCATCGGTCTGGAGCTCGGCCCCCGCGATCGGCGTGGCATCACCATAGCGGAGGACCCGACCTTCGATGTCGCCGGCCCATGCGAGGGAGAGAAGGAGCGTGAGCATCATGGCGTCAACTCCACGCGGACGAGCTCGCCGAGAAGCTCGTCGCGCGTGCATCGGGCTTCAAGGAGCCAGTCCATGACGCTGCCGTCATGACCCTCGGCACATGGAGGTGTCGATGGGTCTATTGTGGAGTCGGGGACAGACAACCCCGTCAACGCGAGGCCGGACGGCCAATCCGAGGGGGCGAGGGTCGCTTCGTACTGGCCGGGCTCGGTCCCTGTGGGAACGCTGACGTAGCGGCCATTCAGACGCAGCGCGTTCGACAGTGGCGGTCCGACAACAGCGTCGGTGAGTGACCACGCCGTGCCACCCCGGTCATCGAGGAGGAGCGCCATGAAGGTTACGATGCCGGGCTCGAGGTCTTCGACACCCTCCACCTCAAGTTCATCGAGAAGGACCTCTGCAGCGAACCAGTCGGTCTGATGGGGGGCCAATTCCAAAAACGTACCTGCGGTCGCCATCCAGCGAATGCGGGTCTCGGCCGCCGCCGGGGTGGTCCATCGCAGGGTGCCACCCGGGTCGACGGTGGAGACGGGCGCACCCTCCAACGTGAGGCGCTGTTCGAGCGCGAGGTCGTCGGGGGTGGCCGTATGGATGTCCAGCGGCACGGCTAGCGGTGCGTCGAGGGGGGGAGCGTCGAGCGCAGGCGCCGGGAGAGCAGAGGTGTCGAGTGCAGCGAGGCGCGATGCTCCGGACGGAAAGGTGACGTGTGCGACGAGCACGGCACCATCTTCGGGGCCCTTGGTGACCCGATTCGATGGCCCAACAGACGTCAGCGTCGCCGCACTGGCACCCTCGACGGTGTCGGACCATCCCCATTGGATGGCCGGTGCCTCATCGGACCAGGTTTGGCCTCCTTGAACCAAGGCCAAGCGCGTAGACCAACTCCCATCGGAGGTGCTCACCGCTTGCATCGCGGCGATACGGTCTCCCACGAGGTCCTGTCGGTTGGCCCCGAAGGGCTCCTGGCAGGCGCCGGCAAGCGTCGATGCCGTAAGAGCGAGGAGGAGAGTAGGGAGCGTGTCTGGTCGCATGGCGGGCGGTTATCCCGTTTCCCAGAGGTCGGGTGCTTTCCTTACGGGTTGTGTCCCGAGGCAGCCAAGGAGGCGCGTTGAATCCACAGAGCCAGCACGCATGGTTGTCCCTGCTCTTGTTTCTTGTGTGGCTCCTCGGTGCGTCGGCATGCGTGACACGCAGACGCGAGGTCAAGGGTGCCGTGCTGGCTTATGCGCTCGGCACGCTGGTCGCCTTGGTCCCGTGGGGGACCGACCTCCAGATTCCGAACGACTGGCTCGTACCGCTGCAAGAGGTGGACGGTGACGGTCTCGTGCGGCTGGTGCATGGCGAGGGGGCGCATGGGGGGATGCTTCATGCGCGTGGCCTGCTGGGCTGGATCACCCCGGGCGCGCGGCTCAATGATGTGGCGGCCGTACACCTTGGGCTCGGCCTCGGCGCCTTTCTGGCAGCGTTGCCATGGTGCATTCGCGCCGCGGGAGCCACGGGTGCGGTGGTCTGGTGGGCCGTGCTGATGGGACTGCCGACGCGCCTGGCGATGTTGTCCGAGGGGCCAGCACCGCTGTTGTGGTGGGTGATGCTCGTCGGCTTCATCTGTTGGACACGCGGATGGCTGGGGTGGGCGGCGTGGCTCTGCTGCAGCATGGCCCTCGCACTCTCTCGGCCGGAGCTCTTGGTGCTCCCCCTGGTGGCGGTCGTCTGGCGTCTCGTGCCAACGCGGGTGCTGGAGGAGGCCGCACCGTGGGCATGGTTGTTGGCAGCCGTGTGGTTGGGAGGCGGCTTGATGTGGCTCGCCTTTGGGCCATCTGCGCTCTCTATGGGGCGATGGTCTTGGGCTGTATCGATGCTGCATCCCTTCGATCCTGCTCCTTTCTACTTGATTGTCGCCGCATCGAGCTTCTGGCCGATAGGGGTGGGGCTGTTGCTGTTGGCCGCATTCGGCACGAGAGACCCGTGGTCCCGAATGACGGGGGCGGTCCTCTTGAGCACATTGTTGTTGGCCAAGGCCTACCACGCAGCGGGTCATGGAGGCCTTCTCGGAGAGCCCATGTCGCCCTCTCCATGGGAAATGGCCCGATACCTTGGGTTTCTTGTGCCATGCCTGTTGGCCATCACGGTGATGGGCGCTCGCGCCGTGCTCGCGCGTGGCCCACAGCGGTGGTGGGGGCTGCTGTTGCTGCCTGGTCTTCCCGTGATGATCAACCTGTGGCCGGGGCCAAGGCCTGGTATGCAGCTCCATGAGATGTGGGCGCCGCGGCGTGCGCTGCAGCAGGAGGTCCGCTGGATTCGCGAGGTCGAAGATGCCCATGGGACATGCGTGTTTCTCATGCCCACCGAGGGACGTCAGACCGGCCCCGAGGAATGGTGGCGCTGGACGGGGCCGGAGCTCGAGGTGGCGCCTGACCGACAGCGTGAGCGTCGACCGCAGCGCGTTGTGGCGGCCTCCGAGGTGGAGGCGGCCGACCTTGCGGCCTCGATGGCGACGTGCAGTGTGGTCCTCGCGGGCCGCAGCTGTGCCCGGCCTGACGGCAGGGTCTGTTCAGACGACGTGGGCACCCATGTGTCCACGGTGTCGGAGGTGTGGCCGGATTACGCCCATCCCGCGCACAAGTGGGCGCGCGTGACGCGGCCGCTAAAGGCGTTTCGACGCGACACGCCGTGAGCCTGTCTCCGAAACTGGGTTACACCGCGATCATCACCTTTCGGAGTCAGCCATGATGTGGTTTGCGTGGATGTGGATGAGTGTGGGTGCGTTGGCTCAAGAGGCTACGGAACCCCAGGACACCCCCGAAGTGCCAGAAGAGCAGACGGTCGAGGCGGACGACGCCACGACGGGTGTCGATGCCGATGAGGTCGCTACCCCAACCACAGAGGCCGACGCTGCGACCGGGGGGGAAGAGGAAGCCGCCGAGACGGCGATGGCAGTGGAGTCCATCGACGTGGAGGCCACGGCTGATGCGCCCGACACCGCCCCTGAGCCTCCGCCTGAGCGACGGGAAGCCTGGGAGAAGGTCGGGCTTGGCTGGGGCGGACTACCGTTTGCCAATTACAGCTCCGACTCCAAGTTCGGGTTTGGCGTGATCGGCAACATCTACGGCTACGACGGGGACACCGATCCGTACAAATGGACCCTCGGCTTCTTGATCTACTTCAACACCACGGGCGGTCAGTCTCATCGTATCGACTTCGACATGCTCGATGTGGGCGGCTTGCCCTTGCGCATCAACTCGAGGTTGGCCTTCGATGTGGTACGCAACGACTGGTATTGCGGACTTGGAACCACCAACAGCTGCCCGGTGGCGGACGCCGAAGCTGCAGCCTCGGCCGCTGGCCTGACGGATGACGCCTACGACACGGCTGTTCGTGACTACTACAAGGTGCGCTACCTGAGGCCTTCAGGCTTCTTGAACTTCCGGTACATGTTGAGCGACAAGCCCCACCGCCTCGAGGTCATGGCGGGCTGGTGGGGAGAATACTACCTCCCAGGTGACCTGAAGTTCCGTGAGCCCTATACGCCCAGCCTCTATGGGTCAGACTTTCCAGAAGGCGAGCAAGGATTCTCATCGAACCTGCAGGTCGGTCTGATGCTCGACAACCGCGACAACGAGCCCGCGCCCATGACAGGCTATTGGGGCGAGGTCTCGATTCGTGGTGCCAGTCCGGTATGGGGCGGTACGTGGTCGTACTTCGGCTACAACCTGACGATGCGAACCTACCTGTCGCATCCGAAGTACCGGAAGTTCGTGTGGGCCCAGCGTCTGGTGCACGACGGCATTGTCGGCAATCCAAACACCATCGAGATGTCACGTGCCGGTGGCTCGGTGATCTACGACTTCTTTGGTGGGCAGCGTGCGGGTCGCGGCGTCCGCTACGCAGGGGTCAACGGCCGGGTCAGGTTCCTTGCCCAGGAAGAGGCCCGTTGGACTTTCCTCGATCTGCAAAAGAGCAAGGTTCCGTTTGCGATGACCCTGATCGGGTTTGGCGACTTCGGGGTCTGGGCAGAGAACTGGAACACCCTGACCAGCGAGCCTCGCAACCCGCTGGCGGGCTTTGGTGGGGGGCTGCGTTTGGCCTTCAACCAGAACTTTATCATTCGTGCGGACGTCGGGTTTTCGCAGCGCGAGGACTACGCGCCCGGGATTTACCTCGACGTCGGCAACTTGTTTTAAAGCGTTCGGGCCCGTGGGCCCGAACCCGTACGCTCAGCCCTCGGGCGTCGCGTCCACAACACGGGTCTCCACACAGACCGCGCCGCTGCCGGACCAGTTTTCGATGGTCTCAAGGCAGTCGGCTTCGTCGGGGAAGTACGGCTGGGAGTCATCGACGTTGTCCTCCCAGCGCAGCTTGACGCCACCGTCGGCCTGGAACACGATCTCGGTCGTCGTCCACTGGCGTCGGCAGGCCTTGTCGGCGCCGGACTTCAGGTTGCCCGCAGCGGCGACGCCGAGGAATGCAGTCTCGCCATTGGCCTCGAGCTCGGTCTGGTAGAGAGTGTTGGGGTTCTCATCGCAGTCGTCGGCGCCACGAGGACAGGCATAGTAATTGATGGTGTCGCCGTCCTGAACCAGGCGGAAGTAGGGCTCCCACGAGTAGTCGTCGCCGCGGTCGCCGCAGCCTTCGAGGTTGCGCGTTGCACGATCGACCTTGAACAGCTGGTCGATGTTGGTTGCGGACATGTCGGTGTCGCTGCCATCGGTGGCGTCAGCGCCGCCGCCGTCACAGGCGAACAGACCCGCGAGCAGAATCAGGGATGCTTGAAACTTCATGATGTTCTCCTCAAATCACGTGGCACCCTAACCCAGACCCGAGGTCGGATTCCAGACACTTTGGCGCCGCGGACATTCAGGGACCGGACCATCTCTTGGCGGCTGGCCCAGACGGCTTACGTTACGCTCGTCAGGCCATGCCGGCCCGTGTGAGGAAGACTGAATGACTTCGATGACCGTACTCCTGCCCGATGCCAAAGACGCCCGCGCTGTCGAGATTGATGCGTGCCTGCTTCAGGACCGGATCGTCTACCTTGGTGAGGCCGTCACCAATGAGTCGGCGAACCGGGTGGTCAAGCAACTCCTCTACCTGGCTGCGCTCGATGCCGAGACACCCATCACGCTCTACATCAACAGCCCAGGTGGGTCGGTGGTCGATGGCATGGCCATCTACGACACGATCCGTCACATCAAGCCTGCAGTGCACGCGGTTGTCGCGGGCATGGCGGCCAGCATGGGTGCGATCATTCTCTCTGGGTGCGAGAAGGGCGAGCGTGCCATTCTCAAGCATGGAGAGGTGCTGCTGCATCAACCTCTCGGTGGTGCGCAAGGGCAAGCGACCGACATTCAGATCAGCACGCAGCGGCTGCTGCGTATGAAGAAGATGCTGCTTCAGATTCTGGCCGATAACTCCGGTCATCCCTACGAGAAGCTCGTCGAAGACTGCGACCGCGACTACTGGATGGGCGCTGAAGAGGCGCTCGAATACGGTATTGTGGACCGCATTCTGTAGGTCGGAGCACGCGTGCGTCGGCCTTGCTCAAGGAGCGACACATGAGAGGCTTGTTCTTGCTGGGGAGCCTCACCGTCGGCGGGGCGGCCATCGGCTATGTGGCGCTCGAAGCCACCATGACCGCATCGATCGCATCCCAGCTTGACGAAGCCATCGACACGTACGGGCTCGAACAGACCTTTTCCTACGGCACGGTGGAGTTTTCTCTCTGGAGACGTTCGCTCGCGTTGACAGACGTCGTGGTGCGCGATGCCGAATCCGGAAGGGTGAGTCCGGTGGCCCGTGTAGGATGCGAGGGCGTGTGGGTCCGTCAGGGACGCGTGAGCCACGCGCGATGTCAGCTTGAGGGGTTAGAGGCACCGGTCGCAGACCTTGCCGGCGTGGCCGACCTCGACCCGATGGTGATGGGGTTGCTGCCGTCGCCGGTGGTCAAGATCGACCTCTTGATGGCGTGGGCGGTACCGGGCGATGGTCATGTGACGTCTGAGCTGGGGCTCTCGCTCCAAGGGCTCGCCGGTGTTTCGACCGAGGTCCGCCTCGATGGGGTCTCAGACGAGGTGTTGGACCTCTGGGCTGCTCGCCTGCAAGAGGACCTGTCGCTGCCCGAGACATTGGCTTCCATGGCGAAGACCCACCCTGAGCTGATGCGCCCCGTCCGCCTTGAGGGCGTCGCGTTCTCGCTTACGGATGATGGTGTCAATGAGACGATCCGACAGGTCTTCGGCCTGCTCGGGGCTGACCCAGGCGAAGCCGCGGTCGACGCCCTCATCGGTGGACTTGCGTCGCTCGGTCCGCAGGCCGGTTCGGTCTCGGCAGCGAATCGCGCGCGGCTCGTGTCCTACATCAACGAGGGGGGGGCACTCCGGGTCGAAGTGGGCGAGGATACGCCCGTGCCGCTGTTCGGAGAGGACCTGCAGGTCAATCCCGCGCTGTGGGGCTTGATGGACGACGCGCCCACACTCACGTGGGTAGCACCGCGCGAAGGGGAGTCATGATGCGACAGTTCGGATGTGCGCTTGGTCTCATTCTGGCCGCTGCGTGTCAGGGTGCGGATGAACCGACCCCGACCGTCATGACCTTAATGACGGGGGAGACCGAGCAGGTGATCCCCGGTGAGGGGCTTCTCGAGAGTCTGGAGCTTCGCCAAGCCAACAACAACCTCGATGTGGGATGGCACGGCGAACGGCTGTTTCTCGCGTGGCGAAACGCGCCCTCCCACTTCGCGAGCGCCGAGGCGAAGATTCATGTGGTGAGCTCTGCCGACGATGGTGCGACATGGCGTCACGAGGGGACCTTCCACGTGGGTTCCGATCTTCGAGAGCCGCAGATCGTCTCGACGAATGGTGAGCTATGGGTGTACTTCGCCGAGCTGGGCACCAATCCCACGGCGTTTGAGCCGAAAGGGAGCTGGCGAACGCAGTGGCTCGAGACGGGTGCGTGGACAGACCTCGAGTCGGTGTTTCCAGAGAACTTCATTCCATGGCGGATCAAACCGTTCGACGGGGGCTGGGCGACCTTTGGCTACACAGGTGGCGAGGATGTCTATGACTTGACGGGGGCGTCGAAAGGTGCCCAGGTGGATGTGCGCTGGTTGGTCTCGGAAGACGGGCTGACGTGGGGCCCCGTCGCTGGCGATGGTGTGGTGTTGAGCGGCGGAGGGTCAGAGACCGATGCCGTTCGACTGCTCGATGGTGACCTGCTCGCCATCGTGCGCAACGAGGCCGGCGATGAGACCGGCTTTGGCAGCAAGGTCTGTCGCGCTCCAGCAGGTGACCCCCTCAACTGGACCTGTGTCCCAGACCCGAAAAAGTATGATTCTCCCTTGCTATGGGCCGATGCAGACGGGGCGGTTTGGCTCATTGCACGTCGGAATGTCACCGACACCGGGCACTTCGATCTTCAGGTTGATGGCCTCGACCCACAATCTGCATTTTTGGCGTATCAGTACGATTACTGGCAGAATCCGAAGCGTTGCGCGGTCTGGTCCGTCGATCCAGAGTCCCTCACGGTGTCGTGGCACGAAGACCTCCCGAGTCGAGGCGATACGTGCTTTCCCGAGATGGTCGAACACTCCGACGGCACGCGTTGGGTCTACAACTACAGCTCACCGCTCGATGGCGAAGATGTGAGCTGGATCGCCGGGCAGGGCGGACCCACCCACATCTACCGTACGGAACTTCGATTCAGTGTGGTGCCCTAACGGTCAAGGGCGCCCCTCGGCGCAGAGCTTCTCGGTGTCTCTGTCCCAGTCGATGCTGCTCGACATCAGCGTGTTGACCACGAACTCCGACTCGGTGGTGCCCAAGGCGCCCAGGTCGAGATGACGCCAGACGCCCTGCAGGTGCACGATCGAATCGTCGGTCTCCTGCATGTAGAGGTTGATCTGATAATCTTGGTCGAAGCTTTTGTTCTCGCTGGCCCAGACGGCCGGTCGTGGGATCCAGGTGCGGGTCAAGAACAGCGTGCCCTCGGCGGTCTCTGCGCGCCGCAGCCCGCCGCTCAGCGTCTCGGTGTAGGAGCCGGCGAGCGTCACGGTCGCTTCGAGCTCGACATCCCACGTGATGCGGTCGTTGACACCCGACAGGTAGTCCTCCAGAGAGGAGGTGTAGGTTCGGTCATAGCTGTCGTAGAACCCAAAGATCTCGTCTTGCGCGAGGTGATAGACAGTGGGCTCAAACTGCGCCATCGTGCACTCAAAGCGGTTGAGGACAAGCATTGGAGCAGCGTCTGCGGGGTCGGGCAGGCCGACGGTTCCATCTGCGAGCGGACGGGGCTCAAGGGGGACCACGTCCCGCTGCGCAGGTGTGAGGCGTGCCATGCTTCCGCGTAGCGGACCGTCAGAGGCAGGGTGCGTGGGCGCGACCGTGGTGAAGGCGGAGGCGAGGGCCTCCATGTCTTCGGCACTGCCCACATCCCAGAGCTCCCACGCGCGGTGGACAAGGGCATCGAACTCGGCGGGGACAGGCTCATAGGGCTTGCAGCCGGCCAGCATGGCAAGGACAAGACAGCCTGCGGTGCGGATTGTCACGTGCTCACTGTGTGACAGAACGGTAACAGGCGTCGTCTTGGAGCTGCTCTTGAAGGTGTGGGTCACTGCTACTGCCCTGGGGGTGATGTCCCTATGGGGATTGTGGGTCCAGCACGGCGTGTCCGTGGCGTCCGCCCAAGATGTACCGCAGGTGACCGATGTGGTCGACATCGATTGGTCGCTCGCCCGTGAAGAGCTGACCCGTGTGATGCGTGGCTACCTTGCTGTCGACACGTCCAACCCCCCGGGCCGCGAGGCGGCGGCCGTGGCCTACCTCGGTGACCTGTTGACGGCGGAGGGCATCGCGTGGACCTCCCATGCGTTCGCGCCCGGACGCGAGAACATCGTGGCACGCATTCGTGCATCGGGCACGGGTCCTCATGAAGCACCGCTCTGTCTCATGTCCCACCTCGATGTCGCGACTGCGGAGGCCGAGGCATGGGTGCACCCCCCGTTCAGCGGACATCTCGACGAAGACGGGTACATCTGGGGGCGCGGTGCCATCGACATGAAGTCGCTGGGCATTGTCGAGCTGATGACCCTCGTCTGGATTCATCGGTTGGAGATCCCTCTGAATCGGGATCTTATTCTGCTCGGTGTGGGCGACGAGGAGGTCGATGGGGCAGGGGCCAAGTACCTGATCGAACACCACTGGGAAGACATTGGCTGTAGCCACCTCATCAACGAAGGCGGCCTTGGTGTGCGTGATGCGCTGGTGGACGGGGTGACGACATTCGGGATTAGCTACACCGAGAAGGGTGCGCTCTGGGTGAAGATGATTGCATCCGGCGAGCCCGGTCACGGGTCCACGCCCACAGGTGAGGAGGCGACCGTTCGCCTGATGCGTGCGCTGCAGCGGCTCGAGCGACGGAAGCCTAGACCGAAGATCCCAGAAGGGGTCTACAGCCTGCTCCATGCCGTGGGAGAACAAGCGAAGGGCGTCACGGGGGGGGTCTTGAAGCGGCCAGGGCTCGTGCGCTTGCTCGCCATGCGCAAGATTCTCGACAACCCGCTCTCCCGGGCAATGGTGACCGATACCGTGAACGTGACCGGCTTCGGGGGTGCAGAGAAGCCCAACGTGGTGCCCTCCGAGGTGTGGGCGCAGCTCGACATCCGACTCCTTCCGGGCACCGAGAAGGATGAAATGCTCGAGGAACTCGCCGCGCTGGTGGATGATCCGAAGGTGCGATTTGAAGTGCTTCACTTCGCGCCGCCAGCGGTGTCATCGATGGACGACCCGGTCTTTCAAGCCTTTGTCGCCAACCTCGAACGAAGCTTTCCGGGCGCAGCAGTAGGGCCCCTCGTGATGCCCGGCACCACGGACAGTGCCCTCTTTCGGCCCCTCGGTGTACAGGCCTACGGCATGGCGCCCTTTGTGTTTGAGCTGGACGACCTACGAGGTATGCACGGCCACGATGAGAAGATCCGTGCGACAAACTTGGAGAGTGGACTGCGGGTCTTTCTGGGCGCGGTACTCGACGTGAGCCGCGTCGCCACATCGAAATAGCCCCCCGATAAGCTGGCGTACTGGACTGCACGGACAGTTCCGGTCCAGTTTGGTGAGCCGAAGCCGATAGGGGTGGCCATGGAGGTGAGGGAATGCCGTCGATGATGGCACTGCTGTGGGGTCTCGCGACGGTCGAGGCGGCGCCCCCGAGCTGGAAGCAGACCGTCGATAGGGTTGCCGACGGTGTGGTGAGCATCCGCATTGACCGCACCCGAGCGTTCGACACCACGTGGTACTCGACCAGCCAGGCGACGGGCTTTGTGGTGGACCGCGAGCGAGGCCTACTCCTCACCAATCGGCATGTGGTCAGTCCGGGGCCTGTCCGTGCCGTTGCGGTCTTCAGCAACAACGAAGAAGTGCCGCTTCGTGCCGTGTATCGTGACCCCGTTCACGACTTTGGCGTGTTCGCCTTCGATCCTGAGGCACTCCGGTTTGCAGCGCCACACGAGTTTGAGTTGGCGCCTGGCGAAGCGCGCGTCGGGACAGAGGTTCGTGTGTTGGGCAACGATGCCGGGGAGAAGCTCTCCATCCTCCCCGGTACGATTGCGCGGCTCGACAGGCCTGCGCCGACCTACGGGTCTTCGACCTACAATGACTTCAACACGGTCTACTACCAGTCTGCGAGCGGAACATCTGGTGGCTCCTCGGGCTCGCCGGTCATCGATCGCTCGGGGAGGGTGTTGGCCATCAATGCGGGCGGCAAGACGCGAGCAGCCTCCAGCTATTTCTTACCGCTGGAGCGAATTGAGCGTGCACTGAATGAGATTCGAGAGGGCCGTGAACCGGCTCGCGGAAGTCTCGGGATCACATGGCAGCGAAAGACCTTCGACGAGCTGCGACGGCTCGGACTTCTCCCCGCGACAGAAAAAGCGGCACGGCAGTGGGGAGCCGGGAATTCCGGGATGCTGGTCATTCAACGCGTGTTACCCGGAGGTCCGGCTGCCGATACGCTGCGGGTTGGCGATGTGCTCCGCAGCGTGGGGGGCATGCCGATCTGGCAGCACCAGCAGCTCGAGTCGATGCTCGACGAAACCGTTGGCGGCACCATTACACTCGAGGTGGAGCGTGGGGGGCAGGTGGTTCAGGCCGAGCTCACGATCGCTGATCTCCATGCCATGACGCCGGCACGGTATGTGGCCTTTGGCGGCGCTGTCCTGCATGATCTGTCCTACCAACAGGCCCGCAACCACAACCTCCCGTTGGCAGGCGTCTATGTGGCAGACGCTGGCTACGTACTCTCTCGGGGGGGCGTTCCCTATCGGGGTGTGATTCACGAGGTCGATGGCGCGCCCGTGTCCTCGCTCGATGCGCTCGTCGCGTCGATGAACACCTGGCAGCAGGGCCAGCAGGTGCGACTGGGGTGGCGCGCGCTCACACGCCCCCAAGAGACCAATGTCGCGGTCATCGATGTCGACTACCGCTGGTTTCCCGTGGAGACCTGCGAACGCGACGAAGCCTATTGGCCCTGTGAGCCGGTCAACGTCGCCGAGGGCCAGGCCTCTTTGGCACCGTCCAACGTGACCCTCCCGACCCATGAGCGTCGTACCGTAGAACATGCGCTCGCCTCGTTGGTACGCGTCGAGACGGGTGTTCCCTACACGATTGAAGGCGTTCGTGGGGAGAGCTACTTTGGTCCGGGACTGGTGGTGGATGCCGAGCAGGGGCTCGTGTTGACCGACCGAAACACGGTCCCGATCGCCCTTGTCGACGTCAGCCTTGTCGTGGCTGGGAGCGTCGAAATCCCGGCAGAAGTGGCCGCCGTGCATCCGCACCATGGCCTCGTGCTGCTGAAGTATGACCCAGCCCTCCTCGGCACCACCGCGCTGCGGTCGGCGATGCTCGACGCCGAACCCATCGACGTCGGTGATCCAGTGACCTACGTCGGGCGTGATGGCGATGACCGTGTCGTGGTCCTTGAGACATCGGTCGCGCGGTTGGTCGATGCGGACCTGCCGATCTCCAGCAGGCCACGGTTTCGAGAAGCCAACCTCGCCCTGTATGAGGTGAGCGCGGACACGGGGTCCGGTGGTGGTGTCCTCGTCGACAAGAAGGGGCGTGTGCGTTCGCTGTTCGGTTCTATGAGCTTTGATGAGGGCTCGAAGACGCGAGAGCGTGATGCGGGCTACCCCGTTCGGGTGATTCAGGACTTTATCGACGCGTACCGCGCGTCCGAGAGCTCACCGGTCGTGGGAGGACCAGAGTTCGAGGTTGTACCCATTCGGCTGGTCAAGGCCGTCGACCTCGGGCTCCCGACCGACGTCGCAGATGCCATGGCCCAAACCGACGAGCGGCGTGAAGCCTTGCTTGTACGCCGAGTCACCTGGGGTGCGCCGGCTGCAGACCTGCTCAAGACGGGTGATGTGCTCGTGCGCGTCAATGATGAGTTTGTGACGCATACCGACCAGCTGCAGGGTGTGTTTCATCCCCAGCAGCCCGTCTCCATCGAGGTGTCGCGCAAGGGCGAGCTGGTCTCTGTCGAGCTCACACCCCGTGCGCTGGGGACGTCCGGACTTCGAGATGTGGTGGTCTGGGCGGGGGCGACCTTGACCGATGTCCCGCTTGAAGTCGCCGCTCAGCACGGCGTGGCGCCGGAAGGCGTCTACGTAGACCTACGGTTCCGGGGCTCGCCTGCGCTGCGCTTTGGGCTGGGGCGCTCGGTGCTGATCTACGAGGTCAATGGTCAGCCCACACCCGACCTCGAGGCGTTTCTGTCCGTCGTCGACGGGCTCGAAGACGGCGCCTCTGCGCGGTTGAGGACGCGGTCACTCAACGGTCGCGAGGCGGTTGTGGCCCTCTCGCTCGACCTGCGAGACTGGCCGACTCGTCGCATTCGATGGGAGGACCAGCGGGGCTGGTACCGACAGCGCTTGGATTGAGGCTGCACGAGACGGCCCGACAGGGCATGATGGTGCGAAATGGGAGACTGCTCATGTCTGTTCGATGGATGTGGTTCGCCACGATGCCCGCAATGCTCACGGTGGCCTGCGATGGCGGCGATGGGAATGAGCCCGCCGGGAATTACACGCCAGAGGTCACGTGCACCGTAGGATTCGCCGACAGCGTGATCGATGCGACGACCGTGCGCCAAGAGTATGACCAACAGGGCCGAATCCTCTTTGAAGGCCCAGGCGATGACCGCATGGCCGAAGGGGCTGTCACCTACGACTGGGCGTTCGCCGGTCAGACCGCCGAGGCCGTGACCATCACGACCTATGGGGCGAAAGGTGTGGCCTCCATCCGTGAGCTTGAGTTTGAAGAGCATGGTCACCTGACGTTTGCGTCTCTCGATGAGGGGGCGGACGGCAAGGTGGAGCAGATGGAGCGCCGTACCCTGACCTTGGAGGGCTCGACCGTTCGCGAAGCCGCCATCGACTGGATGGATGACGGAAGCGTGCAACAGGTCTGGTCGTTTCGCGAGGTGGGTGAGCCAGAGCCTGGCTACACCGCCACCAATGCCGCGGGCAATGTGGTGATGCGCGTGGCGTTGACCCCTGATGCTGCGGGTCGTATCCTCGTCGCAGATGTCTACGATGGCGACGATACGCTGACGGAGATGCAGCAGTGGACCTGGGGTGGAGACATCCTCGAGTTCATCGATACCTTTGAGCCGAGAGGCTTTCAGGATGGACCGGTGCGTCGGGAGCTCGACTTCGACTTTTTGTTCCAGGACACAGACCTGCCAAGCTCGGTCAAGCGACGGATCGATCGGGGTGACGACGGGTCGGACGACCGCCTTAAGGTTCAGGACTTCGTCTATGAGGGCGATTGCTCCAGCTTGGGCGCAGACCGGGTCTGGGGACCAGACTACGATGCCGAGTTTAAGGTGACCGACCCCTTGCGTTTTCCTGTTGAGCTCTGAGGCCTAGCCTACTCGATGATAAAGAGGCCGAGCTCGACGTCACCAAACGGGGCTTCGTAGATCGATCCTGCGACGTCGAGGTCTTCGTAGGTCGTGCGGTCGAGCACACCTACGACGCGCTTATCGAGGGCTGCGCAGGTGGGGTGGGTCCACGCAGTCACGCCTTCAATGCGATGGCGGCCTCGGGTCTCCGTCACGGAGACAGGCAGGTAGGACCATGGCGCGCGCTCCAGCTCGCCGAGCCAGGCCTCGCCGTCATTGGAGAGTGGGGGACGATGGCAGCTCATCGAACGCCACCAGAGGGCTCTGACGGGGTTCTCCAGCCACGCATCGGCCCCCATGGTGTGCGGAACGATCGGGCGTAGGGAGACCGGCAGGAGCTCATCGAGGTCGTCACGACGGGTCTTCCAGCGTGCACCCGTTGGGCTGTCCTCGGCGTGCAGGGTCACGAGGGTGTCGAGCCCTTGGAGGGCGCGTGAGGGCCGCCGTAGCTGGCCCCATACCCGCTCGAGGCTCCATGCATGCTCTTGCTTGGCGAAGTCTGTCTCGATCAGCGTTGAGGTGGTCAGTGGGGGAACGGCGAGGATCAAGATAATAATATTGGCCGCAAAGAGACCGTGTTCGGCGTGTGGTGTCCGTGATGCTGCCACGTCATAGGCGAGGTCGGCCAATCGAAACGCGCCAATACCTATCATTGGACCCAGGAGAAGACCGGTCACCATGCCGGTTCGAAGGTAGGTGGACAGACAGTCGACGTGCGGGAAGATCAGCCACGTACTCATGAGAAAGGCAGGAAGCACCCAAGACAGCTGCTTGTTGTCTTTGATGGCCCATGCGCCGACGATCGCAGGCAAGAGCGAAGCTGCCCCGCCTGTGAAGGGGTCGAGCATGGGGTGCACGGCCCATGTGGGGGACCGCGCTGTGTGAAGGCCTGCCCAGACCAAGACCCCCAGCGAGAGCAGGCCGAATGCGACCGTCCAGTGGCGGGACCATCGTCGTGGGACGCACTGGTGACCCACGAGCCAGATGAGTGGCATCAGCAGCAGGTGGCGGGGCTCGCCTGCAGGGTCGAAGCTCATGTTGGCCAGTCCATCTGGGGGCGGAAGTCGGCTGAGATCAAGCAGGCGCGGGTAGATGAGCAGTGGAGAGAGGCCCATCATCAGCAGGTGAGACAGGGGGACCCCAAAGAGACTGCGCGGCGTCGTATCCCGCAGCTTCTTGAGGGCAGAGGGTCCCACGTAGGGCAGCTTCGCGAGGTCTTGCACGGACGAAAGGGGGCGCTGCGCGACGATGGCGTCTGCCGCCCGAACGTCGAGGTTCAGGTCGAGGTCTTCATGGGCGCCCGTGTTCGCAAGCCAGAGCATGTGTTTGGCTTGAGAACCCGAGATGTCCACGCCCTCGACCTGCTGGTATCCGGGGGTGCCGGGACGCCATAGCGCGGGCAGCCAGACCCATGGCGGCGCGTTCCAGAATCCGTACAGCAGCGCCCATAGGGGCGCAATGAGGATCATCTCTCCGCGCATCTGCATGGCTAGGGTCAGCGTCGCTAGCGTCGTGACCAGGGCCAGCATGGAGCGTGTTCGACGGTAGCTTTCGAGGGCGAGGAGAAAGAGCACCATGACGAAGGCGATCGGGGCATACATGGTGGCCGTGGGCCCTAGCCGGAGCACCATGGGGGAGAGGAACCATATTGTGGCGCCGATCCAGGAGGCCAGTGACCCGGGGATGACAAGACGCATCCAGCAATAGAACAGAAATCCCGTAGCGCCTGTCACGACCGCGGTGACGAACGACACCTCGGCGAAGCGGTGCATCACGGGAGAGAACAATCCCGTGGAGGGCAAGAGCTCCATGAGGGGCCGCATGACCGCATAATAGCCATAGCCATGGAGGATCGTGAGGTTGGACCGGTGGACGGGGGTGAGATCGAGAAGGTCGATGGCACGCTCGATGCCATGGTTGTTGGAGTGCCATGGCGCAGCGGGCGGGTCGCCGAGCAAGGTCGTGTAGAAATACATGAGCACGACCGGGCCAATCAGCACCCATGGGATCCCCCCAATCTCCGACTCATCGGTGCGCCACCAGGTTGGGCTGGTCCATGTGATGCCGAGAAGGCTCAAGAGGAAGAGCAGATCGACAATGAGGTGATTCGCTTGCTGCGTGGGCGTGGGGTCCGCATCGGTGGAGCGCACGAAGGGTGGACTCCAGCCATGTTGGGTTCTCGCATCGATAAGCGCAGTGGCGAGTGCCATGGCTGGCATCTCTGGACCTTCGATGGCGTAGGAATAGACGCGAACGGGTGCGCGGTAGCCATCGCGTTCGTGGCGAATGGTGAGCGTGTGGCGTAGGGAACGGTCACCCACCACGGTCGTCACCACATGCACCGCGGTCTCGGTTCGCCGGATCTCGTCGATGATGTAGCAGGCCGTATCGTCGCAATGCGCTTCACCTTGCTGGAGCGGCATCGCCCAGGTCATGGGCGAAGCATGGCGGATCAGCATGCCCAGTCCAAGCCCGATGGTCAGGCAGAGGGTGATGGCCCAGCGCAGCAGGGTTGCACGGCTCATGGGGCCTTGGCCTCGACGTCGTGCGTGGGGTTGAGGCGAAGCAGGACCGACCAGGCGGTGGGGGCACCACTCGGGGTAGACCAATCCGCATCGCGAATGAGGCGTCGGGCCACAGGACGCAGGGCGGACGCGCAGTTGTGGAGCGCGATGAAGCGGGCACCACGGTCGGGGTGTGCGACGAACGTACCCGGGCAGGTCAGGCGTCGCCCGGATTGTCGCGTCGCCTGGGGAGGCGTCAGCGGCGAGAGGTCGGCCTCACATGCGACATCCGCTTGGTCGGTGTGCGGGGTGAGGGTACCGTCGAACGCCCACGACCATGTGCCAGCACACGCACGGCCCCAGGTGTGGCGCCAGGTGAGCGGTGCGGGGGCTACGGGTTCGGGAGGGTCTAGGGTGAGCTGAAGACCCACCTCTTGAGGCTCAGAGGCTACGCTCCATCGCCAGCGCAGCAACGACCGGGAGATCGGCCGATGTGCCGCCTCGGGACAGGATGCGGAGGGGTTGACGACGACCTCTTGCGCCTGGCCGTCGGGTGCGACCGTGATCGTAGCGGTGCACACGACCGGCGCCCATGGGCTGGGGTGATGTCGCTCGGTAAGGGCTGGGAGCGTGCGGGTCTCGGTGGGCGAGGGGCCGCTGGTGACGACGACGGGGGGCTCCCCAGCGACGGCGTGGTGTAGACCAGCGTAGAGAATGGGCCAGGCGAAGAGCACGCACACAACTCCAGGGCGGCAGCCTAACGCAAAAGAGCGCCGACAGCCTAGACTGTCGGCGCTCAAAGTGCGCGGGGGGGGACTCGAACCCCCACAGGTTTTACCCCACTAGGCCCTCAACCTAGCGCGTCTACCAATTCCGCCACCCGCGCTCGGGCCCCCGCCTATGAACCGATCTGAACGGCGGTGGCAAGTGTTGAGCACGATTTTTGTGCGGTGCCTTGGGCCTTCACGGTGATGTTCTGGCTGGAACGCTTGAAAGAACCCATCGAACGCCGTGGGCGTTAGGCCGCCTGCGACGGGGGATGGCCGCCATTCCGAACCTACTCCATTACGGCATCGGCAGGTGGTGGCACCGCCTCGACAGCAGTCACCAGGCCATCGAGGGAAGCGTCGAGCAGCTCATCGATCGCAGGACTGGCGGTGGTGAGGACCACGTCTGCGTTGTCAAGCTGGATCAGGCGCTTGCCGTCGACTTCTGCGCCGATGGTGAACCCCATAAGCTGGCTCTCGCCCGCGACGGTGGTTGTCCAAGAGACATGCACCCCCGTATCGAAGCCATGTGCGGCCGTTGCCGCCGCTGCGACGGGCTCGGAGAGTGTCACACCGATGGCGGCCTCAACGAGCGTCTCAACGGCATCGCTCGACAACGCCATGCCCTCGGGAAGCACGAGTGCCGACGTCGGATCGTTGGTCCAGGCTCCCACCACACCCTCGCTATCTGTGGGCGCGGGAAGGGTGCGTGTCGCGGAGAAGGCCATCCCGCCGTTCTTCAGGCTGAACCCGGAGAGGGTGGCGGCCTCGACGTCGAATAGATCGCGCGCCCAGTAGGACCGTGGGGCATTCCGAATCGACCATGCGCTCAAGCCACGGACCTCGTAGACCGTGTCTTCACCATCGAGGCGCAGGTGGGAGGCCTTGCTGCGCGCGGCAGACAGGACGGCGGCGCGTGTGCTGCCGTCATCCAACACCATCTCGACCCGCTTCTCGAAGGCGTCAGCGCCCACGCCGAGGGCCTCGTGTCGGGTGGGACTGGTGGCCACCACGCGTCGAAGTTGAATGTCCGAGAGCGTTTCGATGAGCTCGTCGACCTTTGCGGTGGCGGCAGGGTAGTCAAATGCCGACGCGATGGTCCAGGTGTCACCGTTGCGCACGAGCTCGACGCTGTCACTCTCCGCGTCTGGACTTCCGGATACGACGATACGGTTCACCGTTGTGCCATCGGGCAACAGGTCACGCGCAGGTGGTGTCACGGACGAGGTGGGCCACCAGGTGAAGGCTGTCAGAGCGAGCTGTAGGGCGAAGGTACCCGCCAAGATCTGTTGGAGTTTCACGCGGCCTCCTTTCGGGGGAGTGGGCGCAGTGGGGCGCGATTTCGAGAAAACAGCGCGACACCGGCGAGCAAGAGGAACGACAGGATGTAGATGCCCGTCTCCCAGACGTTTCGCTCCTCATCGGACAGCGGCATCAGGGTTCGTGCGAACGCCCCTGATGTGCGGATGGACAGCAGGTCTGTGTCTTCCACCGACCAGTCGATGAGGTTCTGCACCAGCTGCAGGTTGGCACGATGAACCTCTCCGTTCGGCTGGCTCGCCAGCTGCAGAATGACATCACTGACGGACTCCGAAGAGCCGAGCACCGTCAGGCGCGCATCAGGGAGGCTGCGCTGCGGGGTGGCCTCGGGCTGGGGTTCACCCTCGAGGTGAGGATTGCCACGTTCGGCGAATGCGCTGGTCAACCGACCCGACAGGGTCAGCGCTACCTGACGCGTGTCGCGCTCTGCGCCCGCCGCAAATCCATCGGTGGGGTACAGATCGAAGTTGGGCTCGATCGAGGTGCCAGGCTTGACCCACGCATCGTCGCTTGTGGTCACGAGGCTGGTCACGGTGACCGTGTCGCTCGGGGTAGCGTCGAGGGTACGGGCCCACGGCATGGTCATACTCTGAATGCCGGCCAGTGCGGGGTGCTCGGCCAGTTGCGTCCCACGGACATCAAGGAAGAATGGGTAGGGAAGGAGCTCAATTCGCTGGAACCGCAAGCCGCCCCGCTCCTCAATCACCGGGATGGGGAAGGCCACGTTCTGGCTGTCCATGACGAGGCCTTCGCCCAACTCCACGCCGTAGGCATCGAGGAGTGCGGTCAGGTCGTCATCGAGCGGCGTGGCCTCCAGACCCTGCTGGGTAGCGCCGACACTGACAGGCCCGGCCAGTGCCACCACGGAACCGCCGCGCATCAAGAACTGGTCGACCGCCCACTGGGCCTTGTCTGACATCTCTCCAGGCTTACCGACCAGCAGCACATCCACTTCTGCGGGGACACCGGCTTCGGATTCAATCTGGCTTGGCTCAAGCCGCTGAACCTCGTAGGCATCGCCCAAGACCTGCTCCAGCAGCCGGTAGTCCGGCTGGGGCGGTGGGGGCTGAAATTGGGGAGGAATTTGTGGGTTGGGAGGGGGAGCCTCGGGTTGATCGGTCAGCAGGCCGACTGTGGTGCGCTGCCCCGGGGTGAGTCGCTGAAGGACGGCCTCGATGGCCGTCTTGAGGTCTGCCTCACTCACATCGCCTTGAGGAACAATCCGCTCGACCCGCGTGCCCATAGTCACGACGGCGTCGAGGTAGAAGGTGGTCTGGCCAAAGAGGTCGAGGGCGAGGGGACGCACGCCATACTCGTCGAAGAGACGTTGCTGGAGTGCCGGGTCACCCGTGGGGTCGACTTGGGCGTAGACGAACTGACCACCACTCTCACCGGCCATCTCTTCGGCGATGGCGGTCATCATGGCTGGCACTTCCGTGTAGCGCTCTGGAAGCGTTGCGGGTGTGGCATAGAGGGTCAGCGTGGCCGTCTCCGGCAGCCCCGCAATCAACGAATCCACGCTCGAGAAGTCCTGCGTGACCTTCTTGATGGTCCGCGTGAGGTCGTACTCGAGGTTTCGGAGCTTGACGTCGATGCCATTGGTGTCGGCTTGGAACTCAATCAGGTCATCGAAGGACAACACGGCGTACTGGTCGCCATACCGCACCAAGAGGTGAAAGTAGCTGTTGACCACGCTGACTTGATTGCGGTCATCGACCTGGAAGGGCACCGACCGAATGCTGTACTGCTCGAGCACTTCTTGTTCGAGGGCTTCATCCGTATTGGGGTCGGCAAACGACACTTCGACCCGACCACGGCCATACACCTCGTACTCTTCCACGAGATCGCGAATCTGTGGAACGAGGGGAGAGAGCAGAGGGTGGGTGCGCTCGGAGAAGAATCCATCGATGTAGAGCGGTTCATCGAGGTCCACAAGCAGCGCCTGCGTCACGTCACTGATGCTGTAGTCGCCATTCTCTGTGAGGTCGATGCGTGCTGCAGTGACTGGGGTCAGCCAGGCGGACAACGCAAGGGCATTGGCGAGAATCAGGCCGACCGTGATGCCGAGCTGCTGGGAACGCTTGATGCCTCGTGCGCTCTGCGCGTCGATGCGATCCATCTCAAGGGAGAGGACATTCATGGCGAGGAACGAGACGGTAAGGCCGGCATAGTAGGCGACGTCCCGAAGGTCGAGGACACCGCGCTCGATGCTCTCGAAGCGGCTGCCGGTGCCGAGGAGCCGAAGGGCCTCTCCAGGCCCGTTGCCCACGAGCGAGGTCAGCGTCTCATCCCCTAAGATGTAGAGCACGCCTCCGGTCACGAGGGTGAGCATGAGCGCCACGACTTGGTTGTCGGTGCGTGAGCTGATCCACAGGCCGAGTGCAACGTAGGTGCTGCCGAGGAGTAGCGCGCCGAGGTAGCCACCGATGACTGGGCCCATGTCGAGGGGACCCATGAAGCTGATCATCAGGGGGAGGGGGAAGGTCAGCGCGAGCGCGAGGGCCACGAGCTGGAGGGCAGCGAGGAACTTTCCGAGCACCAGGTCGACGGTCCTGACGGGGAGCGTCATCAGGATCTCAAGCGTACCAAGCTTTCTTTCCTCGGCCCATTGCCGCATGGTGAAGGCGGACACCAAGAAGATCAGCAGCAACGGCATCCATGCAAACAGCGGCCGGACATCCGCGATGTTGCGCGAGAAGAACCGGGAGAGGCTAAAGAACGAAAACACTGTCGCCAGCTGGAACACGGCCAGAAAGAGAAAGGCCACGGGTGACTGAAAGGTCGAGCGAACTTCTTTGCGGGCGACGGTGAGCGCAGCGCGGAACGAGGGCATCATGCGTCACCTCCGAGCGCATGTTGACGTTGGAGATCAGCAAAGACCCCCTCGAGCGTGCGTTGCTCTGGGGCGATGGCGGCAAGACCCCACGCCTTCGCGTGACAGGCATCGATGAGGGCTTGCACGGGGGGAGCCTCGCCATGCCAGCGTACGATCCAGCTACATCCCGTGCTGTCATCGGCGATCACTTCGGTCACGCCGTCGACGCCACCTAGGCCCTTGGGTGCGTCAGGTTGGGGGGTCGTGAAGGTCAGCGCGACGCGCTGACTGTCGAGCAACGATGCGAGGGGGGCATCCGCCACGAGCTGTCCCTTGATCATGACCAAGACGCGATCACACACGGCCTCGATCTCTTGGAGGATGTGGGTGGAAAGCAGGATGGTGCTCTGCGTTCCGAGCTTGCGAACCAGGGCCCGAATGCTCTGAATCTGGGTGGGGTCGAGGCCGTTGGTGGGCTCGTCGAGCACGAGTACGTCCGGCCGATGAACGATCGCTTGGGCGATTCCGACACGCTGCCGAAGACCCTTGGAGAGCGTTGAGATGGGTGCGTCGACGCGGTCGAGCAAGTCTGTAGCCTCGAGTGCTTCCGCGACGCGGGAGAGCACCTCATCGCCCTCGACACCACGAAGCGCCGCGATGGTCTCGAGGTAGGCTTGTACAGTCATCTCTTCGTAGAGCGGGGCGTTCTCTGGCAGGTAGCCGATGCGTTGTTGGACCTCGGTTCGGTGGTCACCGATCTCGAGGCCATCGACCTTGACGGTGCCGGAGGTGGCATCAAGAAACCCGGTGAGGATCTTCATCACTGTGGTCTTACCGGCCCCGTTGTGGCCGAGCAGGCCGACAATCTCGCCGCGCTGAATGTCCATACTCACGTCGCTGACGGCCACCGTGCTGCCGTAGTGCCGTGTGAGGTTGCGAATGGTGATCATCGATCCCCCGTAGATGTGCCCAAGAGGCGTGCGGGGGAGCCATTGTTCACGACATGACGGACGTCAAGGGGGGTCGGTCAGGTTGTGCCCGAGATCAGGGAAATTGGGTGTCAAGATACGCCCAGAGATCTGCCGCCTCTTGGTCGGTGAGCTCGAAGCTTGGCATCCCCCCTGGCGTACCGGCGAGGATGGCCGTCAGGGCTTGTTCGGGCGTGTGGTCGGGGATCCAGGTGCCCAGTGCCTTGCCTGCGCCCGCAGAACCGTCGGTGGGGTGACAAAAGACACAGTCCGTCGCGAAGATCGTCTCCCCGGCATCCGCGTCACTGGGGAGTGCAAGAATGCCCGTGATGCGCCCCTCGAGAAGGTTGGTGTCCGCTGGCGGCGTGACGTAGTCATCATTGCACCCCATGCTGGCGAGCAGAGAGACAAGCAACAACGTGGGACGCATCCAGACCTCCGAAGGTTTCGTCGACAATGACGTACACCGACGTAACCCACAACGGGCACGCGGTGCGCGACACGCTACATTGTCGGCACAGAGGGGGGAACATGAGCGTAAGCCGTCGTGATGTGCTGCGGATGTCTGCCGCGCTGGGGGCTGCGGCATGTGCCGGAGATGTGGCATCCGAGGCCCCGCCGGTCGATGCCTCTGCGAGCTGGCCTGCGGTACCGGTCACGAAGCCGCCATGGGTCCAGCCGCTCGGGCCGGGTGCCTTTCGGCTGCGCGTGGAGACGCGGGAGGATGTGGCCCTTCAAGTGGCCTTGCTGCTCGGAGATACTGTCGAGGTGCGCACGCTCGATCGTCGCGTCGACAAGGTGGACTTCTCTCGACCCGACTATGGACGCGAAGGGGTGATCGCCGACGAGGCTGGACTTCATGTGTTGCATGAGACGGTCATCGAGGGCCTGTCGCCGGGTGATGTGGTGTCGTGGACCCTCCAGGTCGCCGCAGCCCAACCCCTCGAGGGCGCCTTCCGTGTCGCGGGTGGACCGGAGGGTACGGTGATCGGATGGCTGTCAGACACCATGTGGCCCTTCGCGGCGGATACCGCAGGTGCGCTTGCGGCACAGATGCCCGACCTCATCCTCCACGGTGGCGACATTCAGTACGAAGACCTTCCGTTTGATACGTGGAACGGATTTTTTGCGGCGATGGTTCCGCTGTCGAGTCAAGCGCCGATGGCCATCGCCATTGGCAACCACGAATTTGAGACGGAGACCGAGGCCGAGATCATGTTCGATCGCCTGTTGGGCACCCAGGGTGTCGGCGGTGGACGACATTTTCGGATGGATGTGGCCAACGTTCGCTTCTTGTTCCTGGATAGCGAGTCCACCAGCCTCTCCGACCCCACCCATCCGCAGGCGGCTTGGCTGGAAGCGCAGCTCGATCTCGTCGAAGAGACGTTCGACCATACGGTGGTCGTGTTTCATCGGCCGGTCTACACGCTGTCCAAGCACTACAGCAGTGGCATCGGCCAAGAAGCGTACATCCAGCCGCTGCTTGAGGCGGCAGGCGTGAAGCTTGTACTTGCGGGTCACGTGCACGCGTTTGAGCACTTTGTCGTGGGTGGGGTGCATCATTGGGTCGATGGGGGGGGCGGCGCGCTGCTGTACGACCCAGACGAGGACCGCGGGATTGCCGAGAAACAGCGCCCCGATGTTGTGGCATCGCGGGTGTTTGTGAGCCGCTCCTACGGGTTCACAGTGCTCCGTCTCGACGACGCGGGTCGGCTCATCGTCCAGCGCTACGCCAACGACATGCCAGACACACCACTCGACGAGGTCATCTTTGAGCCGTAAGGCTCACGAACGACGTGGAGCCAAGCCGAGGGTCACGTCGATCTGACCGTCTTGATGGACCTCGATGGCATCGGGATACACGTCGAGGCCGCGCTGTGCTGCGAGCTCGGCGGCAGCGTGAAGCCCAGGGTCGGTCAACCACTGCTGCAGCCGTTGGCTGGCCGTGCGCACGGTTCCTTGGTGCCGGTCTTCATTGATGCAGATGACGCTGAATGGCTTGTTGCGGTGCCAACGGACAGACCACAGTCCGTCCGTGCCGGTGTGATCGAACCATGCGCGCGCGGCTGGCGAGATGAGCGTATCGGGCCGGTGTTTGTGGCGGGTCATTGTCGTGTGACGGTGACTGGGAAGCTCGAGAATGTCGCACATTAGAACGTGGCCCGGTGGAGCTGCTCGTTCGTGTGTGACGTCCTGAAGATCGTCGAGGTAGAGCGCGTGGGAAGCGCCATTGGTGTCCATCATGCGGCGGACGTCGGGCCCCACCAGATTGAACCATCGGTCGGCATCGTGATCGGGGCAGAGGGCCCTGCGCCACGCGGCAAAGCGGCTTCGGCCCATGGCCGTACTCCCATAGACTCGGTGCCCCACCACCTGAGCTTCTCGAACCACGAGGATCGGACACGCCGAGAACGCCGTGAGGGTACGGTCTGGTACATCGGGAACCCAGGCTGGCGGGTCATGCCCCATGCAGGTGCCCACAAAGGTCAAGAACCAGCTCATGTCCGGGGACCGCGGACAAGATCAGTGACAGCTGTCAGGACACGTTCTGGTTCGTCGAGGCTGTTGGGCCATCCGGGGGCAAAGCGTAGCCGGTGGTCGGGCGTCGAGACGCTGATACCGCGTTCTCGGAGCTGGGTCGCGAGGGTGTAGATCGAGCAATGGTCGGGGACATCAAAGGCAAGGATACCGCTTCGTGCGTGCAGATCGCTCGCCCTGAGGCTGCGGAATCCCAACTGGGTCATGCCAGGCTCAAAGGCGTCATGCCAGCTCTGGACATGGTCGAAGATGGCGGAAATCCCCAGCTCGAGATGCGCACTGACGCTCACCCCGAGACCCGCAAGGAGACTCAGGGGCAAGGTGCCACCCTCGACCATGGGCGGGCCATGCGTCAACGGACGGTCGTAGTTGAGTAGGCCCGGACCCGCGAACAGAAAGGACAGGGGGTCTTGGTGGGAGAGCCAGCTGGCCAAGCGGGGGTGGAGCGCATCCCACGCGGTAGGGGGGGCCCACAACACGCCCGTGCCCGGCGGACCCATCAGCCATTTCTGACAGCCGGCGGCCACATAGTCCACGCTGCGAGCGTCGAATGGGACAATCCCAAGCCCCTGAATGGCATCGACAAACACCTCTCCGCCTTGGGCATGAATGGCCTGCGCGATGGCCTCCACCGGCATGCGGAGTCCAGTCTGAAACTGGACCAACGACACGGCCGCGAGGCGCACGTGCGTGTGCGCCAGCAGCGCATGAAGTCGCTCCAGCCCCCGGTCTGACGCAAAGTCATCGGCGTGGAGCCACACGATCTTGGCGCCGGAACGCTCGGCAGCTTGCTGCCAGGGCGTGACGTTGGTCGGAAACTCGCCTGCGAAGAGCAGCAGCGTGTCGCCGGCCTTGAGCGACAGCCCGTTGCTGATGGCACTGACCCCTGCGCTGGTGCTGGTGGTCAACGCAAGCTCGTCACACGGCACACCCAGGAGGGTCGCAAGACGTCTCCGCGTCTCTTGAACGGTCTCGAAGAGTGGCGCCATGCACGCCACACCGTGGCGCGATTGACGCTCGAGGGCCTCGGTGGTGGCCGAGAGCGCGGCACGAGGAAGGGGACCAATGGCGGCCATGTCGCAGTAGATGTCCCACTGCAGGTCAGGAAGTGCCGAGCGGTCTCCGAGACGAGCTTTCACGAATTCCATCAAGCCCTCCGTGGACAGGCACGCTACCGCGTCTGCGTCATGCATGCCTATACGTCCGACCAGTTCGTCTTACCCCTTCCAGACCGCCATCGTTTTCCGATGGCGAAGTATGCCTTGCTGCGTGCGCGTGTTGAAGAAGAACTGCCTCACGTGGAGCTTCATGAAGCACCGCGGGTATCGCTCGAAGCACTTCGCCGCGTGCACACCACAGGGTGGGTCGAGCGGGTGGTGGAGGGCACGCTCGATAAGCGTGAAGTTCGCCAGATAGGCTTCCCGTGGTCCCCGTTTTTGGTCGAGCGGTCCCGTCGTAGCGTGGGCGCGACTGTCGCTGCAGCGATGTCTGCATTGTCCCGTCGCACGGCGGTCAATCTCGCCGGAGGGACCCATCATGCCGGGGTCGAGCGAGGGCAGGGATTCTGCGTGTTCAATGACGTGGCCGTTGCCGCGCGTGCCGTTCAAGCCGAACACCAGGTGGCGAGGATCCTGGTGATCGACCTCGACGTGCATCAAGGAAATGGGACCGCAGAGATCTTCAGCGACGACCCCTCTGTGTTCACCCTCTCGGCACATGGTGCAAAGAACTTCCCGTTTCGCAAGGCGGTCAGCGACATTGACATCCCATTGCCCGATGGCACCAATGACGCGGCGTTCATGGAGGCCGTGCTGCCCGCGATCGACCGTGCCTTGAGCGATGCTGCGCCAGACTTGGTGTTTTACGTGGCAGGGGTCGATCCGTTTGAAGGTGACCGTCTTGGCCGGCTCGAGCTGACGGCTGCGGGGTTGGCGCAGCGAGACCATGCCGTTTTGTCTCGCACGGCCGGGCAGGGCATCCCTACGGCGGTCTGCATGGCCGGTGGGTATGCGCCAGATCCTGCCCGCATCGCCGACCTGCACTTTGGTACGGTTCGTGAGAGCGCATCCTATAGCTGCGCGCCACTGTCCCATCCGTGAGGGAAGTGTCCACGTTTAAGGCCTGTTGCATGGCGTTTGTGCAGTCTGGATTTGATGCCTGCTTCAGTGATTTTGGCAGGAGACAAACTGTTCACCATGTGCGCCCCCGCATTTTGTTGTGCGAGGTGCCAAAACGTGCGATTGTTAGGGCCTAAGAATAGATGCATGACCGTAGTGGTCGGGGTTTCGCCTAGCGGACCCAGCGTTTGCTGGGCACATTGGGCTTCACACCGACCGTCTCGGACTAGACACAGGATCGTCGAATGCGACCGCTTCTTCTTCTTCCAATCTGTTTCATGTGGGCTTGCACGGGCCTCGCCCCCGCCACCACGGACGGGGACACCGACACTGACACCGACACCGACACGGTGTTTGTCGACCCGGACAAAGACACCGACACGGATCTGAAGAGCGATACGGACTCTC
The DNA here is from genome assembly GCA_049889515.1 of Myxococcota bacterium. Classification (GTDB taxonomy): domain Bacteria; phylum Myxococcota_A; class UBA796; order UBA796; genus JBMHDG01. Next base: position 175,037 of record JBMHDG010000079.1, read on the forward strand.
CATCCGACACGGACTCTCCATCCGACACGGATTCTCCATCCGACACCGACACCGACACCGACTCCCCCGCGGACAGTGACTCCTCCGTCGGTGGCGACACCGACACGGACACCGACTCGGATGTGCCGCCCGTCGATTCGTCAGACTCTGGGCTGTTCCCTCCAGGAGAGACCGGCGATTCGGGCGGTGGCGGAATCAATCTCGGCGAGTGTGACGTCGTGGTCCACATCAGTACAGTCAGCTGGGCTAGTGAGATGGCGTGGGAGATCCTCGACGACTCTGGCACCGTGGTGGCTTCAGCGTCAGCGGGGTCCTACAGCAACAACTCCGACTACTACATTCCGGTGACGCTGGACTCCGGCGACTACACCTTCGTGATGATCGACACCTACGGCGATGGCTGGAACGGCGGCACGTTCGAGGTCCTTGATGGGTCCGGGACGGTCATTCAGAGTGGCGGTCTTCCAAGCGGCTCCATTGGCGATGAGCGCTTTGGGTGGGACTGCGGAGATGACGATGACGACGATACCGGCGTCGTGAATGACACATATCCCACGACCGAGTGCTCGGTGCGCATCGAAATGGAGACCGGAAGCTTCGGCTCTGACGTGGGATGGACCCTCACGGATCAGAATCTCCTGACTGTCGATGCCGTGGGCTCCGGTACCTACAGTTCGTTCGAGACCTACACTCACTGGATGGAGCTGAGCACCGGGGCATACACGCTTGTGGGCAGCGACTCCTATGGTGACGGCTGGACTGGCGGCGAGATCACTGTCTTTGACCACCTCGGCAATGAGCTCACCAGTGGCTCCGTGAGCGCGGCCAGTGAGACGTGGCAGTTCACGTACGTGTGCGGCGACGATACGGCCTTCACAGCCGATACCTCCGTGACCGAGCCGCCTCCGCCACCTCTCGACTGTACGCACGAGATTCAATTTTCGACCGTGTCTTGGTCCTACGAGATTGGCTGGAACTTGATCGACCCGAATGGGGCGGTGGTAGCGTCCGCGGCGGTAGGCGCGTACACCACGAATGGCACGACATACACGAGCGCCGCGGCTCTGGCGGCCCCAGGTACCTACACGCTCGAGATGATCGACTCTTACGGTGACGGCTGGAACGGCGGCGTGTTCACGCTGGTGGACAGCTCTGGGAACGTGGTCGGGACCGCAACGCTTGCATCGGGCAGTTCCGGCACGGCCACATTCACGGTGACCTGTAGTGGAGGCGGCGGGCCTGTTGGACCGCCACCGCCCGACACGTGTGACCTAGACCTGACCTTTGAGTCTGCAATCTTTGCCGACGAGATCAGCTGGACGCTCATCGGACCTTCCGGTCAGACGCTTGACAGCAGCTCGCCGGGTGACTTTGCAGACTTCACGACGACGACCGCATCGTATGACGACGGGCAGGGCACCTACACCCTGGAGATGAACGACGTGTACGGCGATGGCTGGAACGGCGCGACCTACACCTTCACGAATGCAGACGGCAATGTGGTGGCCGATGGCACCATGACCAACGCAGACGGGACCTCGACCACGGTCGACTTCCTTCATCTCTGCGGAGGCGGCGTGCCGCCCGTGATCGGCGATGATTGCACCTTTACGGTCATCGTGACGACCGATATTTGGGCCTCCGAGATGGGCTGGGACCTGCTCGGTCCGAACGGAAGCGTTGTCGAGTCTGTCGCGGTGGGGACCTACTCCAACGGCCAAACCTACACCTACCTCATCGACGGTACGGCAGGGCAGTACACCATGGTCATGATTGACGACTATGGCGACGGCTGGAATGGTGGTGAGTGGAGTGTGGCCGATGTCAACGGCAACATCATCGCGTCTGGTGGCCTCCTGGCTGGCGACTACGGTGAGGAAGAGTTCTACAACAGCTGCGACGACACCGGCTTCTCGGGCAACGACTCGGGTGACGACCCCGCACCTCCGGTCATCGACACCGACGCCAACGACTGCACCATCAATGTGCAGATGGTCTCTGGAAACTGGGCCTATGAGATGGGCTGGAACATCCAAGATCAGTTCGGCAATGTGGTCTTCGACCAGCCGGTGGGCAGCTACCCCAACAACTACACGACCTACGACACCTATGTTGTCATCCCGGAAGGCACGTGGACCTTCGGCATGATCGACGACTATGGCGACGGCTGGAATGGTGGTGTGGTCGAGATCTACCTGCCAGATGGAAGCATCGTGGCCTCGGGCGATCTGCCGTCCGGTGCCTATGGCGAGTTCGACTTCACGCTCACATGCATCGGAGATACGGCGGGTATCTTCCCGTCGCCGGGTGACACCGCGTTCTAGGCGCGACCGCGAGCGGTGCTCAAGAGGTCGAGGCGTTCCAGACGTCTCGGCCTTTTTTGTTGAGGACAGCTTGGATGCTGTCGCCCTGCATCTGAACGATCAGACCTGCGGGTAGGCTCATGGGCCAGACCAGGCCTCGGCGCTCCCGACAGAGCTCCCGTACAGTCAGCGTCTCATAGTCGTGCGCATATTCGGTGAGGGGACCTGCTAGGCGCAGGTGCCACCCCGAGTCGCCCGCCATGCGTTCGGGGAGGCGGGCCATCATCACCGTCTCTGCCTCGAGGCTGCCACGTGCGACATGAACCACGTCAGGCAGCGCGGGACCATCGGGCTCCACGCCAAGACGGTGTGCTGCGGCCCACTGAAGACTGAGAAGGGCGAGCATGCCACTGAGGTCGTCTGTCCATGCGCCCTCCGCCCCATCGACCTGCTCGGTCTCGATGCGGAGCTGGCCGGCTTGGTCGGGCACACCACGAATGTTGAACCAGAAATAGCCATGGGGAAACGTTCGCTCTTCCGCCACGCACTGGAGGAGATGTTGACCCAGATGACGGGTATTCGGGCTGCACCGTGCAAGCAGCAGCCCATGGGGGCTCGGGTGGGATAAGGGACGAATCGTGGGTCTCCGTTGACGCGCCGACCTTATCGCGCGACGACCGGATCAGCCCGGAGGCAGCATGAGCCGCGAACAATGGGCATCGGCATTTGGGGCCTTGGCAAGGGCGTACTGGACACCCGAGCGCGAAGATGCCGTCACGGGTGGCAAAGACCTGCCCCTGCTTCCCGGGAGAGATGGTGCTGTACTCCGAGCTCTCGGGCTCCTCCAGCGTGATGCGTCCATGCCGCCTCGAGAGGTCCGTAAGTATCGGCAAGTCAACCACATGGTGGCCATGCTGCGGCCAGGCGTATTGGAGCTTGCAGCCGAGGCGTCGGAACGCGGGAGCCCTGTCCATCTGGTCGATGCGGCGTGTGGTCGCAGCTACCTCACCCTCGCACTCGGCTGGTGGCTCTCTCGCGTCCATCACGCGCCGGTTCGGATTCTTGGAGTCGACCGCCAAGAACGCCTGTTACAGCCGTCTCGTAGGCGCGCAGAGCAGCTGGGCATGCATGCGGACGCACGCTTCCTTTGCGCGGATCTTTCCGACGTATCCTTGGAACAGGCGTGGACGGAGGCGTGGGGGCGTACAGCTGAGCTAGATGGCGTGGTCTCTCTCCACGCCTGCGACACCGCCACGGACCATGTCTTGGCTTCCGCGGTACGCGCCAACGCGAAGATGATCGCCGCGGCGCCGTGTTGTCAGGCGGAGCTCTCCGCGAGCTGGCACGCGGCTGATCTCCAAGGTGGGCATGCGCTGCGGGCCATCTATGGCTCACCGAGCCTACGTCGTGACTTTGCGGCGACCACGACCGATGCGATGAGGGCTGCGCTGCTCGAAGAGCACGGGTACCGCGTGAGCGTGACGGAGTTCGTGGGAACAGAGCATTCGGCCAAGAACACGCTCTTGCGTGCCCGTCGACCCCCCTCGGGCCCACGCACCACGGGTACCTATGCGGCACTCAAGCAGGCCACCGGCGGACACGGCATCCTGCTGGAGCGTCTGCTCGCCTAGCGAGGTGCCAAGCGCACCGCACCGTCGAGGCGGATCGTCTCGCCGTTGAGGTAGGGCGTCTCGATCATGAACTTGGCGAGCTTGGCGTACTCTTCGGCTTTGCCAAGGCGGCTAGGGTTCGGAATCGAGGCGGCGAGGCTCTCTTGGACCTTCTCTGGCATACCCGCAACCATCGGGGTCATGAAGATGCCGGGGGCAATGGTGAGGCATCGGACGCCACGGCTCGCGAGGTCACGTGCGATAGGCAAGCACATGCCCGCGACGCCTCCCTTGCTCGCGCTGTAGGCGACTTGTCCGATCTGGCCCTCGAACGCGGCAACGCTTGCGGTGTGGATGAGGACACCACGCTGTCCGTGCTCATCGGGCTCGTTGTTGCACATGGCGGCGGACGCGAGGCGGGCCACATTGAAGGTGCCGATCAGGTTGATCTGAATGACCTTGCTGAACAAGTCGAGTGGGTGTGCGCTGCCATCACGCTTGACCATCCGAGACGCCCAGGCCACGCCGGCGCAGGCAATGCTCGCCCGGAGGCTGCCGAGGCTGGTCGCGAGGTCAATGGCGCCCTGCATGGCGGCTTCATCCGTCACATCTGCGACGACAAAGCGATGCCCCTCGCCCTCGAGCGTCGCGAAGTGTGCTTCGCCCTTTTCTTCGTTGAGGTCGACACCGACGATGGTCCAACCGTGACTTGCGAGGTGTGCTGCCGTAGCGCCGCCGAGGCCGCTCGCAGCGCCAGTAATGAGCGCGACGTTGTTCATGGGTCTCTCCTTCAGTCGAGGGAGAGTGCCTAATGTTCTTCGACCCCGTGCGCCTGTCGTCGGGCGGAGAGTTGACGATCAGGGGCGAGGACCACCACGCAGCAGCGACCACGTCTTGATGAGCTGGGCGAACCGCTGTGGCGCATCAGGATCCTCCGGATGATGGTCGGGGTGTGTCTTCTTGGCGAGCGCTCGGAACGCCCGGGAGAGCTCTTTGTCGGTGCTTTGAACGTCCACGTGAGCACCCATGCTCGCGAGGGACTTCAGCGCAACGCGCTGCGCAAGGCTCCATGGTCGTTCCTGTCTCACGGCTACGGCACGACGTGGAGCCGCGGCCGGAGCATGGGGCAGCCGTGGTGTGAGGGGCGTCCATCGAAGGAGGTCTGCCGCGTCCGCAAATCGGAACTGTGGTGGTGGCTGGTTCGGGCGTGACTGCGCGACGCGCTCTACACGACGAATCTCATGGTCGAGGACATGTTGGAACGAGAGGGCCATAGCGGTCTTCTCGGACCATTGTTCGTGCCATTCCAGTTCGGAGGGCAGATTTGTGGGCAATTGTCCACATTAGATTCGGTATCAGCGTATGCGAGGTACCGTCAGCACGATCCGCTGAAGCGTGGCGTACCAGGTCACCATGCCATGCGCGAACATCGGCTTTCCGGTGTTGAGGTAGGCCACCACCAGGTCTCGTCGTGGGTCTGCGTAGACCACGACGGTGGACAGTCCCAGGTGCCCGAAGGCGTCTCGTGTACCGAGGCCGTACAGGCTGAAGGCATCGCCGCCCATCATCACCCCAAGGCCGTACTGCATGGGAAACTGGAGGGTGCTGTCGCGCTGAAGCGGTGAGCGATCGGTGTGCATGGCACGCACGGTGGCGGGTCGCAGCACCTGTTGGCCGCCATAGAAGCCATCGTCGAGGAGCATCTGTAAGAAGGCACCTGCTTCGCGCGGTGTTCCGATGATGTTGGCGGAAGGCAGCACGGTCTGGAGAAAGGCGGGTTCGTTGGTCAGTTGAATGGCAGCGGCGAAGTCCAGACCGATGGTTCGCTGAAAGATGCTGGCCATGATCGGTGGCATGGGTGCGCCAGTCACCGTGTGGCGCGCCACGCGGTCGAGGTCACGCGGCATCACCCCATAGTTGAGATGGGACAGGCCCATGGGCTGAAGGAGCCGCCGTGACAGCACGTCTCGGAGGTCCTCGCCGGTCGCGGCTTCGATGACCCGCTCGAGGATGATCCAGCTTGAGATCGGGTGGTAGGCGACGTCGGTGCCGGGGGGCGCTGTGGGCTTCATCTCCCAGAGTGCATCAAGCTCGATTCGTCCGGTGCGGACCATCTGGGCGAAGTCCGGTCCTGCGGGCATATTGGGGATCCCTGCCGTGTGCTGGAGCAGGTGCTTGATGGTGATGTGTTCTTTCCCGTGGCGACCAAATGGAGGCAGCCAGTGGGCGGCGGGCGTGTCGAGGTCGAGGGCACCATCTTCGCAGAGCGCGAGCACGAGGGCTGCCGTGATGATCTTACTGGCCGAGAACATGTTGAACAGCGTGTCGGGCGTCACCACGGGACCCGAGGGGGGCAGGCCGACGTCATGATGCAGGTGGCCCACGGTTCGATCGAGGACCACCCGTCCCCGGTGTCGGACGTGGAGTGCAATGGCAGGGTGCAGGCCGTGCGTGTAGAGCATCTTCACGTCACGCCAGACGGCCGCCCAGGCATGGTCACTCGTTTCTTCGTCGCCCCATCGCTCCACCGAGGACGGTCTGGGGACCGTGAGCCGCTGCTGTAGACCGAGCCGTGGTCGCGCGCGTCGGAGCTCACGGAGAACGGCGTTGGGCCATGGAGGGGCGTTGCGCATGTCCCACACCATAGAAGGTGCGGAGGCCAAGAGGCTACCCCTGATCGTCGAGGATCACGCCGTGGGTAACGGTCAGCACACGTGCAGCGCGTTCCCAGCTCTGTAGGGTCTGGGCGACCGAGGGGGGAATCGCGGGACAGCGACGCTGCAAGATGCCGATCGCCTCGTCAAGCTCGTGGGTGGACAGCCACGACACCAAGGCTTCGCGTTCGAGAACGAAGCGATCCACGACGTCACGGGACGAGCAGCGTGTGAAGCTCTCGAGATGGTAGCGCTCCCAAGGCGTGAGGCTGTGGGGCGGCACGGTAAGCTGGAGGTCGGAGCTGACCCACACTGGGGGAGGGGCATGCAGTGTGGCACGCGCCCAGATGCGGCCCTCTGGTGTGGCCGCGAAGACGCCCGGAGCACGCTGCACGATGCCGAACACGGCGAGCCTGTGAAGTGTGGCGTGAAAGAGATCCGTCTCAATCAACTCCCAGCCATCGTCATTGAACAGCAGCTGGCGCGACCCCTCGACGTGCGGGTAGACCGCAACGCCATCACGGGACCAAGGGTGAAACACAAGGTCGCGAGACTGTTCTCGAACGAGGTCCAAGAAGACGACCTCATCGATAGCCTGCTCTCCAGCCTCGGAGATCGCTGCGAAGATGGGCGGTATCCATGCGTGGAGGTCACGGTCGAGCACCTGTCGCATGAGTCGATCGATGACCTCGGGGGGTGTTCCTCGGAGGGTCTGCTCCAGACCGAGGTCGAGGTGCAGCGCCTGCGACAATGGGTCGGTGGTCAGGCCACGGAGGAGCTCGAGTGCGCGTAGGGCTTGATCCCATTCGGGGCACTCACGGATCTCGCCGTGCTGTTGCAGTGCGGTATCGCCAAGTTGTTTACCAAGGCGCTTTCCACAAGGACGTGAGATGGCACCTTTTCGTGTCTTACGCGCGCCCACACGACCAATGGCGGCCGCGAGACTTGCGACGTTATCGAGCACGGTGACGGGACCCGTGCGCGGCGGCTCGAGGTCGTCGGTGCGCGGCATGACGGCCTCTTCGAAGTCCCATGCACGTGACGGTGGTGCGGGCAGCAGCTCATTCACACGGTAGCGGCCTTGAAGGTGAGGCCGGTCATCTGGCATGGCCAAGAGGCAGCCATGGGTCACGAGCGCGCGAACGGCCCCCGCGTCGTGTTCGGGATCCCAACAGGTCAACCCCAAGATCTCATGGTCGTGGGCATGCCGTTGGGCACGATGCAGCACATCGAGGACGTCCTGACGAAGGACAGAAAGATCGGGCGATGGGGGGGGCAGGGAGGCCTCGGGGGACGGCTGGCGCGCCCACCGAACGAGGGGTTTAAGGCCCACCAACGCCATCTTTTCCCAGACTTCGGCCGGTGGCATCGGTTCAAGAATACGACTCACGGCATCATGGGGATGGAGGTAGCCCTCAAGATGACGTTCGAGCGCCGGCCAGAGCGCCGGGTCCTCTACACGAAGGATGCTGACGCCCCGCCTCATGCGTGGTGCTCCACTTCGTAGGGGTAGCCTTGCTCGGCAAGAAACAGCTGGCGCCGCTCCGCGAAGACTTGTTCCCGCGTGTCAGGCGACACCAGCGTGTAGAACGTGGCCTGTTGGGTTCCGGGTGTGGGTCGGAGGATCCGACCGAGCCGCTGGGCTTCTTCTTGGCGGCTTCCGAAGGTTCCCGAGATCTGGATAGCGACGGTTGCTGAGGGCAGATCGATGGCGAAGTTGCCGACCTTGGACAGGGCGAGAATTCGCGTCTCGCCTGCGCGAAATGCCGTGTAGAGCTCCTCGCGTTTTGCCTTGGGGGTCTTCCCCGTGATGACGTCGACGCCAAGGCGACGTGCGGCAAACTCGAGCTGGTCCACGTAGGTTCCGAGAATCAAGACTTGGGCATCGGCATGGCGCTTGAGGATCTCGTCGAGCGCTTGGATCTTGCGGGCATTGCGTGCAGCGATGGCACTCTGGGTTCGAGCCGAGGCCTCGAGGTACCGCTGCCGGTCTTCTGGACTCAAGGGGACGCGGACCTCAATGCAGCGCGCGGTGGCGATCCATCCCTGTTCCTCCAGCGCTTTCCATGGAAGGTCGAAGCGCTTGGGCCCAATCAACGCAAAGACATCACCTTCGCGGCCGTCTTCTCGCACGAGTGTTGCGGTGAGTCCCAGCCGGCGGCGCGCCTGAAGGTAGGCGGACTGCCGGAAGATCGGTGCGGGAAGGAGGTGCACTTCGTCGTAGATCACCAGTCCCCAGTTGGCTTCGTAGAAGACGCGAAAGTGCTCGGGTGCGGCATTCGCACTCCGGCGCCAGGTCAGGAGCTGATAGGTCGTCAGTGTCACGGGATAAAGTTGGGGGTTGTCACCGGTGTAGACCCCTACTTGGTCCTCGCGAAGGTGGGTTCGTGCCAGGACTTCGCGTCGCCACTGTCGTGCCGCGGTATGCCCACTGCACAAAATGAGCGTGCGCATACCCAGACGAACCATCGAACCTACACCCACCATGGTCTTGCCGGCCCCACACGGCAGCACGATGACGCCAGAACCCGAGTCGTCGCCTTGAGAAAACGCATCGATGGCGTCGACTTGGTAGTCCCGCAGTGACCACGGTGTACCGTCGTCGAGCGTGTCACGAAACGACAGGTCGAGCGTGTCGCCATCGTCGTAGCCACAGAGGTCGCGAACGGGATGGCCCGCATGCAAGAGCAGCTGCTTCAGCTCGCCCCGATGCTGCGGGCCAACGCGAACGCGCCCATCGACGGGTGGCTCGGCGAGCAGCGGCGCGATGGTCTTCAGGCGCGAAAGCGCTGACAGGACCGCAGCATCATTGGCCTCGAGCAAAAGCCACTGGCCGTCACGTACGAGGGTGAGGGCGCCGTATCTGCCCATCGCGTCCTGCACCTTCTGCAAGACGACATCGGGCACAGGGTACTTCGCCAGGGAGGTGAGGGTCGTGCACACCTGATCGGCGCCAAGCCCCGAAGCCGCTGCATTCCAGAGGGACAGGTCGGTCAGGCGCCAGGTGTGGATGTACTCTGGCCGCTTGATGAGCTCGGCAAAGCCCAGCAGGGCATCGCGCGCCTCACCGTAGCGCTCCGACTGGACTTCGAGGAGCACGGTGTGGTCGCTCTGAACGATGAGCGGGTTCTGTGGCGCATAGGTCATGGGCTCTGCCTACCCTGTCGGTGGAAGGCATGCCCTGCCCACAACGTCACTAGAAGCTGTAGCGCGCACGCGTCCAGAGTTGGTTTCCACCCGCCTCGGGCGAACCGAACTTCGACCATGGCTTTCCGAGCTCGAGGAGTGCGCCCCCCTCAACCTCGAGGCCGTTGCCAAAATTCCAGGCGAGCGAGGGGTAGATGACGGCGCTGAAGCCATCTTTCGTGAAGAGATGATGCCAGATCACCTCACGCTCTCCCGACGTGGGGTTCCAAGACTCCTCGTAGATACCGATCACATCCCAGATGGTGAACAGGCGCAGGAGCCCGCGCTGCGAGGCGAAGTTGATGTCGAGACCCAGCACCACGTAGTCGTTGATGCGTGGCTTGTACCACTCGCGCGCACACTGGCTGCCGTCGATCGTTCGGTCGAAGGTCGCGAGGTTGAGCTCGACGCAGTTGTTCCAGCCATCGGGACCGGTGGTATCGGAGGCGCGCACCGCCTTGGCGTTGCCAATCAGCCAGTCGCCAGCCCCAAACTCATCGGGAAACCCGTGAATCCACATGGTGTTGAGGTAGACATGCTTGCTGATGGTGTAGTCGAGCCCGAGGGACCACTTGAAGAACGGCGTGTTGCTGACCACCACATCGCCGTCTGGGTCACCGAAGTCGTAGAGCCCGTCTTGACTGATGGAGCCGACAGCGGTCTCGAAGGTGATGTTGTCTTGGTAGACGGGATTTCGAACCTCATCTGGGAAGAACGCACCAAATTCTAGACGGTAGCCAATACCCGCCTCGCCGGAGAGGTTGAGGCCGAGCACATGCATGCGGGGGAAACCCAACACGACGTCATTTCTGATCTGCCCGTCGTAGCACTCTGGAGGGCGCTCTTCGGGCGGCAGCAGCTCATCTTCGGGGTTGGGGCAGAGGGGCTGGTCGGTCTGCCGAACATCGGTACGGATGGGCTGCGGCGAGTCAGAGAATCCGCGGTAGTAGGACAGGGCGACGTCGACGAGGCCGAACTGACCACCCGCACGGAAGAAGCCTTGCATGTTCTCGGCGCGGAACTCGGGCTGTTGCACCGCGATATCGCCCACAACGGTCGGATAGCGGGTACGGAGGAGTGCGCCGGCTACGTCTGGGTCGATGCTGTGGTCCGCAATCGCCTTCTCGACATTCAAGGTCCAACGCGACGCGTCGCTGACATAGGGGAACCGTTCGGGGTTTTGGGCCAAGAATCCGGTCCGTGGCAGCAGGGCAGGCTTGAAGATGGGTACCAAGATGCCGGTCAGCTGCACATTCCATGTGGGGTTGTAGTCCATGCGGACCATGAGGTTGGACTGCTGGTCGCCAAACAGCAGCACATCTTCGAGGTCGTTCGGCGTGACGGTGTTGGTGGGATTGAACTGGTCGCCCACGCCAAACATGGCTTTCTGCATACCAATGCGCAGGTCGAAGCCTTTGGCAAGGTCGAAGGCGTAGAGGTACGCCTCTTGGGCCTCGAACCGAAACGGCGCGTTCGTGTTGTAGAGGTAGAGGTCACTGAGCTGCTCGGTCTGCGGATAGCCCCGCATGACGAAGTCGAGTGAGGTCTTCAGTCCAAATCGCCCCATCTTTGCGTGGGCATTGAACCGTGTGATCAGCTCATTGCGTGAGATGGAGGGCAGCTCGGGCTTGGGGTCGAAGAAGCTACTGTACTGCTCTTGCATCGCTCGGGTGTTGAGCCGAAAGCGGAGGTCGTACTGGACCATTCCACCAAAGTCCACCTCGAGTTCATCCCCTGCGTGCGCGGGGGTTCCTGCCAAAAGAAGGAGCGTGGAGAGAAGCATGGGACCTCCAAGGAAAGCCACTCGTGTCAGGATCAGAGACCGAGCTGCAGCGTACGAGGTGTGAAGATGTCATCGGAGATGCCCGTGTTCATCTTGCGGTCGAGGCAGGTCAGCTCCGTCCAGGCGTCACCGGTGGTGTGATCGGTCATCTTCAAGGTCTTGAAGGTGCAGTAGTCGTCGGTGAGGCAGGTGTATCCGATACGCTCTTGTGTTCGGACGACACCGTCATCACCGATGTAGCGAATCACCGTGGGCTGGTGGAACTCCTTGCTCACCACCATCTCGAGGGTGCTGTAGGCGGTCTGCTTCTCGTCGCGCGTGGTGAGGGTGAGCGTCCAGCTCGTGTCGTCCTGCGCCTTGATGGAGGGTGTATAGAGTGGGGCATAGGCCAGCGTACCCATGTCCTGCTGGTTGAGGGTAGTGCCCATGAAGCCCTGGTCCAGCGCATGGCTGGCGACGCGGCGGATCTTCGAAAACTCGGGCAGCCAAACCCAGATCTGTGTGGGCGAGGTGGTGAGCGTGCGCATGCCCTTGATGTCACCGGGTGCCGTGAACTCGGAGAAGGTCTTGCCCCCCTTCACGACGGTGTTGAAGGCCATGGTGGACGCCTGCTTTGCGCCCGGGGGCATGTTCTTGACCTCCCAGGAGATGGTCTGGTCGGTGTAGTTGTTCATGCGGGCGTCGAGCTTGGCGAGAATGTCATCGGCCTCGCCGGCAAATGCGGGGGAGCTCAGCGCAGCGGTCAACACGAAGAGGGGTGTCATAGGTACTCCTGTTGGCGTCAGTCTAGCTCTGGTGGGGTGCGGTAGGCACGCGCAGCCGCCAGCAGAGGGATGAGAGAGAAGGTACTAAGTGCAGCAATTAGCATGGCGCTCGATGTCAAGAGGCCTACATTGCGAAGGGGCTTCGCATCGCCGAGCGTCAGCACGAAGAAACCCGCGGCGACCATCACAGCGTTCGTCCAAATGCCATGACTGGTCTCTTCGACGGCGTGGCGGGCCGCATCTGTGGCAGAGCCACCTCGTGGATCCCATGCGGCAAGCAGGTGAACCGCGTAGTCAACGCCCGCACCCAAGATAATGCTCGCCAGCATCGATGTGCCAATGTCGAGATGAATGTCGAGGGCGCCCATCACGGCATACACCACGACGAGCGTGGCGCCGGTGGGCAAGGTGGCGAGCAGACCGGTCAGGGGGCTTCGGTAGTACAGGGTCATGATGAGGAAGATGAGGCCGAGTGCCGTACCGAGGCTCTTGAACTGGTTGGCCGTCACCGAGCGGGACAGGCCGCGGTAGAGGACAGGCGTTCCGCTGACCGTCCAGGTCGCTGTGGCGAGTTCCTCGGGTGGTGTTGAGGCGTCGGCAGGCCCGATAAGGGTCGGTGACCCGGCTTCCTGAAACACGGCAGCGACGTCGCGCTGAAGACGATGACGGTGATCTTCAGAGGGCAGGGCGATGTCGAGCTGGGCGAGGAGCTGTTGGGCCTGGGACAAGGCCAGCACATTGCGCCATGCGCTCTGGAGCTCGCCTTCGACGGCCATGAGTACCTCGTCGAAGAGCATGTCCGCATCGATGTCGGACTGCGCAGCCGTATCGAGGCCAGCGAGTCGCTGGCGAAGATCGTCCGTGGAGGCCTCCGGGCCACCCGCGGAGAGTGTGGCTGCAATGGGGGCTCGAAGGGGTTCTGGGACTATGACCCAGCACTCCTCGGAGCCAAAGTAGGATCGCACGCGTGAGGCGACATCGGACGAGGCCTCGGGCGCAGGTGGGGCGCCGAGTGCCGTCATGATGGCCTCGGCGCTGACGGGGGTGGGGGGGCCTCCGTGGTGGCGGACCAGCGACGCGATGCGCAGGCTGGCGCGCTCAAGAAATGTGGGGTGGGCAGCCGTGTCGCGTGGGACAGATGTCCACCTCGTAGGTGCGTGTGAAGCGACAAGGGTCTCGACCGTGTCGAGAAGTTCTCGCAGTGCGGTGCTATCGGATGTGTCGATCTTGACCTGCATCAGAGAAGCTTGGCGGTCTTCGGTCACGAGGTGCGCGATGCTGGGGTCGGAGTCGAGAAAGCGGAACAACGCTGCCGCTTGCCTTGAGGTGTCCGGGAGCCGACGGGTGCCCTCCATGGCTTCATGGATCAAGCCCATGGGGTCGGCGATGGTGGTGACACCGCTCACGTGGGGAAGCACGCGCAGCCTGTCGCCGAGCTGCTGCACCTGACGCAACACGATGGGATCGTCGTGGTTGGCCTCTACACGAATCTGCAGAAACTGGCTGCCCCCAAACCGACGCTCGAGAAAGGCCTCTCCGTGCGCAGGCTCGCTGTCGTCGTCGAAGAACGCGGCGAGGTCCATGCGGCTTTCTACCTGCCCTGCAAAGACACTACCGATACCGAGCACGGCGAGCGTGAGCACACCAGCGACAGCGCGCCGATGTCGCGTTCCATGGGCGATGGCGACGGTGATGGGGAGCAAGAAGCTCGAGGTTCCGGAACGAATCGGACGCGGGAAGAGCGCCATCACGGCCGGTACGAACATCAAGCTTGCGAGCAGGGCGGAGAAGATGCCGAGCGCCGTGAAGACCCCGAAGGTCTGCATGGGCCCGATATCCATGGTGACAAACGACAGGAGACCCGCCACCGTGGTCAGACCGGCGGCGAGCACGGTGGGCCCTGTCGCTACGATGGTTCGCTCCACGGCTTCGGCGGTTGGACCCACCTCTCGCGCATGCGTGTTGTACTGCGACAGCATGTGGATGGCGTAGGCGCTGCCCACCGCAAACAGAATGACGGGCATCGATGAGAGCACGATGTTGAAGCTCACGCCGAGCACATTCATCGCAGCGCGGGACACGGCGATTCCGAGGCCTGTGGCCACCAAGCCGAGCACGGTGCCGAGGGCGTCACGGAACGCCACCATCATGATGAACAGAATGGCGATGACGCTCCAGGGCGTGAGCGCAGCCATGTCGGCCTGCGTGGTTTCATAGATCCATGTGCCGATAAAGGGTGCACCACCCCAGTACGTGGGGGTGTCGGGGAAGTGGACTTCCACGGCATCGCGGATCTTCTGGGCGATGACGCGTGGCTGCTGGTCTGGCTGAAGAAAGGCGTAGAGTACAACGGCGTCAGCATCGTGACTGATCAATGTTCCTACGATGTGATCACGGCTCATCACCTTGTCGCGGAGGGCCGCACTCTCGTCTGCGGTTGTGGGCACCGTGCGGACGAGCGGTGCAGTGATGATGCCCCCCGTCTCTGGGTCAGGCTCGAAGTCACCGACATTGGTGAGGGTGAGCGCACTGTCGAGACCCTTCATGTCCCGCAGGGCCTCGGTCAGCGCGTCGAGTTGGGTCAGGAACTCGGGGGAAAACGGGTCATCCGGATCGAGTCCGACGAGAGCGACATCGGTGCTCGCGAAGGTTCGACTGATGTCCTTAAAGGCCCGAATCTCTTGGTTGGTATCTGGGAGAAACGCGAGGACATCGTCGTCTTGTTCGACCTCGATGCCATAGACGCCGGAGAAGACACCCACGAGAAGCGTGAGGATGACAATGGCCCAGGAAACTGGTCTCCTGGTGACCCAACGTGCGTATGTCCTGACCATTAGGGACCCTTTGAAGAAGAGGATGCACGTCGGTGTAGCGCGATGCAGCGACAGCGTCGGCCTCCCAGTCCCCGTCCGGTCAATTCAAGGCCGATGGCACGGGGCGTGGTGCGGGCCTGCGGCGAGGTTAGGTGACGCCGTGGGGGGAGACATGGTTGATGCGATGTACCGCGAACCCAATGCGTTTCTCGACAGTAACCATCCTCGGGTCCGGGCGTTTGCCGAGGCGCATGGGCAAGGCGCGACCGATCTAGAGCGCGCGGTCGCGCTCTACGACATGGTTCGCGATCACTGGCGGTACAATCCGTACAACATTGCCACAGATCCCGCTGACTATGCGGCAAGCGCGGTGCTGGCACGAGACGTCGCACTCGGAGCGCACTGCATCGACAAGGCGTGTGTGTTGGCGGCGTGCGCACGTGCGCTAGGCATCCCGAGTCGCATGCACTATGCCAACGTCCGCAACCATATCGGGACCGCGAAGCTCGAGGCGCAGCTCGGGACCGACTTGTTGGTCTATCACGGCTACTGTGAGCTCTTTCTGGAGGGACGCTGGGTCGCCGCGACGCCGGCCTTCAACGCTGGGCTGTGCGAGAGACTTGGTGTGGCACCCCTGGCTTTCGATGGTCGGGAAGACTCTGTGTTTCAGCCGTTCGATAGAAAGGCCGGTGCCTTTATGGAGTACGTGGAGGACCACGGAACCCATCCTGGAATTCCAGTGGACGACATGTTCGCTGCGTGGGAACACCACTATGGAGGCTACGCAGCCGATGGCTGGGGGAAGAACAATGCGGACTGAGGCGCCGACCTATTTGCAGCGGTCCGAACTCCGAGCGGTAGCGTGGACGGCGATGCTCGGGAGCCTCGCCGTGTTCTGGGATGTGGCCTTGGACTGGCACCCCGAGCATCTCGTTCTGGGCGGTGTGTCCGGGCTTGGGACCGTGGGCGCCACGTTGTCGGTCCTCGCATTCAACGCGACAGATGTGCGTCACCCCCGAAGGCTTGTATGGGTGGGTGGGGTAGGTCTCGCCGCCGTGACGCTCTGGGCGCTTGGGCCTGCGATGGTGCTGCAGCAGGTGGCGACGATCGCGGGACTGCCAGCGCCGGGCTCGCCCGAACATGTCGCCGATGCCCTGGTGCGGAGTGCAGGACTCACTGGCGTGATGACCGTTGTGCTGGGCGGCATGGGTGCGTTGATTGCGCGGTACGGTGTCTTGGCGCCTCCTCGGGAGGGACAGACCGGCGCGGTGTCAGCGGGCTCACTGACCCAAGGACTCCGAGGTGCCATGGTGACCGTGGCGCTCTGCGCGGGCATGATGGTCTGGTGGACCGTGGAGCTGAGCCAGAGCAGCACAGCATTGCCTGCGGCGGTCGACGCATGGATGGGCGGCCTGCTGGCCTTCTTTGGGCTGATCTTTGGCGCTTCTGGTGTGGTGGCGCTCTGGCACGGCACCCTCCACGCGCTCGGACGCACCATCGCGCGCTCTCGCGCAGGTGTGGTCTCTGTGGCTGCGGTGGTGGCCATGGCTGGGCTGGGGTGGGGCATCTCGAGCCAGTGGGGCCACGCCTGCGCATGGTGGCCGCTGGGGCTCGTCACGGGATGCCTGCTCGCTGCATGGTCCCCGTGGCACTGGAAGGTGGACCATGCGGCGCCTTCGAACGGGCGAGACGTAGGACTCATCGCGGGAGGAGCTACCCTTCCGGTGGTCGCGGCCACGGTGCCATTGATGGCGACATGGATGCTGCTCCTCGCGCCCGACGCGCCGTCTCCCGCACTGGCGAGCTCACTCGCACTTCTCACCCTTCTTCCTATACAGACGGGTCTGGTCTGGATGATCGTCCACCGGACCGGAGCGACGATCGGGTCACCCCATGAGGCAGTCGATGAATGAGACCTACATCTATGATGCGGTCCGAACCCCGAGGGGAAAGGGCAGGCCGGGCGGATCGCTGCGTACTGTGCCACCCATTGAGTTGGTGAAGACGGTCCTTACCGCACTTCGGGTACGCAATGAGCTCGACACAGCCCTGCTCGATGATGTGATCTTGGGGTGCGTGGAGCCCGTGGGTGAGCAGGGGGCCGACATTGCCCGCGTCGGCGTGCTGTACGCGGACTATGATCAGTCCGTGCCAGGCGCCCAAGTCAACCGATTCTGTGCGTCTGGCCTGGTAGCGGTCAACCTGATTGCCAGCCAGATCATGAGCGGGCAGACCAGCGCCGGTATCGGCGGCGGCGTGGAGAGCATGAGCCGCGTCCCCATGGGGTCGAGCGGTGGGGCGTGGGTGCACGACCCGCGGGTGAGCATGTACACCCGGTACGTGCCACAGGGCATCTCGGCCGACTTGATCGCCACCCTCTACGGCTATTCTCGTGAGCAGCTCGATGAGCTCGCGGTCCAGAGCCAGCAGCGCGCCGCGGAGGCCTGGACCGAGGGGCGGTTCGCAAAGAGCATTGTCCCCGTGTGTGACCCCTCGGGAGCTGTGGTACTCGACCGCGACGAGCTGATGCGTCCACAGACGTCGTTGGCCACACTCGCGGGGCTCAAGCCGGCCTTTGAGCGGCTGGGGCAGGGGTATGGCTACGATGCCATCGCGCAGCAGCGCTACCCCGAGGTCGCGCACATACATCACCTTCATCATGCGGGCAACAGCTCGGGCATTGTGGACGGCGCCGCTGGCGTTCTTCTCGGAGATGCTGCATTTGGGCGGGTGTCCGGGCTACGTCCCCGCGCGCGCATCGTGAGCTTTGCGTCCGTGGGTAGCGAGCCCACGATCATGCTCACGGGCCCTGCAACGGCCGCTCGGGTGGCCTTAAAGCGCGCGGGTCTAGGCATCGGTGACATCGACCTTTGGGAGATCAACGAGGCCTTTGCGTCCGTGGTGATGCGGTTTGAACAGGAGCTCGGCTTGACGCATGACACCGTCAACGTCAACGGCGGTGCGATCGCTATGGGCCACCCGCTCGGTGCGACAGGCGCCATGATTCTGGGGACCCTTCTAGACGAACTGGAGAGACGTGATGCCCGCTTCGGGCTCGCTGCGCTCTGTGTGGGCGCTGGCATGGGAACGGCAACCATTGTCGAGCGGGTGGCGTCATGAGTGAGGTGGATGCTCTGGAGCGTATACAGACCTTGACCTTTGCCTCGCAGGGGTGGGCCACCGCATCCCAGTGGGATGCGCTCGCTCGCATGGTCGCGTCGCTCGCTGAGGAACGCTGCGAGCGTGTGCGGCTGGTGCTACAGCCCGGCGACTCCGGGCCTTGTCCCTCCCGCGAGGCCATGGAAACGCGTACACGCGTGCTTCGCAGCCTAGAGACGAGCGGTGTGCGTGTCGCGCTCGATGTGGCTGGTGAGGTTCGTGGCGACCGGCTTGCGCTCGCGCTCAGCTGTCACGTGCTCTCTGATGCGGGCGATGCGACACTCACGGTCGATCCCGACGCGCGTGAGCGACCTCCGGTGCCTGGTACGCTGGTGCGGTTGGCTTGGCTAGTCGGACTTGATGCGGCCCTGGGCATGCTGTTTGAGGGCAGGGACGTACGCCTTGCAGACATGGACACGGCTGGGGGTGGGTCCGCTACCCGGCCATGGGATATGAAGGGTGCACGCCCTGTCGATGGAGGGCTTCCATCGCCTCGCGGCGACCAGCTGCTCGCCATTCACGCGGCACGGAGGCTGGCTGATCGGGGGGGAGCGCACCCCCTCGACCTATCCCTGCTCACGTCGTTGTACGACGGTCTCCGCCTCACCTTCGATGAGGCCGTGACGGTCGAGGAAAGAGAGTGGAGAAATCTGACCTCATGACGAGGGGGCCCATTTTGCGTGGCTTCTGTGGTTGACCCTAGGCTTTTAATTCCGACCCGCGAGTAGAAAGTAAATTGAAGGCCAGTTTTGGGCTCCCACGCGCCGCACAGAGCGGCTAGGTGTCGCCTCCTCAGTGATCAGGTTTTCACGGAACACGGAGCCGAACCCGGCTCCATGGGAGTGTCGATGAGTCGCCAGGAA
>JBMHDG010000080.1:0-14828 GCA_049889515.1 Myxococcota bacterium
TACCCCCTGCTGCTCTGGATGCACCCCACGGCGGGGTTCAGCCCACCCTGCGGCCCCTCCGCCCGAGGCATCGAGGGCGCCATCTTTCCGATCGTCTTTGCGAGCCTCGGCTACGTGGTGGCTGCCCCCGACTACATCGGCATGAACGGCTGGGCCGAGCCCTCTAGCCCCGATCTGCATCCCTACATCGTGGCCGAGCCCACAGCCGTGGCCTCCCTCGACAGCGCGCGAGCACTCCTCGACGAGGCGAGCCGCTCTGGGTGGCCAGCACAACCTGACCCCAGCCGAACCGTGCTCTATGGTGCCAGCGAGGGTGGCTTTGCGGCCTTGGTGGCCGACCGCTACGCCGAGGCCCTCGCCCCAGAGCTCACCCCCGCCGTCGTGATGGCTGCCGTACCGCCCACTGACCTGCTTGAGCTCGCCATTCGAGGCACGGCCGAACTCAACGACACCACCTCGGGCCTCGCGGCCATCCTCACCACCATGCGGCAGTGGTACGACGCCCCGCCCCTCGATGACGTGATGCAGCCAGACTTTTCGGCCAATGTCGAAGACCTGCTCGAGGAGAGCTGCAGCGACTTCTCCTATGGCGACCCCACCACGGTCACCGAGATCTTTCAGCCTGCCTTCGTCGATGCCCTACAAGCGGGCGACGGGCCGAGCCTTGAGCCCTGGCAGTGCATCCTCGAAGAGAGCAGTCCGCGGCGCATGCCCGTGCAGGGTCATAGCGATGCCGTGATCGCACTCGTCACCTCCGAGGCCGATGACCTCACATGGGCGCCACCCGTGCACGACGACATCGTCGGCTGGTGCGACGAAGGGCGGCAGGTGGTGCACAAGCAGTGCGCCGCCCTCGATCACAGCTCGGCCGGCGTCGCTACCCTACCCTGGCAGCTCGAGACCATCGCGGGCCTCCTCGACGGCACGGTGGTTCCCGAGTGCACGGTCGCGCCCCCCGAGCCCTGCGACTAGCGGCCCACCACCTCGAGGGCTGCGAGCGTCATCGCCTCGACCGCTGTCGTGAGGGTCGGGCGCGCATCCGGTGCAAAGAACGGGGAGTGCAGTGAGGGCAAGGCCGCACCACCCGGTGCCTTCGAGGCCTTCACGGCCCGTGTACTTGCGGCGCCCACCCAGAAGATGACGGCCGGCACATTGTCGGGGGTGCGGCTGTAGCGAGAGAAGTCCTCACCGCCCATCACCAGCGGGAGCGTCACCACCCGGTCATCGCCGAGCCCCCGCTCCAACGCGCGCGTCACCCGCTCCGTCAGCGCGGGATCGTTCCATGTGGCTGGGGTGTAGGGGTCTTCGATGGTGACCTGGGGCAACAGCCCCTCGGGTACACCCGCCGACCTGGCCTCGAACTCTGCAATCCGCTGAATACCCTCGAGCAGCGCCGTTCGCGTCGCATCTTTGGTGCTCCGCACCGTGAGCTGAAGATGTGCTTGGTCCGAGATAATGTTGTGCTTGCTGCCCGCATGAAATGCACCCACGGTCACCACGGCAGGCTCCAAGGGGTCAAGCTCTCGGCTGACCAAGGTCTGGAGTGCCGACACGATGCGTGACCCGATCACGATCGGATCGATCGTCGTGTGCGGGTAGGCGCCATGTCCCCCCACGCCCTTGACGATGATGTCCACACTGTCGACGTTGGAGAGCGCCCAGCCCGCCGTTGTACCGACCTTGCCAGCCTCGAGTGCTGCGGAGTCATGGAGTGCGAGGGCAGCATCCGGCACACCAAATCGCTCGTAGAGCCCATCGTCGAGCATGGCCCGTGCCCCGAGCCCGAGCTCTTCGGCCGGCTGAAAGACCACCATCAACGTGCCCCGCCACTGCCGCTTGTTCGCGGTGAGCCATCGGAGGGTGCCCAGCAGCGAGGTCATGTGCACATCGTGGCCACAGGCGTGCATCGTGGGGTGCTCCTCGCCAAACCGGTCTTGCCCACGGGCCTCCGACGCATAGGGCAGGCCCGTCTGCTCGAGCACCGGTAGCCCATCCATGTCTGCACGCAGCAGAAGCTGCGGTCCACGTCCATTGCGCAGCATCCCCACCACGCCGGTGCGCCCCACCTCCTCAGTGACGGCAAAGCCCATCGCCTTGAGCTCCTTGGCCATGCGCGCGGCGGTCTCGACCTCGCCAAACGAGAGCTCCGGCGTACGATGCAGCTCCTCGTATGTGGTCTTCATCCACGTCCAATCCCGAGAAACATCAGCGGAGAGGGAGGACGGCGGGCCCGCAAGGGCAAGGCTCATCAGGGTCGTCAACAACATGAACACCTCAAATGGGGTGACCGGGTGATGCCAATGCGTTAACGCGGGCCGACTGCACCCATGGCTCAACTGGATAGAGCACCGGACTTCGGATCCGGGGGTTGGGGGTTCGAATCCCTCTGGGTGTGCCACTTTGCCCCTGCAATCCTCGTGGTTGCAGGGGCTTTGTCTTTGTCAGTTAAATCAAGATTCCGCCCATCGGGGCCGTTCCGTCATCGCCCAAGCTCGCCGTACTGACGCCGACCGACTCCAGCAAGGCGAGATGCAAGTCGGCCAGTGTGTTGTCCGGCGCCGAACGCGCGTCGTACCGCCCCGTGTCGAGGGTGCCCCCCGCATGCCCTCCGATGAGCACCGGAAGGTTGCTGGCCGTGTGGCTGTCGCCATCGCTGACTTCACTCAAGAAGCACACGGCACTCTGGTCGAGCAGCGTACTGCCATCGGCATGCACCACCGCCTTCATGCGGTCGAGCAGGCCTGCAAAGACCGTCATCTCCCAGATGTTGATGGCCTCGATCGCCGCCAGCTTGTCGGGATCGCCTCCATGATGGCTGACGGTGTGGAAGGTATCGAGCACGGGTGACCCATCGACACTCACCCAGTCGTAGGGAATGCCATGGCTCGCCCCACCCGCCCAGGTCATCACGGTCGCCACGCGGGTGATGTCGCACTCAAGGGCCAACACGAGCACATCGAGCATGGCCTCCAGCTTCTCGACATAGGTGGCACCCACGGGGGGCGCCATCCCCGGATCGCAGGTCAGCCCGTAGGTCAGCGCATCGGTGCGGGCCTCCGCCTCGTAGACCGCCGTGAGGTATTGATCGAGCTTCGCCCGGTCCGCAGCCCCCAAGCGCTTGGACAGCTGTTTCGCATCCTCAGCGACCGTGTCGAGCACCCCGAGCTTCCGCGCCCGACGCGCCTCAAACTCGGCCTCCGTCATGCCCAAAGAACCAGAGAACAAGAGCTGAAACAGGCCTTGAGGGTCAGACTGGTTGGCCAACGGCGTTGTGGCATCCTGCCACGAGACCGACTGAAGATAGGCGCACGGCCAGCCGCTCCCGCACGAGCCGCCAGAGCCACCGGGCGACAGGCTCAGCTGCAAGGAGCGGTAGGGGGTGACATAGCCGAAGGCTTGGGCAGCGATCTGGTCTGCGGAGACTCCCGCTACCGCACTGCTGTGCTCCACATGCGTGGCCGTGAGGATGGATCCCGTCTGCTGAAAGTGCGCACCCGCTGGTGCATCACCCGCCACCGCATTGCCGGGAAGGTTGTCGATGCCCGAGAGGATCAGGAGATCGTCCCGATGGGCATCAACCGGCTGAAGTGTTGGCGAGGCCACCCAGCTTGCACCCATGCCCGTGGGTGCCCAGCGATCCATAGCAAAGCCGTTCGGCTTATAGAGATAGACAAGCCGGCGCGGCGGTGTAGCGACCGTTCCCGCCCATGCACGCCGCGGCAGCGCACTCGGCAGAAAGGGCAGCAGCAGGGAGGTGCCCAGCCCTCGAAGCAGGGTCCGTCGGTCCAGCTGAACAATGGCCATCAGCGACCTCCCGCAGGGGCTTCGCCCCGTGCTTGCGTAAAGACCGGGCTGCTCACCACGGCGCGAAGCAGACTGCGGAGGGTAAACCCACCCGCCTCAAAGTCCTCATGAATGGCCTCCAGCGCACAGGCATCCACGTCGTCGGGTCCACGGCCCACGGCGTACACCACCATGTTCTGCGCGATGCAGGTGGTGTGAGCTGGATGTGTCGCAAGCCAGTCGATGGTGTCGTGATGGTCGGCGAGCATCACGCCTGTCGGGAGGTCGACCGAAGGATCGACGGTCGCCCCGTAGTCGTCGAGCAGGCGCCACGCGCCGAGGGGGTCAAAGTGCTCCAGACTGAGCCCAAGCGGGTCCATGGTGGCATGACAGGCCGCACACGCCGGGTCGGCACGGTGTGCCTCCAACATCTCGCGCAGGCTGGTGCTGCTGCCGGGGTCGGGCTCTGCGATATCGGTCTCGACATTGTCGGGTGGCTCTGCAGGGGGCTGACACAACAGCTGCTGCAGCAGCCACTTGCCGCGACGCGTAGGCGAGGTCTTGGCAGGATGTGAGGTCAAGGCCAGCAGCCCCGCGCTCTCGATCAAGCCGCCACGAGGGGACAGGCCCACCGGCACCTCGACCAGCGCATCCGTGCCCGGTAGCGGCAGCCCATAGTGCGCCGCGAGGCGGTCGTTCACCCACGTAGTGTCGCGATCAAGCAACTCGGTCATGGGGGCATCGGCCTGCAGGTTTGCCCAAAACAGCTGCCGCAACTCGCCCACCATCGCCTGCTTGAGCGCATCATCGAAGTCTGGCAGCTCGAGTGGGCTGAAGGTGATGTCGTCGAGGGTGCCGAGCTGCCACCACTGGTGTGCAAAGTGGTCCGCGAGCGCCGCGGCCTTTTCATCGGCCAACAGTCGATCGAGCTCTTGAAGCAGCACAGCCGGGTCACGCAGCGTGTCATCCGCTGCCTTGGCCCGAAGCTCGGCGTCGGGGGCTTCTCCCCATACGAGGTAGGACAACCGAACTGCAAGCGCTTCTGCCGTGAGCGGCGCCACGGCCTCGGTCAGGTCGGGCTCCGGCCGAAACAAGAAGTGGGGGGAGCTCAAGGCTGCCTCGAGCGCCAAACGAACCCCGTCTTCAAAGACGCCCTCTTCGGCCTCTCCTAGTTCGAGGACCGCGACGTAGCGGTCGACCTCGGCGGCCGTGGGGGCACGTCGCCAGAGCAGGCTCAGCATGGCCTCTATGGTCAGCTCCGGACACCCTGCCTCGTCTGGTTCGCAGATCAAGAAGCGATCGAGGCGATCGAGATCTGCCACGGGCAGCTCGTCGTCTGCTGGACCCTCGAGCTGCACCCAGTCAATCTCTAGCTCTACATCGCGCTGGAAGGACGGCCCCCACGAAGCATTGCCATGCCCCACCTGCACCATCTCGGGTCCTGCGAGCTGAATCTCAGTGCTCCACTCGGTCATGGGGCCCCAGCTCCCCAATGGACTGTCCCACTCGACCCGATCCACTTCACCACCCGCCACCGCCACGCGCAGCTCGGGGAGATCGTGCGGGTCTTGAACATCGCAGGTCCCGTTCACCATGACGCAGTCCGTGCCACCACGCCCGCGTGCCCGCACGGTCAGCGTGTAGGTTCCGGGGTGCACCACCGGCACCGGACCCACCTGAAGGTCCTGCCGAATTCGCTTCATCAAGAACGTACCACCCGGCTGAGGCCCACCCCATCCCGGCTGGCTGCCATCCACCGGGACACCCGTAAAGGTCATGACGGGTCCCAGTTCGGCTTCGGCCATGACCGTCAGTGGACGTGGAAGGTCTATCGTGTCGTCGGCGATGGCCTCGGCTGCCTCTTGGTACCGATCGAAGTGTCCGGGTGACAGGTTTTGTGCCGCGCCGACGGCATCGAAGCCATGGGCGATGTCGTCGGCTGCCAGCGCACTGGCCATCGTGGGATCGGCACCCGTGCTGGCTGCAATCGTCTGGGCATACTGCCAGTTGGACAGGCGCCGCAGCGGCGTCACGCCCGGATCGATCGGCCCCGAACAGGGTGCGGCCGCCTTGAGCTCGCTCGCTGTCGCTGCGCACGAGAAGGCCTCCAGCGCTTCACGGTCACCGGGCGCCCACTCGGGCGCTCCAAGTGGCATGCGAGGTACGGCATCGGGCTGCACAATGGCCGATAGTCCTCCCGGGAAAGCAAACCATCCGCCTGCCCACAGCGCATCAAAGGTTCGCCCCGCATCCTCGGGGTAGATCACCACCTTGTGCGAGGTTCCCGGCATGTGACAGTCCGCGCAGCCGCCCTCAGCAAGCCCACGTGCGAACAGCGGGTGGATGTCCGTCTCGTAACGTTCCGCCAGCGCATCTACGGTCTCGGGCACGTCGATACCGTAGTGCTCCACACAAGCCTCGGGATCGGCGGGCAGGTCCGTGTCCACCGGCGTGTCGGTCTCCCCCAACGGATCAGGGTTCGGATCTTCTGGCGCGGTTCCGGGAGCCCCTGCACCGCACCCGTGCAGCACCAGACCGAGCAGCAGGTGACGGCAGCGGATCATGCGAGGTCCTCCCTCGCAGAGTGTACGTCAGAACCTAGGCGAACAGCCAGCGCTTCACGATGGAGCGTCGAGCGCGCCCAACCCGTACACCTGGAGCACTCCCGCATCGAGCTTGCCTCGTGCGATGAGGGTGTGCAGCAGCGGCATGGCATCGGTGTACTCCATCTCAAACGCCACAGGCTCCCCCGAGGCGCGATGGAGCGTCACCGTGAGGTGGTAGGACAGATGGGTGTAGCCACGGCCCACAGTCGAGAGCTGCTGGTGAGAGAGCTGCACCTCGCGCAGGTCGTCCCACAAAATGGTCGTGGCGCCGATCCTGCGGACCGTGATGCCCTGAGCATGGGTCTTCACTCGAAAGCCCGTGACCATCAGCCAGATCAAAAAGGGCGCGGTCACACAACCGAGCGAGAACAAGATGCCAATGAGGTACAGAAACCCATGTGCCGCGTGCTTGCGCCCGATCAGCAGCGTCAGCGGCCGGCTCAGGCGCAGCTTGTGAGGCCCATCCGAGGCCGTCGTGCCCTGGGTCTTGCGCTCATCCTTCCAGTCCGCCCGCTCGGGAAGCCGCTGGGAGAGCGCCCCGAGGAGTGCCGCCACAGCATCATGGTAGAGCGCGCCGGTCATCACGAGCGTCTTGCGGCTGCCGTCCTTGAAGAAGACCACCTCCACATAGACCACCCCACCTCCACCGAGCATCGGCGTGGTGAGCGTGACAGACTCAATGCGGTCGAGCGGCGCCTCGAGGTAGACCCGACCGGCCAGTCGGTTGGTCAAAGTGGTCTCTCGAAGCTCGAACACGTTGAGCCCATCGTCCGAGGTGAAGCTGTACAAGATGTCGCTCATGCGTGGCTCCGTACGCGGGGTGGAGCGGTTGTAGCATGGAGGGGGGCTCCACCAGAAATTCGCCCATGTCGAGGAGTTCGCCTAAACTCTCACGTGTTGCTGCCGCTGGGTGAGCACCCGTTGGCGAGAGGGACACGTATGCGCTGGGCACTGTTGGGTCTGTTGATGCTGGGCTGCGCGAAGAAGCCCGTGGCGAAGCCGATGCTTCCGCCGGTCGACACCGAGGGATCTGCCGTGCGCAACCGCGGTCTCGACGAGCTCACGCTGATGCTGCCCTGGTACGGCGTCGAAGACTGGTCATGGCCCCTGGCCCTCCCTCGGACGGCAGGCTCGCCCTTTGGCCCCCGCAAGCACCCCGTCACGGGCACCTACAAGACCCACAAGGGTCAAGACCTCTCGTGTGACAAGGGTGAGCCCGTCTTTGTGGTGGCCGATGGGGTGGTCAAGACCTCGAAACGCTCAGACTCGGCGGGCAAGTACATCGAGGTGGTGCACGAGAGCACGGACCGCGACGAGGTCATCACCCGCTACCTGCACCTCGCTCACCGCGGGGTCCGCGAGGGCCATCGGGTCAAGCAGGGCCAGCGCATCGGCCGCTGCGGCAACACGGGCCTCTCTACTTCACCGCACCTGCACTTTGGGCTCGTGATCGACGGCGTCGCCAAGCCCCCTGTCGGACGGCTGTTACCCCGTAAATAAGCGGACTGTTTCTGGTCTACTGTCGAAGCGATGTCCCTCCCGGACATGGCGCAAGATCAGACCCTGAACCGCATTCACCGGAAGTCGACGGCTGTTCCTCGAAAAACGTGAATTCGAGACACCATCGAAAACCTGCGTTTGAACTACTCCGCTCAACATATTGTCGGTCGGATCCGACTTCACATCCTGCAGACAAGTGGCACTTACCACAAGCGATCAGCTATGAACCGTGCCGTTTTCAGGCTGAAACCTCACGTGAGTCTTGTTTGAGCTCGTCGATCCGCCAGCACCCGAGACGCCGTCGCGTCGATCCAAGTCGAGATCCGCGAACCGGAATGGTGGCGGCGCTGATCGGATGTGGCCTCGGTGTGCTCCTGATGATGCCCTCCGACCCGGGCGTCGAAGCCAAGGAGCCCACCCCTGTCGCCGAGGGGCTCTCCTGGACCGCCGCGCAGACACGCCTCGCCGATCTGCTCGAGCTCGCCACCGACCTGCCCCGGCTCTGGCCCGAGTCCCATGCCGACGATCTGCAGGCCGCGCTCGACCGCGCCGACACCCTGCTGTCCAACCCACGTCGTACCCGTAAGCTCCCGCTTGCCGACCTCGAGCTCACCATCGAGCAGTATGGCCTCGATGCCGTGCTGCCCATCCACCCCGACCGCATCGCAGGCTCCGGCGTGGGTATCCGCACCAACCCAGTCTCGGGCCACGTCCGCCGACACAACGGCCAAGACATCGGCTGCCGACGCGGAGAGCCCATCTACGCCATCGCCGATGGCACCGTGCGCTATGCCATCTACAGTGGTGAGGCTGGCAACTATGTCCACCTCGATCACGGCACCCATGCTGGGCGCACCGTCGAGAGCCGCTACCTGCACCTCACCTCCCGCCGAGTGCGCACGGGTGACCAGGTCAAGGCCGGCCAGCTCGTGGGAACCTGCGGCAACACCGGCCTCTCCACCAGCCCCCATCTTCACTTCGAGACGCTGGTCAACCACCGGGCCGTCTCGCCATTCATGGTGGCCGACTTCGAAGCCCTCCACACGGCATGGGCGCAGGCCACGGTCGCCCACCCACCGGCTGCAGACCTCCCGGGCTGGGTCGACCTCAACCTCATGGGCGAAGTCACGGGCACAAACGCCCGCCCGCTTCGCCTCGCACACGAGGTGGCGGTCTACGAACCCTGGGACGACGTCGAAGAACTCAAGGTTGTCATCGAGCCTCGGGATGAGGCCCAGACGCTCCATGCCCAGCGTCAGGCGTGGGCCGAGTTTGCCCACGAGCACCGTACAGCGGTCGCCCTCGTGGTGCTTGAGCCAGCAGCATGGGCTGCGCCTCCCCCCGGTGAGCTGCCCATCGACGAAGACCCCGTGCTGCGCCATGGCGCACACCTGCGCTTTGTAGGCGAGGTTCTCGTGCCTTGGCTCGATGAGGCCTACCGGGTGCGCGGCGTGCATGCCCAGCCCGGCAGCCCGCTCACGGTCGAGATGCTCACCAGCACCTATGCGCACCTTCCCGCGTGTTCGGGCGACCAGCCGTCGCCACACTGCGTGGCCTTCGTGCCCGCACCCACCGGGGTCGACGCCGGCTGAAGGCTACTCCGCGGCACCTGCCACGAGGTCGTAGGCCACGATCTGCGTACCGAGCAGCGGCATGACCACCCGACTGTTCCAGCTTGAGGGTGAGGCCTGAATCAGACTGCCCGAGGGCTCGGCGTGCAAGATCTCTCCCGACAGCCCATCCAGCAGCTGCACATGCCCCCCCACGTCGGCCTGAAACACCCAGGGGTGACCCGCGTCGTTGTAGACCACCAGCGGCGAGCTCCACACGTAGCGGGGCACCACCTGCTTCCACCGAATGGCCCCCGTCTCCCGCTCTAGCGCCAGCAGGGTGCCGTGCTCCTTCGATGGCGCATGGGAGACCGTCACATAGACCAGGCCATCTGCTTGGTGACGCCCGACGGCAGGGGTACCGTACACGCCACCATGGCTCATGGGGGCCACGTCTGCCGTGGGCACCGCCACAGCCCAGAGCTGTTCACCGGTCAGCCCATGATGCCTCGCAATGTAGCTGTTGGGGCCCAGGGTCTCGGGCTCATGCTCGGTGCCCCGGTAGAGGTAGGGCACCCCATCGACCACATCGACGGCGAGGCTGGCGTTGGTGTCGGCTGCGGTCTCGCCATGCCATGTCCACACCACCTCGTTGGTCTCGAGGTTCATGCAGAACAGGGTGCCACCATTGTCTGCGTACCACGCGAGGTTTCTCCACGCCGACATCGAGTTTTCGATGCCCTGCTTCTCATGATGGGTAGGACGGTAGGCCAGCGCATGCACCACCGGCGAGAGCGTCAGCTCGCCTCCGGCAAGGTTCGTCCCAAGCTGCACACGGTAGAGCAATCCGTTTTCGCCGGGGACCCACGCCAGATCGTGTGCCGTATCAAAGAGCGGCGAGCTGTCAAAGGCGCCCCAACCCCGGTGGGCTCGGCTGTCTTTCCCGCGAAGAAACAGCAGCTCTTCACCATCGGTCAACCGATAAAACCTGCTCCCGATCTCGACATCTTCGATGAGTCCCTGACCCACCACCATCATCGGTAGGCCTTCGGGATGGATGGTCACCGCCCCCTTGATGGGGTTGCCGGTGTTGAGGTGTCGACTCGGCTCGCCGGGGGCCATGACGTTGGGAAAGGTCGCCGTCCGCGATGGCCGGCCGTCACGAAGATCGAGAAAATACACCCACCCGTCCAACGAGCCGACAATCACCTCGACAAAGCCCTCATCGTCCCTCAGCTCGGGCCGCAGGTTTAGGGTCTTGCGCACCTCGGGTGACCACTGAATGAGTGCGGGCTGACCGGTCCAGCCGGCACTCCCGCCCCAGTCGCGCTTTCGTCCCCCGTGCAAAAAGCCCTCACTCGTCTCGAAGGTCCAGCGCTTCTCAAACCGCACGGGCTCACCGTCCACCCGGCCATGGCTCGCGCCCGCCCGAAGGGTGCCTCCACGGAAGGTCGACACTTGGTCACCGAACGCCCTGGGCAACATCCGCACCTTGTCGAGGGTGGGTGGGCGTGCCGCATCGGTGCCCGCGACAGCACGCCACGTCCAGTCCGTGGCATCGGCGCGGTTGGCCCCGGGATCGACAGTAAGCGGCCAGCCCGTGTCACGCGGCACTGCCGCCTGTTCGACCTCGACGGGTGGCACCTCCACAGGCTGCGCCTCGGGCGCAGGTGCTTCTGTCGGCGGCTCGGGGACCGCTCGCAGCGAACATGCCGTCAGCACCACCCAGACCACATGCCTCGCCATCACACCACCCCCACGCGTGGGGCCAGCCTATCGCTCCACGTCGCCATCGTGCACGTGAATGTGCTTGGGCTCAAGGGCCAGCCGGAAGGCATACGATCGCCCCACACGGCGTCGCTGAAACAAGGCGTCAACGCCCGACACCCTGCGGGCCGCCAAGGTGGCCTTGATGCGGCTTCGAAGCCACGCCAGTCGCTCCGGACGGCTCTCGGCGTTGCCACCGAGCTTCACCCAGGCGTGAAACGCGTCGTTTCCCAACCGAAAGCCGTGGGGTTCGCGGTCTCCATCGGCCGTGCGGGCCATGGCGTAGACGCACAACAGCCGGGCTTCTTCGCCCCGAAGAACGACCTCACCCGTGCGCTGGGTCAGCACACACGTAGGGCCCGTGGCTTGATGCGGGTAGACGTCGAGCACGGCATCGTCGGCCGTGGCCACGACACCGGGTCCGTCGGTGGATTGCCAGGTGTCGGGGATCCAGATTCGGGCAGGCTCACCGCCCAGCACGAAAGCCTCGCCATCGGACAACACGCGCGGGGTGCCATCGTCTTGAACCAACACCACGCCGTCTTCGAGCACGCGGACGGCATCGTTGAGTTGAGGCGCGTCGAGCTCGTGCCGCGTGCCAGCCCCCAACAGCTCGACCACCGGTGCGGGTGGGCCTGGATCGACGAGGCTTAGGCTCACCACATCTCCAAGCGAGATGCGTGCGCCGTGGCGCGGCGAGTGTTGTGCGCGCCACACGCGCCACCCTTCGCCGGTGACTGCGCCAGGACCCCGCGTATGGTTAACGGCCGCGAGCGGTCGCCATGCCCATGCTGTACCCGTCCATCGAATCTCCAGCCAAAATGCTGGGATGCGCGAGTCATCCACCGTAACCGTACAGCTGGCGTGGCGTCCGACGAGCACGGACTCCGAGAGCGGAATACGGAACGTACGCGTACGAGACTGAATGAGCAGGCGTGGCATGGGGCCCCTATAGCGCTTGACGACGGACAGATGTCGTCAACCTGCCCCATTCTGCCCCTTTCATGTCGGCAACATGTCGCCTATTCAGGTAGACGTGAATTGTCGGAGCACTACACCCTCATGAAGTCCTACCTTGCCGATGGCCGCTACGAAGTCTTGGAGCAGCTGGGCACGGGGACCTTCTCAGAGGTCTGGTCTGCGCTCGATGTGCGGCTCGAAGTGGTTCGCGCCATCAAGGTTCTGCACGGCAACCTGCCCACGGCCGTCCATGAACGGCTGGGGCGCGAAGCGAAGATCCTCGCACGCGTCGCCCACCCGGCCATTGTCGATGTCTTTGATGTCTTCGACGAGGTCATTGGCGAGACGACACGCACCTGTATTGTCATGGAGTGCTGTAACGAGAGCCTCGGCGACCGCGTCGAGCGCGAAGGCGCCCTCGAGCCCGACCTCGCCGTGCATTGGTTCGATCACCTCGCCGAGGGCCTGGCGAAGGTCCATGACGCCGGCATCGTGCACCGAGACATCAAGCCACACAATATCTTGCTCACCGATGACACCCCGCGTCTGGCCGACTTTGGCTTGGCGATGATGGGCAGCGGCATCGATGTCGTGACCCGCACCCGTTCGATCGTGGGCACGGTCGCCTTTATGGCCGAAGAGGTTCGGCGTGGCGAAGCCCATACGCCGCAGACCGACCGCTACAGTCTCGCCGCCAGCTTGGTCTACGCGACCACGGGCCATCTTCCTGGAGATCTCGAGCGGCGTTCTCGTCGACGCGCCCTGCCAGAGGCCGTGCGCACACGGGTCCGTGCATGGGTCGATGACCAGCCAGAGGCGCTCACCCACCGCTCACCATCCTGGACCACGCGGGCCGTCTTCGCGGTGCTTGCCCTAGGCCTTGGCGGGCTCGCCTCAGCTGCGGCGGGTGCCCTGCTTGCACCTGCAGCGCCACAGAGTGGCTTAAACGCCTGGGAGGCCTTGCCTACCTGCTCGTCGCTCACCTTCGAGGCCAGCTACATCAAGTATCCCCGCTATCGGACCGACCCGCCAATGCTCCGCGAGGGCAACAACCTGGCCGTCGCAGACCTCAACGGCGACGGCTACAACGACATCGCCGTCGGCTATACCTTCGACCAAGCCATCGACCTCTACCTCGGCACACCCGAAGGCATTCTCGTGCGTGACAGCGAACGCGAAGTGCGTGCACCGCTACGCCTTGAGGCAGACCTTCAGCCACATACCCTTGAGATGGGCGACTTTGACGGCGATGGCCGCGAAGAGCTCATTTGGCTGCGGCGACGCGGTGGCGGCTTCGGCCACCTGGTCTGGCCTGAGGGCGCCGACGCACCCACCGTCAACGATGTGCTGATGCTCGACAGCGTCACCAATCCCATGGCCATAGATGTCGATGGAGATGGACGCGACGAGCTGCTGTTCACCCATGTGGGCAACAGCCAAGCCCTCGGACAGCGACGCCTTCTGCCAGATGGCGCCTTCGACGTTGAGCGGCCCCTCTTGCGTGGTGTCTTTGACGCCAGACGTATCGACAATCACCTTGTCGTCGAGACTCGCGAGGGACACTTCTTGCTCGACCCGCGCACCACCGACCTGCGTCCGCTGACCTTGGGTGGGCATCCCCTCAAGCTTGAGCAGCATGGCCTACGCCTCCTGAATGTGCCCGCGGAGCTCAAGCCCGCCATGGGGCTGACCGAGGCCGGTGAGCTCTGCCGGCACGATACGGCAGACTTCAACACGGCATGGGTCATGGCGGATGTGACCAGCGATGGGGTGACTGACTTCCTGCGTCTCGACACCTGCGGATACTGCACGTCTGCGCTCTGGATTGGTGAGGGATCACCCCCAATGGAGCAGACCGAAGAGATCATCGCGTCCAACTGAGCTAGCGCACCTGCAACACCACCACGACGTCTAGGCCCTCGGGCGTCCGCAGCTCCGCCTCTTCGTCGGCCTCGAGCCCGAACAGGGCGCGCGCCAGCGGTGCATGGGGTGAGACGACCTGAATGGCCTGACCGGCGTGCTCAAGGGTCTGGCCGACCCCACCGGGAAGCACCAGCATCCATGCTGTCTTCTCGCGACGCTCCACCTCTACGAGTGCACCTGTCGCGACCCGCGTGCGTGATGTGGGAGGGACATCACGAAGCAGGTGCAGGGTATCGGTCAGCTCAGCCACCCGCTGCGCCGCGCCATGGGCGAGGTAGCCTTGGGTTGTCACGGCAGCGCGCTCTCCGCGATTGGTGGGCCGCTCATGCGCCACGTCCGTCCCCGATCTGGCTTGCTTCTGCACCTGCTCCAAGGCCGCGAGACGTGACCTCACTTCTTGTTCAACCGCAGCAAACAGCGCAACCTTGTCCACCACATCCCCCCGCGGTCCGCATCTCGTATGGTGTCGGTGCACGACCTGCACCTAGGAGCGACCGTGGCCCCCTCCCTTCTCGTCACCCAGTGCCTGCAACAGGACTTTGTGTCCCCCATTGGGCGCTTTGACCCCATTCCCAATACCCTTCATGTGGGCTTCTCGGAGGCCCGCCGCCTCATGGGCGAAGATCCTCGCACGGGGCCAGTCGCCCGCATGCTGGACTGGGCCTATGACCTGCCCGATGATGTCTTGCGCCTCCTTCATCTTCGCGACTGGCATGACCCCGAAGACCCCATCGTTCGG
>JBMHDG010000081.1:0-2530 GCA_049889515.1 Myxococcota bacterium
CCGAACGATGGGGTCTTCGGGGTCATGCCAGTCGCGAAGATGAAGGAGGCGCAAGACATCATCGGGCAGGTCATAGGCCCAGTCCAGCATGCGGGCGACTGGCCCCGTGCGAGGATCTTCGCCCATGAGGCGGCGGGCCTCGGAGAAGCCCACATGGAGGGTATTGGGAATGGGGTCAAAGCGCCCAATGGGGGACACAAAGTCCTGTTGCAGGCACTGGGTAACGAGAAGGGAGGGGGCCACAGTCGCTCCAAGGTGCAGGTCGTGCACCGACACCATACGAGATGCGGACCGCGGAGGGATGTGGTGGACAAGGTTGCGCTGTTTGCTGCGGTTGAACAAGAAGTGAGGTCACGTCTCGCCGCCTTGGAGCAGGTGCAGAAGCAAGCCAGATCTGGGACGGACGTGGCGCATGAGCGGCCCACCAACCGGGGGGAGCGCGCTGCCGTGACGACCCAAGGCTATCTCGCCCATGGCGCGGCGCAGCGGGTGGCTGAGCTCACCGATACCCTGCACCTGCTTCGAGATGTCCCTCCCACACCGCGCACGCGGGTCGCGACAGGTGCGCTGGTAGAGGTGGAGCGTCGGGAGAAGACCGCATGGATGCTGGTGCTGCCCGGTGGGGTCGGGCAGACCCTTGAGCACGCCGGTCAGGCCATTCAGGTCGTCTCTCCCCACGCACCTCTCGCGCGCGCCCTCTTCGGGCTCGAGGCCGACGAAGAGGCCGAGCTTCGTACGCCCGAGGGCCTAGACGTCGTGGTGGTACTGCAGGTGCGCTAGCTCACTTGGACGCGATGGTCTCTTCGTTCGGCTCCATGGGGGGCGACCCCTCACCAATCCAGAGCGCAGACGTACAGTATCCGCAGGTGTCGAGACGCAAGAGGTCGTTCACGCCATCATTGGTCACATCTGCCATGACAAATGCAGCATCGAAGCGTGTGGCATCGCGACGGCAGAGCTCACCGGCTTCGGTCAGCCCCATGGCGGGCTTGAGCTCGGCGGGCACGTTCAAGAGTCGTAGGCCATGCTGCTCAAGCTTGAGGGGGTGCCCGCCCAAGGAGAGCGGGCTTTGGGTGAGGGTGAGCGGGTCGAGCAAGAAGTGACCCTCGCGGGTCTCGATGGCAAGGTGACCATCGATGCTTCTGGCGTCGAAGACACCACGCAAGAGGGGGCGCTCAACGTCGAAGGCGCCATCGGGCAACAGGCGTCGCTGCCCGAGGGATTGGCTGTTGCCCACTTGGGTGAACAGCAGCTCGTCGCGTCCGTCTCCATCGACATCGATGGCCATGGGATTGGTGACGCTGTCGAGCATCAGAACATCGTTGACGGTGGGTGCGTCGGCACCCTCGGGCCAGACCAGGTGGCCGAAGCCGCCACCGCGTCGCCGCAGCCAGATGAGCTCTTCGCGGCCATCGCCATCGAAGTCGCCCATCTCAAGGGTATGTGGCTGAAGGTCTGCCTCGAGGCGCAGCGGTGGAAGCACTTCGCGGTCGCTATCACGCACGAGAATGCCCTCGGGTGTGCCCAGGTAGATGTCGATGGCTTGGTCGAAGGTGTAGCCGACGGCGATGTCGTTGTAGCCGTCGCCGTTGAGGTCTGCGACGGCCAGGTTGTTGCCCTCGCGAAGCATGGGCGGGTCGGTCCGATAGCGGGGATACTTGATGTAGCTAGCCTCAAACGTCAGCGACGAGCAGGTGGGCAGGGCCTCCCAGGCGCTTAAGCCACTCTGTGGCGCTGCAGGTGCGAGCAGGGCACCCGCCGCGGCTGAGGTGAGCCCGCCAAGGCCTAGGGCAAGCCCCGCGAAGACGGCCCGTGTGGTCCAGGACGGTGAATGGCGGGTAAGCGCCTCAGGGTGGTCATCGACCCATGCACGGACCCGTGTTCGCACGGCCTCTGGCAGGGCGCGTCGGCGAGAACGACGCTCGAGATCTCCAGGAAGATGGCCCGTGGTCGCGTAGACCAAACTGGCGGCGAGGCTGTAGCGGTCCGTCTGCGGCGTATGGGCTTCGCCACGCCGAACCTCTTCGGCCATAAAGGCGACCGTGCCCACGATCGAACGGGTGCGGGTCACGACATCGATGCCGCTGCCCATCATCGCCAAGCCAAAGTCGGCCAGACGCGGTGTGTCATCGGTCAGCAAGATGTTGTGCGGCTTGATGTCTCGGTGCACGATGCCGGCGTCATGGACCTTCGCTAGGCCCTCGGCGAGGTGATCGAACCATTGTACGGCGAGGTCGGGCTCGAGGGCGCCTTCGCGCTCGACGCGGTCGCCGAGGCTCTCGTTACAGCACTCCATGACAATACAGGTGCGTGTCGTCTCGCCAATGACCTCGTCGAAGACATCGAAGACATCGACAATGGCCGGGTGGGCGACGCGTGCGAGGATCTTCGCTTCGCGCCCCAGCCGTTCATGGACGGCCGTGGGCAGGTTGCCGTGCAGGACCTTGATGGCGCGCACCACTTCGAGCCGAACATCGAGCGCAGACCAGACCTCCGAGAAGGTCCCCGTGCCCAGCTGCTCCAAGACTTC
>JBMHDG010000082.1:0-24289 GCA_049889515.1 Myxococcota bacterium
GGCCTCGACGGATGGAAGAGCGTCCGACGGGCGGACGGCTAGCCGATTGCGCTCAAGGGCAGGCGCCCTTGGCCGGTGTCAGGTGGTAGAGGCAACCCGCGGAGTATCCGGTGGCTGTCGTCTCGTAGCCATCCGGACAGATGCTCGTGGTGGTGACACCGCCGGTACTGTTGTGCCACTGGAGTGAGCTGCTTGTGCTGGTACTCGCGCCCGCGAAGTCTGCGCAGGTCCAGTCGGAGCCGTACGCGTAGATGTAGTACTGGAAAGTGGTGTTGACGAATTGCGCACCGGTAAAGTCGGCGTCGCGCAGATCTGTGTAGTTGTAGTACGACCCCGTGAAGCTAGCGCCCGTGAAGTTGGTGTTCACCGCGCTGACCCCTCGGAGCGAAGCCTGTACGAAGGACTTTCCGCTGAAGTCGCGTCCATCTAGGTTTAGCTGGTCGAGATGCGTACCCGTGAAGACGGCGGCGGTCTCGAGCAGCGTGGTGCCATCGATAATAGCCGTCGTCATCCCTCCCAGCACATCACCAAAGCGGGCATTGGTGAGGTTTGCGTCGGTGAAGTCTGTGCCGCGGAGGTCGGCCCCCGCGAAGTCCACAGTGGAGAGGCTCATGCCGGTAAAGGAGACGTTCTGGAGGTTTGTGCCTTCGAAGTTTGCGTTCGTCAGGGAATATCCACGACCTGAGAGATCGAGCCCAGACAGGTCGTCGTTCCCGATGGTGGCGTTGTCGAGCAGGATGTCATCCATGGTGGCCCATGGGATGATGACCCCAGTCTGAAAGTCCACGCCATTGAAGCTGCCACCATCAAGATCGTACCCCGTGAAGTCGGCTGAACCGAGGTCGGCGTAGTTCCAGAAGACATCGGTGAGCAGCGCACCTGCGAACGTAGCTTGCCCAAAGTTGCTGGACGAGAAACTCGCGCCGCGAAGGTCTGCCCCATCAAAGATGACGCCATCTAGGTTGGTGTAGGAGAAGTCTGTGTTTTGAAGATTGGCATTCGTGAAGTCCGCCCCGCTTAAGTTGCTCCCACCAAAGTCCAATCCGCTCGCATCGATGCCCACGAAGGATGCATTGATTGCGGTAGAGCTGCCGAGATCGGCGTTGGTCATGGTTGCACCATCAAACTGCGCGCCGTCGAACGTACCGGTGGTCATGGCCGAATCACTGAGATCTGCGAGACGAAAGTCCACGTTGACCCACGTGGAACCACGGCTATCGGCTTCGGACATGTCGACGTTGTAGAGGACAGAGTTGGTGAAGTCGGCGTTGTCTGCATCCGAGCCCACAAGCAGTGCGTTCGTGAGGTCTGAACCCTGGACGACCG
Organism: Myxococcota bacterium; assembly: GCA_049889515.1. Taxonomy (GTDB): domain Bacteria; phylum Myxococcota_A; class UBA796; order UBA796; genus JBMHDG01. The sequence goes on from JBMHDG010000082.1 coordinate 1,327, forward strand.
CATAGTCGAGCTGGATGAAGTTGAGGACGGCATCGGTCAAGTTCACATTGTTCATCTCTGCATAGGGTGCGTCGACGTAGAACAAGATGGCCTCCACCAATGAGGCGCCGTTGAGCACCGTGTAGGCCATGTCGCTGTTGCTGAAGTTGACGCTGTCAAGCGCGTAGTCTGCCAGCCAGTAGGAATCGAGATCGACGGTCATGCAGAGGGTGTCGGGCACGAGGGGGCAAGGCGCACCACTGCCGGTCTGGAGGTCGCCCGGTCCGCTGGAGATGCTTCCGTTGGTGAAGGTGACCGAAGGGGCGCCGGTGCAGGTGAGGGTGTAGGACCCATCCAGGTTGTCGGTGACGCCGCAGGTGTCACCATCGATGCCGTCTTCGCCATTGGTCACGAGAACGGTCGGACTTCCCGGGCAGTCGAGGAGATAGGCATCGACGCCAGAGGGGGCGATGGTGCATGCGTCGCCATCTGCGCCGTCACTGATGGCGATGGGTGCGCTTCCCGGACAGGCCAGCTCATAGGTCGTGGGTGAGGTGGTGGTGGTGGTGCACGCAGCGCCGTCCTCCCACGTCACGCTCGTTCCGTTGTCGCAGCTCAGCGTGTAGGACCCATCCAGATTGTCTGCGACGCTGCAGCCTGACCCGTCTTCGCCGTCTGTCAGGACAACATCGGCAGAACCTGGGCAGCTCAGGGTCGTCGAGCCATCGGGATTCGTGGCCGTGGTGCATGGCTGTCCATCCGAACCGTCGCTGATGATCACGGGCGCAGAGAAGGGGCAGGTCAGCGTGTAGGATCCGTTGCCATTGTCCGCAACAGCACATGGGGCGGCATCCTGCCCATCCGAGATGGTGACAGGTGCGGCCCCCGGACAGTCGATGGTGTAGGTGCTGTTGCCATTGTCAGCGATGGTACAGCTCTGTCCGTCGAGGCCATCCTGTCCGTCGGTGATCGTGACGGGGTCGGAGCCCGGACACGAGATCGTGTACGACGTTCCGTCGTCCTGGAGGGTGCAGGCCACGCCAGGAGCGCCATCCATGCCATCGGTCAGGGTCACGGGTGCGCTTCCTGGACAGGCCAGCTCATAGCCGCCGGTGACCAATCCGGTGACGGTACAAGGGGGTGCGTCTGCACCGTCCGTCCAAGTCACGGCCGTTCCATCGGGACAACTCAGGCTGTAGGAACCATCGTTGTTGTCCGCGACGGAGCAGCTGTCGCCGTCGAGACCGTCGACGCCGTCGATGCCGTTGGTGATGACCACGGGAGGGTCATCGCCGCAGTCGAGCTCATAGCTGCCAAAGCCTAGGTCGGACAGGGTGCATCCCGCACCGTCGGTACCGTCCGTGAGGGTGATGACGTCGGACCCTGGGCAGCTCAACGCATACGAGCCGGTGGTGACTGTCGTGACGGCGCAAGGGAGTGCGTCGGTGCCATCCGTCCATGTGGCGGAAGTGCCGTCTGGGCAGCTCATGGTGTAGGTACCATCCGCGTTGTCGACGACGGAGCAGCTCTCGGCATCCTCCCCGCTCGACAGGGTCACAGGAGCAGAGCCAGGACAGGTGAGGAGGTAGTCGCCATCGCCGAGGTCGCCGAGTGTGCAGGGTTCCGCGAGGCCCACCACGAAGGGTGGCGATCCGGGACAGGTCAACGTCGCGGTTCCATCGCCATTGTCCTCCAGCGCGCAGCTTGCACCGCCTGCTGCTTGGAGCACCACCGCATCCGAACCCGGACAGTCAAGGGTGTAGCTGTTGTCGACGTTGTCGGTAAGCTCGCAGCTCTGGCCGTCGGACAGGGTGACCGGATCGGAGCCCGGACAGTCGATGGTGTAGGTGTTATCTCCGTTGTCGAGCACCGTGCAAGGGTCTGGTGCCGACCCATCGTAGAGGGTCACAGGTGTCGAACCTGGGCAATCCAGCGTGTAGGTGTCATCGCCATTAGGCGTGACGAGGCAGCTCTCACCATTGGTCAGTGTAACGGTGGGCGAGCCGGGGCAAGCGAGTGCAAAGCTCCCGTCTCCGTTGTCCGTCACCACACAAGACGCGCCGTCTGCACCGTTCGTGATCGTGACGGGTGCTGCATCGGGGCAGTCGATGGTGAAGCTCTCATCGCCATTGTCGGTCACTGTACAGGACGTGTCGGACGTTGCGAGGCTCACGGGGTCCTGCCCAGGACAGCTGAGGGTGACCGTCCCGTCAGCGTTGTCCGTGAGGTCACAGAGGGCCTCGGGACCGACGAGGACGACCGGGTCTGCACCGGGACAGTCCAAGGTATAGGTGCCATCCTCATTGTCGGAGACATCGCAGGCGTCCGCATCATCGCCATCGGACACGGTGACACTGGTGCCGTCTTCACAGCTGATGGTGTACGTACCATCGCCATTGTCGGCCGCACTGCAGTCCGAGCCGTCGGTGCCGCTATAGACGACGACCGGGTCGCTGTTTGGACACTCGAGAATAACCTCGCCGCCCTCCGCGGTCTGAGCGGTGCAGGAGGTGGGCACCTCGACAGGGGTACAGCCGAACGAGAAGACAATCAGGGCAAGAGCAATGCGCATGGGACGGGCTCCGATAAGAAGCCCGAGGGTACCCTGTTGATGCCCCATCGAATGTGGGGTTCGTGCAATGCCGAACTAGCGCTTCAGGGGCCCCGTCATATCTGCGGGAATGACCGCCTGATCAAAGGCTTCGCCCGACATGAGCCCAAGGGCAATGGCGGAGTCGCGGAGGGTGCCACCCGTCTTGTGGGCGTGCTTCGCGATGGACGCTGCGTTGTCGTACCCAATGTGGGTGTTCAGCGCGGTGACCAACATGAGGCTGTCATTGAGGAAGCGGTCGATGGTGTCGCGGCGGGGCTGCAGACCTCGCGCGCAGCGTTCCTCGAAGGAGCGGCAGGCATCACCCAGCAACCGACTGGACTGCAGGAGGTTGTAGGCAAGTACAGGCTTGAACACGTTGAGCTCGAAGTTGCCCTGGCTTGCTGCGAAGCTCACGGTGGCCTGATTGCCGAAGATCTGGGCACAGACCATGGTCATGGCTTCACTCTGCGTGGGGTTGACTTTGCCCGGCATAATGCTGCTGCCTGGCTCATTGGCCGGGATCTCCAGCTCGCCGATGCCGCAGCGCGGCCCGCTTGCCAGCCAGCGGACGTCGTTGGCAATCTTCATGCATGCAGAGGCGAGCTGCGCGAGTGCCCCGTGGGTGCCGACGAAGGCATCGTGAGCGGCGAGCCCGGCGAACTTGTTCGGTGCAGTCACGAAGCTGTGTCCCGTCAACGAGGCAATGACCTCGGCGACCCGCCGCGCGTAGTCAGGATGCGTATTGAGGCCGGTGCCCACCGCGGTGCCGCCAAGCGCGAGCTCGCGAAGCTGGGGGAGTGTGGCGCGAATGGCGGCCATGGCATGGTCGAGCTGGGCTACCCAGCCGCTGATCTCTTGGCCGAGGGTGAGCGGCGTGGCATCTTGGAGATGGGTTCGCCCGATCTTCACGATGCCGTCAAATGCCTCTGCCTTCGCATACAAAGTGTCGCGAAGCTGCTGAACGCCGGGCAAGAGTTGGTCTTCGATGGAGACGACAGCGGCGATGTGCATCGCTGTCGGAAAGGTGTCGTTGGAGGACTGGGACTTGTTGACGTCATCGTTGGGATGGACGGGGGTCTTGCTGCCGAGCTCCCCACCCGCGAGCTCGATCGCTCGGTTGGAGATCACCTCATTGACGTTCATATTGGACTGGGTGCCCGAGCCGGTCTGCCAGACTACCAACGGAAAGTGGTCGTCGAGCTTTCCCGCAATGACCTCATCGGCCGCAGCCATGATGAGATCGCGCGTGGCCTCGGGGAGAAGGCCAAGCTCGCAGTTGGTCATGGCGGCAGCCTTCTTGAGGACGCCAAAGGCATGCACGATCTCGATCGGCATGGTCTCTTGACCGATAGGGAAGTTGATGCGTGAGCGCATGGTCTGTGCGCCGTAGTAGCGATCTGCGGGGACCTCGACGTCGCCTAGGGAGTCCTTCTCGACACGAATGCTCATCACAACCTCCAGGCTGCCCCGTGTAGCGCGTCTCCTGGCGGGAATCGACTGTGAGCAGGCGGAGATTTACTCGGCCGTGGTCGTGCCCTCGGAATCGCCTACGGTGGCCTCGGGCACTGGCGTGTCATCGCGTGCAGGCTCTGGGGTGGCGTCGTTGGCTGACGGGGCGTCGGTGGCCGTGGACGCGTCAGGCTCCTCGTCCTTCTTCTTCTTGACCGGCCACTCGAGGCGCGGCACGCGGCGCAAGGGCAGCAGCGGCGGCCCCCAGCGTTCACACGCAATGGCGGGTGCATCCTCTGGGCCATGCTGGCAGTCGGGCGGTGGGCCGAAGTAGGTCACGAGCGCTTCTGCCATGTCAGCGGCGAGGAGGCGCGACACGTCCATGTTGATGTGGATGCCGTCCCGCTGATGCATCTTGCGTGTGGTCTCACCGTCGGTGTGCGTCAGAATGGGTGCTCCTGACGCGTCGGTCGTCCAGTCCCACAACGAAAGGTACATGGCGCCCGTGCCAGCGACCGCCTCGCGTGTCAGCGCGTTGATGTGTTCGACCTTGACATCGAACCGCTCTCTGGTGGGATGCGCATAGCCAAAGACGACGACGTGTGAGCCGACACCTTGAAAGGTCTCGATCAACTGTCGAATGCGCCGCTGGTATTCGTCATCCCATCGCTCCGAACCGTAGGCAATGGCCACGCGCTTGTCGGGCGACAGGCACGCTTGACCATCATTGCCTCCGAACATGATGAGGGTGAGGTCGGGATGGGACTCCGCGAGTGTGTCGGCCGCACCCAGCCAGTCGAAGTAGTCCTGGCGAGAGAGACTGGTCGCGTAGCGTGCCCGAACGATGCGACGTTCTGCGCCCATCGCCACCAGCGCATCACCAAGGGCAGGCCCAAAGCCATGCTCCATGGTGGAGGACCCGATGATCAGTACATCACGTGGATAGGCCCATGGCGTAGGGTCTGAGGTTTGGTGGTCTGGAATCACCTTGGAAGGCATGTCTGGCGTCGCCCAGCCCAACGTTACTCCAAGCATGAACAGAAGCGGATGCAAGATGGGTCTCCGGGGTGTTGTCCAGCCGGCCACGACCAGAAGTTGGCGGCGCTTGACGATAGCGTATCCCGTGTGGCGCGAGGGAGGCACGATGTGGGTGGTCTGGTGGAGTCTGGTGGCGCTCGGGGTTGAGACCGTAGAGGTTGATGCGCGGGACGCAGCGGGCCCACCGTCCTCAAGCTGTAAGGCCGACCTTGGCCAGATTGATGTCGAAAAGGCCGACCAGGGTGCGCGTACAGCGATTCCGCGTCGGCCCAAGCCAGCGGCCGACGCGGACCAAAAGCCCAAGCCCCCAGAAGATCCGCGCAAGGTACGCATCCATGGCGAAGTGGTCCTCGCCGGTGACCTTCCGGGCGGGCAGCCCGACGCCTTGCCCCTCGAGCCATTGGTCGGGCCCGATGTCGTGCGTGCTCGCATTGCGGAGGTCTACGCGCGCGCAGAGGCCAACGCGCCCGTGCGGTGGAGTTTTTTTGGGGCCTCCCATACGGGTGGTGACTACTGGACGGGAAAGATTAGGCGAGACCTCCAAGATCGGTGGGGCGATCGCGGCCATGGCTTTATTCTGCCAGCACCGCTGTACAAGGGGTACCGAGGACAGGATCTGAACCTGTGCGCGACCACCGGCTGGGTGGCGGAATGGGCCGGGCCCGGCGGCACCTCGGACCCCCGTCTTGGATTTATGGGCGCCGCGGTTCATGCCGGTTCTGAGGGTGCATTTGGGTGGGTAGAGACCACCCGTAGCAATCCCCACGGACGTAAGGTCGACAAGGTCGATCTCTATGCCTGGGGTGGTCCGGAGGGGGGCGAGCTCACGGTGACACCAGATGCTCTGGCGCCAACCACCGTGTCGATGCAGCGTGAGGCCCCGCAGCTGGTTCGCGTTCGGACACACCTTACCGATGGTGCCCATCGCGTTCGGTTCTCTGGGACCGCGCGGATGTTTGGCGCGAGCTTGGAGCGTAACGCGCCCGGAATCTTGGTCGATGCGATGGGCATTCGCGGCCGGACAGCGCGCACGTGGCTCGCGTGGGACGAGTCGCTCATGGGAGCCGGTCTTCAGGCGCTGGCGCCTGATGTGGTCGTGCTCGCATATGGCACGAATGAGGCTGCGGACACCAACTACACCATGGAGCGCTACGAGCAAGATCTCCGAAAGGTCCTTGAGAAGATGCGGCGGCATGTCCCCGAGGACGTCCCCTGTATTCTTGTGGGGCCTTCGGATCGGGTGAAGCTCGCTCGTGACGGAATCTACGATGTGTGGGAGCGAACGGCACCCGTCGCGGCGGTTCAGCAGAAGGTGGCACCAGACTATGGCTGCTTGTCATGGGACTGGCAGGCGGCCACCGGTGGCGAAGGCTCCATGTTGTCGTTCTACGAGCAAGAGCCCAAGATGGCTGCTGGCGACTTCATCCACTTCCGTCGTGCAGGCTACGAATGGTCGGCCAAGCGCTTCATCCAAGCGGTCGATGAGGCAGTGGCCAAGGTCAGCCCGCGTCCCGCATCCGAGTGATCAACCGGCGAACTTCGGTGTTCCATGCAGCGCCACCTTCATCCGCCCAGATCTCTGCGAGCTCGCTCTCCGTGGCAATCACCCGTGCGACGGCTTGGGTGCCGAGGGTGCGGTCGGCATCGGTGAGGGTGGAGCCATGGTGCGCCACCCACCGTTGGGCGGCATCAGGTAGCATGGGGTGTGGCTTTCCGAGTGCCGCGACCACGAGCTCGGCCGCTGCGAGTGCGACGGCGCCCGCCGAAGCCTCGAGGTAGTCGTCTTCATCCGTATGGGCAGCCGCCTGAAGATGTTGACGCAACGCTGCTGGCTGTAGGGTTCCGAGGCCAGCAAGAAAGTTCTGCGCATCTTCATTTTCGAACGGTCCGGGTCCAGTGTGGGACATCTGTCCTCTCCCTGTTGGCGCGTTGTGACACGCCATCATTCCACGAATCGCTCCGCATGCGGTACACCGTCCTGCCGAGGAGGGTGTATGCACGCGCTGTGGACTTGGTCGTTCTGTCTCTTGGTGTCGATGGCCATGGGTGAGGAGCCCAACGACGGGGCGGACCCCTGGGACGGACTTGGAGACTCCCCTGCGGTGGATCCTGCGGCACTGCCGAACACACCTGTCGAGTTTGAGGTGACAGAAGGCACATGGACAAACCTCGATGTGTCCCCGGATGGACAGTCGGTGGTGTTTGATCTCCTGGGCCACATCTACGTTGTGCCCATGACAGGAGGCGACGCCGTAGCGCTGACGTCCGGCCACAGCTGGAACATGCACCCCCGCTTCTCGCCGGATGGCACGCGTATCGCATTCACCAGCGACCAAGGCGGAGGCGACAACCTCTGGGTCATGACAGCCGACGGCAGCGACGCACGTGCCCTGTCGACCGAGTCGTTTCGATTGGTCGCACAGCCAGACTGGTCGCCGGACGGACGATGGGTCTTTGGACGAAAGCACTTTACGGGCGGACGGTCGCTTGGCACGGGCGAGGTGTGGGCGTGGCTAGCCGATGGCAGCTCACCAGGACCGGGCATCAAGTGGACGTCGAAGGGCCACCTTCAGGCCGATGTGAACGAGCCGCACCTCGCACCCAATGGCCACGATCTGTACGTGAGCGAGGCGGGACCGTTCGATTACAACCGCAACGTCTTCGCGGGGATCTACAGTGTCCGAAAGTACGATCTGCGGACAGGCGAAGATGAGACTGTCGTATCGGGCGCCGGTGGCGCGGTACGGCCACAGGTGAGCCCCGACGGCGCGACGCTGGGCTACCTTCGTCGGCATCTTGACGCCCAGCATGATGTGTGGGTGCTCCGCGATCTTGAGACGGGTTCGGAACGCGTGGTCGATGTGAACCTCGACCGCGACCAACAAGAGACGTGGTCGCTGCACGGTACCTACCCCACATGGGCGTGGTTACCCGATGGCTCGGGTGCCGTGTTCCACCGCGATGGCGGGCTGGTCCGCGTGTCACTCGCGGGCGAGGTGACACCCATTCCATTCAAGGCCACGGTCACCCGGTCGTTGGTAGCGCCCGTCCGGCAGGACCATGAGGTCGCCCCCCGCACCTTTGAGACCAAGGCTGTGCGCTGGCCGACCATCTCTTCCGAAGGCGTCTTGGCCTTTGTAGCCGTGGGCCGTGTCTGGGTGCAGGGTCCGCGTGATGAAGCACCGATGGCGGTCACGCCCGAAGATCGCCTAGCGTTCGCACCCGCATGGAGCCCGTCTGGCGATGCGCTCGCCTACACGACGTTCGATGACGAGGACGCAGGCATGGTGTGGGTCCAGCGGATCCGTTCGGGTGGTCGTCCCGCGGGCCGAGCTCGTGCCGTCGGTGACGGGCCGGACATCTACACCAACCCAAACTTCTCACCCGACGGCCAGAAGCTGGCCTGGATCCGGGGCGGTGGTGTGGTGAACCGTGGGGCATCAGGGGCATTTGAGCGAACGATGGCCGTGCAGTGGCGCGACTTGCGGAGCGGTCGACTTCAAGACGCTGGCGTTGTGGCGAACCTTGGGAGTGGCGTGCGTGCGTCTCGGGTGACCTTTGCACCCGATGGAGAGCATCTCTGGCGTACAGATGTCGATGCGGGCGGTACGGCGCTGGTGCAGACCACCCTCGACGGTCATGACCGGGTGGTGCTTGCGCGTGGGGAGGTCGCAGCGGAGATCGCGCCGAGTCCGGACGGCCGATGGATCGCGTGGAAGGCACGCCATCAGGCGTATGTGGCCCCGTGGCCACCCCGCGGTGCCGAACCGCTCACGCTTGGTGAGGGAACCAGTCAAGTGCCCGTGCGCCGTCTCTCGGCTGAGCTCGGGGAGTGGTTGCGGTGGACCGATGCCAAGACGCTGACGTGGGCGGCGGGCCCGACCGTTCACACCGTCGATCTCTCGAAGGGGCTTCCGGACGTCGCGTCCGAAGAGCGTCCAGAACGCACACAAGACGAGGTCTACCCAGAATTGATGTTGCCCGTCGTGGGGGAGCCGCGGCGTGCGTCTGTGACCGTGACCCGAGACGTGCACGATAGAACACTGGCCCTCGTCGGAGGTCGGGTGCTCACGATGGAGGGCACGACCGTGTTCGAAGATGGGGTTGTGCTGACTCGTGGTGAGCGCATTGTCGCCGTGGGTAGCAAGGGTGAGGTGGAGATCCCTGAAGATGCGCATGTGATCGATGTGTCCGGGAAGACCGTGATGCCTGGACTGGTCGATGTGCACGCTCACATGGGCTACGGCTGGGCGGATGTCACACCAGAGACACTGCCGGCGTATGCCGCAAACCTCGCCTACGGGGTCACGACCACCCACGATCCTTCGGCAGACACCCACTTCGTGTTCAGCCAGCGCGAGCTGATGGAGTCGGGTCGGATCGTGGGGCCGCGCATTTTCTCTACGGGCTACATCCTGTATGGCGCGAAGAGTGATGACAACGCGCCTATCGAGAGTCTCGACGATGCCCGTCGGCACTTGCGCCGGATCAGCGACTACGGGGGCTTTAGCGTCAAGAGCTACAACCAGCCGCGTCGCGACCAGCGTCAGTGGGTCTTGGAGGCCGCACGCGAGCAGAACATGGTGGTGGTGCCCGAGGGCGGAAGCACGCTCGCCCACAACCTGACCATGATCCTCGACGGCCACACGGGTATCGAACACGCCATTCCCGTCGAGCAACTCCATGATGATGTACTGACGCTGTGGGGCCGCGCTTCGGGCGTTCACTACACGCCGACGCTGCTCGTGGGATACGGCGGCATTTGGGGTGAGAACGCCTTTTATGCAAGGCACGACGTATGGACCAAGCCCCGCCTTCAGCGCTACACCTCGCCCGGACGTCTTGAGGCGCGTGGGCGATACCGCACCCTGCTCGTTCCCGAGGAGGACTGGCATCATGTGCGCTTGGCGTCCACCGCGTGGGAACTGGCGCAGCGTGGTGTACGCGTCAACCTCGGCGCACACGGCCAGCTGCAGGGACTCGGACCCCACTGGGAGCTCTGGGCGCTAGGTGAGGGGGGCTTCGATCGCTACGAAGCGCTTCGGGCTGCTACGGCCAATGGGGCAGACTACCTCGGCCTGTCCGACATTGGTCGGCTGACCGAGGGGCGACTCGCAGACCTGATTGTCATCGATGGCAACCCACTGGAGCGCCTCGAAGACACCGAGCACATTGAACTGGTCGTGAAGGGCGGGGTGGTCTACGACCCAGAGACGCTCGCCACCACCTTCCCAGAGGTCGGTGAGCCCGTGGCGACGCCATGGCATGACCTCTCCGGCGTGTTGCCCGATGCCATGTGGTCACAGCTCCATGGCAGTGGCTGCGGCCACGGCCACGGACCCGAATGACGTGGCGTGCCGTTCAGGGCACGTACGGTACAGGGTCGATGAAGGCATCTGCCAGGTCATCGATATATGGTGCCCAGTTGGGGCTGCAGACATCGAAGGTCAACCCGCCAGGAAGTACATCGGTCACCAACTGGGCGTGGTCCGTGCCGGGATCGGCGCCACAGGCGTTACCCGGAAGTCCAATGATGCCATGGACCTGGGTGTACCTCGGCTCGGTCGCCGTCTGTGGCTTGAGCCCCGTATTGAAGTGGTCGGTCACGACCGGCAGCGTGGCGTTGGTGCCTGACTGGTCATCTTCATCAGACATGAAGACGACATGTAGGACGGCATCATCGCGGTAGAACCCAACGTTTTCGTTGGTGGAGAGCGGTGGGATCAACGCCGCATAGGCGGCAGCGCGCCCTTGTTCTTGGTAAAAGCCAAGTGTGCCCTGCTGGATCATCGCGGCGAAGGTGTCCGCGGCCTTGGGAACGCTCGCATCGACCCATGTGTACCCGAAGGCACTCTGCAGCTTCCCGCTCTCTGCGGGGGCAGCCATGTCTGTCGTGACGACGCCCATGTGCCAGTCGAGCCCCGACTTGATCAGGTTGGAGACCAACGCGGGCGCAGCGTTTGCAATTAGCGCTTGTTCCTCAGCCATCGAGCCACTGTTGTCGACGACCCACAGAATATCGACCTTATTGGCGAACAGGCATGCTGGGTCAGCGTCGCAGTCCGGGTCTTCGCAGTCGATGAGGGTGTCGCCATCATCATCGAGGCTGTTGCTGCAGTCTTCACCCTCGGGCGTGGCATCGGTGTCCGTGGGGTCGGCGGTGTCGCTCGAGCTGTCCGTATCTGGGCTGGCGGACGGCGTATCGTCGTCAATGGCGGGGGCCTCGCAGTCACCGGCGGCGGTGAGGACCAAGCCTTCTGTGCAGTCGGTCGTGACGGGGTCCTCGAGGGTGGTCATGGGCGCATTGCAGGCCGCGAGGATGAGGGGGAGGAAGGGCGTTGGCATGAGGACCTCCAGGTGGTGCAAGAAGCATGCCAGCCATGGGTTCGACCCGCTACGCAGAATCGTGGCGGACGCGCCGCTTACGCAGCACGGCGGAGCCCTCGGTGTTCACGAGGGACCCTTCAGCACCGCGCATCAGCTCTGCGGCATTGGCCTCGTCCGTGTCGATGTGCATCTCAAGGCGGTAGCTTGACTTCACCCGTACGAGAACGTCTCCGAAGATGAGCTTCCGTGGTCCGTTGTTGACCTCGACCTCTACGATGTCTTTGTCGTTGACACCAAACGCTTCGGCATCCTCGGGTGTCATGTGGATGTGGCGCCACGCGCAGATCACGCCATCTTCGATGGTGAGCTGTCCCTCGGGACCCACAAGTGTGATGCCCGGGGTGTTCTTGACGTCACCACTGGCGCGAACGGGTGCGTCGAGGCCCAGGTGGAACTCATCGGTGCGGCTGACTTCGACCTGGCATGCGGGGCGCTCGGGTCCCAGCACCCGTACGCCTTCAATGGAGCGCTTGGGCCCGATGAGGTCGACCTTCTCCTCGCAGGCGTACTGCCCGGGCTGGGACAGGGGTCGGTACGGGGTGAGCTGGTGGCCCTTGCCAAACAGGATGTCGACGGCTTCGCGTGTCAGGTGCACATGACGCGCACTGCAGGCGATGGGAATGGTCCGCGGCTGCTTGACGGCGTCGGCCATAGAGGCGATGCGAGCGGCCTGCCGGGCCAAGTAGAGGGCTTCGTCGGTCTTGACGACCAGCAGCCGAACGCGGCTGTGTCGATGAGAGACCTCGGCGACCGGCGACGCATGGCTGACGTGGGCATCGCGGTTGAGGTCATCATCGAGACGGGCACCGAGGTAGTCGAGGCGCTGCAGGGTGCGCTGGCGGCACATGGCCGAGTTCTCGCCAATGCCTGCGGTGAACACGATCGCATCCACCCCACCCATGGCAGCGACGTAGCTGCCGATGGTCTTGCGGAGTCGGTGGGTGAAGACCTGAATGGCGAGGCGCGCTTCGTCATCACCCTCGGCGGCGAGGGACTCGAGCTCACGCCAGTCGCCATCGGTGCCGGAGAGTCCGGCAAGCCCGCTGTCTCGGTTGAGCACATCATCGATCTCATCGAGGTCGAGGTGGGAGTGCCGCAGCAGGTGGAGAATGACGCCTGGGTCGAGGTCGCCAGACCGTGTCCGCATGACCAAGCCCTCGAGCGGGGTCATGCCCATGCTGGTCTCAACCGAGCGGCCATACTCGACGGCACAGACGCTGGCGCCGCTGCCGAGGTGACAGGTCACGATGCGGAGGTCTCGCCAGTCTTGACCCATATGCTCGGCCGCTCGCTTGGCCACATAGGCATGACTGGGACCGTGAAATCCGAACCTGCGGATGCCATGTTCTTCGGTCAGGTCGCGGGGCAGCGCATAGGTCTTGGCGCGGCGTGGCAGCGTACTGTGGAATGCCGTGTCGAACACCACCACATGGGGTACCTCCGGCAGGGCAGCGACCATGGCTTCGATGCCAGAGAGGTTTGCTGGCTGGTGGAGTGGTGCCAGCGGAGTGAGTGCCTTGAGTTGCTCTTGGACGTCGGGCGTCCACTTCACGGGGTCGCTGAAGGTCTCACCACCGTGCACCACGCGATGCGCGACCGCTGAGATCGAGAGGTCGCGCGCCATGAGCATAGGCAGCGCCATCGCGGTGGCCTCGGCGTGGCTTCCACCATCGAGGTTGTGGGTGCCGTCCCCCACACGAAGTACCGCCCCTGCGGTTCCGAGCCGCTCCGCTTTTGCGGAAAACACGCGGTCGCCCGACTTGGGGTTGATCGCATCGAGCTTGAGGGATGAGCTTCCGGCGTTCACGACCAATACGTACATCAGAGTTCCTCGGGTTCACGCCAGACCCGGCGCACGCCTTCGGCCTGGAACTGCGGCAGCCCGCGGTACGAGCTGACCACCCCTTCGAGGTAGACATACTCCCCGAGATGATCCTCGAGCTTGAGGCGCTGCATAGGTTGTTCGTTGAAGCTGACGACCGTGAAGTTCTGCCGGTTCATATGACCGAAATACCTGCGGTACGGCAGACCCTTGGGCGGTGAGCTGGTGGACATGACACCGAAGACAACTCGGCGTTGCCCCTCGGCGGCCATCAAGCGATCAAAGGCCGTGCCCTCGCCAAGTCGCACAAACATCGGGTCGTTGGCGTGGTGGGCTTCGAAGTGGTTGATCTGCCGGGCGCGACGGTCCCACCAGGGCAGACGCTCGTCGTAGTCGGGGTAGTGATCGACGTCCTTCGACCAGATGCCGATCTCCTCTGCGCGCGCAGCCTTCTGGGCATCGACGAAGGCATCGTGGTAGCGCCGGCTCTCCCCGTACTTGTTGAAATACGGAGACCAGCCATCGCGCACGCACGCGACGTTGTAGTGACGCCAGCGTCCCTTCTTGAGGCCGAAGATGTGTACGAGATGGCGGCCGTAGATATCGATGCGACGCTCTGCCTCATCGTATTCGAGACGCACACGGGTGACCCCGCGAAACCACGAGGACGCGTAGGTGGACGCGAGCTCTCCGGCTGGCGTGCCATACTTGGTGGGCAGTGTCTTATCGCCACGCTTCTTCTTGCAGTATGCTGCGAAGTTCTGCTTGGCGTCTTTGCGATCTTGGGTGGCTTTAAACGTCTCTTCGGTGTCGATGCCAATCAAGCGGAGGGAGGAATCAAGGCCCAAGACCTTGATGGTGTCGCCGTCTACGACCGGGCGATCGGGGTCGAGGGCGTACTCGCCGAGGATGAGGTCACCGCTGGCAAAGGCGGGACGAATAGGGATCAGAGCGAGCGCAACGCCCTGAGTCGCAAGGGAAAGAAACACCCGACGATTGAGCGTCATCGTCGATTCCTCCGAAGTCCGATGAGTCCAGTGAGCGCGGCGACCAACCAGAAGGGGGGGCGGCCACTGGGCGTGGAACACCGACACGGGAAGGGAGCGTCCGGATATCGGATGGTGGGACATTCGGAGAGCGAAAACGGTGTTCCAGCGTCACACTCGCCGTCCTCATCAAAGGCGAAGCAGTTGTCATAGCCGGCGGCGCACCACCGCGAGAAGATGGCAGCATCGTCCATTCCGGCGGGCTCATCGAGGTACGCTGGGTCCAGCATGACGCTCTGCCCACTGGGAACCCCCTGGACGGGCATGTCGAGAACCACCCGATCGATCTCTCGTGGCTCGAGCGTCACCGGTGTCGGGCACTCCAAGATCAACAGGCGGTAACCGTCATTGGGGAAGGAGAGTCCGCTCGGGTAGGCCAGCTCGCCTTGTTGGCAGTCAAAGATGCCTTCATCAAGGCAGTCTCCACCCGAGGTCAGTACGGCAATACCCTGGGGCTGGAGCACGATGCCCTCGCCGGGGTCGATGAGGGGAACCCGGTCATCCTCGGTCAGGACGAGCGGGGCATCCTCCGCCTCGGTCTCTGGTTCATAGGCAAAGCTAACGAGCTCGCAGTCCGCGACATCGACCGCACCATCGGTTCGATTGACCAGCTCAATGAACTCGGGGACGACGCCCGGTGCGACGAAGACCTCGGTGAAGCGTACGGCGTTGGGTTCGGGCCAGTCGCGGTTCGCGCAGCCGCTGGCACGCCCAGGCGTGCCGTAGAGGGTGAAGGTCTCGAGACCCCCGTCTGCCTTGTCGTCTGGATTGGTGAGCTCCCGCTCGAGCGTCACGGGGAACCCTCCGCCCGCGACGCACCATGCGTCGAAGTCATCGTTGGACACGTCATCGAGGGCGTTGTCCTTGACGACCTCGGAGCACCCACCGCGCCCGACGCCGTCGGAGCAGAGGTCTAGGACTGTGCTGTCGAAGCGCTCCAACCAGGTCGGCGCACTGTCGAGCATCACATCGTCACAGGACAGCACGACAGTGCCGGGTGTGTTGGTGCTCAACCGAACCGTGCCGCTGCTGTAGAAGGCATCTGGCACGACCACCGTCCCATCGGTGTAGCGGTAGGCGAGGGTGATCCCCTCGTCGGCACTGCTGTTGGTACGGCCGCTGAACAGGCTGTACGTGCCCGCAGCAAAGGTGAACACCCCACCTTCGGGCGTGACATCCGCCACCTTGTCGTCGCTGCCGTCCCGTTGGTACGTCAGCTCGCACGTGTTGGCTTCGCAGCTGTTGAGCGCATGAACCTCGACATATTCGTCGTACTGGTTGGACCGCGGGCCAGCCATGATCTCGGAGATGACAAGGTCACCCACGTCGCAGGGGGCGGCCGCGGCGAGGCCTGGGGTGAGCAGGGCCGTCATGGCGAGGAACAGGCGCATCAGAATCTCCACTCGAGCGCGGCCCATGCCCAGCCGTAGAGGCCAGGTGGTAGGTACACGGTCGTATCGATCTCTGGATAGGGGTCAGCCGCAGACCGGGTCGGGTCACAGGCCTCGCGGTAAGCATACGTTGCATCGGGTAGATTGGAGCCAAGGGTGCCGCGCACGGTCAGCTTAAGATTGGCGGGTAGATCTTGGCGTAGCTGTAAGAAGGCATCGATGAACTCATCGTTGCGGCTACCGAACAGATCATCATCGCGGTAGCGCACGCGGGCACTGATCGTTGTACCGTCGACGGGGCGTAGATCGGCTCGAAGCCATGCATAGTGCCCGATCATGTACCAGTACTCGCACGCCTGTCCGCTGTTGGGGTACAGCCGGCCAATGTCTTCATAAGACCGTCGGTAGAAGGCCGTGAGTGTGGTGATCGGAATGTTGGAGGTGCGCACCTCGGCGCCCCAGAAGTGTCGTGCTCCAGCCCCATCGAGCACCACGTCATCGGGGGGAGCAAGGGAGAGGCCACCATCCTCTGCGTAGAAGGCCTCGCCATAGTCGCCGCCGTAGATGCGGCTGCGCCCGTTTAAGCGAATGTCGCGGTTTCGGGTTGTACCCATGAGGCTGATGCGCAGACCATCGATCGGCATGCCATCGACACGACCGAACAGCTCGTAGTTGTCGCGACGAAGGCTGAGGTTCTGCCAGACGTCGCCGTACACACGGAACTTGAGTTGCTCAAGCGGCCAGAGTGTGGCTTCGACGCGTCCGCCTACCTCATCGCGATCCCGCTGCCCGCGGTATTGGTCCATGTTGGCCATACCGGCAGCGAGTGGGTTGTCGAATCCCGTGTCGTAGTAGCGCACGCTAGCTTCGATGGTTCCCCAGTCTTCGGACCAGACAAAGAGCCCTTGCAGGCCGTTTCCGCCGAGCCCATCCTCTGCAGAACTGTCCCAGCTTCGTGCGTACTCGACCACGGCATCGATGGGGCCTATGCCCGTAGAGATGTGGGCACCTACAGCACCGAACTTCTCGGCGTCGTAGCCGTTGCGAAGGCGAAGCCGCCAACGGTCTTCGGCCGCACCCACCACCGAGAGGCGGGGTCTCGCCTGGCCGGCGTAGGTCGTGACGCCAATCTCGGTCCGGTCGCGGATGGCGAGGGTGAGGTTTCCGCCAATGAGATCCTCACGAACGAGGTTCGGGAGGGTCTCGTACCCCAGCTTCTGCCATGTGCCCTGCGTGTCTTGAACAAAGAGCGTGGGCGAGGAGGCTCCATCGTAGGGGTCTTGCGTCGGATCTGTGAGGTAGGCGCTGCGGTACTGGTAGACATCTTGAGGGTTCATGCTGCCGAACAGCGTTGCTGAGAGGCGAACGGCGCCCACGTCCATGTCTCGCACCGTACCGGCGAAACCGAACTGGCCACGTCGGACACGGAAGTCGCCCTCAACACCGGTCACGATGAGGTCGCGGTAGAATCCAGAGGGCCTGTCTCTCGTGGTGCGATCAAAGACGGTTCCGAGGCCAAAGCCGAGGGTGTAGCTGCCGAGGATGGCCTCATACGGACCGCGTTGTACCTTGAGGTAGGCCTTGCCAAAGTCGAGCAGTGGTCGTCCCCATTCGGCGTGAATCTGGCCTGTCTCTGGCGTAAACTTCGGCGCGTATGGACCCTCCGTCATCATGCCGAGGAAGCCGCCTTCGAGCCATCGGCCGTAGTCAACACGCGTACTGATGTAGCCCTGGGGCAGGGTGTCGTATCCGAGCTGACGCGCCGTGTGTGTGCGGTTGGGATGGTCATCTTCTAGGGGCGCGACAGGAATACCCGTCCACGCCACCCGCGCACGAAGCTGAACGCCGACACGAGCATTGGTGAGCTTGATCTTTGGTCCTGCAATGGCGAATGGCCGCAGCTGCTCGATCATGTCGGGCGTGATGCCGTCGATGCGCTGCAGGTCGTCGAGGGTGGTGAACTCGCCCCGTTTTCTACGCTCAATCACGATTGTTCGACACACACCCAATGAGAGACCGGGTAGGTCGAACAGCTGAGCACTGTTGGCGTAGTTGATGTCGAGGGGTGCATCGAGGAGGTCGACGAGGGTGGTGAAGTCATCTTCGGACAGTACTTCATCGGCGACAAGACGGCGAAGGTCGGCTTCGTCCGCCACGTCGAGCGGAACCGGGTAGACCTTGGCCGCCGCCGTGGTCGCCAGTGAGCCCAACAAAAGGAGCGAGACCATCATTTGCAGGTCCACAGGCTGTCGTGCAGTGTGAGGTAGCGGTCCGCCAGCAGCACGTCGTCAATACGAAGCAGGTCCTCTGCATTTCGATGATTGGCGGCGTCCGTCCAGTTGAAGCTGCCCGTCAAGACGAAGCGCCCGTCGATGACGGCGTACTTGTGATGCATGATGCCGCCCGACACGCCGCCGCGGGCGCAGAGGGGGAGACCGCTGTTCGTCAGGCGTGCGATGATGGTCTGCTGGCCCGACAGTGTGGCGGACTGTGCCGCGTCGGTGACGAGCCGGACAGCCACACCTCGGTCTTGGGCCCGCTCTAGCGCCTCAGCGATGGTCGCATCCGTGAACGTGTAGACCGCGGCATCGATACGTTCTTGAGCGGCGTCAAACTCGGCAATCAGGAGTTCGCCCGGAGGCCCCTCTAGACTGAATGCGACCTCGGGGAGGCCACGTCCGCAGGCTGCGGTAGCGAGCACGACCAGGAACAGGGAGTGGCGAGCCATCATGAGTCTCCGAGGAGGGGAGACTAGCGCACTCGGCGGCACGGGGCGCGCGCAAAACGTGACGGCTGCGTTTCACTGTCTCCGGCGCATGGCGAACAGCGGGAGCAGGCCCAGCATCGTGGCGGCACCCGAGGTTCCCAAGGACGCGCACCACCCGATCCCACATCGGAAGTCGTGGTCGGGATAGTGCAGGCCAGCGGGAACGATGCAGTGCAGGTCGCCCTCGACGAGCGAACCGCTTGGACCCTCCGCGGCGACGCGGTAGCAGACCTTTTGAGGCTCGGGATCGACAGCGTGGCTGATGTCCCAGGTGTAAGTCACGTTAACGGCCGCCAGTGGACCCTCGGTGGGGAAGATGGTGGCGATGGGTGCGCCCCGTCGGTCCGTGAGCGGATCGACGGCAAACACGTGAATGGCGGACCCCGGTGCGTGGGCCGGCGGAGCGGTCAGGTGGACCGTGGCCTCCACCGTGGGGCGGTAGCCGTTGCAGGCAGGTTCCCAGTACGTCCCGTCCTCAACCCAGAGATGTGGCGTTGGGGTGTCGGCGTGCAGGATCCCAGTCCCGGTCTGGAAGTGTATGTCGCCGAGCAGGTCGACATCGTCCCACACCTCGATGCGATAGTCGGCAAGGGGCAGGAGCGGGTGCTCAGGTGAAAAGCGAAGAAGTTCCTGGACACCTTCGTGGGTATGCTGTGTGGCGCGTTGCACGTGACCGATGACGTCGTGATCACCCTGCTTCACCACGAGATGTGGCGTCGTGGCACGATCGTGGCCAATGCGGACGAGGAGATGCTGATGTGGACTGACGTCGTGACTCCCATCACGGACATTGGACTCGAAGACAAATGAGCTCGTTTGGCAGGTGATCGTGGGAAGCGCAGCTCCGAGACCCGTATCGGCGGGGGGTGTCTCCGCGAGGGCCAGACCTATCCACAATACAAACGACATCGACAACCTCCTGAAGCAGCGAGGCAGTCGGCATACAAAACCCATGCCATCCGATAATGATTGGTTTGCTCGTGACTATTCGGGTTTTTGTGGGGCCGCCGTCCGCTCCATGCGGTCGTGAATGTCCGGAATGCGGGTCGTGGTGGCGTGTTATGCAGCGGGGTCGTTGGAGGGACGAGGCATGTGGGTGAGCATGAGCCTGGTAGGTCTCATGGTGTCAGCATCATGGGCAGATGATCTTCGCAGGACCCCCATTGTGGAGGCGGTCGAGAAGGCGACGCCTTCCGTCGTCACAATCGGTGTAGAGGTGGCTTCCCAGAACCCCTTCATGTTTCGACGGGCCACGACGGCGTCCGAGGGCAGCGGTGTCATCCTCAACCCGGACGGCGTGGTGCTGACCAATGCGCATGTCGTAGACGGTGCGGTTCGTGTCACGGTCCACCTGCAAGACGAGCGCGCGTTGGATGCACGCGTGGTGGCCTTGGACAACGACCTTGACCTCGCCGTGTTGAAGGTCGACTCGGGTGTGCCCCTCCCTTCGATTGAGGTGGGCGACAGCCGCGCATTGTATCTGGGAGAACCCGCGATTGCGATTGGCAACCCGTTCGGCCTCGGACTGACTGTGAGCACAGGCGTTGTGGCGAGTGTTGCGCGCGACGTGAATGTCGGGTCTGGCCCGGTACAGACCTACATTCAAACAGATGCGGCCATCAATCCTGGCAACTCGGGTGGCGCACTTGTCGATGTTCACGGCCGCCTCATCGGGATCAATACGTTCATCCACTCGGCAGCTGAGGGCATCGGGTTTGCCATTCCCGTGCACCGCGCCCTCAAGATTGCGGACGACCTTCTGGCCTACGGGCGGGTGCAGGTTCCGTGGTTGGGGGTGGCCCTTGAGGAGCGATGGGTAGGTCGGCAGCCACGTTTAGTGGTCACGGAGGTGCTGCGCGACGGACCTGCGGCACGAGCAGGTGTTCGAGCGGGAGATGTGATCCGCGAGGTTGCGGGCCATCGTGTGCAGAGTCGGGCGGATGTCAACGCACGCCTCGCAGAACTTCGGGTTGGCAGCGCTGTGCGCATGACGACCGTGCGTGACGGAGAAGATCGAGCTGCAACACTCACCACCTCAGCGGTTCCCGATGGCCTGGGTACGACGTGGCGTAAGGCCTATCTCGGACTGCGTCTGGAGACGGGGCGAGGCGGCCTCACTGTGGTGGGTGGCGAGCGCGGGCGCGGATGGTTCGGTCGGCCACTCGAGGCAGGCGATGTCATTGTGGCGGTGGATGGAGAACGCATACTGCGCGTGTCCGATCTTGATGACGCGCTTACGGCGGCGCTCGGCCGTCACCGGGCGACGGTCTACTTGATGGTCCAACGTGGTCCGTACAGAGGTACGGTTGAGCTCGACCTGCGCTAGCTCACGATGAGGTGTAGCCACCATCGGCGACGATGTTCTGGCCCGTCACATAGCTGGCCGCATCGCTGGATAGCCACGCCGCGAGCCGCCCGATCTCATGGGGCTGACCGATCCGGCCGAGTGCTGTGCGCCGCTCAAACCCTGCGCGAATGGTCTCGTCGTCGGTGAGGGCGGATGCGAACTTGGTCTCAATGAGGCCAGGGGAGATGCAGTTGACTCGGATGTTTCGCGGTCCGAGCTCCACGGCGAGGGTCTGCGCGAGCGACACGAGCGCGGCCTTGGTCATGCCGTACAGTCCCTGGCCTGGTGACGCCCTCATGCCCAAGATCGACGAGGTAAAGAGAATGGATCCGCTCGCTCGCCGGGCCATCAGATCGCGCGCGACTCGGTTGGCTAACCACATGGGTCCTTTGACATTCACCTGGAAGGTCTTTTCAAACGCGGCCTCTTCTGCGTGAATCAGCGGGCCGAAGTAGGGGTTAGCGGCGGCGTTGGCGACCAAGACATCGGGTGCCCAGCCCGCATCGTTGAGCGACGTGCACAGGGTGTCGAGGGCATCGACATGGCCAGCGTGGCAGGGCACCGCGCGCAGGGCGTCCTCGGGTGCGAGATGGCGGAGGTGGTTGACGGCCTGGTCGAGACCTGGCTGTTTTCTCGCCGTGATGATCACGCGCGCACCGCTCCG
This sequence comes from Myxococcota bacterium, assembly GCA_049889515.1. Classification (GTDB taxonomy): domain Bacteria; phylum Myxococcota_A; class UBA796; order UBA796; genus JBMHDG01. Next base: position 22,810 of record JBMHDG010000082.1, read on the forward strand.
CAACATCTCCTCGGCGATGCTGAGGCCGATGCCCCGAGACCCCCCGGTGATGAGTGCGGTCCGTCCCTTCAGATCTGCCGACATCTACGCCTCCAAGCACGGTTGCTGTCGCGTCACACGAGCGGCTTGCACGACAGGATACCGTAGTTCTATGGTCGTGCCAGAAGCTGCCGTGGAGCGTCGATGTTTCAGACCGTGGTTACCGCCGATCTACCCAGTCAGGAGAGTCCTGGGCGAGCCCCACAGGATGAGTCTTTTGTCATGATGCATGACCGATTGAGCGTGCCTCCGGGGCGACTGCTCCAGATGTTGACGCAGGTCTTCGAGACCGCGGGCATCACGGATGCCACCATGGTGCTGGTGGATGAGGCGGCGCTCTATCTCGACAACGAAGAGTCTGATGATGGCGATCTCGACCAGCTCATGACCCGTGTTCAAGACGAGGGGTTCCTCGACAAGGGCTTCCACGAGCTGCTCCTTGGATTGTCACTGTGGGAAGATGGACTTCAGCACATCATTCTCGCCCGTGTATTGACCGCTGTACCCGTAGGAGAGCATGAGCTGACCATACGTATCTGCTCGCGACCAGACGACTGGAACGCCCGACGTCTCGACGATCCCGTTCGCTACGCGAAGCGGCTACATGGATACACGGCGGACGGGGAGACCATCCGTCACTGGAAAGAGCGTGTGGATGCCGTGGCCACACGCATTGCGGACAGCCTAGGCAGAAGCCTCTTCCGCCAGGATGTGGTCAGGCATGGGGCGCGACTCACGATCGTCCGGCCGCCACGCGCGAACTTGCTGGCGACGACCAACCTTACGTGGGGGGATCCGGTGGTTCCCCCCCACTACCGGTTGTTGCCCCTCGAGCACCGCACGTCAGGCTGGGATGATGTGGGGAACGATGTCTATGAGGATCCCTACCTGACATTGAGGAACTACCTGTTTCTCGATGCGCTCCTCCGCGAGGAGCACCTTCGGTTCGAATGGGTCGACGTGGCGGATCCAAACGGAAAGGTCCTCTTCAGTGGTCATAAGGCGCGGTGGTTTGCGAACTGGCCGTGGGGAAAAACCCACCGTCTCTCCATGACGCCGGAGGGCGTAGTGCCGCAACTTGGCGTGCAGTAGCGGGTGGTCGTCCGTCGGATCCGTTGCGTTTCGGTGTGGCTGGATTTATGGATAGACGAGGTTTAACCTTGTCCGAAACGGTTGCTCGCCAAAAAAAGCGAACGGCTCGGTTTGCAGGGCTTTCGATGGACGTTAGACGGCCGGGGCGTCCGGAGCACAGCAACTTGCTGGACGGGCGTCGCCATCGTTGGAATGCCAGCGATGCGTCGGTCTTTGACAAGCAGATAGTGAGTGGCGGAGCCCGTCAAGGTTGTCGCATGCTTCGGCATGACGGCAAAATAAATAGAGTAAATGAAGCAGATCGAACTGGAGAGTTTGATCCTGGCTCAGAGCGAACGCTAGCGGGTGG
>JBMHDG010000083.1:0-11666 GCA_049889515.1 Myxococcota bacterium
CCACCCGCTAGCGTTCGCTCTGAGCCAGGATCAAACTCTCCAGTTCGATCTGCTTCATTTACTCTATTTATTTTGCCGTCATGCCGAAGCATGCGACAACCTTGACGGGCTCCGCCACTCACTATCTGCTTGTCAAAGACCCACCGGCAAGCCGGTCGCACCCTGCCGAAACTCGGCTCCGGGGTTTCCCCCGTTCAGGCGCCCCGCCTTTTAGCGCAGCAGAGACTGCTGTCAACTCCTGCGCGCCAGATTTTCATCGGACCATCGCGCCGCCGACTTGAGCGTTTCGTGCCGAGTGACCGGTTGTGAGATCGCCGGACCACGACAACGCAGGGCTTCTGCGGATTACCACGACATTGGAATCCCCACACGCCCACCCATTATGCCGCGTGGCCCTTTTGCCAAGCCCACACGTCCCGCTCCTCTGAAAGGCGATACAACGACCCCATCGAGGACTCCGGTTCTTGCATGCGCACGTGTCTGGCCTGAACCCCACACCACGGATCTGTCGATGAAGTCCTTGTCCACACTGACCGCAGCAGAGGCCAACAGGCTCACGGGTGTGTTCTTCGACATTGACGATACCGTGACCCACGAGGGCCGGATTGTTCCGGAGGCCTTCGATGCCTTCGTGGCCGCCCGCAAGGCCGGACTGCGCCTCATACCCATTACGGGAAGACCGGCTGGGTGGGTCGACCACATTGCGCGAGCCTGGCCTGTGGACGGCGTTGTCGGGGAAAACGGCGGTCTTTGGTTCTATCTCGCGGATGGTCGGATGCATCGGTGCTTCGCACAGGATGCCGAAACACGGCGGCGCAATCGTACCGCCCTCGACAGCCTTGCCACGAACCTCTTGGCCGCGGTCCCCGGCTGTGCTCTCGCGAGCGACCAAAACTACCGAGAGCTCGATCTCGCCATCGACTTTTGCGAGGACGTCCCTCCGCTACCTCGCTCGGCTATCGATGCCATTGTCCATCATTTTGAGGCAGCGGGCGCCACCTGCAAGGTCTCGAGTATTCACGTCAATGGCTGGTTCGGGAACTTCAACAAGCTCGAGGGATGTAAGCGCTTCCTGCAAGACCGCTGGAATCTCGAGCTGGCCGATGTGCGGAACACATGGGCGTTCGTCGGCGACTCCGCGAATGATGGTCCGATGTTCGAGTATTTCCCAATGAGTTTCGGCGTCGCCAACGTCAGAGACTTCTTGGACCGTCTCGACACCCCGCCCACCTTCGTCGCAGACCAGGTCGGTGGATGGGGATTCGCCGAGATCATCACGCGCGTTCTCGCTCTACGCACATAGCGTATCTGCGCTACCCCACGTGAACCGGCCACGGAAACTGGCGGCTGTCTCGCCACGCAACCAGACTGTCCGTCACGGAACGTCGGATCAACGTACCCATGGCCGAAGAGAACCCGGCCGCATGCGGCGAGACCAAGATGCCTCGCCGATCGGTCAATGTGGCCAGATCTGGCCAGGGTTCGCGCGGAAACACATCGACGGCCAAGCCACCGAGGTGCCCGTCATCGAGGAGCTGCACCGCCTCAGAGAGGTTCAGTACAGCCCCACGCGCGCTGTTGATGACCACCGCTCCGCGCTTCAGCCGCTTGAGACGAGAGGCTCCGATGAGCCCCTTGCTCGATGCGGTGGCCGAGCAGTGAAGCGTCAAGAGATCGGCATGAGGTAGTGCTTCGTCGAGCGTCATCTGCGTCATGTCGGTGACCTGAACGTAGGGATCGACACCGATGACCTGGACGCCATGCCTCTGAAGCATGCTCGTCATGGCCTGTCCGATGACTCCCAGCCCAACCACGACGGCAGTGGCGTCGCGGAGCAGCCGAGGCGCAAGTGTCGGGAGCTCCGACCGACACCATTCTCCCTGTGCCGAAGCGTAGTGAAGTGACGGAAGGCGTCTCAGCAGCGTGTAGGCTGTCGCCATTACATACTCGACGACAGCATCGCGCCGTACATCAGGGGACCTGCCCACGGCAACCCGGTGCTGCCTACAGGCGTCGAGGTCGATGTGGTCATACCCAGAGGTCGTGGTGAGGATGGCACGCCCCGCAAGGCCTTCAATGGCCGAGGGGCCTACCTTTGTTCCGGAGGTCACCACTAGGACATCACACCCCTCCGCGATGTGTCCTGCGAGCGAGGCCTCCGCCCCTCGCAGGCAACGCACATCGATACCGAGCGAGCGGAGGTCCTGCGCTTCGTGTGTCAGATCGTCTTCCGTCTCGTAAGACGAAGGATTCCATCTCAGCACACGCATTGGACGTCTCCGGAAATTCGCAGGTGTGGGTCGGGCGATGGTCGCCCAATGCGATACCTCTCGCTGCTGGAGTCCCGCAATGCCTCGTATCAAGACCGTTTATGTCTGCCAGAGCTGTGGCTACGTCGCGCCCAAGTGGGCGGGTCGGTGCCCCGACTGCAAGTCATGGAACACAATGATGGAGGAACAACGCGAGTCCTCGTCAAAGTCCAGCGCAAAACAACGCACCTCGGCATCGCTATCGCGTGACCAGAAGCCGGTCCGACTCGTCGATGTACGCGCCGACGGAGAGGGTGAGGTTCGCATGCGAACCGGTCTCGCCGAGCTCGACACCGTGCTCGGTGGTGGTCTCGTGGCGGGGTCTCTCGTGCTGGTGGGTGGCGACCCCGGAGTGGGTAAGTCCACGCTTCTGTTGACCGCTGCGGAGCGACTCGCCCAGCGTGGCGCCCCCATCCTCTACGTTTCTGGCGAAGAGTCCGTGCAACAGGTGCACCTCCGCGCTCAGCGTCTCGGTCTGGGCGCCCCCCACCTCCATCTCCTGTCTCACACCGATTTCGGGCACGTCGAGTCCGCCATCCGATCCCTCAAACCCACCGTGGTCGTGCTCGACTCCGTCCAGACCGTCTACCTGCCGCAGCTTCCCAATATTCCGGGCTCCGTGACCCAGGTACGAGAGGTCGCGCATCGCGCCATGCTCTTAGCCAAGAGCACCAACACCGCAGTATTCCTCGTCGGCCACGTCACAAAATCGGGCGAACTCGCAGGTCCGAAGGTCCTCGAACATTTCGTCGACACGGTCATCCACTTTGAAGGAGATGGCCGCACGCCACTGCGTATCCTACGATCGGTGAAAAACCGCTTCGGGCCTGCAGGTGAGCTCGGTGTCTTCGAGATGGTGGACAGTGGCCTTCAGGAAGTGCCCGACGCCTCCGCGCGACTCCTGTCCGAGCGCGTGCTCGATGCTGCTGGAACCGCTGTTGTGGCGAGCCTCGAGGGAACGCGTCCCCTCCTCACGGAGGTCCAAGCGCTTGTGGGTCGTGCCGCACCAGGCAACCCGGCTCGCACGTGCGTCGGTGTCGACAGGCAACGCGTCGCCATGATCGCCGCCATTCTTGGGAAAGCTGGCCTGCATCTTCATGACAGAGATCTCTTCGTCAACGCCGCAGGCGGCGTACGCCTCGAAGAGACCGCGGCAGACACCGCTATCCTCGCAGCGATCGCAAGCTCACTCCGCGACCAGCCCCTCGACCCCCACACCCTTGTGTTCGGCGAACTCGGGCTCGTCGGAGAAGTTCGTGGGGTTGGCCACGCACAGATTCGCCTGAAAGAAGCCGCAAGACATGGGTTTCGTCGGGCTATCGTCCCCTATACGGTCGACGAGGCCCCCCCCGGCCTTGAGTTGGTCAGGGTACGGTCGGTCCGAGACCTACTTGCGGCGCTCTAGGGCGCCCTCGTAGATCATGATGCTCCGCGCACGCTGCTCAAACGCCGAAAGTTCCGGGTCCCAACTGCGCTTGAGTGCCGAATAGTCGACCTCGGCGCCCGACTCGAGCATCTCACGGAAGCGCGACGAGCCCGTCAACAGGTCTATCGCTGCCACGTCTTCGATGAACTCGTAAGGCTCGCTTCTCCAGCTGAAGAGCGCCCGATGGCTTCTGTATGCGGCAGCAATGGTGACAAGTCCCAAGAGAAAGGCATCGAGCACGCTGCGGTCGGTCACATGGACCTCTACACCCGTGCATGCCCCTCCTGCGTGCTTCTGAAATCCTGGATTAAACGCAGCAGGTCGATAGGCGATCCCCTCCAGCCCGGCCCGCTCGGATTCCTCGACACACGCTTTCACCAGACGCTGGGGATCCACCCCCGGCGCACCAAACAAGTGGAAGGGGCGCGTGGTTCCGCGACCCTCCGACCACGTGGTGGCTTCGAACAGGCACATCCCCGGGTAGATCGTCGCGGTTTCGAGCGTGGGCATGTTCGGAGACGGATACACCCAAGGGAGCCCTGTCTCATCAAACCACTGCGAGCGATGCCATCCCTCGACCTCCAACACCTCAAGCACGCAGTCCACGCCACAGTAGGCCTTAAAGTACCTGCCGAGTTCACCCATGGTCAGACCGTGACGCACAGCGATGGGAAACGCGCCCACAAAGCTCTCAAACCCGGAGTGAACCAGATTTCCCTCGAGCAGACCGGCAATGGGGTTTGGACGGTCGAGTACGACGACGGGCACGCCACACTTCCCCGCAACCCGCATCACAAATCCAAGGGTCGCCTGATACGTGTAGTAGCGGGCGCCAATGTCTTGAATGTCGAACAGGACCACGTCAACATCGGCAAAGTGCTCGGGGAGCGGATGAAGCGATGCCTCGTCGTCTCCGTAGAGCGACACGGTCGGTACACCCGTGACAGGATCGCGGGTCTCATCGACCTCTTCCATGTCTTGAGCCGTGGCGCGCACGCCATGCTCGGGTCCAAACAGGCGCACCAAGCTGACGCCCCGAGCGTCCAACGCATCGACAATATGCACGAAGTCCGACGTGATGGCGGTGTGATTGCAACAAATGGCCACCCGCTTGCCCGCAACCAGGTCCATTCGATCGTCCAGTAAGCGCTCTAGGCCCGTCCGCACCATGTTGCCCTCCACGAGGAGAGCCCTACCCCCCCGGCGGCGAACCGCAAGTCACCGCTCGAGGGCATCTCGAATCCGCATGCCAATGGGCTCCCATCCTCGAAGCGCTTGACCATCGAGTTCTGCGACCGGAGCGATGCCGCGGGTTGCGCTTGCCACATACAGCCCGTCCCATGGCCCCGACGCATCTGCGCCTTCACGCCGAATCGGAATGCCCATAGCCGTAGCGACCTCCAACAGCTGAAGGATCCCCGTCGAAACCAAGATCCTGCCATCATCGGGTGCGGTCCACAGCACGCCATCGACAACAGCCCACACCCCGGTCGTGGTCCCTTCAGTGAACCGACCGTCGTGGTCGACCATCAACACATCGTCGACCCCACTGTTTCGAACGGCCACCACCCAGTGTGCGCGAGAGCCGTGCTTTACACGCCCCCCCAGAATCGGTTCATGCACATGCCGACCTCGCACCGCCCGTATGGGTCGAAACCGCCGCGCGCTGTCGAGCGCCACGGCCGATACCAGCCGATTCCCTCCACCCGTCAGCGTGACTCGCACCCGACAGAGCGGTCCTACCCGCGACGCCGTCTCAAGCACCTCCGCCCGAATCAATGACGCATCGGGCATATCCAAGAGGGCGCGGGATGCCGAGAACGTGAGCCTGGCCATGTGGAGTTCAAAGGCGCGAATGACGCCGTCACGTACTTCCATGGTCTCAAACACGGTGTGTCCCAGTAGGAAACCAGGATCGTCTGCCGGGATTCGGGTGTCCGAAAGTCGGTCAAGCCGACCATTCCACATTGCCCATGCCATGAACATTCTCCGTCAGGTGTGGCAGCGGGGGCGCCAGTCTCCGGGATGGGGTAGCATGACCGACGCATGGCACCTCGAAAATTGAACAGCCTCGACAGATTCCTTCTTCGGCTACTCGGACGCACCCGAGGACCGGGCGGTGCCGTGCGCGACCTGCACTACATGCAGGAGATCTTCCGTTTTTCGATCAGCTTCACCCTGCTCGTCATCGCACCACTTGGCTTGCTCACCACCCTTGCTCTAGAGAGCATTGAGACCGAGACCGTTGCGAATGAAGTCAGCCGCAATGAGCGTGCCAAGCGGATCGCGAGTCGCGTCCAGCTGGAGTTGGTCGAGACCTTTGAACGGTTCGAACTTAGGCTGTCGCCCTCACTGGTCGCCAACACGGTCGACATCAACCGGCTGCTCGACGAGGTCCCCGCACTTCGGGGTGCCTATGCCTTTGATGCGGACGGCGTCATGGTGGCTCCGTTCACCAACCCGGTCGAGTTGCCGGTCGAAGACACCTTGCCCATGGCCTGGCGCAAGGCCATGGACCGAGGGCTCTCCCTAGCCACGCGCGACAACATCCCTGCAGCAATCGACGCGTATGGCGACGCCAGCACGTCCACCGACGTGCCCAGTCTGGTGGCGGAAGCCCTGTTGATGCGAGGACAGCTGTTGCTTCAACAGAACGAGCGGGCGGGCCTCGTGGTGCTCGACCGTCTTGCACAAGACCGAACATCTCCCCGTGAGCGCCGCGGATTCGTGGTCGCTGACCTTGCAGCACTCACCTATGGCCTGCACCTCGCCTCCAAGACGGGCACGCCACGTGTGGAAGGGCTCGCGATTCTAGAGCGTCTCGTCAAGGACATCCACAAGCGAACATGGCCGAGCGGACTCCCGAACGATGGCTTTGTCCAGCGCCGAGCCCTCGAGGTCATCTCGCCGAGCCTTGATCCCGCACTCCGCCGGCTCTACGAGACCGACCTGCGGAGGAGGCTCTCGCTCCAGTTCTGGAGCTCCACCGTGTTCGATGAGCTCGATCGTATCCGCAATCGGCCGGTCACTGCGGGTTCGTTCACCTATGTCGACGAGCCCAAGAGCTTGTGGGTCCTCGGACGTGCCGCAGATACCCTCTGGGCCTTCGGCTTCGACCATGACGCCCTCACTAAACAGCTTGGACGCTCCATCGTGGAGACTGCCAACGAGATCGACCCTGACCTAACTGCTGCACTTGCCTCATCAGACGCACCTTTTGCCGATGTCTTGGCACGGCAATCTCTCGCCCCCATCCTCCCCGAGTTGTTCGTCCTCGTCCGACCTGCAGATCCGACCGCGCTCGCGCAGGACCGCAGGCGCCAGCGGTTCGCCCGCCAGTTCATCACGCTGATGGCCTTCATTGCCGCCGGCTTGGGTGCGCTATTGGCAGCCCGCCTCGTCCTACGGGAACTGGATGAGGCCCGCCAGAAGGCAGATTTCGCCGCAATCGTCAGCCACGAACTTCGCAGCCCCATCACCCAGATTCGACTCAAAGGCGAAGCGCTGCAACTCGACTTAACAGTCGATGATCAAGACCGACAGGCACACTACGACGCCATCGTGGCGCAAGCTGAGCGCCTCAGCCGGCTCGTCGACAACGTCTTGGACTTTGCCTCCATCGAACGAGGGTCAAAGACCTACGCCATCAAGTCTGTCGCGCTGAAGCCACTCCTCACGTTGACCGCTCGCACCATGGCCGATGAAGCCAAGGCCGCCGGCGCCCCCCTTCGCGTCAATGTGCCCGACGGTCTGCCCCGGGTCATGTGTGACCGTGATGCGATCACCCAGGTGGTGCTCAACTTGATCTCCAACGCCATCAAGTACGGGGCGAGCGGCGGGGTCATCACCCTCGAGGCAGAGCTCGCGTCCAAGGGTGTGCGCGTCGCCATTGCGGACAACGGTCAAGGAATTCCAAAGGAATCCCAAGACCGCATCTTCGAACACTACTACCGGGTAGCTAGTACATCCGTGCGTAAGAAACGCGGTACCGGAATTGGATTGACCATCGTTCGATACATTGTCGAGGCCCACGGTGGCAACATCGGTGTGATCAGCTCACCGGGTGAAGGGGCAACCTTCCACTTTACCCTTCCTCTTGAGACCCCTCGCGGTCAGGGAGCCTAAAATGCCAAGAATCATGTTCGTCGAAGACGAAGAGCAGGTGCTGGACACCCTCAAGCGATACTTCGAAAAGCAAGGTTTCGATGTCTTCGGTGAGCGCGGCTACAGCGATGCGCTGAGCACCGCGCGCCGGTTCCCGCCCGATGTGGTCGTGCTTGATGTCATGCTCAACGAGGGCCCCGAGCCCGAGCATGATGGGTTCGACGTCTGCAAAGCCCTTCGTGAGCAAGAGGAATACGACGGACCTGTCATCTTCGTGACTGCGAGAGCCTCCGAAGCGGACAAGCTCGCTGGATTTGACCTCGGTGCAGACGACTACGTCACCAAGCCGTTCTCCATCAAAGAGCTGGAGGCTCGGGTCACGGCAGTCTTGCGTCGCACAGGCGGTGGTCGCGCCATCTACCGGTTCGGTGATGTCGAGGTGGACCTCGATAACTACGTCATTCGGCATCCAGACCGCGAAGAGCGCTTGTCGAACCGTGAGCAAGAGTTGCTTCGATACCTCGTCGAGCATGGCGGGACGGTTCTCCCTCGCGGCGAGTTGCTCACGGCGATCTGGCGGTACAGCCCCAATGTCACGACGCGAACCGTCGACACCCACATCCTGAACGTCCGGAAGAAGCTTGGTGACAATGCGGCTTCACCGAAGTTCATCGAGACACTCCACGGCGTCGGATACCGCTTCGTGGGCGTGGAGGGATGACGCTCCTGGGCATGGCCCTTTCGATGGCTATCAGCCATGCCCAATCTCCCGACCTCGCACAACAAAGGGCTTGGGAGGCGCTCTACGACGCGAAGCTTGAACTCGCCTCCGGCACCGACCCAGAGGCTGTACATCTTCGCCTCCAGAACCTTGTGCGAAGTGAGCTGCGGAACGATGATCCCGCGCTCTCGGAGGCGTTCTTCGAGCTCGGCCGTCTTCGGTGGCAACTAGGCCGCATCGACGGTGCTCGGGATGCACTCGACTCCTGCGTCGCCCTCGGCCGCATGAGTGCAGCATGCCTAGACCTGCGGTTAGCGATCGACCTCGAGCAGTCTGGGATCAGAGAAGTACCCATGACATGGGACTTCTCAAGCACCGATCATGGCGTCTTCCATCCGAGAGCTGTCCAAGAGCTCGGGGGATTGAGCCTCGAGCAAGACGATGCGATCGGCAGCTCGGTCCTGGTCTGGGAGACGATGGTCAGTAGCCGCAAGACCGATCGGTTGGTTGTCGGCATGGACCTAGCTGGCGATGCGCTTCCCGAGTTGACCTTCCGCGTATCCAGCACGCGGCTCAACGCCGTGCTTCATGTCGTACTCATTGCCGCGGATGGCCGGGAGTGGCGCTCCGCCCTATCGACCCTTCGGATTCCAGCTGCGTTGTGGTCCGATGTCGCCCTCCCTTTGAAGAGCTTCAAGTCGGTCGCACCCGACGATGTGCTGACGCCTGACCAACTGGTGCGCATGGAGCTGCGCGACGTCACCATGATCACCGGACGCTCGGGCGCCAACGCCATCAAGATCGATGACTTTTCCCTCAGGTACGCACCATAGCGTCGTGAAGCCGCTCGGTCGCCGCAGCGGCATCATCGCGGTGCGTCTCCCACCACGACACGTCACCGGTTCCACCACTCCGAATCCACGGGATACCACGCAACGACGTGTTGCCTCGTCTCACGACATCGACCCGTTCCCCAGCACGAGAGCCCACCACGCTGATGCGGGCCACCTCACCCAGAGAAACCGCACCCTCCGGACACACAAACGAGCCATGCACGTTGCGTGTGTCAACCAGCCAGCGCGTGCCCTCTCGGTGCCGCAAACGGGCACCGAGCGCCGTCAGCCGTTGCTCAAGTTCGACCGTGGCATCCGAGACCTCGATCGCCACCAATTGGTTATCGCTGGTCACCGCGAAGACGTCACTGTCGCGATCGATGCTCGGACGTAGACGCGTGCCCGACCCCGGACCGAAGCTCGAGACCGCAACGATCTCGATGCCATGGTCCCTCGCGTAACGAACTGCATCTTCATAGAGCACCTTGGCGCCACCGCGCGCGAGAGCCAGACCTTCTTCGAGCGTGATTTCGTCGAGCTTGATGGCACGAGCCACCACACGCGGGTCTGCCGACCATACACCGTCAACATCCGAACAGATCTCACACCAATCTGCCTCGAGCGCAGCGGTCAGCGCCACGGCGGTCGTGTCTGATCCTCCCCGGCCCAATGTGGTGACTTCTCGTGCACGACTCACACCCTGAAACCCGGCAACAACCGCCACTTCACCGCCTTCGAGAACGGCCTTCAGGCGGTCCGGGCGCACTTCCACCACGCGTGCGGCATTGCTCACCTCGTCGGTCACGACGCCAGCCTGGGAACCCGTCAGCGACCGAGCAGGAACGCCCATCTCACAGAGGACCATGGCGAGCAGAGCCATGGTGATGCGCTCCCCAACACTCAACAACATGTCGAGTTCTCGACGGTCCGGCTCGCTCGATGCGTCGTGCGCAAGTGTGAGCAACTCGTTCGTTGTGTTACCCATAGCCGACACCACGACGACAACGTCGTGGCCCTCAGCTCTCGTCGCAGCGATACGCTCCGCAACACGGCGGATCTTGTCAACGCTCGAGACGGAGGATCCCCCATACTTCTGAACGATTACGGGCATAGGCACCTCATCCCAAGATCGTTGAGCCCGGAGGCCGCAATGCTTCTTAATCCGATCACATGGTTGAGTCTGACTGGACTCGGACTCGGTGTGTCCGCATGCCTCTTGGCGTCCTCGCCACATATGCTGTTGTTCACAGCCACTGCCGTGGTCGCCTCGGGCGTGCTCGACGCCATCGATGGCCCCATGGCCCGGCGGTTGGAGCTCGACAGCCCCGAGGGCGCAGAGCTCGATACGCTCAATGACCTCATCAGCTTTGTGGTGGCCCCTGCACTCATGACCTTCCATCTTCATCCATCGTGGCAGATGGGTGCAGCTAGCGTGTTCTTTGTGCTTGCAGGCGCCCTCCGGTTGTCCGCATTTCGAAGCCAAGGTCACGACCTGCGGGGATTGCCGACCACCATGATGGGCGGCTCTATCGCCGCACTGTGTGTCATCGCTCCGACCATGACCAACGCTCTTGTCGTCGCCTTGATCACGGGTGCAGTCCTGTTCCATACACCGGTCGAAGGGCTCCGATTGTCATCTCTCCGAAGCCACCTCCCGACCCAAGCGGCGTGCATCCTCTCCGCGGGTCTGTCCCTCTTCGCGGCAGCCAAAGCTGGTCCCTTCGGGTTCCTCTTCAGCATGGGCGTGGCCTACTCGGCGTGGTGCATCACCTGGACCAACATCAACAGGCTTCGGCGCCTCACTCCACCTCGCTCAGCCACGCACTGAGCTGGGTTCGATACGCCGCTGCGTCGAGGTCATCCTCGGGCAGTGCGCGGATCGCCGCTGTCATCGCTTCCACAGCCCGTCCATTGTCTTGCCGGTCCCAATACGCGGAGGCCAAGTGGGCCGCACTGTAGGGATCGGCGCCGAGGGATTCCCATGGCACACGGGCATTGCGGTACAACATAGAGACATTTTTCGGCTGGGTATCCTCGTGTAGATGAAGCGGTGCGCGGTACTCGATGCGCATGTTGTCATCCGTGTTGCGCTGAATGGAGCCCGCAAGCTCAAGCAGGTGCGCCCTGTCACCAATCCATGTGGACACGATCGACAGCGGATCCTGCATGTCCACAACCTCAAGCTCCTTCAGCACGCGCGGCCATCGATGCAGTGACGCCGCGGTATCCACCGAAGGCTCAAGCGGGTGCTCACTTCCAATCAGCACCAAGTC
>JBMHDG010000084.1:0-57726 GCA_049889515.1 Myxococcota bacterium
GCATGCCTTGTCGCAGTCCTCTTCGCCGCTGCACTCACCGCGGTGGGTCGCCTCGCCGCGCTGGGCTGCATCTCCATTGCCCTCCCCCCGCTCGCCTGATGGGCGTTCGGCGCCTCCTAGGTGGGATATGGATTCTCCAGAAAGAATGCACGGAACATCGACCTTCCATCAGCTGTATGGCAGGGTGGGAGCACCGCTGACGACGGTCTACTACGCAGCGGAAGGCGGCGGCGGTGGCGGCGGCGGCGGTGATGGCGGCGGCGGCGCGGATGGGGAGACCGACGACGCAGCAGCAGGCAGCGGCGCCGTCGACGAAGACACCGGCTCCGGCAATCAGGATGCCGAGGGCGACCCCACCGGGGCTGCTGGCGGTGGCGATGGTGAAGGCCCAGGCGCGGCGGCTGGAGCGGGTGGGCCCGGCGCTGCGGGCGGTGCCGCAGGTGCAGGCGGCGGTGCCGGGGATGCGGGGGGCACCGGTGGTGCACCCGAAGTGGTGGTGTCGACACCGATGGCCCCGCGGCAACAGCCAGTGGTGGGGCTGGGGGCTGCACCGACCCCGTCGATCTCACTCGACGGAACGCTCGACAAGGCGCTCACCGACATGACGGGGTTGTCTGCAGCGGACCACGAGGCATCGGTGGCCACCACCCTCGGGGCCTTCCATACGGAGATCCAGACGCTGCAAGAGGAGCAGGTCGGTCTGGCAGCTACGCTCGCGACCGAGGCACGGCAACATCTCGAGGCCGGCTTCGGCATGATCACCACTGGGGTGAACAACGCGGTGACGGCCATCGATGGCGCGTACCAAGGTCAAGTCGGTGACCTCGTATCCGCACGCGAGGAGGCCAAGGGGGCGATCGATGGCTCGGTCGCAGACGCGCAGACGGCAGTCTCCGAAGGCGCGGTCGCTGCGACAGGGTTGCTCGCGCAGCAGACCGAGGCGGCCGAAGCCACGCTGTTGGCCATGGAGAGTGCGTGGTCCGAGCCCTTTACCCAGCTGGAGTCGGACTGGGCCCTCAAGTTTGAGCAGGCGGCCATTAATGGGGCAACGAACCTTGAGGCCAACCGTCAAAACATCGCCGATGCGGCTGCGGGTGAAGCGGGGACCGACCCGGTAGGCGCTGCCAAAGCGGAGCTGCGCATGCTCGCCGCACGCAAGCAGGTCGACGAGGGTGTGACCACCATGCAGCAGCGTGGGGTGACCGATGGCGCGAGTGTGATCGCCGGCCTCGGTCATGCGGCCATCGTGCAGGGGTGGCTTACGCCGCTGCGCGACCAAGTCGACACCATGGCCATCAACGGTGATGCAACGATTGAAGGGGCTGCGCAGACGGCCAACGACCAGCTCTTCGACGACGCCGAAACCGCCTCGACTCGCGTGGATGAAGATGCTGATGCGGGTATCGAGCAGCTCGATGAGGACAACAGTAGCGCGCAAGAAGAAGCGCTCGCCGTCGGTGAGCAGGCCGAGGTCGACCTCGAGACGGCCATCTGTGATGTCGAGGCGCACTACACCGAGACAGGTGCGTTGATCGCCGACAGCTACCGCCTGTTTGCCGAGGAACTCGATGCAGATGTGGCCGGCATGGAGCTCATGACGGCCACCGATGCGCTGGCTTACGTCGCGACGAATCGACAGCGATTGACCGAGCTTCACGCCGAAAATGAGGGTCTTCTTCGGGAGATTGAGGACACCGTGGTGAGCCAAGCGTGGGAGGCGCTGAACGGTCAGCTCGACGCACTCGGTGCGCTCGCGACATCATCGGTCGGTGCTGCCGAGAAGGTCGGCGAACAGAAGGTGACCGCGGTGGGCGGGATGGGCACGCAGTTTGGCGTGTCCTTCCAGGCGACGGCCGATGGGGTGCAAGAGAGTGTCGAGGGCTACACGGAGCCCTTGGGTGAGCAGCTCGATGTGTACGTGGGCGAGGTTGAGGTCGAGATTCAGGCCAAGCTGACCGAGGCCGACACTACCCTCCAGAGCGAGCTGTCAGAATACGAGCAGCGGCTCGCTAGCGAGGTGGGTGCATTTGGCGAGAACATTGATGTCTCGTCAGCGGACGCCGGTCTGGAAGGTACGCTCCAGCACATCTGCGTCGAAGCATGGAACGCGATGCGCGGCTGGGGTACGCGAGAAGACCCGCTGTTCAATGCGTTGCGAAAGATCGAGACCGCCAAGCAGGGTGCGGCGGTCGAGGCCTATTGGCGCAAGGTGCACTCCGGGGCGACCGGTGTCCGAAAGACCATTCGGTCTTTCTTGACCGATGACCTCAACGAGAGCGAACGAAACATTGCGTTTGCCTACTTGAGGGGTGACCGCGCGGCGGGTGCCAACCTTGAGCTCAACTACAACATGCGGTGGTATGGGGACGATGAGGCGCAGATTGAGGCGATTCTTCGTTCGCTGAGCGACGAAGACCGTACCGCGCTGCAGAACGTGGACGGCTGGGCGAGCACGCAGGCCCGCCTAGAATCCAAGCTCGACGGTACCGACCTCGACGTGACCCAAGCACTGTTGGCGAACAACGTGGCTCGTGCCGATGCCTACCGGCTCCGCGACGCCATCAATGCTGCGCGCCGGTCCCGCAATGACGATGCGCTCCACAAGGCGCTTGCGGGCATGGATGCCTCGCAGCGTGAGGCGATCGCGCAAGAGTTTGCGTTGATTCAGACCAACATTGCGGCCAACGACACCTCGACAGAGCGTCCGGATGCCACGGTATCGCTCACGGCCTTGGCCGACTACGCGACCCGCGACATCCAGCACACGCACCATCATGGTCACGGTGGAACCCACACGGTGACCAATCGCGTGACCGGGGCCAATAAGGACCTCGCGCGGGCGCTCGTCATGGAGGGCAACGACTCTATGGCGGCGGATGTGGCCCGCTTCGAGGTCGAGCGCACCCGACGAGGCGGCCCCAACGAGGAGAACATGGAGACGGCGCTCATGATGAGTGCCGAGGAGCAGCAGATCCTCCGCGATCCGGATCATCCTCGCCATGACGAGGTGCGGGCCACCCAACAACAGCGTGCCGAGGCCTTCAACGCTGCATGGCAAGACCAGTATGGGGGCCAGGAGGGTGGGCCAGAGAGTGTCAATGACGCCCTCGGTGAGATGTACGAGGGCCAAGGCAACGCGGAGCTGCAAGAACAGACCGCCAAGGCGATGCTTGAAGACGGCACCAACAGCGCCCGCGTGGTCGCTATGACCACGCAGCTAGCGGTGGATCAGTGGGGTACCGACGAAGAGCAGCTCAAGCGTATCTGGGCAGGATTGACCCCTCAGGAGGCCGACCAAGCCCGTGAGCTGTGGCAGCAGCTGTACGGGGAAGAAGATGAGAATGGGAATAAACAGACGCTCGACGATCGCCTGTTTGGTGGAACGTTTAGCGAGATGTCCGGCGATGAAGCACGCGAGCAGCGGGTCGCGATGCTGGGCGACAGTCAGTACTTCAAGGGTGAGTATGCGGACCGCCACTTGCAGGCGACCGAGATTGAGCTCGAGTACACCGTCGGCGACAAGAGCGGCTGGTTCTCGGGTGCAGCCGGAGATGAGACTGCGAGCATCGAGGTTAACCGCGACAAGCTCTACGCCTTGTTGGCCGAGGTCGGTGGTGGGGACCGCGCCAATGCCTTCAATGCCGAGGGGCACTTTGTCGGAACGGACGAGCAGTATGCGGAGTACACCGAACTCTGCGCCATTCTCGGTATCAATGCAGCCACCCATCGGGCTCGTATCGACAGCATTGCATCGGCCGTGAGTACGTCGATCGCCGTCGCTGGCGCGGTGCTCGCGGCGTTCTTGACGGGTGGCGCCGCCACACCACTTATCGCAGCGGCCATTGCCGGAGGTACCGGTGCCGTAACGATGGCGGCCAACGCCACGCTGCGTGGTGGCCGATATGGTTGGGAGGCGGCTGCCTACGATGCAGGCATGACAGCCATCTCTGCCTCGCTGGCGGGTGCGGGGGAGTATGTGAAACAGGCTGCCGTGGCAGCGCGTGGTGCGGGCCAAGTCGGCAGCGCCGGCGGTGCCATGGGTAGGCTGGCGGGACTCTCAGATGATGCGCTGAACGTGACCGTTGCTGGGGCATCGGGCACGGTCTCGGGCATGGCCGGTACCGCGCTCAATGATAAGACCTGGAACAATGGTCTGGGCGCCGGTGTAGGCGAGACGCTCTACTCCGGTTTTGTGGGCGGTACGTCGTCTAGCGTGGGAGCGTTTGCAGGACGCCGGATCGAAGGTTCGGGCATAGGCCAGCAGCTCTCCCAAGGCGGCGCCTTGGCTCAAGGCACGGTCAAGGGTATCTCGGGCGGCACGTCAGCGATGGCGTCCGAGAGCACGGTCATCAGCAGCGATGCGTTGTTCCGCGGTCGGACCATTGAGCTCGATGAGGCTGCGGAGCGCGTCGGTCTCAAGGGCGTCGAAGGTGCCGGTCAAGGGTTCCTGGAGGGTGTGGGCGAGGCGTACCACAACGGGAGTCCTGCACAGCAGCAGGCACAGGTCGAGCTTGACGAGGCTGCAGAACAGGCGATCATCGCAGAAGACAATGCGTCAGCGCAGATCGAGGATGCCGACACCAAAGGCGCTGAGGATGTCGCCCGTCTGAACGATGACATCGATGCCGTCACCACCACTGGCGAAGAAGGGGAGCCGGTCACGGCCTACCCGCAGGGCGATGCACAGGACCGCATCGACGCCGTGGCCGACGATGTGCGAGCGACACACGTCGACGAGGTGACCGAGGTTCAGGGCGCCTACGAAGACGTACAGCAAAAGTTGGATGTCGTCGAAGACCTCAAGTCCAACCAGCAAGATGGTGATGGCGATCAGGTCCTCAAAGATGCTGCGGTAACGACCGATGATAGCGCAGTCGATGACGCGGTCATGCTGTTGGACGAGGCAGAGCTCCCCGCGCAGAAGACCACGCAGGTCGAGCCTGACCCCACCAAGCAGGCCGTGGCACCTGTCGCGGAGACCGATGCCATCCATCTCTCCGATGATGCCATCATGGATGACCTGATCGAGCTGGATCGTCTTGGGCTCGACCCTGCGGTGTCTGACCGCATCATGGATATGGACGATCCGGTCCAGCGACGACAGGCGGTCGACGAAGCCCGTGCGGTGCACTTCGAGCAACAAGCTGCATCCAATGAGATGTACACCGACGACCTTGCGGTCGCGATGACCGTGTCGGATCCGCAGCAGAAGCAGGAGGCGATTGACCGCCACATTGCCAGTATTCCAGCAGAAGGCCATGGCGTGGCGCTTGCTGCATTGGCACGTCTGGCTGGTGACCCGAGTTCGCAAGCAAAATTGGCACACGACCTCGCGGTTTACCATGGGCTGTTTCGAAAGGATGTAAACAGCCTCACGACGCAAGAAGTCGTGTCGCTCTGCCACGCCCACCATGCGCTGTACAACGAGTTCGCGCTGTCCACATCAGAGCTTCGCAAGGTCGTGCCCGTGAGTGATGCCCTCAAGATCCTTGCGATGCGCGTGACCTACGGCAACAACCAGCCGACGCTTGACCCGTCGATGGCCGGAAGTGTGGCAGATTCCCGAAACTCGGAGGGAATGACCCCACCACGGATCATTGAGGTGCTTGGCCTCGACTATGGCACGGTAGGGAAGGATGGCGGGCCCGACCAGCCAAACCGGCACTACATCGAAGGAGAGCTCGGTTCCTACGTGGCCAAGAACGAGCCCATCTTTGTGGTCGAGATGCCCGTGAACGATCAGATTCGGGACAACGTCCAAATTCCCCTCGCGACGCCAGTTCTGGATAAGATGATTGACCTGTATGAAAGCGATCCCATCGTCGCCGAGGTCTTCGACCGTAGCTACGAACGCAACCCCACCGATGACTTGGATTCCTTCACGGGGGTGGGCGGAACGACCACGGAGCGCCTCGGCAACAATGTCGACCACACCATGAATCAGGAGCTATTTCTTGATGGACGCTCGGGTAAAACCGCAGACTTCTCGGATGGCACATTGATTAGCGTCATCGGGAAGGATGGAACCAAACATGCGGTGGCTCGCTATGTGTTGGATGGTTCGACAGAGCCTCATTTTGTTGTGTTGGATACCTGTCCCGATGGTCTGCGTCAGGCCGCGGAGCTCATGGCAAAAGACGGTCGCTTCAAGTCGGCGGCCCTCGTGGCCGGCTCGTGACGCCTACGGCTTGAGGAGGTTCGGTGGATTACCGACTGCATTCAAATGTGAAGGGCGGCGTGGAGTATGCCCTGTCGATGGGCCCGGCGCCGTGGAGCTCACTGCGGCAGCAGGAGTTCATGCGTGAATGGCCGCAGCACGTTCACGCGGATGGCGACGTGTTGTTGCTCCGGCCCTCGGGGGCCGTCGCACAGCTTCATGTCGAAGCGGACAGCGTGGTTGGTGTCTCCTTCTTGGAGGGCGAGACTGCACGAGAGGCATTGCTCACTTATGCGGTGCGCCCACCAGCCGACCTGCAAGCGCTGGTCTCCGACCGTTACGCCGCCGGCCGTGCGTTTGAAGTGGCTGTCGCCGAGACCCGCATCGCGCGACGCGGCAAGGCACCCTACGTGGGGGCGACCACCGGTGCGATGAGGGTCCAGTTTGGGATGCTGGGCATCCTCGAAGTCTCGGTCGACGACGGCGGTGTGATCGAGGGCCATCGCTGGCTTGAGCCCGATCGAGCGCTGGCCCTTATGGAAGAGGCGGCCTCGGACAAGGCGTTTCAGGTGGCGCCCTACGCGCTGGGTGTGATGACGGCGCGCACGGCTGTGGAGGCCACCCTGTTTGTGCAGTCCGTCAACGGGCGCATCAAGCACCGCAGGGTCCACGACGGCATGCTGCAGTTCGTGGCCTCGACCCGCGACGGCATCCGCCGCTTTGACTTTACACTCACCCAGCCCGAGCAGGGCGGCCTCGGGACAGGTACCTCCCCGTTGTTTGGGCTGGGCCAGCTCGTGGTGTTTGCGCGGGCCGCGTCGCGACCCGATCCGGCCAATCTCGACAAGCTCTGGGCCACACATACCGAGCACCATCGCCTTCAGCTCCTCTATGGCGGGCTGGCGGCGCGTGAGGCGCTATCACTGTTGCCCGAGGGGGCATCCACCCCGCCAGATGCCTCCTTTCAGAGTCACGTGGGCAAGCGGGCCTTTGAGAAGCACCCCGAGTGGTTCACGCGCGAGGCCGTGTCGGCCTTGGCCACAGAGCTGTTCTCCAGGGCGCGACGCTGGGAGCGTGATGTCCCCGCCGTGTTGGCGCGGTCCTTTAGCGATGTATCGACCTACCTATGGCGGATGGGCGTCTTTCCCGATGCCGTGGAGACGTCCTACCGAGACTGGACGGTCTTGGGCCCTGGCGACCTGACCCAGCGCATCCGCGTCGACATTCACGGCGCCAACCCCCAAGTGCTCGATCCCATCGACATCGCAGGAGCGGCTCAGCGCATGGTGCGTGCGCTGCCGACCCGACCTGAGGGGCTCTGCACGGCGGCCTTGGGACACGTCATCGATGGCCTCCACGAAGCTCGTGCCGTCCGCGCCGAGCTCCGTCAGTGGGTGGCCCCAGGCGCAGAAGGCGTCACCCGGGCGGCCTTCCGGCCGGAGGTCGAACCCAATGTTGCGGCTTTTTCGGTCACCGAGCTCGACCGGATCGATGGCTTCCTCGACACACTCATCTCGGGCATGACGGCGGCACTCGAGGCACGAGGCGAGGCGCCTCCGCGCGCAGAGGTTCCAGGCTGGCCACAGAACCATCGGATGCGCGTGCTCCGTGAGATGGCTCTTGGGGTCAAGGTTGGCGCGGCCGTGCAGGCGATCGTGGCGACGGCACCTGTGGTGGTCTCGCCGTACGCGAAGTTCGATGCAGGGAGTCAGCGGGCGCATCTCTGGTTCCAGCTCAACCTCGCCGAAGCGGAAAACCCCGTGGCGATGCTCGGGGTGGTGGTCGATGGCGAAGATCGTGTCCTGGGCCGTATGCTGCTGGAGGGCTCCGATGCGCTGGGCCAGCGGGAGCATCTCGACCGCCTCATGGGGCAGCCCACGGAGCTGACCGATGAGCAGCGGCATGAGGCCAACGCCCGCGCCGCACTTGCGGTCCTTGAAGCGCAGGTGCGGCCCCTTCTTGAGGCGTTAGGACGCGGGGATAGCGCAGCACTCGAGGCCGTTCGGCCGCGCAAGGGGGATGTGGCGCTGGCCTTTGACCATGCGCTGGCACCCAAGCTGGAGCCCGTTGTCCTGGCCGCATTCGAGAGCGAGAATGGGCCACGGGTCACCGCACGACCCGAGCAGACCCACGTCGACGTGGCCTTGTGTCCCGTAGGTGCGCTGGCCGAAGGACACCCGCTCTCCCGAGCGTTTCCCGGTGCGTACAAGACGCTCGCGCAGCGCATGCTGGCGCCGGGTCGGGTGTGGGTCACGTGGACCTATACCGAGCCCGATGCCGAGCGGGGCATGCGCTACGATGGTCTCGTGTGGCTGGAAGATCGGTGGGTGTGGTTTCCCAAGCCTTGGCGCTTCGTGCAGGCCGCTGGCGTCGCCTAGGGTGCCTCGAAGGCCCAGGTCAAGACCACAAACTTGACCCGATGTCGGTCGCCCGGGGCATGCCCGAACCAGGCGGAGGCCGTGGCGTCGGGGGTGCTGGTGGGGTCGAAGCTGGGCGGAACCTTGGCCCACAAGCGCTGGCCTTCTGCGCGTGCGCGGTCCCGCCAGTAGGTGAGGTCGGGTAGGTCAGCGAGGCGTGTGCACGTGCGGTCCCAGTCCGTGCCCCAGGGCGGATCGATCCACCAGAGGTCGGCGGGGGGGAGGGTGAGTGCGCGTGCATCGCCCGTCTGTACATGGGCCTGCGACGCGAGCCCATAGACCGTGAGGTTGTGCGTGCACTGGCGCGCGCGTTGCGCATCTCGCTCAATGGCGGTGACGCGACACCCGTTGCGTGCAAATCCCACGGTGTTTCCGCCGACGCCACACCCAAGGTCCAGCACATGGACGTGGTCGACGGCGAGGGCACGGGCTTTTCTGCCGAGGGCGGCAGCCAGCTTGTACGGGGTCAGGGACCAACGACCTTCCTCGTCGGTCTGCACGCCCGTCTTGTCCCAGCCCGGTGAGGTCTCTCGTCGTGCGCGGGCATCTCGCGTTCGGGCCGCGCGATCTTCGGTTCGCTTCAAGCGTGGGCGAAGCTGCACGGAGAGCAGCGCGCCCCCAAGGCCAACCTTTCGCAGCCGTGCGGCGACATCGGCGGCTGCCTCTCGGGGGAGGGAGGCCTGCCAGACGTCGTTCTCGACGACGAACGTCGGCCCGAGCAATCTGGCGGCGTCGACCCACGACGGGACGCCGGACACGCGCACAAGGGTGGGGCGGTCCGTGGGCATCAGAGGTCGAAGGTCGCAACCACGGGGGTATGGTCGCTGGGACGGTCCCACCCACGGGGCGTGGTATCGACATCGACCGCGGTGCAGGTCTTCATCAAGGCCTCACTGCAGTAGATGTGGTCGATGCGAAAGCCCTGGTTGTAGCGGAACCCGTTGCCCCGGTAGTCCCACCACGAGAAGTCACCCCCAAACGGGTTCTTCTTGCGGTAGGCGTCCTGCATGCCCCACGCGGTGAGGTGGGAGAGGGCTGCCCGCTCGGGCTCCGAGAACAAGATCTTACCCTCGGCTTCGAACGGGTCGTGGCAGTCGCCATCGCTGGGGGCCACGTTCATGTCCCCACAGAGCAGCAGGCGTTGGTCGCGAGGTTCGTGCGCGTCGAGCTCGGCCCGCAGACGCCGGTACCACTTGAGCTTGTAGGTGAACTTCTGAGTGCCCATAGGTGCGCCGTTGGGAACGTAGCAGTCGATGATGCGGACCCCGCAGATGGTGGCACGAAGAATGCGGGCCTGCGGGTCGGGTTCACCGTCGACGAAGCCGTGTTGGACGTTCTCGAGTGGGTACCGCGAGAGAATGGCGACGCCGTTGTAGGTCTTCTGGCCGTGGACAGCCCGGTGCGTGTAGCCCAGCGCTTCGAGATCGGCGTGGGGGAACAGCTCATCGACCACCTTGGTCTCTTGAAGGCACAGCACATCGATGGGGCGCGCTTCAATCCAGCGCTTCACGTGATCGAGCCGTGGGCGCAGGCTGTTGACGTTCCAGGTGGCGACGGTGAGTGTGGACACGGGGTCTCCTCGGAAGAGCAACACGGACAGAAGGCAACCTACTGCTCGAGGACGCCGGCTGCTGCAGAAACAGTGAACGCGGTCTCACCAGACGCGGTCTTGCGCATGACGGGCACGTCCGCCCACTCGAGCGGTGCGCCTGCCTCACACCGCTCCGGTGCAGTGGTGGGCGCCACCTCAAACACGGCACCTTCACCGACCACCTGCTCACCCTCGGGGGTGAGGATCAAGGCCGTGGTCTCGTCGATACCCAGACCTCTGGGTGAGGGGACGCCGTCGCGCTGCATTCGGGCGACAAAGGCGATGAGCCTGCCGAGGCGATCTCTGTCCGTAAGGTGCGAGTCGGTGATCGTGTGCTCGAGCATGGGCAGCTCAAGAAACGTGGTCGAGAAGGTCATGTAGGTATTGAACGGGTCTTCGAGGGCCTCATCGGAGTATACGGTGCCGTTCTCTGCGGAGAAGGCCCAGTCTCCGAGCACCGCTAGGCCTGCGCTGGTGCCCCCGAGCACGGCGCCACGGGCATAGACCTCCTGCAGGGCTTCCTGCAGCGTAGAGCCAGACCAGAGGGAGAGGTAGTCCCACTGATCGCCGCCCGCGATGAAGACGCCTTCGGCCTGGGCGACCCGCCAGGCGACCCATGGGTCGTTGGCGAGCGCGGCGGTGTTGATGAGCAGGGTCTCGACGGAGTCTACGCCGCCAATATCGGAGTACAGGTAGTCGTTGTAGCCATCGGAGCCCGAGGCGCGCACAACCACCACGTCGCCGCCCGCAATGCGTGGGGTCCACCAAGTGAACGCTTCATCGGGTTCAAGGCCGCCCCCCATGAGGATCAATCCGGGTCCTTGGTGGGATGCAGGGGCGTCCTCGTCGGAACCCGTCAGCCATCGGGTGAGGTCGTCCGGCATCTCGGGCAGCGGTTCGACAATGGGCTCGGACGTGTCGGCTGGCATGTCGTCCGCAGGCGTCTCGGCAGCGCACGCGGTCAGCAGGAGGGAAAGCCAAGGTAGAGTGGCACGCATATCGAGGATCCTTTGCTCTAGAGTGCGCGGGGGTCGGTCAAGCGACCGGTCCGTGCGCTCGCTGCGGCGACGGCCGGGCTGGCGAGAAACACGGGCCCTGGGGCACCCATGCGCCTGTCATAGTTTCGGTTGGTGGTGGAGACCGTGGTCTCACCCGCGCCGGGAACACCGGGACCGTTGCCGATACAGGATCCGCAGCCAGGCGGTGTCACGACCCCACCGGCATCCCGAAACACGTCGAGCAGGCCCTCGGCCTCGGCGGCATCAAAGACTGCCGTGCTGGAGGGCGTGACCGTGAGACGAACCCCGCTTGCGAGGGTGTGACCGCGCAAGATGGCTGCGGCTGCACGCAGATCTGCGAGCGAACCACCCGTGCAGCTGGCGATGACCACGTTGTGTATGGCTTCGGTGGCGTGATGGGCGAGCGGTGCGCGGTTTCTGGAGTCTCCGGGGGTCGCGACCGTCAGCGGGACATCGGCCAGATCGATGGTCAGGACACGTTCGTAGGAGGCGCCTTCATCGGGCTGCCATTGCGCCATGGTGTGACTGTGGCCATCGCGCTCTTGGAGGAAGGCGGCCACCGAGGTGTTGGGAACCACAATGCCGGTCATGAGGCCACCCTCGACCGTCATGTTCGTCAGCACACTCAGCTCATCGACATTCCAGTGCTCCAGCGCGGGCCCGTCGAATTCCACCACGCAGGTGTCCGTCGGGCTGCTGCGCCAGTGCTCCTCCCGGAAGTAGGGGTCGCCGATCAGATGCAGAATGAGGTCCTTGGGCGACAAGCCGCCCGTAGGTATGCCTTCGACGTTGACCCGCACGACCTTGGGTACCGTGCAGGGAATGAGGCCCGTTCGCATCGCGAAGGACATGGCGGTGGAGCCGACCCCGAAGGCAAAACACCCGAGTACGCCAGCCGTGGGGGTGTGTGAGTCGGTGAGCACCACGACATCGCCCGGGTTGGCGTAGTGCTCGAGGACGACCCGGTGACACACGCCAGGGGCGAGGTCGCGCCCTGGTCCGTGGATCTTGACCTGCAGTGTGTGGCAGGCCTCGACCATCTCTTCCGTCAGTCGCTTGGCGGGGGCCAGGCGCTTGTCTCGTACGACCTTCGGCACGGCCTCATGGTCAATGAGCACGAAGTGGTCTTCGAAGGCAGCGATGGCTTCTGGCGTGTGAAGGGGGGTGTCGCCGTAGGCCTCCCGATAGAGGTCGATCACCATGCCTGCGGTGTATTCGTGAACCCCTCGAAAGCCCGTGCGCACGAGCAGCTGCTCGCCGGGGCTCACATCCGAGACGCCGAGCTTATGACCTTCGCCTCGCCAAGTAGCGCGGGCGATGACCTTCTCCACCAGATTGAGCGGCCGCGGCGCGCGATGGGTGTCGTAGGGGGGCGCGGCTCCCTGCAGCAAGGCCGATCCGTAAGGGAGAAGGCCCCCCGCGGCTGCAATGGCCGAAAACAGGGGAGGAAGGTCAGAGGCAAGACCAGGTATGTCGACGTCCTCACCGGCCTGTAGACGCTCAAGCACCCCCCGGTCCGTGGTGAACGGCATGCCGCTATAGACCATGTTCTCCTGAAAGATGCGCTGAAAGCTATCGGCGATCACCAAGCGAATGCCCGCGCCACGATGCGCGACCACGGCGACCTCTCGCGAGCTGCCGCTGCCGTACGCTGCCCCGCCCACGATGACCTCGAACTGGCCGCGTTGGACATCGCCTTCTTCGACCGTCTCGAGAAAGTGGGCGAGAAAGTGCGGTCCGAGGATCTCGGGGGTGTAGCCCAGTGTGCAGGCCTGCCCGCTGATCATGGCATCGGTGTTGACGCCATAGACATAGGACGCCTCGGGCGCATCGAGGTCCACGCCATCTAGCTGCGCCCGCAGCAGCGCGGCATCATCCACAAGATGTAGAACGCGGCGGGTCAGCAGCACGGGGACTCCCTACTCTGTAGGCTCGTTGTCCTCGTCGGACGCCGTGGAGGGCTCGGCCTCGGGCGCCTCCTCAGAGGTGTTGACCTCTCCGGGTTCTGCGCGATCCGCGTCGTTTCCGGGAACCTCTTCGGCGGCTTCTTCGGCGGCCGGTTCAAGCATGTCCGCCTGTGACGGTGCAACGCCTTCTGGTGTCGGTTCGGTCGACGACGGGTCTTCCTCTCCTGTCGGGACATCGGTGTCGTCGGCAGGAGAGGGCTGCGCGAGCGTTTGGTTGGCCATTGGCCAAGCTGGCGGTGTCGACGGAGTGGCCAGCTGGTCGCCCCCGCATGCCGCGAGAGCTAAACACATCCACAGTCGGGTCATGAGGCGCTCCATCGGGTCAGTCGACCTTCACGGTGCTGATGTGGTGGCTCATCCAGGGCACGCGCCCGTGGACAGCATCGAGGTAGGTCTTCTGGAGACGCTGCGTGATCGGGCCGGGCTTGCCGGATCCAATCTCACGGCGGTCGAGTGTGGAGATCGGCGTGATCTCTGCGGCGGTTCCGCACATGAAGGCCTCGTCAGCCACGTAGAATGCGTCGCGACCGAAGAAGGTCTTCAGGACGTCGATGCCTTCGTGCTCAAAGATCTCGAGGCAGGTCTTGCGGGTGATGCCCGGCAAGATGTTGGCCACTGGCGGCGTCTGCACGAAGCCGTTGCGGCAGACGAACACGTTCTCGCCGGTGCCTTCAGCGACAAAGCCGTTGAAGTCCAACATCAGCGCCTCGTCGAAGCCATCATCATTGGCCTCGTACCGCGCGATGATGCTGTTGACGTAGTGTCCGACCACCTTGGCGCGGGACATGGCCGCATTGGGGTGGTTTCGTGCGTACGAACTGGTTCGCAGGTTGACGCCCTTCTCCATGCCCTCGGAGCCGAGGTAGGCGCCCCAGTGCCAAGCGGCGACGGCGATATGCACGGGGTTACCGCGTGCACCGAGGCCCATCTGACCTGATCCAAGGAAGGCGAGGGGACGCAGGTAGGCGGAGCGGAATCCGTTGGCCTTCAAGACATCCTTGCAGGCCTGTTCGATGGTCGCAGCATCGATTTTGACCGGCATCCGGAGGATGCGCATGGTGTCGCAGAGGCGCTCAATATGCTCTTCGAGACGCCAGATGCCGGCCGTACCATCGGGCTGCTCGTAGGCCCGAATGCCCTCGAAGGCCCCGAGTCCGTAGTGCAGCGTGTGGCTGAGGACGTGGACATTGGCCTCATCGAAGGGAATCATCTCCCCGTCAAACCAGATGTAGTCAGACCGGATGCTCATGGGGTCTCCACGGGAGCACCGGTGGTGTCGAGCTCAACGACGGGGAGGCCGAATGCCTCAAGGTCGTCTCGGATCACTTCACCATCTCCCACCACGACGTACATCATCTTGCTGGGGTCGATCCAGCGACGGAACGCATCGTTTGCATTCGAGGTCTCGACAGCCTGGATGGAGGGCACGTAGCGCTCCAGCCAGTCGTCCGGAAGGTTGTGGGTCCACATGTTGGCCCACTCACCCAGCAGGGCACCCGAGGTCTCAAACTGACGAGGGTAGGCGTTGACGCGGAAGGCCTTGAAGAAGGCAATCTCCTCATCTGTAATCGGCCGGTCAGCGCGGGCCTCATCAAGCTCCTTGCGGATCTCGATGAGCGACGGTCCGGTCGTCGGGGTGGAGACGGACGTGGAGCAGTACCAGATGCCAGGACCATGGCGGTACATGATGCCGCAGCGGGCCCCGTAGGTGTAGCCCTTGTCCTCGCGCAGGTTCATGTTGACCCGTGCGGTGAACGCGCCGCCGAAGGCCGTGTTGGCCAGCATCAAGTCTGCGCGGTCTTCGGCGAGGAAGCCATCGACAAGAATCGCAGTCTGAACCACGGATTGCGCGGCACCTGGTTTGTCGACAAAGTACATCGTGGGGGTCATGTCGGCAGGGGCGACTTCTGGACGTGGCGTCTCTGCGGGCGTCTTGCTCGTCCATGAGCCGAGGCGGGCCTCAAGGGCGGCCACGACGGTGTCGATGTCGAGGTCGCCAGCCACCAGAATGGTGGTGTGCTCGGGGCGAATCCACTCGGCGTGCAGCGCCTTCATGTCGTCGAGACTGATGTTGTTGTAGGACGCGACGCTGGTCTCCCGGCCGGCATACGCGTTGCCGTAGACGAGCTTGTCGAACACGGTGTTGGCGATGGCGTTGGGGTCGTCCTTACGGCGCTCGACAGCGGCGATGCGTCGGCTTCGCTCGAGGGTCCACTCGTCCTCTGGGAAGGAGGGGCGGAGCAAGACATCGGCCCACACATCGAGAATGGGTTCGAAGTTTCGAACGAGACCGCTCGCCGAGACGCTGCCTCGCGTCAGACCGCCGCCTGCGCCCACGGAGCCGCCGAGGCTGTTGAGCGTGCGGGCGAGCTGCTGGCTGTCTCGGTCTCCGGCCGCGGTATCCATCAGGTCGAGCGTGACGCTGTAGAGGCCCTCCTTGCCTTCGGGGTCGTTCCAGCTACCCATGTTCACGAGCAGTCGAACCTCGAACAGCGGAACCTCATGGTTGGGTGCGAGTTGGACACGAATGCCGTTGGACAAGGTTGCCGAGGAGACCTCGGGCATCTTGAACGGGCGCTCGGGCAGCGGCGCAGGCCGCTCGACACGGGCAGCCTCGGGGGCGGCTGTAGGGGATGACTTCGGGCACGCCGCGAGGGTGAGTGCGAGGCCGATGAGCAGACGTTGCGGGTTCATTTCGACTCCTCGCCGTCAACAGGGGGATGGATGTGCAGCTCGACATGCGGGGCGTCAAATACGACCTTTGCGGCTTCGACGACTTGCTCTGGGGTGGCTTCGTACCGCGCGAGGTCTTCGGTCAGGTAGTCGGCCTTGTCGAGATGAAAGAGGTAGGTGCTGATCAGTCCAGCGCGGCCCGTGATCGTGGCCAGCGTCTGCCAGTAGCCCACTTGGTACTGGGCACGGGCGGCTTCGAGCTCTTCGACAGTCGGGAGCGCGTTGGTGAGGACGTTCTGAATCTCGTCCGTGGCGGCCTTCAGCACCTCGTCGGTGGTGTGGCCGTCAGCGGCTGTGCCGGAGATGACGTAGACGCTGCCGAGGTCGCGGGACACCTGGTAGCAGGAAAGCGAGCGTGCCAGTCCGAGCTCTCGGACCACCTTTTGCTCGAGGCGTGAGTCCACGCCTCCGCAGAGAACGCGGGACAGAAGATCGAGCTCAGCGTCGCCCTTGTCGAAGAACTCGGCGCTATGCCAGCCGGCCCAGAACCGTGCCTCGGGCACATCTTCCACCTGCTCGATGCGCTGGGTCTCCGTGAGGGTCACGGGCATGGACGGCAGCTGCTTCGGGTCTTCGCCGCGGGGGATACCGCCGAACTGCTCTTCGACAAGCCGCTTGGTCGTGTCGACGTCGAGGTCGCCAATGACGACGAGCGTGGCGTTGTTGGGCACGTACCACTTCCGGAAGAAGGCCTTCACGTCGTCGAGGTCTGCGTTCTGCAGGTCTTCATGAGAGCCGATGGTGGGGTGATGGTACGGATGTCCGACGGGGTGCAATGCCGCCATCAGATCCTTCCACGCCTCGCCGTATGGAGGGTTCTCGTACCGCTGCCGACGCTCGTTGCGAACCACTTCGCGCTGGTTGTCGAGCTTGGAGATGTCGAGCACCTCGAGCAAGTGACCCATACGGTCGGCCTCGAGGAACAGGGCCAACGGCAGCTCGTGTGCGGGGACGGTCTCGAAGTAGTTGGTCCGGTCGGTGTTGGTGGTACCGTTCAGCGTTCCACCCACACCCTGAATCGGCTCAAAATACTCACCTGGATTGTTCAGCGAGCCCTGAAACATGAGGTGCTCGAACAAGTGCGCGAAGCCCGTCAGGCCATCTTGCTCGTTTTTGGATCCGACGTGGTACCAGACTTGGGTGTGCACGATGGGCGTGGAGTGATCCTCGACCAAGACCACATCGAGGCCATTGTCGAGTTCGTACCGCATGGTGTTGAGCGACGGCTCTTGCGCCGAGGCGACAGATGTCAGCGCCACGAACGCGAGCGCGCCCAGGGCGGGGGTGGTTGGGGTGTTCAAGCGACCTCCAAGGGATCGGGACCAACGTGTGCCGAGAAACATTTAGGCGGTCGTACGGGTACCGCGGCAAGCGGCTCGCGTAAACCATGGTGATAGAGGTAGACTGTCTCAAGACGACACGACACCACGGGAGGCCGCATGAGGCACCACATGATTCGGGCGGGCTGCGGCATGTGGCTCGCTGGCGGGCTCGCGGGCTGCGGTGCAAACTTTCTGTTGCCCCAGCCTCTGCAGGGCGAGTGTCGCACGACGTTTACGTTTTTCCGCGACGCGGACGGCGACGGATGGGGCACGCCCGCGACGGGTCAGTCCCAGTGCGAAGGCGATGTCGAGACCAGCTTCACGGCCCGCAATGGGCTCGACTGCGACGACGAGGACGCGAGCGTGACCATGGGTCAGCTGGGTGCCCAGTGCCCGCAGAGCTTGCTCGTGGCCGGCGACGGTCAGGTCCCGGCGGTCTCGGCGACGGTGTTCGAGGGTGTAGAGCGGGTGCTGGTAGCCGTGGACGACGTGCATCACCGGGCTGGTGTGGTGGGTGAGGCCTCTGTCGATGTCTGTGCGCAGTGGGGATTGGGCATCAGTGTGCCGCCTGCCGAGGAGGGGGGAGAGGCCGTGGAGACGCCTCGCGCACGTCTTGCTGCATTCCCCGATGACGCAGTGCTCAATGAGCTGCTGCTCCCATTCTACGAGGCTGCCGCGACGGACGTGACAGACCTGTTGGTGACGGTCGATGCGCGGTACGCACGGTTGTCTGGCAGCACCGCGGAGACCTCCTTGTCCGCTGTGTGGGCCGATGGCGTGGGCTGGCGTGGCGAGTGGGTGTGGTTCGCCAAGGATGGGGTGTCGTCCATTCCTGCAAACCGCTGGTGCAGCGGCCAAGCGCCGCTGCCCGAAGACTGGCTTGGAGATCTCACACCCGCCGACGCAAACCTCTACGGTGCGATCGATAGCCGCTTGACCGAGCTCCGCGCCGTCGTGCGCAGCACCCGCGACGATGCTGGCTGGACGCCAGCGTGTCTAGACCTTGCACGGCCCGCCGAGGGTGGGGGGCGATTGTTGGTGGGCTTGGCATGTGAGCGCAATCAGCCCCAACCCGCAGACTACGTGGGTTTTGGAACACGGGCCGTTGACGTTCCGTGACGTTTTCGGCGAAGCGGTAGGGGCACGGATCCCCGCTGCAACGTCACGCTGCGCTACGTGCAACACGATTTTGTCATTGGATCATGACGAAGATCGCTGCGGTTCGTTGCCTTTCTGATGCCGTGTCGGTAGAAGGCGATCCTACGTCATCACTGGCGTGGAGTGTCTGTTTCCACAACCCGGATCCCTGATGTCCACTGCGACAACCCCATCACGCTTTACGCCCTCATCCTTCGCCTTCGGTTTGGTCGGTCTGACCTTCTTTCTGATGGTGTTCGGGTCGACGGTGCGCGTGCACGGTGCGGGACTTGCGTGTCCAGACTGGCCCCTCTGCTTCGGCGAGGTGGTGCCAGCCTACGAGTTCAAGGTCTACCTTGAGTTCGGCCATCGGGTGGTCGCGGGGTTTGTATCCCTTGGATTTCTGGGGCTCTTCGGATGGACATGGCGCAACGGCATGCTCGGTCGCGTTCGCGGTCTCGGGATGTGGTTTGCGCTCGCGGCGCTCGCCCTCTGTACACAAGTGGTGCTGGGTGGGCTGACCGTCCTCGAACTCCTCGCCGAGTGGACGGTGGCGTCGCACTTGGTCACCGGCAACACCTTCTGCTGCTTGCTGTTGATGATTGCGCTGACGCTCCGCGAGGCTGAAGCCCCTCGGACACGCACCGAAACCACACATGTGGCGCGGGCTGTGGCGCTGGTGGCAATGGTCTTGGTCCCGATGCAGGTGGTCATGGGTGGGCTCGTGAGCGCGAGCGAGGCCGGGCTGGCCTGCGGCACGTGGCCGGGCTGCAATGGCGATGTTTGGTTCCCCACCTTCTCGGGCTTGGTGGGGCTGCAGGTCATGCACCGCATCATGGCCTACACGGTCGCGGCCGTCCTTCTGGTGAATGCGTTTGTTCAGCGCGGCGAGGGCCGCATCACGGCACGGCTCACCGGCGGGCTCGTGTGTGTCCAGGTGGCCCTCGGTGTGGCCAACGTGATGCTCCAGCTTCCTGCCGAGGTGACACTGCTCCACTCGGCAGGTGCCGATGCGCTGATGCTCTGTTCGGCGTGGACCCTTCGGGCGGTCTTTGATGCGCCGCTGGCTGCAGCGCGTAAAGCATCGCACCTCGGTGTCCCCGTGGAGGCCAAGTGAGCCTCGTCGACACTGGCATGACGGCTTCCGAGCCCATCGAAGCGCCGCGCACGATGGCAGAGACCCTCCGTCTCTACGTCGACATCACCCGGCCCAAGGTGATGGCACTGGTCGTCTTTACGGGTCTGCCCGCGCTCTTCCTCGGAAAAGACGTCTTCCCGACGCCTGCCCTCGCGTTTTGGGTACTTGTAGGCACGGCGATGGCCGGAGGCGCGAGCTCGGCGTTCAACGCCTATATCGAGCGCGACACCGACGCGTTCATGGCCCGCACGCGCAACCGTCCGCTTCCCGCGGCTACCGTGGTGCCTTGGGCCGTACTCGGTTGGGGTGCATTCCTCACCGTCGCGAGCTCGTTGGTGCTCTTTGCTGTCGGTGGGTGGACGCCTGTGGGTGTCAGCCTCGCGACCATCGTATTCTACGTGTTCGCCTACACCATCTACCTGAAGCCACGCACCCCGCAGAACATCGTCATCGGTGGTGCTGCAGGCGGTACGGCGCCCTTGATCGCCTCTGCAGCGGTCGATGGCTCGATCAGCGTGGGCGCTTGGATTCTGTTCGCCATCATCTTCTTGTGGACGCCGCCTCACTTCTGGGCGATCGCCATTGTCCGCAAGAAGGAGTACGCCGCAGCCGGCCTTCCGATGATGCCGCTGGTGATTGGCGACCAAGCCACGCGCCGGCAGTCGCTCGTCTATACGGTGCTGCTCGTGGCGGTTTCTCTGCTTCCTGTGGCCTTGGGCTACCTCGGGTCGCTTTATGCGATATTGGCTCTCGCGTTGGGGCTCTGGTTCACCGGTACGGTGGTCCAGAGCCTGCGTCAGCAGGATCCGACAGTGGACTGGGGGGTCTTTAAGGCCTCAATCGCTTACCTATCGTTTCTATTCTTCACCATGCTCGCGGACATCGCGATTCCCTGGGGGACGCCTTGATGCGATTCTCAACACAGAAGATGGCGGCTCTGCTCGCGCTGGTCACGTTGCCAGCATGTGAGCTGTGGCCCTACAAGGACGCTGCTGGCAACATTCAGCATCCATACACCACCCTCGACCCCATCTCCGACTTCGGTCAGTACACGCACGAGCTGTACGCGATGATCACGTACATCGTGCTCGCGATCTTCGTGGTGGTGTCCATCTTGATGGCGTACACGCTGGTTCGGTTCCGCGATGACGGCTCCGAAGATCTGCCAGAGCAGATCCACGGCAACACCCAGATGGAGATCGGCTGGACCATCGCGCCAATCTTCATCATCATCGTGCTCATCGTCCCCACGATTCAGACGGTCTTCAAGATCGCTGACGCCGCGCCCCAGTCGGTCACGGTCGATGGCGTCGAGAAGAAGACGGTCGAGATCAACGTCATCGGCAAGCGCTGGTGGTGGGCATTCGAGTACATCGAGAGCGGTGTGGTCACGGCCAACCAGTTCCGTATTCCTGATGACCGCTACGTCTCGTTGAGCATCACCTCCGACACGGTCATCCACAGCTTCTGGGCCCCCCGCATCGGCGGCAAGCGCGACGCGGTTCCAGGGCGCATGAACCGCATCTGGTTCAAGCTCACCGAGCTTGACCTCCCAGCGGGCGAGCAGGAGCTCATTCGTGGCGAGTGCGCCGAGTACTGCGGGGAGGCTCACTCTCGCATGCTGTTCGACGTCGTGGCCATGGATGGTCCAGACTTCGACACCTGGCTCGAGGAGATGAAGACGCCGGCTACCTTCGCAAATGCCAGCGTTCAGTCCAAGGGTGAGACCGCCTTCACCAATGGTGGATGTATCGGTTGCCATGCCATCGAAGGCAACGACCTCGCGCTCGGGATTATCGGCCCGAACCTCACCCGCTTCGGAGACCGCAAGTACGCAGCTGCAGGCATCGTGGACCTCTACCCTGACGGCTCCGAGGACCAAGAGCATGCCCGGGCGATGTTGCGCCAGTGGATTGTCAATCCCAACTCGCTCAAGCCAGGCACGACCCAGTCGGCCAACGCGAGCCGCGCGCTCGACGGCATGAACATTCCGCTCGATAAGAACGGCGATGGCATCCTGTCGGATGACGAGATGGCTGCCGGAAACTTCAACGTGGACGACGTGGTCGAGTACTTGCTCGCCATGCAGACCACCACACCACTTCGCTGAACCAAGGATACGGGAGGACATCATGGAGACCGCCGTTCCGCCGACCACGACGGAGACCCACGCTGAGCACGAGGAAGAGACCGGACTGTGGTCCTGGCTCACCACGGTTGACCACAAGCGCATCGGCAAGATGTACATGTGGGCAGCACTAGGGTTCTTCGCCCTAGGTGGCCTCGAAGCCCTGATGATTCGGACGCAGCTTGCGTTCCCGAACTCACAGTTCATCAGCGCGCAGACCTACAACGAAATGTTCACGATGCACGCCACCACCATGATCTTCTTGTCGATCATGCCGTTGAGCGCTGCATTCTTCAACTACTTGATTCCCCTCCAGATCGGAGCGCGTGACGTCGCCTTCCCGCGACTGAACGCCCTGTCGTTGTGGCTGTTCCTGTTCGGTGGCCTGTTCATCAACAGCTCGTTCATCTTCAACGCGTTTCCGGATGGCGGCTGGTTTGGCTACTCCAACCTCACGGGTGCCAAGTACAGCCCTGGCTTCAGCATCGACTTCTGGTGTCTTGGCCTGTTGATTCTCGGCAACTCCTCCATGATGGCCGGCTTCAACTTCATCACCACGATCTTAAACCTGCGCGCGCCCGGCATGACGCTCTTCCGCATGCCCATCTTCACGTGGATGGCGCTCGTGGTGCAGTTCCTCATCGTGATGAGCTTCCCGATGATCACCGTCGCGCTCGTCCTGCTGTTGATGGACCGCAACTACGGCACCAACTTCTACTTCCCCGCGAACGGCGGCGACCCGCTGTTGTGGCAACACCTCTTCTGGCTGTTCGGTCACCCCGAGGTCTACATCCTCATCCTTCCCGCCATGGGTCTGGTGAGCGAGGTCCTGCCTGTCGCGTCGAAGAAGCCCCTGTTCGGTGCGCCGTTCGTCATCTTCTCGGGCATCATGATCGGTTTTGTGGGCTTCGGCGTGTGGTCGCACCACATGTTCACTGTGGGCCTCGGCCCGGTGGCCGATGCGGCCTTCGCGACCACCACGATGCTCATCGCGGTGCCGACTGCCGTCAAGATCTTCAACTGGATTGCGACGATGTGGGGCGGCAAGATCACGTTCAACACGGCATCGATGTACAGCATCGCCTTCGTCTTCTTGTTCACCATCGGTGGGCTCTCCGGCGTCATGCACGCCTCGCCACCTGTTGACCTGCAGCAGCAAGACTCCTACTTCATCGTCGCTCACTTCCACTACGTGTTGGTTGGTGGCGCCCTGATGGGACTGATGTCGGGCTTGTACTTCTACTGGCCGAAGATGTTCGGGCGGATGGCCAACGAGACGTGGGGCAAGGTCGGCTTCTGGACCATGTTCGCGGGCATCAACATCACGTTCTTCCCGATGCACTTCCTCGGCGCCATGGGCATGGCACGCCGTACCTGGACCTACGACGCAGGCAACGGCTACGAGATGTGGAACCTCGTGGCGACGTGTGGTGCCTACCTCATCGCACTCGGCTTCCTCGTTACGCTCGTCAACCTCATCCGCTCCAGCATGAACGGTGAGCCCGCAAGCGAGGACCCATGGGATGCCGCCACCCTCGAGTGGTCGATTCCATCGCCTCCACCTCACTACAACTTCGCGAAGCTGCCGACCGTGCACTCCGATCGCCCTCTCTGGGACGAGAAGTACGAAGATGGTCCTGCCGTACGGCAGTCGGTCATCGCCGGTCCTGGCCCACATCATCCGGTCATGCCGAACGGAAGCTACTGGCCACTGGTCTGCGCCATTACGCAGGGCCTCGTGTTCGTCAGCTTCATGCTGGGCCGCGGCGGCGGAGCATTCGATGCCGACGCCTTCCAGACGCAGATGATGGTGCAGGTACCGATGGCACTGCTTATGCTCGCTGGCATCATCGGATGGGTCAAGGAAGACCCATTCGAGGGCCAAGAACACCACTGATCCACGGTTTCGGAGTCCACCATGTCTACAGCAGCAGCTCCGGCCGGCGCCCACGGCGCCGGCCATGACGAGTTCGACGAGCACCACTGGCGCTCGATGGGCGTCGACAACATGAAGCTCATGTTCTGGACCTTCTTGGGTTCAGACTGCTTCCTGTTCGGCTCACTCATTGGCGTCTACATGTCCTACCGAGGACAGAGCCTTGTGGGGCCGTATCCCCTCGATGTCTTCAGCGTCGAGGTCACCTCGATCTCAACCTTCATCCTTCTGATGAGCTCACTCACCATGGCGCTGGCCGTGCTCTTCTCCAAGACGGGCCGTCGCAGCGCAACCATGGCGATGCTCCTGACGACGGCCGCACTGGGCGCGAGCTTCGTCGGATTTCAGATCTATGAGTTCAACCACTTCCTCCACGAAGGGCTGACCCTGCAGGGCAACCTGTTTGGCTCAACCTTCTACACCCTGACGGGCCTTCACGGCAGCCACGTCGCCATCGGCGTGCTCTGGCTTGTGCTGCAGGCCTTCTGGTATCAGAAGGGGTGGATTCGCGGCGACGAGGGCCTCGCAGTTGAGGTTACCGGCCTCTACTGGCACTTTGTCGACGTGGTCTGGATTGTCATCTTCACCCTCGTCTACCTCCTGGAGTACATCTGATGAGCGGCGATCACCACGGTCACGACGACCACGCGCACCGTCCGGTGTGGCATTATCTCGTTATCGCCGGCATCTTGTCGGTGGTGACGCTCGTTGAACTCGGGCCTTTGTTCGAGTGGTACATCATCCCCGCGACGGGCCTGTTGATTCTGTCGCTGTTCAAGTTCGTCTTGGTCGTGGCCTTGTTCATGCACCTCGCGGACGACCACAGCGTCTTCACGCAGATCTTCTCCGCGCCGCTCGTCGGTGCAGGCTTGATGGTCGCCGTGCTCATGCTGTTGTTCTCGGGCTACTCGCCATCGCCTCGCGATGACATCTACCCGGTGCAAGAGCGCCACTGGGCCAACTACAGCCAGGAGTGCTCCTCGTGGCTACGCAGCCACGTGTCCAACAAGTGGTACTGCGCGTCGCCAGCGATCGATGCCGATCGGTTGGCGATGTACGCGAACCGGGCAGATGCAGCGGCACCCAAGGCCACGAAGGCGCCAGACATGTCCAACATGTCTGACGATGAGAAGCTCGCGCGCATGGTCGAAGACGGAAAGGGCCTCTACGAGGCCAACTGCGTGGCCTGCCACCAGGCTAGCGGCAAGGGCGTCGAGGGCGTGTTCCCGCCACTCGCGGGCTCTGACTACATCGACGACGCGGCCGTTCACGCCAAGATCATCATCAATGGCCTCAACGGCGAGATTGTGGTCAACGGTGTGACGTACAACGGAGCGATGACCGCATTCGGTGCGCTTACCGACTACGAGATCGCAGCGATTGCTACCTACGAGCGCAATGCGTGGGGCAATAAGCTCGGCATGGTCGAGCCCGCTTTGGTGGCTGCGAGCCGCTGACCCTCGGTGCTCGGCATCGTTCAGAGGCGTCCAGACATCCCGTCTGGGCGCCTCTGTTGCTTAGGAGGCCTGCAGCCGGTGATGGCGGTGGTTCACTGGGCATGATGGATCGGTTACGTCACCAGACGGAGTGCTGATGTTGTGGATGTGGACCATCATGCAAGCGCACGCCCACACGGGTGCGGTACCCCTTCGTGGGGTCTACGATTGGTCCAACCTACCCGAGGCTGAGCCCGGGGCATGGATTGTCTGGGAGTTCTACCCCAGCATCATCCTTGGGTGCCTGGCGTGGATAGCGCTGTATGCCGCCATGGCTGGCCCGCTACGACGTCGGTTCAACCTGTCGGACGAGGGCCCAAGTCGGGGAGACTGGACGCGGTTTGTCCTGTCGATTGCCGTGGTCTTCTGGTCCTTGCAGGGGCCGCTTCATGAGCTCTCCGACGTCTACCTGTTCAGCGGCCACATGGTTCAACATCTGCTCATTACGCTGGTGTTTCCGCCGCTGTTTCTGATGGGGATTCCCGGCTGGATGTGGGACCTCCCGCTGCGAAGCCAGGTGCTCCTCCGGTTCGGTCGCACGCTGACCCACCCGATTGCGGCCTTCTTGATCAGCACCGCAGCACTCTACCTGTGGCACATTCCGTCGATGTACGACTGGGCGCTCGAAGACCACGATGTCCACATCGTCGAGCACCTGACATTCATGACGGGCTACGTGATCATGTGGTGGCCAGCCTTCTCCCGTAGCGAGCGTCTGCCGCCGCTGTCGGTGGGCTATCGCATGGTCTACCTGTTCTTGCTGACTATCCCCATGAAGGCGCTCGGCGCCGTCATCACCGTGTCCGACTACCTGTTGTATGAGTTCTATGCGACGCAACCACGGGTGTTTGCGATGGACCCCATGTACGACCAGCGACTCGGTGGCCTCATCATGTGGATTCCTGGTGGGCTGGTGTTCTGGGTGACCATCGGGGTCATCTTCTTCCGGTCTTCGTTCACGCTGGGTCGCCTCGGGAAGACGCCTGCGCCAGAGGTGACGGCATGACGTCGCAGTCGGTCCTGCTCACGGTGCTGGTGGCGGCATGTGGTGGTGCGGCGACGCCTCTGCCCGTCGAGCCGCCCACACCGCTCGAGGTCACCCGTACCAGCCAGAACAAGAAGTACACGGTGCGGGTCTGGTCCGAGCCGGCCATCCCACCGATGGGCGAGCTCTTTGTGATGAAGGCGGAGCTGCGCGACAAAAAGGGCGAGATCATCGATGACGCCAAGGTGCAGATGAACGCGCGAATGCCGCACCACAACCACGGCATGGAGACCGACCCCATCCACATGCCCGGTGTCTGTCCGCCAGACGGTGGCCGCTGTATTCACGACGGTGGTGTGTATGAGACCCATGGCTTTAAGTTCCACATGGGTGGTGAGTGGACCGTGACGGTCGATGTGGAGGGACCCAATGGGTTCGACAACACCTCCTTTGTCTATGACCTGCGTGGGTAGCCGGATGACGGTCTGGCGAGCTGCACTGTTGGGCGTGGCGGCGACGGCGTGTGTGGGCACGACGCCCCAAGCCCAGCCCGACCAAGGATGGTCTGCAGGGGAGCGCCTCCAGCTGCAGAAGCTCCGCCTCGTCGAGTCGCTGCCACCCGATACGACCAACACGTGGGCGGATGATGCCGCTGCGGCGTCGTTAGGGCGCACGCTGTTCTTTGACCCGGGGCTGTCTCCAAACGCGGTGTCCTGCGCCACCTGCCACGATCCCGCGCGGCACTTCACCGATGGTCGCGCCTTGGGGCGTGGGGTCGGGGAGACCCACAGGCACACCCCTGGCATCGAAGGCAACCTCCGTGGACCCTGGTTCACGTGGGACGGCCGGGCCGACAGCTTGTGGGCGCAAGCCGCAGGACCCCTCGAGACGCCCGAAGAGATGAACAGCGATCGGGTCTTTGTGGTGAGACAGGTGTTGACCCAACATCGCACGGCCTACGAATCCGTGTTTGGTGCCGCTCCAGATGCGGCGTGGCTGGCGGGGCTCCCGGCGCATGGCCGACCTGACCCGGCCCGCCCTGATGGGGACTTGGCGACGGCTTGGGGTGCCTTGCCAGAGGCCGATCGCGCCCTTGTGGATACCCATTGGGTCAACGTGCTCAAGACCCTTGGCGCCTATGAGCGTACGCTGCTGCCGCAGGTGTCGGACTTCGATCGGTACGTGGATGCCCTCGAGGCTGGGGATGCGAAGGGCGGTGGCCACCTCGACGACGCGCAGGTGAGGGGACTAGGGCTCTTTCTACGCGACGGGCAGTGCATCAGCTGCCACAACGGGCCGTACTTCACCGATCGGGCCTTCCACAACCTCGGGCTCCCCGAGCCACGTGGCACCGACCTCGGTCGCACGGTGGGTGCGACGCTGGTGGCAGCGAGCCCGCTGAACTGTGACTCCGCAGCGTCAGACGCCGAGGCCTGCCCCGAGCTGACCTTCCTCAACCCCACCTTCGATGACTTTCAGGGCGCCTTCAAGACCCCATCGCTGCGCAGCGTGGCCGAGACGGCACCCTATATGCACACCGGCGCGTTCGACACGCTTGAGGACGTGCTCACGTTCTATAGCGAGCTTCCGGGAGAGCCCGTGCTCGGTCATCGCGAACTCACGCTTCAGCCCCTTGGCTTTACGGGAGACCAGAAGTCGGACCTCATTCGATTTCTGGAGAGCTTGACTGCGCCGGTTCGGCCATCAGCCTTCCCGGGTCGCTGAAGCGCCACGCTGCACGCTGCCGTAGATCCAGACGGCGATGAGGGTCAGGGCGATCAGGCCCCACTGCACGCTGTACTCAAAGTGGCCAATCTGCTTGGGCACTGCGACGTAGCCCTGGACCGGGTAGCCATCGTTTTGCTTGGACTGCCCCTTCTTGAGCTCGGGACCGGCGACGAGGACCACATCCAGCAGGTTCAAGCCTCCGGTGCGCTGCTCGAGCTGCGTCCGAAAGGTGCCGTAGGGCGGACCGCCGACGCTGGGGATGCACCCTGTCGCGGGCCCGACATCGCGAGGGTATCGCTCCGGAAGACCGTTGAGGGCAGCGATGGGCTCGGCATCGGTGCGTCCATCGAGGTCTTGAAGGAGGCCCTCAAGGGTCACGATTTCGTCCGCAGCGAGCAGGTTGTCGAGAATGCCCCGCCAGCCCTCGCTGGGGATCCATCCACGATTGACGAGCAGGTGCCCACCACCCTCAAGCTCGAGTGGCATGATGACGTCGAAGCCGGGTGATCCGAACTCAAACCGTCCCGTCACGAGGAACGGTGTGGTGTCCTTCCAAAATCGTCCGGTCACGACGGCCTTTCGCCAGCTGAGTTCGGAACCGGCGACGGCCACCAGCTGTTCATTGGTGGCGGGGGCCTCGTAGAGTCGCGATTCCACCACGGCGAGCCGCTCGGCCTGCTCCACATGTCGGTTGGCCTGCCATGTGGCGAGCCCAATCAAGATCGGCAGCGCGAGCACCACTCCGACCGTCGCAAGGGGATGAGGGCGAAATCGCACGAGACCTCCGATCGTGGCCGGAGCCTATTGCATTGTGTCAGAACCGCCATCGCTGGTGTCTATTTGGCGCAGGCGACCAAACCACTGGAGGCTGGTCGTGAGCCCAACCGTGGGGCTCGCCTGGCCGTTCTCCACATCGACACCCGCATGCAGCCGAAGCCCGAGGGCCAGGGGTGGCTTGAATCGCCATGCGACCGTTCCATGGGCACGCACCGTGCCGCCGACAGCGCGTTGCTCCTCGCGGTGAAGCCGGAGCAGGGGACCGCCCGAGAGACCACCGCGGAGACCGACAACCAGCAGGTCAATCGATCGGTGCACGGTCACCACTGGCGCCACGACCCAGGGCTTGGCGTCATCGAGGGGGCGTTGGAGGCCCTCAACTGTGACACCGACGCCCCAGTGCCGTCCGAGTGCGAGGGCATCGTCATACTTGCCAAACCAGCCGCCGACCGTGATCTCGGGTCCGACGCCCAGGGAGAGCGGCCTGTCCACGCCCGCGACAACGCCGCCGAGCTCCAGCCATAGACCCCCGGTCTGATTCGACAGACCCGCCTCGGCATGGGGCATCAGGAGGTGGAGCAAAAGACACAGCACACTCATGGTTGCACCTTCTGCGCGGTGTCGCGCGGAGGGGCCGTGTCTTTGGGAACGGTGCCCACGGGTGGTCTCAGCCAGATGGGCGCCGGGGCAGCCCAGTGCTGTCCCGACAGACTCCAGCCCACGGCCGTGATCCATGTGGCATTGCCCACCGACACGGTGAGGGTCTCATCGATCGTGCCTTCTGGAGAGGGTAGGACCGTCGCGAGGATCGCGCCGCCGGATCCCACGAGGGCCACACCGTCGAGGGTGTCTGGGTGCGCACGGAGGTCGACGTTCACGGTCAGCGTCAACGGGTCGGGGAGCTGCTCCAACGTACGTCCTGGGCCAAGTCCGTCGATGCGAATGCGCAAGAGCGGCCCGGTGGAGGCCACCATGCGCCCACGCTCGAGGGCGCGATCAATGTCAAACTGACCAAAGACCTCGGCGTCCGTGATGCCCATCCATGTGATGGGCCCCGTAGGCAGCAACACCACACCGCGGTCGAGGGCGTCAAACCATGGCTGCCATGAAGTGAACGGTGGAGGCCCCGGTGGGGTGAGGTAGACCTCCTCGGGGCGGTCTTGGACGAGCGCAACAGACCGATCGAGACTCCGGAGCCAGGCCAGATCAACCGCGAGGCGGCGGTCGCCTGCTTCACCGGCTCGCATCGCTGCAGCGGCGTCCTCGGGTGAGAGGCCCCGAATATCGGGCACACCATGGCCTGCTCGGTTGGCGTTGGCGCTCCACGGCCGAGACTGGAGGTACCATCCCTCGCTGGAGCGCACTGCAGCACCACGCGTGGAGCGTAGCCACTGGGCATCATTGAGATAGATGGCCGTGCCAGCGACGTCGTGCAGGGCTGTGCCTACGATGTAGCGAAGCCCATCGGCGACCGCGGACCGGGCCCGTTCGACATCTGTGCCCCGCACCGAAGCATCGCGAGACATGGGGTAGTCGGTAGCCGTGGCGATCCACGAGTCGGTGAGAAATCCCGCCGTGAGATCGAGCGGTAGAGACTGGGTCTCACCGGGTACGCCCTCCGCAATCAGGACCCGCGGACGGCGGTCGACGCCTGCCCGTGCGGTCAGCGTGGCCTTGCCCGTGCCGATCGCAAGGGTGGCACCCTCCGGCGGTACCAAGACCTCATCGATGGGGCCATCACCACGGGCGATCACGACATGAATGGGGCGTGGCGTGGCCTCTCCCCAGACCGGCTGGACATCGACATAGCCCGTGGGCGCGAGTGTCACGGCGCCAACGGTGACACGCACCCTGGCAGAACTGCGATCGCCCCCATCGAAGCGCACGTGGGTCGCACGCAGCGGAATGGACCCAATGAAGCGCTCACCGATGGGCATGGCACCTAGGATGGTCTCGCCGGCGAAGATCGTCGCCCGTGTGGCACCGTCGACGGTCCAGTCGACCTGCTGGGTCTCGGTGTCTCTCGCGGCGAGGGCGTCGGCTGCGGTACCCATCCAGAAGCGATCGGAGTCGTTGAGCACCAGCACACCGCCGCGGTCGTCAAACGACCCTAGCCCTGGTCCGAGTGCGACGTTCTCCCCAAAGTACCAGCCATCCATGGCAGTGAGGGGGACGCGTGGGTGAATCCAAAATCCGTCAGATCCCTCGGCACGGGTCCATCCGCCGGTGGGCTCAAGGCGCCACCGCAGTGCAGTCTCCTCGCCGTCACGCGGATGGTGTTCGCCAGGGAGGGCGACCAACGCACCGGTCATCACGGCGCCGTCTGGCGCGAGGGTGAAGCTCCGTGGCGATAGCGCGGCACCGCCCACCAGCGGCACGATCTCGTGAAAGAGATCTGCCTGACCCCACGGGGCTCCATCGACGAGGGTGCTGCCCCCGACGCCGGGCAGGGTGAGGCTGGCGGACGGATGGCGAATGACCCAGCGAAGGTCTGAATTGGCGAGCCAATAGTCTTGGTTGCGCCCCTCACCATTGGTGGTGAAGCGTTGGTCTCGGCACACAATGGGCCCCGACCAGACCTCTGGGGCCTGCAGCGGAACCTCTGGACACGCCGGAGTTCGACCTGGTGCGGCCTGGCCGGGCGCACAGGCCATCAACAGCGTGAGGGCGGCGAGACGCGGCACGTCAGTCTTGCTTTGCGACGCTAGACTTGGTGGCGATCAGGCGAACCTCTCCAGCCCAGGTCTTGGGGAGATCTCCCGTCGTCCATTCCCATGTTCTCGTATCGCCTGGCTCCATGGGCTCGAGGTATTCCTCTTCGATGGGAACGGGGAAGCTCGGCGCGACCACAGGCCAGCGCTCATTGCCGACCGACTTGCCCTCGGCGTTGAGGTAGTCGATCCGGAACCAGAGCGAGGTGATGGTCTGTTCGGTGTTGTTGGTCACGTCTGCCGTGAAGCCCTTACCGTTGAGGGGGCCCGTGGGGTCTTCGGCGAGGTTGATGTCCGCGATCTTGACCTCGGACACTG
Source organism: Myxococcota bacterium (assembly GCA_049889515.1). Lineage (GTDB taxonomy): Bacteria > Myxococcota_A > UBA796 > UBA796 > JBMHDG01. The sequence goes on from JBMHDG010000084.1 coordinate 31,561, forward strand.
TCATGTTCTCCATGAGCTGGCTGGCCACCAACGCCTTCTTCGCCATGGTGATGCGGCCCTTGGAGGCTTTTTTCGGGTAGGCATCAAGAAAGGCCTGCCATCCTGCCGGTGTCCCCTTGGTGAGGGCATCGTTGAACATGGAGGTCTCTCGTTCCGCAATCGCTGCCTCACGATGCACGCCACTAGGAAACTTCTCGAGGTAGGCGTCGAAGGCTTCGGTGGTGCCGGAGGCCTTGGCCTGCTCGAGCACGAGCTCTTCGAGTCGGTTGCGCGCCTGCATCGAGAATCGACCGTCTGGATTCTCCGCAAGGTAAGCTTCATAGCCAGCAATAGAGTCCTCTTGCTGCACGGCATCGAAGTTGTCGCAGCCGGTCAGCAGCATCGCAGACAAAAGAAAATGGACGAACATGGAGGACTCCGGGTCGAAATTGATGTCAAACCGGGATAACGGCGTGCCGATGAACGCACGAACCACATCCGGCCAGTCTACGCATGGCCTCTCCGCTGATGAAGCGGCGCTGACCGTGCGCCTCACAGAGGTGTATGCCTCGGTGCAGGGCGAGTCTACCCATGTCGGGCGTCCGTGTGTCTTCATTCGGCTGACGGGGTGCAATCTCCGCTGCACCTGGTGTGACTCCACCTACACGTTCACCGGCGGAGAGCATCGCTCTGTCGCCGATATTCTGGACGAGATTGCCACGTGGGGCATCAACCTTGTCGAGCTCACCGGCGGTGAGCCGCTGGCTCAGAAGAATGCAATCCCTCTGCTGAAGGCCTTGGTGCATCAAGGCTATGAAGTGCTCCTCGAGACCTCGGGCTCCCGCCCCATCGACGAAGTCCCCGAAGCGGTTCGCGTCATTCTCGATCTGAAGTGTCCAGACTCTGGCGAGGAGGCTGCGAACCTCTGGGAGAACCTCGAGCAGCTTCAGCCTCACCACGAGATCAAGTTCGTGATTGCGTCGCGTCGTGACTACGAGTGGGCTCGCTCGGTGATCTACCAGCATGGGCTCGCGCAGCGTGTGACCGCCGTGCTCTTGTCGCCAGCCTGGGACATCCTCGAGCCGGCGACGCTGGTCTCCTGGATGGTCGATGACCGGCTACCCGCCCGTCTTCAGCTCCAGATGCACAAGGTGATCTGGTCGCCAGACGCCCAGGGCGTCTAGTCCAGACACAACAAAGCCCATCGCGTAAGCGACGGGCTTTGGAAGGTTCTGCGGTCTACGTCGCCGTCAGTTGAGCGCTTCGCGGAAGTGGTGCGAGCGGGTCTCCACCACACCCCAGAACTGGGTCCATGGACCGCGCGCGAGCAGGTCACCGCCGAAGTACCGAGGGGGCTTGACGGGGTCGTGGCCGGGAGGAAGCACGGTGAGCTCCTCGCGACGCGCCTCAATGGCCTCGCGGTGGGTCTCGAGCTTGCGAATGACGGCGTCTACGTGCTCGTAGAAGCTGCCGATCATCTCGAAGAACTCTTCGCGGTCTTGGGTGGCGAGCATGGCATCGATCCATGGGCCGCCGAGCTGGTTCAAGAAGTTTCGGAACGCGAAGTAGGCACGGTTCATCATCTCGCGGGCGTACGACCACTCGAGAGGCGTGAGCTCGTCCTTGGACTGAAGCAGACGGGTGAGGCGGGTCAGCCGCAGATCGGTCACCATCATGCCTTCACGCATGATGAGCAGAACGTTGCGTGCACCTTCCATGCTGGGGCGCTGCGCGTGCCACTTGAGCTTCTTGACATGGCGATCCATGTACTTCTGCATGCCAATGTTGATGTCGCGCTCTTGCTCGTAGGTGAAGACATCCTTCGCCGCGGCATCGAGGCTCGTGAGCTCGGCGTTGAACTCGTCGCCCTGCACCGAACGGGGCACGTTGAGCCGGTCGAAGTACTCGGCCACACGCTCGGGCGTCTCGTTCTCGAAGACTTCGAGGAGTACGCGTACGAACTCGGCTTCGGTTTTAGCGGACTGGCGAACCAGACTGGAGATGGTCACTTGCTTGGACATCGGTGCTCCGTGGCGTCAGCGCGGATTCCTGAGGGGTGGCAATGAGGTATGTTGCCTGAACCCGCGGTGTTTAATGCCGCGAGCCGGTTACGTCGAGTCAGGTTCCCATTGGGTTGAGGGTTGTGGCATGTTTTCAAATCTTCTTCGCCGTTCAGGCATCGTCATAGGGCTGATCTTCGGCTTGGGGGCGGGCAGCGCTGCCATGGCATCCTTAGGGGGAACCTCGGGCGACACGGGGCAAGACACGGGTACGCCGCGTGACACGGACACGGACACGGACACGGACACGGACACGGACACGAACACGGACACGGACACGGACACCGAGCCCGTGGTGACCAACAGCAGCTGGCAGGCTGCAGCCGGTCTCGCCAACGATGCGGGTGGCTGTGCGGCCCGGCAGAGCGGGGCCGAGTCGGCGGTTCTGTTGCTCCCCTTGTTGGCGTTGGGGCGGCGCCGCAACGACTAGAGCGCGTCGTACTGGAGCCCACCTAGAAGGTAGATGCACGTCTTCTTGTCTGCGGGCTCACCCAGTGTCTCCGGCCACATCGGCTCGTCTTGAACCGCATCAAGGCATGCGAGCGCGACCGAACGTGCGAGGGTTTTTGCCATCTGCCGCTGAACATAGGGCTGCAACGCCTCGAGGTCTGGCTGGTCAGCAAAGGTGGCCGCAAGCCCGCGCTCTCCGGGCTGAAATCCGACGAATGCACCATGTCGTGCGGCGGCCAGTTCCCAGCGTGCTAGGCGTGCCAATAGCCAGTCGACGTGGCGCTCGGGCGGGAGTCCCTTGGCAGAAGGGCCGAGGTTCTTCTTGATGGACTTGGACACTGCGAGAAGGTCGAGGCGCTTCTCTTCCTCGGTATCGAGGAGCGTCACGGGGGCGCACCACGTGCCAGAGCTTGCGCCACGCGGACGAATCCAGTCGCCCACGCTGCGACCGGTCACGCCGTCTGTCGTCAGTCCGAGGTTCGCATCGACGGTCTTAAGCTGCCGGTCGATCTTGTAGCGAAGCTGGTCCATGATGTCGCCGCCGGGTTGACGGACATCGTCTTCGTCGCGGGCCAACAGATCGAACTGTGCGGGAATGCCGAGGTTGGTCGCCTGGCGCCACCCGAGTCCAAAGGCACCACGTGCACACGTCAGGGTCTCGGTGGTGAGCTGTACGGGGTCATTTCGGACGGACCACTGGCCCTCTTCAAGCCGTGAAAACGCGGGGTAGACCGTCAAGAATGGGAGGGTCCGCTTCATGGGTGCCGGCATGTCCGAGCCGAGGAACGACGCGACGCGGCCCGCTTGGGTCAAGTAGGTGCCCATGCCGTCCATGGTGGCGGGGTCATCGACAATGCGGCCCATCTCATTGAGGAAGTCGGCTTGGAGACTTCCCCATGCAATCGCTTCGCCCCACGAACCATGACCGAGGATCTGTTCGGTGAGCTGGGGGAGATCAGGGAGCCCACCACCGACAACCTGTCGCCGGCACTCGCTCAAGTCTTGGTCGAGCTGCGACACACTGGCCTGAGCGGTTTGGGCTTCGAGTTGGAACTGCTGGCATCGCATGCCCGAGAGTCCACCGAAGGCCAGCGTTGCGAACCCCACCATGTACATGGGCGAGAAGATCTGTCCAGACCACACGAACGTATAGAACTGCTGCACCATACGGCCGAAGCCGGTCGTGGAGAACATGGCGATGACGCGACGGCCGATCTCCTGCAGAATCGCCATCACCGTGCCATTGGGCTTGGTGAGGCCGCCGGGACCCGTGACGCCGCCTGGAATCTCTGGCTTCGGAAGAGGGGCAAGGACCAAGACGATCGCGGGTCCCTCCGGTCCGCCAAGCATGAACCTGTCGCCCTCGCGAAGGGTCGTCGGGTGACGGATCTGGCGTGGAATCGTTTGTGACGTGGTCTGGATGTAGACGGCTGCGGAGAGGTCTACGGGCGCGAGCACATGGGTGCCGTCCGCCTTTCGCGCCACATAGGCATGCTCACGGCGGACGCCAAGCCGCGCACTGATCTGCAGGTCCATGTCATCGCCCGAACCGATGCGAATCGTGGACCCTTCGAAAGGACCGTGACGATCGCCGCCGAATTCTTGGGTCAGTTCAAGCCAGGTCACGAGGTTCGACATACACGCTCCACCCGCGATTGCTACCATGGGTGCAACGCGGCTTGAAGTCCCAAACGCGCCGCGATGGAATCATGGACCTTCTTCGCACCCCGTACAATGCTGGACGACACGTGCTGCCGCTCGCGGTTGGGAGCGCCGTGGGCGTGTGTGGCATCACGGCTGGAGAGTTGCTGACGCTGGTGCTTCGGGACCGTTCCTACCTTGCAGGTACCGAGTGGGCGCAGGTCACCGAGATCATCATGGCAGCCTATGTGTTCGGGCTATTCTTGCTCGTGGCACATGCGTGGTGCGTGGCCCGGGTTGAGCGTTCCGGCTGGGTTGCGGCCGGTATCATGGGTCTCATTCAGGTGGTGACCTACACGGCGTTGGCGCTCGCGGGCCTGATGGTGTGGAGTGTCGGTGCCCAAGCTTCCGGCGACGTGCTCTTGCCGGCTTGGCGGGTGATGGCGCCGGTCTGGTGCACAGCACTCATGTCCGTGGGGTTTGCCGCGTGGGGCGGAGATCGCGTGGTTCGTCTCGCCGTAGACCGTCTGGTCAAGTGGGAGATCCCGGGCATTGAGCTCCTCCCGGAGCCGATGGACCGGGGATGGTCTGCCGCAATGCTCTTCGTCGGCGGAGGCCTCGCCTCGGGATTGGCTGCATCTGTGGTCTGGTATCTTGTGGGACTCTCCACGGATCGCATGGACTTGGGCATCATGCTCGGCGCAGCGGTGGGGGGGGGCATCTACTTTGGGTTGACCTTCGTGCTGCCGCACTCACTCTGGCGAGGCTGGATTGTCGTCCTGAAGGGTGCACGCCCAGGCTGGCGGGTACCCGTCGATGCCTCGGTGATGGGACTCGGCGAGCGCTTCGTGGGGCATGCACCGCTCGGTTCTGACCTGCACCTTCCGGCAGAAGACGGCGTCAAGGCCCTGCATGTCAGCGTGCTCGCTCGGTCCGATGGCACGTGGTACCTCCGCGGCCTGTCGCGTGCGCGCGTTCAAGTCCGCCGATTTCTGCAGTGGGTGACCCTCTCATGGGACGAGCAACGACCTGCACCCTATGAGACCCCGCTGTCCCAGGAAGACGTCATCGACGTGGGGCAGGACGTGCAGCTTGAGTTTGTGGTCATCCCGCGTACGGAGGACTCGTGATGCTCTGGGCGCTGCTCATCACACTTGTCGCCATGGGCCAAGAGCCGACGCTCGGTGAGTTCGGGTCGCGAGACATGGTGCCTGTTGAGGGGTCGCCATGGCGGCTAGCCACGCGTCCCGGAAAGGGAACGCCGCCGCTTGCCGTCTTGGCCGACGCCAAGGCCTGCGCCTCGGCGATTCCGGCAGACCTCGCGAATGCCGAACAGGAGCGCGACGCCTGTCTACCGCGGTTCGACCGGTCTGGGCGCTTCCGTGTGGCCGTGCAGCTCAAGGACACCGCCCGCGCTCTCCCCGTCGTCCTCGACAACAAGCGGCTTCGCGTCATCTTGGACACGACACCGGGCGAAATGGGCGGAGAACAGGTGGTCGCACCCTCTCTGGTCGACGTGACGGGGCACTACGAGGGGCCCGCTCGCCAGCTTGTGGTGTTGGTGCTCGATCGCTCGGGTTCAATGTTCTCTCGTGACAGTGGGGCACGCATTCGAGCGCTGCTCGATGCGCTCGCTGAGCCGAAGGTTGTGAACACGTTTTTCCCTGCGAGTGCTGCGGGTGAGATGGTCAACCAGAGCAGGGTGGCGATCGCCAGCGTGGGGTGCAACCGGGACCCGAGAGGCGTCTGCGGCATCTCCGCAAAGGGTGAGGTGCCCCTCGCCGAGATGCCCGTACTTGCGACGGTCAAAGAATACGAGGCGGCACTTCGTGAGGTTGGACGTGCCACACGCGCGTACACACCCCTGTATGAGGGCGTCCGCGAAGTGTATGGCGTCATTCGGCTCCCTCGAGCGGGAGAGGAACTGACCTCGGACCTCCAAGAATTTCTAGGTCGTGGTGGGGTCGAGCCGACGGTGATTGTGTTGTCGGACGGCTTCAACAACACCAAGGGCTCCCAGCTCTGCAACGACAACGTCGCCGAGCTCGAAGCGCTGGTGCGCGATCTTGGGATCTGGCGTCGTCGTCGGCGGGCGTGGGCAACGCTCAACACCATTGGATTTGGGCAGAGTCTGCTCGACTCCGTCAGCAACGAACAAGCCCTCGCGCGACGTGGGTCCATCGACGGGTTTTTCTTATGTGGACCTCGTCTCTACGACCAAATCAGCGGGGGTGTCGATGCCTACCTCGACAACCGTAGCCTCACCATGATGGCTGCCGTTGGCGGTGGGCACTACGCGCATGCAGCAGATGCTTCGGGCTTGGTCAAGGCCCTCGCAGCACAGCGGCCGACGTCGTACCACTGGTACGAAGTGTCGGTCGAAGAGCTTCCGCTCGCTGCGCGAAGGCGTCCCTTTGATGTGCGGTTTGAGGTTGAAGGTGCATTCCGCGCGTCCGCCCTGCTTCGTGCTTACCCGCACCCGTTTCTGGGCGCGTCTCCAGGAAGCGATAGTCTAGGCGATCTTCTTCGTCTCCCGTTGATCTGGGTCGCCGGCGTGATTCTGCTGCTGTTCGGCTTCCGTGCCGTGCCGATGGCGCGTCGGACCATCACGCGCCAACCTACCGATACGCTTCGCCGTTCAGGAGACAGCGCATGAGGCGTCCACCACGACCACCAGGATGGCGTCAGACACCGGCGGATGACTCGGCTCCCTCCGAGCGGACGCGTTCGGTCTCCCGGCAAGAAGACGTCGAAGACCTGTCGGGTTCGATGCCGCGGCAACGGCCATCCACGGAACGTGGGCCACGTGAAGGGTATCAAGACTGGGTTCAAGCATCCCGTGGCCTCCAGATGCGGGCGGGGTACTTGCCGGGCACGCTACTACCGGGCCTACGCGTCCTGCAGCTCGACACGCCACCCGCGCCGCCCGAAGCACCACAAGAACCTCTGGATGCTCGTGGGAGCGAATCCACCGCTCGGCGCGTCACCACGGGGCGTGAGTTTGTGCTCCTGCTGGTGTCCTCTTGTGTGTTCCTAGGCTCCACAGCGCTGGCCTGGAGCGTGGCCGCGCCCGTCTTGGGTCAGGAGATTCATCTCCGAGGCGCACCAAGCCGAGAGGCCGAAGTAGGTGTGGCATCTACGACCGATGTCCTCGAGCTCGATGTGAGCAAGCCAGCCGTGACGCTTACCCCAAAGGCACCAGCGCAGGCGGCTGCAGCAACATCGACCGGTGTTCGCCAGCCAGATCCGCCGCCAAGGCCCGCGAGTCACCGCCGCGACCATGGGCCCAAGACGGCCGGACTGCAGGGTGCCCAGGGCATCACAAAGCCTGTCAAGCTGCCTCCCAAGCCGGTGAAGCCCAAGGGACCGAGTACCGTGGGCGTGAAGTTGTCGTTCCCCGCAGACCTGGGGATCTACAAGGTCAGTATCTCTTGCGATGGTGGGTTTAAGCGCAAGATCACGATCGACGAGGGCAAGACCTCGGCGCAGTTTGGTGGCATTGCGGAGGGGGTCCAGTGCACCGGAAAGGCCACCCCCATCTCTGGCAACGAGCTCTCTTTCCGCACCACGTCGGGTCGGAGTGTGAGCTGTCGAGCATCGGGTTGCAACTAGCGATCGGCATCTTGCCGAGCTCGACCCCTATCCAAGCACGACCCGAATGGAGTACGGTGCGGTGGCAACACGATGGGAAGTTCCCGAACAGTGGAGGCGGCGTGCTCTTGCGTATTGTAACTTTGGTCCTCTTCGCGGTCTGCTGGTCGCCAACGGCGCTGGCCCAAGGGCGTGACCTCATCAGCGAGGCCAAAGACTCGGTGATGGAAGAGGTTGATCCTTCCGATGCGGAGACCGAAGCGCGGATTGCCGCAGCCGAGAAAGAGCTGGCCAAGAAAAAGGCGCGCGTGCTGGTGTTGCCTTGGCCCGAGGCGGACGTCACCGAGCGCAACCTCATGCTGAAGACCTTGGTCCAAGCTCGCATCGGACGGCCCTCTGCCAAGTTCTACCCAGCGATGGATCTCTACCAAGAGGGTCGTCGCCAAAAGGGGCGTGATGGGATTCCGGAAGCGCCGATCGACAAGCAGACAGGTCATATCGACCGTGAGGTACTTCCGGCCTTCTTGCAGTCCTACAGCGTGGACCGCTTGCCAGACTCCAACAGCATTCCCCCCGAAGAGGCCTACCCCATGGCGCAGCAGCTTCAAAAGCAGCTGTATCGCCTGTTCTATGTCGAAGACGATGAGACGCGTGAGGCGCTCTTCAACCTCTATGTGCACATCGGCCATCGGGTTCAGGGCAAAGATGAGCGCGTGGTGCCGTTTTACCGCGTCGTGGGTGGCCAGTCGGTGAACTACTACCTCTACCTCGCTGCCGTTCTGGTCTGGGAAGAGAGTCAGGCCGGAGGCGAGCCACGTCTCGCACCGCTTGTGGAGACCATCAACGACTCCATCACCCGCCGGATTGTTCAAGGCCTGATCCGCGATCTCGATGAAGGCGACTTCCCGTTGATTCCACTGTCCTTCCAGGATTCCGGACGGTTTGACCTCAAGGCCTTCGCGAAGGACTACAAGGTTGTGATCAATGGCATTGAACGTCAGATGACGCCCGACGGTATTCTGATGCTGCCGCGTGGGCGTATCTATGTCCATCTGGAGCGCACCGATGGGTACGGCCTGTCTGACCTGATTGAGGTTCAGGCGCTCGATGACAAGGTCTACTTCGTACAAGAGACCGCGCGTCAGCGCATGGGCTATGGGCTGCTTCGCGAGCTGATGAACTACCCAGATGAGTGTTCGCCTGGCCTCTCCCACGACAGTCAGCTCTCGCTCGCACTCTACGCGGCGCTGCACCCCCAAGACGAGTTTTATGTGGTGGTGGCGCGCAATGGGTCACTCCAAGACATCTACATCTGGCGCTACGACCCGATTCGCCGAAAGCTCAACCTGCATGTCGACCCGAACCGAGGGTTCCCGGTTCGGTTTGCGGTACTCGGCAACACGGGCATGAGCTTCTCGGGCGGTACCCTCGGCGATCCGCCGAGTGTCGATCCGAAGGCGGCCATTGGGGGCGGCGCTGCGTTCACGCCGCCGACGCCAGAGTTTGAGCCGTCCGGAATTCCGCTCGACTTCCAGCTACGCCTGCACTTCCACCGCCTCATGGTGGGCATGGGTGTGCAGTTAATGCCGTCCATTACAGGCGACCCTTGGGCGGACAAGTACCAGACAGACCTCGCGAAGAACGAGGGTGAAGACGACGAGCAGTACCGCGAGCTGGTCAATCTCACGACGGGTGAGCTGATCCTTCGCGAGCGGACCTTCCAGCGCTTGGTGTATGGACAGATCGGCGCCTTCCTCCTCCGTGATGCACCGTACGGACTCGGTCCATACGGCTTTGTGCGCGTGGGCTGGACGAATGCGCCTCATGCGCTCAATGTGACGGGCCACATCGGCATCACCGAGTCGCCTGGCAAGAACAAGCGCAAGGACGACGGTGTCCCGGGACGCTTTGCGCCTATCCTTGATGCTGGCGTCTATGGTGGTGTTGGAATCCCATTTGGGGACTCCGTCTACAATTCAGGCAGTGGGGTCTCGGTGATTCCAGACTTCGGCATCCGCGGGGGCGCCGGGTTTACATTCTAGGCCTGCGAAGGGCCGCGGTACCACTGTGTCACTCGAGGGTGGACAGTCGTCCGCGGTGGCAGTACCGATGTACTTGGGGGAATGCTCACGTGGCTGACACCACATGCAACAGGAACCGGTTTCGAGGTGCGTACGGCCTACTGACGTGCGCCCTTGTGCTCCCGCGGGTCTCGGAGGCTGCGCCGGTCACACTGTGGTTGCGTGATGAAGCACCCACCGAGCGGGAGCGCGTTCGTGTAGAGCGAAACACGGGAGAGACGCTCCACCAGTGGAGCCGTCATTTGCGCTTTCCTGCCTCTCCTTCCGGTGATTCCGATGCCGAGGACTGGAACCATCTTGCGGACATGATGGCGGTCGCTCGCCAGCGTTGGGCAGAGTACGACGTCGAGGGCATCCTCGCGGCCGACTTGCATGCTGCTATTCGCGATCTCGATGTGGTTCGCGACGATGCAGACCTTCGGCTGTTGCGCGAGGCTACGGCGCTCTGTGGCGCTGCGGCGTACCGTGCGTGGGATCCGGAGGACTTCGCGACGCCGGAGGTCGCGATCGCCGATGGCATTCGTGTCGAGGTGAATGGCGTTCAGACACCGATGGCTTGGCTCTGGGCCACGGGACTTGAGCCCTCTGGGCGTCTCTCGATGGCTGCCTTGATCGACGGTACGGCGTGGTCGGAGTTTCAGACCTTTTCCGATGTGCTCGCCGAACAACCCCCCGCGACGCTGTCCTTGGATGGCATTCCTACGGGCTTCGATGTGGTGGTGGATGGCCAGTCGGTCGACAGTGCAGCGACGTCTGTGACCCTTCGTCCCGGTCGTCACTGGGTCCACCTCGAACAGGATGATGTGGTGCACGGTCGTACGGTGCTCGATGTTGCCGCCGGCCAGGAGCTTGACTTTCCGTCCGCGGTGAACGCCGAAGAGCTCGCTGCGGCTGCGGAGCTCCTCCTCGCCACAGAGCGGACCACGAGTCTCCCTGCCGACTTTCGCGAGACGGTTCAAGCGTTTGCGGAGAACCATGCTGACGGCGTGTTTCTTGCAGCACGAGAGGGGAGCCGTGTCGTGGTCGTCCCGTTTGTGGGCGGTGCCCGCCTTAACGATGCGGCACTCGTGACCGGGGTCGCGTCCGCGACACTCGGTGGGGGGTTCACCCAGACGCGGCTCTTTGAGCAGTCCTACGGTGAAGATGAGATGGTGCCGAGTTTCTCCGCGAGCTTCTCGATGGAACTCGGCGTCAGCCACGCGCTCTTCGCCGCCGGTGCAGATCTCGATATCCCACCCGGATGGACCATCGCCTACGCCAATTCAGCCCGGACCGACAACAACTCGTTGGCCGTCTTCGCAAACCCGTGGGCGGGCCTCGGGTTCTATGTGCTGCGGCCAGTGGCCCCGCGCCCCGTCCTCGGCATGATGGGTCATGTGGGCTACCAAGCGCCGTCCCACATGCTCTACGGCGGTCGTATGTTCGTGGGCATTCCCTTCGAACAAGCCCGGACTTGGGTGCGGCTTGAGGCGGGTGCAAGCTACGGACCCTCCACGATGTGGAGCATGGATGATGACCCCATTCCCTTGCTCAAGGCATTTTTCCGGGTAGGGTTCTCCTCTGGCATGTAGACCGACCTGGAGTTTGAGATGATGTGGCGAACGTTGACGGTGCTCTGGCTTGGGATGGCTTTCTCGGTGCAGCAGGCCAATGCTGCAGAAGACACCCCAGCATCCGCAGACGTGCAGGCCGAAGAAAAGCCACTCCTCTGGGACTGGTCCGATGGCGTCGTTCGTCGCTATCTCTTGCGGTCGCAGCTCGATCTCCCCGAGGCGATCCCAATGTTTGCGTCCGTGAACACCGACACCCTGGTGACGTCTGTGACGACGACACTGGTGGTGGATTGCTTCGCGACCGAGCGAATCTCCAAGAAGCTGTGGTCGCTCCGGTGTGACATTAAGGACGCGGCCTTCTCAGCCGTGGCCATCCGTGCGAGCAACGGCTTTGTTGAAGATGTCGCGCGTGAGTGGTCCGAAGTGGCTTCCCAAGAGGGGGCGCACCTCCAGATTACCCAGCGGACGGATGGCAAGTTGGTCCTCATTGACCTCGAGGGCGTGCCCAAGAGCCGGCGTCGTCTGCAGCTCATTCACGGCATTATGCGCCTGTTGATGGTCCGCTCCCTCGCCCCCCTTGATGTGCATATGCCCAAGAACGGAGACGACCGGGGCGCCGGGGCTTGGGTCCAAAAGTCCAGTCATGCACTGGCGTATCCATCGCTTCAGGGGTCTGCCGGCGGCATCAAGCTGACCCAGACGGTCCGTCAGCGCGAAGGGGGAGTGCTCACGATTGAGACCGTGGGCCGCGGAAGTGTGAGCAGCGGCGATGAAATCTCCGAGGCGGTCAACCGAAACACCTTCATTGTCGACATGAACGGGTCGGCGGTCTTCGATGCGAATGTCGGCGCGATTACCGAGGCCCAGTATGTGGCCGAAGGTCGACCCACGGCCAGCTCGGTCGTCGCCGAGGCGCGGAACACCAACTACATCCAGGTGGCGCTTGCGAAGCAACTTCCGCTCGACACACTACCGGAGCTGCTTGAGGTGGGTGAGGCCGAGAACGATCGACCCAACCGTTAGGCGCCGCTACAAGAACAGCCCTTCGACCTCTTCGTAGAAGTCGCCAAAGTGGACGCGGCTGACCTGCTTGCCCATCTTGTGGAGCTCGCGGGCTACGGCGATGACGCAGTGGCGCATGGTCAAGAGGCTCTGGTCTGCGCTTGCACCAATCGCGGCGTTGATGGCGGCATTGACAATGCTACCACCGGACAGGTGGAAAGCCTTACCCAGTCGGGCCACATCGATCTCATCGGCCCGAAAGGCCTCGTCGGGCAACGCGCGCTCCCAGAGGCGTGCGCGCTCTGCGGCTGTGGGGAAGGGGAACTCCACGACGGCGCCGAACCGCCGCAAGAAGGCCTCATCGATGTTCTCTTGTAGGTTGGTCGTGATGATGACGCAGCCTTCGAAGGCCTCAAGGCGTTGGAGCAGGTAGCTGACCTCTTGGTTGGCATACTTGTCTTGCGCGTTGTTGGTGTCGCCTCGACTGCCGAACAAGGCGTCGCCCTCATCGAACAGGAGAACGCTCGTTCCTCCCTCTGCGGCATCAAAGACCTCGCGCAGGTTCTTCTCGGTTTCGCCCACCCACTTCGACACCACCGAGGAGAGGTCGACCTTGTACAGGTCGTAGCCCAGTGCATGGGCAATCACCTCGGCACACATGGTCTTTCCGGTGCCCGGTGCACCCGAGAACAGTGCCTTGAGCCCGTAGCCACGTGGCCGGATGCGCTGAAGATTCCAGTCGTACATGACGGTTTCCTGCTCGCGCAGGTAGGCCTCAAGTTGTTGGAGCTGGTTCTTGATGGCGGGGGCCAGAATGAGGTCGTCCCACGAGTACCGAGGAGAGATCGGCTGGGCGAGGGACGTCAGGTCCGGACGGGTCGAGTCGCGACAGGACTGCAGCAGCAGCTCATCAGACAGCGTTTCGCCGGTATACGCCTCGGCCCTGTCGAGCACCCGGTCGATGGTCGTGCCACCGATGGCGGAGAACCGGACGGCGAGCGTATCCACGTCGCGTTGTTGCTCGGGGTCCATGCCACGCCGGTCGAGGGCCTTACGCCACGCCTGGGCACGCTCGGTGGCGGTGGTACGACCCAGTCGAATGTGGACTTCTGGACGCTCTCCCGAGAGGATGCGCGCGGCGGTTCGGCGGTCCCGTGCTCCAATGCAGAGCGGTGTCTCGATACTCGCCAGTGTGTTGGCAAGTCGGAGGAGCTTCTTCCGAACTTCGGGATCATCGTTGTTCTCGGGTAGGGCATCGAGCAGCAGCACGTCCTGACCGATGCGAAGGTCGCGGACCAACTCCGAGGGGTCATTCGCGTAGGACTCGGCGCGCTCCATGCGCACGCGGACGATGCTCTTCTTGCCCGCTTCGCGCGCAAGGTACATGGCGACACCCTCGCGGAGCCCTTCGGTGCCGCCAGTGAGCACGGCGATGGGTCGTGGTGTTCCTGCGGGTTGCTCGCTGTGGCGCGCCCAGACGGCACCGAGTGTCGTGGTGGCTTCCTCGCAGGCCTGTGGCACGAACGGGTCGGCGGAGATGGGCATGCGCGTCGACCCTTCGAGAAAAGGCAGGGCGCCGGGCGTGAGCAACCAGTGGAGGAGGCGCGCGGGGAGGGACACTCTTCGTGTGGCCTGGGTGCTCCGCGCAGTGCGTTCGTCCAGCTCGAGGAGCTTCTTGCGGATGAGGTGCCCATCGGGAAGGAGACGGCGCTGCAGCGCGAGCCGCTGTCGACGGGTCGGACGTAAGATGCGTCCGGCGAGGTCGACGGTCAGGAATGGCTGATTGAGGTTGTCTTGAAGGTAGGCGAAGATTCGGCCATACCCTGCGGCGACTTCGGGTGCGGCACACAGCAGGAGCAGGTCGAGGTCATCACCATCAAGGTCGAAGGCGTCGCGCAGCTGGAGCAGCTTGCTCTCGGCATCGGGCCTGTCCCTGTGGACCACCGTCGCAGCCACCCGCGCGTCGAGACCGTCGAGCAACTGGCCCACCGGAGCATCGATCTCGCCGCTCGACATCAGCAGATTGTCGATCTCATCATCGGTGAGGTACTGGCCCCAGAACTGGCCTTTGGCGTGCATTGCGGGGCGGGACCGCTGGCGACGGACGGCACGAAGCAAGAGCAGGTCGACCCGCGCCAAGCGTCGGGTCAGGTCGGCGTAGAGTGATTCTGGTTGTGGTTGAGGCGTCATCATCCCTCGTCTGGTCGTCCACCCCGCAGAGCATACATCTGCTCCGCTTCCTTGAGGCGATAGACCACATCACGCGCAAGGGTCGTGACGATCTCCTCATGAGAAAGACCCTCGGCTTTCATGGCGTGGTACGCGCCCATGACGCCCGAATCACCCGCTGGCTTGGCAGCGCGCATCGTCTCGCCGGACTCGACTTCTGCCATCAGAGGCTCGAAAGACTCTCCTTGTCGCCGGCGGTGCAACACCATCGACTCGACATCCCGAGCGAGCGTCTCTTCGGCATCGTGGTCGCCAGCGTGCGGACCCATGCCGCCCGAGCCGAGCTGGTGAACGCGCTCATGGGCGTAGAGTGCCTGGTCCTCGGGTGCATCCGCATCAAAGTCCTCCCGCACGAGGATGGTCTTGTCGAGGGTCATCGCGCGTGCGCCAACCGCATCGAGTGCGCGTTGCGCGAGCTGACCGCTTACGACCTCGCCGCCGTTGGGCATGTCCTTTCGGGTGAGATTTGCGGCGCCATCATCCTTCGACATGTGCACTCCGGTCTGCGTAGGGGATCTAGGCAGGACAAACGATCTGCCAAGGGCTCACGTGGAATCTTCGTCGTCATTGGTGTCTTCTTCAAGCTCGGCATCCCTCTCGGGCGGACGCACGACCCGCTTGACGGCGAGCTCATCAATGATCCGGTCCCGCTTGAGAATGGTGTCGATGACCTCAAACCCAGCAGGTCGGGGGCAGGAGGGGCATGCGCCTGTCATTAGTGTCGCGGGCATAGGACGTCCTTTGCGGACGTCACCGAGGTCGACGACACGGCTGGTTGTCGACAGAATATGCTGTTCTTCGGCCATGGCAGCGCGCACCAAGCTCGCACCACGCTCGACGTCACCCCGCATCAAGGCCTCAAGGGCGCGCTGGTACAAGAGGGCGACATCGTGCCAGCGACTCGGGTCGGGAATACTTGCGCTGGTGTCATGGGAATCTGCGAGGGCGCGCTTGTGCTGCGCGATGGCACCCGGACTGCACGCGGCAACCTCTGCGAGCTGAGCCTCATTGACGCGACCGAGGTGGTCCATCACCAGCTCAACCAATGTGTCCCGTGCCCCGGTGCTCTGATGCGTACCGCCCGCAGGCCGGATGGGTGCTGCCGCGGACTGCATCTGCTGCATTTGCTGCATCTGCTGCAGACGCATCTGATTTCTTTGGTTGGACATGCGACATAGTCTAGGCGTTGAATCACGGCGGACGGAAAGTTTTTGAGGCCGATGTCAGACGGACCTCGCGGAGATGCAATCTCATGCGTATAGTCTCGGTGTCCAAGGATGTGGAATGCCCTACCGGTCCAGAGCAAGCGCCCGATTCACGCGCCCCCACGCGGGTGAGATTGCCGTGCCTACGCGCGAGACGCTCGACCATCTCTTGCAGCGAGACGAGCCGCCGCCCGAGCCACGTGAGGCATGTGGCGAGCGAATTCCTGCACGTGACCCTGTCGTGCGATCCACAAGACTGATGTGTGATGTAGACTCTCCCGCCCCCTTGCTGATGCGGCTGACGCGCAGGAAGGCGGTCATCGAGGTGGGAAGGGTGGTGCGTCAATGAACGAGAACCTTAGGGGTCCATACCAAGGGCACAACTTGATCGGTGAGATCACCGAGGCCATCCAGCAGCACCTCATCGAGGGCTGGGATCTTGACCGCCCGCCACCGCGTATTGAAGAAGACCTGTCGTTCGAGCCCAAGGACCGAGAAGAGGTCATCTACGTCTACATGTACCGGGTGTCCCAGAACCCCACGCTGCTCAACAGCAAGCGCTGGAGGCCTGCGCGCGTGGTTGTGGGTGACCCAGAGTCGGTCGATGCCGAGCACTTCCTTCAGCGCGCACCCCTCTACCTTGATGTGCACTACCTCGTGGCCACGCACAGCAAGTTTCGCAGCGATGCCGAACGCCTCGCAGGTTGGGTCTTGCTTCGACTCCACGAAGCCACGCAACTGGTGTACCGGCCGAGACGCTACCTGCTTCCAGATGGACGGCAGGTCGACTCCAGAGGCGAGACGTGGTCTGCCGACGCATCAGGCGAAGATGTGGTCATGGAAAAGGTGTCGATCGCGCTCGTCGATGATCTGACACTCGGTGATGCGGTGAACTTCTTCTCAATCCACGATGCGCCATATCGTCCGTATTTTACGTATCGCGCGCGCTGCGCGATGGAAGGTTCTCTGGCGGTTGCCAAGCCGACAATAATCCGCTCCAATCCTGCCGTAGAGGTGGGTCGAGGGGAGGACCGCAGGGCCAGTGGACGGGTCGGATCTGGATCTGCCCGTAGAAATTCTGAACGCACTTCTGCAAAGATGCGAACGCCTTTCGGGCCCAGTGGGTATGACCACGGGCCGATTCCCGACGTCAACGAAGAGGACTAGACTATGGATTACCAGACCCCAGGCGTATACGTTCGTGAAGAAGACACCGGTCCAAAGCCGATTGATGCGGTCTCTACGTCCGTGCCGGGCTTTATCGGCCTGTTCGACTTCAAGCCCGAGATCGACGCGATCTCGATTACAGGCAAGTCCGGAGACCTCGCAATCAGTGGCAAGGTCCTCCCGCAGCTGGTCGACACCAAGGGTGCCATCAAGGGCGACGCGGGTGCTGCAGCTGCAGCCATTCAAGAGGCCTTCGGGTTCCAGCGCAGCGACGTCAAGGACCTCAAGGCGTTCATGGCGATGCACGGTCACAAGGCGACCTTTGGCAAGGGCGATGGCGACAACGTGAAGATCAGCGTGGGTCGCAAGTCCGTCGAGGTTCACTCTTCATTGGTCGACACCTCTGGCCAGGTCCTCGCCAAAGAGGCGGATGCGCTCGATACGCTGTTCAACCGTGTCGAGGAGACCTTCCCTATGACCGAGGCTGCACCTGCTACGGCGGGCGACCTCCTCGGTGCGTACGGATTTGAGTTCGATACCGCTGTGGGCACGTCGATGATGGACACCTACAGTGTCGCACCATGGGCCGTCACCAATAAGAGCGAGTTCTTCCGGTGGTTGCAGAGCTTCTTCGCGCAGTATCTCTGCGATACCGAGAGCACCAAGAGCCTCGTGGGTGAAGACATCGCCGACCCAGATGATGCGGCTGATGCCGTGTTCGCGGCCCTGTCGACCAACGACAAGCTCAAGGAGCGCTTCCAGCAGTTCCTGTCCCAGCCAAGCGTCTTCAAGTTCGTGGCTGCGGTGAACGGCTACTACGACAATGGTGGCGGCAAGTGCTACGTCTACCTGATGGGCTCGCAGGACCTTGAGGTCTCCGTGCGTGAGAATCAGGCGGACAAGCTCGGCCTGTACGCGTTCGACGACTGCGACGACATGTCGATCCACTGTGCGCCAGGCCTGTCGCCTCGGCAGCAGAAAGAGATGCTCGAGCACTGCGAGACCCGCAAGGACCGCTTTGCCATCCTCGATGGACCAGTGGTCAGCACGGGCGCCATGGACATCCCTGCATCCGAGAAGGGCTACGGTGCGATGTACGTGCCATGGGTCAAGGTCGCGAAGCCAAGCTGGTTTGTCGGTGAGTCCGATGTGTCGGTTACAGGGCCGCTTTCGCGTAAGCTGGTCAAGGCTGGCCGCACGGAATTGCACGTACCCCCTTGCGGTCATGTCGCCGGTGTCTACTGTCGCGTCGACGGTGAGCGGGGTGTCCACAAGGCGCCCGCCAACGAGATTGTGCGCGGCATCACGGGGATCTCACAGGTGATCAACAAGCTTGAGCATGGCCAGTACAACAAGCGCGGAATCAACGTGATCCGCGACGAGGGTGACCGTGGTGTTCGCATCATGGGCGCACGTACGTTGGCGACCATGTCCGATGCATCGTGGAAGTACCTCAACGTCCGTCGCTTGTTCATCATGGTCGAGCAGTCCATCATGGCGGGTAGCCAGTGGGCTGTCTTCGAGCCGAACGACAAGTTCCTTTGGACCAAGCTCAAGCGGGACGTCCGTTCGTTCCTCATGCGAGTTTGGCGCACAGGTGCCTTGTTTGGTGCTACCCCAGAGGAAGCGTTCTTTGTGCAGTGCGATGCCGAGACCAACCCGCAGTACCTGATCGACGCCGGTCAGGTCAACGTTCGGATTGGTATCTCGCCGGTCAAACCTGCTGAATTTGTTGTCTTCAATATCGGTCAATGGGATGGTGGCGCATCTGTTGGTGAATGATTCCCATTGACATGATCCGCCGCTCGGTCAGCCATCTTCGAGCGGCACAACCTCAACGTGGAGAAAACCATGGCCAATACTGGTACTGAAGAGCTGTACGGCAACTACAACTTCCTTCTGGAAATCGGGGGTATCAACACCCAGTACACGAAGACCATCGTGGGCGGTTTCAAGAAGATGTCCGGCATGACGTCCGAGACTGAAGTGATTGAGTTCAAGCAGGGCAACGATCGCGTCGTCCGCAAGAAGCCCGGCCGCACCACCTACACCAACATCGTTCTCGAGCGTGGTTACACCGCAACAGACGACCTGTGGAAGTGGCGGAAGAGCATCGAAGACGGTGTCATCGACCGACGTGCAGGAACCATCACGGTACTCGACAACGATGGTGAGACCATCGTCGCAGAGTTCAACTTCTACCAGGCGTGGCCTTGCAAGTGGCACGTGCCAGAGATTGACTCCGATCAGTCCGGCATGGCGATCGAGAAGATCGAGCTTGCAGTTGAGCGCGTTGAGCGAGTGATGCGCTGATATGAGCTTCAAGACCGAGTACGAGTTTACGCTTCCGCGAGGATACGTTGATTCCAACGGCAATGTGCACCGTGAAGGTGTCATGCGTCTGGCGTCAGCGAAGGATGAGATCGTTCCACTGAACGACATGCGGGTACAGCGCAACCGCGCATACCTGATCATTCTTCTGCTTAGCAGGGTGGTGACTCGTCTCGGTACACTCCCCGAGGTGAAGCCGATTCACATCGAAAATCTCTTTGCGAGCGACCTTCGGTTCCTCGAAGAGATGTACAACCGCATCAATGAGGAAGAGGCCATGGTTCGGGTGAGTTGCCCGAACTGCGGCCACCGATTTGAGCGGGAGTTCGGTCGCCTGGGGGAATCGTAAGCTACCCTCTGGAGAACATCTTCAGAGAGGTAGCGTTCATCGCGTATCATTTTCATTGGCCGCGTGATTCCGTCCTCGACATGTCGCATATGGAGCGGCATCGCTGGGTGAAGGAAATCTCCGAGATCAATGAAAAGATCAACGAGACCTGAACGTACGCGCCTTACCACTGGCGCACCAACCTGAACCCGCCCAGGTGGCCACGTGACCGGATTCCATCCCGGCATTTCGATCGATCACGTCCGCGCGACACCCGTGTCCGATGCGGAACTCCGTGGTGATATTCTTGCCGTGGTGGGTGTCGTTCTAGAAGAGCGCTGGCCTCCAGGAGCAACTGTCGGCGACCTGGTGCAACTGTGGGTCCTGGACGTCGATGCATTTCGGGATCACCCGGACCGCAGCCGCCTCGACCCCATCACGCGAGGGGCAGTAGCCTCCGCATTCTCCAACGGTTCGCGGGACGTCCTTGTGATGGGTGTCTGTGTGCGAGCACCGCAGGACATCTGCCAAGACGATCGCGTCCGCGCGGGGCTTCTTGACGCCCTAGACGATGCCGAGACCGTGGCGCTCGTCACCGTGCCCATCCTTGGCTACTTGGCGAGCCATTCCGTAGAGCTCGTCTTACCCCTCATACGGGACCTCATGGTGCAAGCGGCGCGCATGCCGCTTCGTATGGTGTTGTTGGATGCTCCCCGAGATGCCGGAGAGATGGAGGTACTTGCCTTCGCCGAGCGCATCCGCGGCATGAAAGACATCGACAGCAGCTACGGTGCGATCTACTGGCCGTGGGTCGAAGTGGGCGATCGGGTGATGCCACCGTCACCCGCAGTTGCGGGCCTGTTCTCGCGTGTCGAACATGAGCACCAGCCACATGGCATTCATTGGCCTCCGGCCAATCAACCGCTCCGTACCGTGACGGCCCCACAGGTCGAGCTCACCTGGAATGAGGGAGCTCGGCTTCTCGAAGACGGCATTAACCCCATTTTGGTGCAGCGCGGTCGTGGGGTTGTTGTGTGGGGAGCACGTACACTCTCACTGGACCCTACCTATCGATTCATCAACGCACGCCGCATCGTGAGCTACACGATTGAGCTCTTGCGGCGCGATGCAGAGTGGGTGGTGTTTGAGCATCAACGGCCTGAGCTCTGGGGTACCGTAGGGCGAATGGTGCGGGCGCGCCTCGATGAACTGTGGGGGGCCGGTCTGCTGACGGGTGAGCGTGCCGGCAACGAGTATCTTGTCCGGTGTGACGAAGAGCTGAACCCGCCAGCCGTGAGGGACGCGGGTGAGATCAGGGTCCGGGTCAAACTGCGGCCGATCTCGACCATGGAATTTGTTGAAGTTGAACTCGCGATGGGCACTTGAGGGGGATGTGATGGCGATGGACAACGTGAGAGACCCGTATGGGAATTACATCTTCAAGCTCGAGATTGACAGTACGCCTGTCGGTCACCTCCTCGATGTGACAGGACTCAAGACAGAAGCCCAGGTCTTCGAGATCGAAGAGGGCGGGAACCATGGGTTCGTGCACAAACGGCCAGGTGGGAGCCGGTACGAAAATCTGATCTTCAAGTTTGCGACCTCCGGCTCAACCTTCCTTCAGAAATGGCGGCAGGATTTCTTGGAGAATCCCTACGATCGCGAACTGGTCAAGAGTGGCTCCATCACAATGTGCGACAACGATCACCAGCCTGTGCGGCGTTACCACTTTTCTTCTGCCTGGCCGGTCTCTTGGAGTGGTCCAGACCTTGACGCTTCGGGATCCGCGCTTTCTATAGAGACGCTTGAGGTCGCCCATGAAGGGCTGACCATCTCGGAGGGTTGATGAGCGACGGTTCCACCACGTCACTCGCACAACGACTTGCGTCGCGAGGTGAGCGCCGGCAGCAGGTTGCTCGTCGGCCACTGCAGCGCGTGGTGGATGCGCCGGACCGTGCGCTCGGCAGCCGTGTGGCCAACCGTGTTCATTCGCGCTTCGATGACGCCGCATGGGGGCGCGGCCGCAAGCTCCGCAGTCGCTCCGACATGATGTTCAGGCCTTACAGCTCGGTGTATGCGTGGTCCGGAGACGGCGTCTCCTATGTGCGGCGCGATAAGCCCGAGCAAGAGCTGTGGGATGCACCTTCGGACGAGCTCGCGGCATCGACCCGCCGAAGGGTGGCGCCCAGTTCGCCAAGCGCCGGCGAGCGTCGACGTGGGCGGCCGTCACCGCTGCAGCGGGTTCGCGCTCGGGCACGCCAAGCGGCCAGCGACGAAACCGTTGAGCTTGCCGTTCGTTCGGCATGGGTGAGCCGCGGTGCCGCGTCGCGACGGCTCGCGACGCTTGCCGAGACGCTACCCGACATGGCACCCGAGCAACGTCGTGAGGCTTTGGCTGCAGCACTATCCGCGAGTGGTGGTGCCATGCGTGGCGTCTATGAGGACATGGGCCAGCGGCTGTCTCGCCGGCCGGTCCGCCCGAGTCAGCGTGCAGCGTCGCGGCTTCGTCAAACCGCTGGTGTGGAGCGTGCAGGTCTCCGACGTAAGAAGCATCTTCACCCGGTTGGCGAGGGGGCGCTCCTCAGAGCCGGAGCCTCTCGTGCGCGGCAGAGCGGCGCGAGAAGGCCTTCGGCACGGCGGCCTGCGTCAGCGAGTGCAGCAGGCGACGACCCCCCCGCTGCCGGCGATGTAGGTCAGGCTTCAGATGAAGAGGGGCGTGTCCAAGCGGCGGTGATGGGACCCGAGGCTGGGCTCTTGGTCGACGAGGCCTCCTTTGACGCGGATATGTGGGGCGCCGATGGGCTCGGCACCGAGCAGGTCTCCTCTCTGGCTTCGCTCGAAGGGCCGTTGGCTCGAGCAGCATGGCGGTCCGATGTCACGCCCGAAGGTAGGATGGGACATGCGTTTTCACGCGAGGATATGGCCGCTGAGAGGGCGACGAGGGCCGGAACGCTGCAGCTTGGGCAGCGGGAGGCTTCGCGACGTTCGCGGTTGTTTGGGCCCGACATGGTGGGCTTCCTTCCTGGGCCCCGACCTACAGCGTCCGCTCACGACGAAGCACTGGGCTCCACGCGAACAGCCGGCGATGTGCCGGAGTCAACACGGCTGACGGGACCGATGGCCCGCGCAGCAGAGGCTGAGGTCACGCGCTCGGCGTCGCGTCGCGCGGCACGGTCCGAGGCACCGCGAGGCGTGACGCGCAGGGCCCGGGTGGCGTCCCCAGAGATGATTGGGCCGCAGACGGCCGAGACACGTGGCCTAGACGCAACGGCGGTGTCGGGGACGCGTCAGAGCCCCGCGTCGTTTGGACCCGTGGGCTTGCAACGAACGTTGGCGAAGGCAGGCGGTCAGCTTGAACCCGTTGCTGCCCGACGGCTCGGTCGTGCTGCGAGCGAGGTCTCGACTGCGGCGTCAATCAATGACCAAGAGAATCGGTCCGCCGATGCTGGTCGGACGACGACCACGGGCACATCGTTGTCCGCTACGGACGCGACGGTCGACGAGACACCGACCTCCTCCAGGGCTCACGCAGAGCCCCCCGCAGTGCGGTTGGCCAACCGTGCCCTGGCGGGTGAGCCACGGGTGGACCGGTGGGGCCGTAGACTGGCCACTGCGCACGCCATTCCAGATGAGGGTGGGCATCGCCGAGCTGAGGAACTTCTGCAGCGCACGTCGACGCGACGGGTGCGGCGAGATGTGGAGACGACGGCAGTTGTGCGACCGTCGGTGCGTGATGTAGCCGCCCAGTCAGACGCGACGGATGCAGTCGGCGGTACGGCGAGCCAGTCCGCCCAGGCGCCCAACGCCGGTCGCGAGGCACCGTCCGAGACAGCGCAAGGTACGAATGCTCGGGCAGCACGCCAGCGTGCTGACGCGTCGCAGCGGGATGAGACCCCTCCTGTCGCGTCTCGTGATGCGGTATCCGAGACGCCGTCGAGCCGCCTGCTCGGACGGATGGACTCCCCCGCAGACGAAGGCCGTTCGGTGCTTGGACGTACCTATCGGACAGAGCGAGGCGGTCTGCGTCGGCAGTATGAACACGATGGGTCTTGGGCGCGAACGGCTGACGGTGATGCGACCCGTCCCATGGCGCGTTCGTTCGGTCTCGACTTGGCCGTTCCACGCATCTGGAGCGGCGTGGAGGGGGCCGCGCGCTCACGTGAGGGCATCGCCGGTGCGTCCGCGGCGGACGATCCGAGCGAGATGCCCCTCGGCGCAGGTGGCGTGACGGGCTCCGACCGTACGCGTCGCGCGCGACGTCGGCGTGGGGCATCTCGAGGCGCCAAGAGCTCGAGTCGCTACGCTGCGATGCGAGACGTTCCCGTTGTGGGGTCGCGAGCCCTGCGCACGATGCTTGGTGCACAGACGTCGCGCACCCACAGAAGCGCCGGCGCTGCCGAGCTGTCCCTTCCGGAGATGAATCCGGAGCTCCTCAGCGAGCTGACCGCTGACATGGGGGCGGCCTCCTACAACAGGGTCGCCAGTGCCGCAGGTGCTGACGCTCTGGCGGGCGGGGCGGCCGGTTCTAACCTTGCTTCGCAGTTGGGCACGCGTGCATTGGCACGGATTCGAGCCACCAGCGCCGTATCGTCACTGGTGCGCGTGTTGGAGCGGTCAGATGGTGTGGAAGAAGTCCGACGTCTGTTGGGAGATCGGCGGGTAGAGCTGCTTGGACTGACCCAAGATCTTGGCGGACGGGCATCGGCCGTAGGCGATGCGGTCCAGACGATGCGAACCCTAGATGCCTCGGAGGCAGTGACCGTCGCGCCAGGTGGTCGTCGCGTCTCTCCAGTGGATGGGGGCGGCGTGCCTGCTGGCGGTGGACGCCGGCCACGTCGTGCGTCGGCTGCTGGGCCGGGTGCCTGGAGTGTGGATGGTGGTGAGCACGGTGGTGCTGCTGCTGGCGCATCGGGTCGGGTGATGAAGCTTGCGGAACGCCTTCGAGGGCTTGTGCATCTCGCAGAGGTGGATCGGCGTGCTGACGAAGCGCAACGGCAGGTGCGAAGGGCAGAGGCGTCCGCGGATGCGGCACCGGATGCGGCACCGGCGACGGAAGATGAAGGTTCAGACATTTCACTTGAAGAATTGCAGAGAGAGGTCTTCGAGGCGGTGCAGCGTGAGCTGAACGCCATGAAGGACCGATTTGAGGGAGGTTCAAATGGCGATGGCTGGTGGTAGCGAGAAGGCATCCTTCACCAATCTTCATACGAACAAGACCTTCCAGGTTCAGTTCAATCCGAAGGAATTTGTCTACAATGACACGACGAACTGGAAGCCCAAGGGCAACCGGGCGCGGCCTTCGCTGACCTATGAAAAGGGCTCGCCGGCCACGGTGTCGTTTGACCTCTACTTTGACACCACCCGCGGTGGTGACGACGTGGATGCGACCTATGTGAGCGCGCTTCGCGATCTTCTGGAACAGACGGTCCGGATCAAGAAGGGTACCAAGGTTGCCAGTACGTCATCATCTGGCGGAGACGCGCAGTGCTCACCCGGGGAAGCAGACCCTGGCGAGGCTAAGAAAGATACGTTCCGTCCACCGTATGTGCGCTTTTCTTGGGGAAAGTTCGAGTTCACGTGTGTGGTTCAGAAGCTGGGCGTCACCTACATGGCGTTTCGTCCGGATGGTGTCCCTGTCCGAGCCAAGGTGTCGGTCACGTTGATGGAGCACCGGTCCACCAAATTCGGGGATGGGGGCACGTGGGGCTCTGGTGTCTCCGGAATTTCCAAGAGCGGCCTCGACGCGACACGGCAGGTGAAGGTGGCAGCCGGGGACACGTTGTCCAATATTGCGGCAAAGGCCGGCGTCTCGTTGGAGGTCATCGCACGCGCCAATGGCATCGAGAATCCGCTTGAGCTTGAGGTCGGGATCGAGATCACCATCCCCGGCTCCGAGGACATTGCGGATGCTCTGGAGCGAGCGGCCCAAGCGAGTGTGCCGTGCAACTGGTCAGATGGTGGCTTGGACGACGTGTTTGGCGGTGTCCTCGACGATCTTGGGGACGATATCCAGGACTTTGTGGAAGACCTCGAAGACTTTGGCGAAGCGCTTGAGGAGATCGCTGAGACGGTGACCGAAGTGCTGGATGAGGTTGAGGAGACCGTGGATGCGATCGAGGAGTCGATCGAGGAAGCGACGGCGGCCATTGACGAGACCGTGGAGAACCTCGAAGAGTCGATCGACGATGTACTCGACCACGCAGAAGAGACGGTTGACGGTGTGATCGATCATGTCGAAGAGGCGATCGAAAACGCCCAGGAAGCCGTCGATGACGTCATCGACCATGTCGAAGAGGCCATCGAAAATGCGGGCGAGGTCGTGGAAGATGCGGCCAAGGAAGTGGGTAAGGCAGCCAAGCAGGTCAAGGGTGCTGCGAAGGCGGTCGATGAAACTGTGGACAACGTGGAAGAAGCTGTTGAGAACGTGGCGGATACCATCGAGGATGTCCTCGGCGGCGGCGGCGGCGGCGGCGGCGGTGGCGGCGGCGGCGGTGGCGGTCAAGGCGGCGGTGGCGGCCAAGGCGGCGGCGGTGGTCGTGGCGGCGGTGG
>JBMHDG010000085.1:0-7887 GCA_049889515.1 Myxococcota bacterium
GACCAGAATACGCAGCTCTCCGAGGCCGAAGTCGACGCCTTTGTCGCAAACAATGGCTTAGACACCACAAGCCAGCACATCTCCGGAACCTACCCAGACATCACCTCCGTCCCTGACGACCAGAACACCCAGCACACCGAAGCTGAAGTCGACGCCTATGTCGCAAACAATGGCTACGTCACCGAGGACACCACCCTCAAAGAGGCACAGGTCGACGCCTTTGTCGCCAACAATGGCTACGCCACCACAAACCAGCTCTTCTCCGGAAGCTACGCAGATCTCCCCGGCGTCCCTGCCGACCAGAACACCCAGCTCACCGAAGCTGAAGTCGACGCCTTTGTCGCAAACAATGGCTACGTCACCGAGGACACCACCCTCAACGAGGCACAGGTCGACGCCTTTGTCGCCAACAATGGCTACGCCACCACAAACCAGCTCTTCTCCGGAAGCTACGCAGACCTCACCGGCGTCCCGGCGGACCAGAACACCCAGCTCACCGAAGCTGAGGTCGACGCCTTTGTCGCAAACAACGGCTACGTCACCGAGGACACCACCCTCAACGAGGCACAAGTCGACGCCTTTGTCGCCAACAACGGCTACGCCACGACGAACCAGCTCTTCTCCGGAAGCTACGCAGATCTCACCGGCGTCCCGGCGGACCAAAACACGCAGCTGTCCGAGGCACAGGTCGACGCCTACGTGAGCAACAAAGGCTACGCCACCACGAAACAGCTCTTCTCAGGTACCTACGCAGCTCTCACCCCCGTCCCAGCGCCCAAGACCACGCAGCTGACCGAGGCACAGGTCGACGCCTACGTGAGCAACAATGGCTACGCCACCACGAATCAGCTCTTCTCCGGTAGCTACGCAGATCTCACCGGCGTCCCAGCGGACCAAAACACGCAGCTGTCCGAGGCACAGGTTGACGCCTACGTGGCCAACAACGGCTACGCCACCACAAACCAGCTCTTCTCTGGGTCGTTCAACAGCCTGACCAACGTGCCCTCAGGTCTCGCCGATGGTGACAACGACACGCTCGCCGGCTTGAGCTGCAGCACCAACCAGATCGTGCGCTGGACCGGCTCCGCGTGGGGCTGCACCAACCGTGTGGTCAACACCAACCTCAACGAAGCCCAGGTGGACGCCTACGTCGCCAACAATGGCTATGCGCTCGAGACCCAGCTCTTCTCTGGCAACTATGCAGACTTGAGCGGTATTCCTGCCGACCAGAACACGCAGCTGTCAGAGGCACAGGTGGACGCCTACGTGGCGAACAACGGCTACGCCTCGACCAGCCAGCTCTTCTCCGGCTCATTCAACAGCCTGAGCAACGTGCCTGCGGGCCTCGCCGATGGTGACAACGACACGCTCGCCGGCTTGAGCTGCAGTACCAACCAGATCGTGCGCTGGAATGGCTCCGCATGGGCCTGCACCAACCGTGTGGTCAACACCAACCTCAATGAAGCCCAGGTTGACGCTTACGTCGCCAACAATGGCTATGCGACCACCAGCCAGCTCTTCTCTGGAAACTACGCAGACTTGAGCGGAGTACCCGCCGATCAGAACACGCAGCTCTCCGAGGCCCAAGTTGACGCCTACGTGAGCAACAATGGCTACGCCACCA
The DNA here is from genome assembly GCA_049889515.1 of Myxococcota bacterium. GTDB lineage: Bacteria > Myxococcota_A > UBA796 > UBA796 > JBMHDG01. The sequence continues at coordinate 1,625 of JBMHDG010000085.1, forward strand.
CCAGCCAGCTCTTCTCCGGCTCCTTCACCAGCTTGACCAACGTCCCTGCTGGCCTCGCCGACGGCGACCAGAACACGCAGCTGTCAGAGGCCCAAGTCGACTCCTACGTGAGCAACAATGGCTACGCCACCACCAGCCAGCTCTTCTCCGGCTCCTTCACCAGCTTGACCAACGTCCCCGCTGGCCTCGCCGACGGTGACCAGAACACGCAGCTCTCCGAGGCCCAAGTCGACTCCTACGTGAGCAACAATGGCTACGCCACCACCAGCCAGCTCTTCTCCGGGAACTACAACGCCCTCTACAACCGTCCAAGTTCCTGGGACATCATCCAAGGTCTTGATGATTGTGCTCCGGGTGACATCCTCATTCGCGCGTTCGACGGCACATGGCTCTGCGCACCCCTGTCCAGCTACACCTCCAGCGGCACTGTCGATGGCGGTGGCGGCGGTGACCCTTACGAGCCACCACTCTTCCCTGACTACCCCATCATCCCGTAACGTGGGCTTCGAGGTCGTTACCGCACATCCTCGCGCCAGCGCACCACACGGAACCCCACCATCACGTCTTTGTTCGTGATGGGTGGGAATCCTCGGTACGCAACCCGCGTGCCCGATGCAAAGTCCGCCCACGCCCCGCCGCGTACCACACCGTCGGCGCCGGTGGCCCCCCCCTCTGGGTCGATAAGTGGCGTACCCGGATACGTCCAACGCCGGGACCACGTCCACTCCCAGACATTGCCCGACATGTCGTGGAGTCCGAAGGCGTTGGCCGGCTTCTCGCCCACTGGGTGATGACGACCGCCGCTGTTGCCCTCGTACCAAGCCACGTCTTCACGACGAGATGAGCCGGCGTAGGGCCACTCCTCACCGCCACGGGCAAGATATTCCCACTCTGCTTCGGTCGGAAGCCTCCACCCATTGGCCTCCGAGCGCCAACGCACCTCTTCCCCATCCAGATCGTACGCTGGGGTCAACCCGTCGGCTTCGCTTCGGGTGTTGCACCACGTCAGCGCCTCACGCCAGGTGACCTGCTCCACCGGACAAGACGGACATCCGCCTAGCCTCGACGGGTTCTGTCGGATCAAGACCTCGTACTCCGCCTGCGTCACCTCATAGATGCCGACCAGCAACGGACGGGTCAACGTTACCGGTGTGATCGGCGTCTCATCCCCCTGGCACACCCCATCTCTCATCGGGTCGCACCCCATCGTAAACGTACCGGCCGGTACGCTCACCGTTCGCATCGGTGTCATCCCTTCTGGCGCGCAGGATGGCGCCAAGGGCCCTCCGGGTTCGCAAGGCGCGGGCGCGCTCCGCGATGCCAGGCCGCAGGCCGAAACGAACACTGTCAAAGCCAACAGGGTATGACGCACAAACACGATGTTCCTCTGAAGCATAGGACGCGGGGTCCACATTACACCTACCACGCTGGCACGATTGACCGTGATCTTGTTGGTCTCCCCCACTGTGTCGGAGGCCACCAGCGGGTGGCGTGGCGACGGTACAGGGGTTCATCTTGAAGCTGCACCACCCGCCGACCGTGATCGCTCCACCACGTGCTGGCGCACCGAGACCCGGCAGCGCGGCAACGCCTCGCCGGTCTTGTTCGCGGACATGGTGTGCATCACCGAAGAGCCGACCACCCTGTCCTGTTTCGACCGCGAGACAGGCGCGATCCGGTGGTCGCGGACCCATGAACTCTTCGATGACTTGAGCGAACGTGAGCAACCTGCAGCTCAAGACGCGCTCGCCGCGGCCCGCGATGCGGAACGAGAGTTGCCCCTTTTGCAAAAGGCGTTGAGCGCCATTCGACGGAGCCGTCGGGCCGCGCCAGATGATGAGGGACTCAAGGCCGCAGAAGACGACAACAGAGCCAGAATCGCGCACCTCCAAGACGTGCTCAAAGGCACAGAGTGGCTTCGAACCCCCGACAACCAAGAGCTGATTGGGTGGGCAACTTCCACACCCGTCGTGCACAACGGAAGCATCACCGTGTTGTTCGGGCACGGGATCCTCGCCTCCTACGACGCCGCAGGAACCACCCGGTGGCGACGCTGGCTCGGACCTCCACCCGGCCAGATGCGTGGCTATGAGCTGGGCACCGCTTCAAGTCTCGTCGCACATCAGAACACGCTGATCGTCGGCTTTCGCGAGCTTCAGGGCCTGTCCTTGGACGATGGGACCACAAGATGGCAAGCAGGTCCGTGGAGGGACTTCGGTACGCCGACACTCGTGGAGATGGATTCCGTGGTCGGCTTGGCGACCCCCGACGGGCGACTGCTTGATCCTGTCAACGGCACCATCTGGGCCCAAGACCTCTGGGAAGTGTGGTTCGTAGGCCCATGGTCCGACGGGAATCAGATCATCGCTATCGGCGGACGTGCAGCCGACCACACCGTCGCTGCCGGTGGTGCGTGGGCAACCGCCTACACGGTGTCGGTTGAGCAAGGTCGCCTAAAGGCGTCGCCCGCATGGCGAACCAAGCTCTCCACACAGGACATCTTCTATACAGGACCGGTGGCCGACACCTCGTTCATCTACAGTGTGACCCGCTCAGGCGAACTGCGCGTGATCGACCGCACCGACGGCAAGGTGGTGCACGAGGCCGATCTGTTGCCCTCGCTGCGCGGTTGGGCATACGGAAGCCCCACGCTGACCGCCACTGGGCTCCACCTCTCGGGTTCTGGCGCCTGGATGACCCTGACAACGGGCGCAACACCCCGTGTGCTCGCCACCGGAAGACATCTAGATGCCAGCGAGCATCGCGCGACGCCGCTCTTTGTCGGCAAACGGCGTTATGTCCGGAGCGGACGTCACTTGACCTGCCTGGAGGCACCATGAGCATCGGCTCGAATGGCCTAAAGCACGTGAGCTCCGAGGACCTCAAAGCGCTTCTTCGCGCGCTCCACCGTGGCGAGCTCAAGACCCCCATCGCCCGAACCACTCTTACCGAGGTGGGGTTCTTTCATCTGGGCGATGAGGTAGATGTGCTCCGCGGACTCGACGACGCTGGTGTACGGGCTGTCTTGGTCGCCGTGCTCGCCGAGCGTCAGCCGAGGCGCTGACGGTGCTCCTTCCCGACCACCCGCTCTTCGACCTTCAGTCGTTAGCTGCCATCGCCCACGGCGCTGCGACGCTGCATGTCCATCATGATGACCCCGACGCCGTGGAGCACCTGCTCACACAACACGTCGGCGCCGTGCCACAAGCCGAGGCCCTCGAGCACGCCAACGGCACCGTTCTGGCGATTCGATGTGAACTGATGGGGCGTCCCCTCACGGCCTGGCAGCCCCTGATGTCCGCCCTCGGGGCGTCTGGCTGGGACTGGGGACTGATGCCGGGGGTCCATCGGTGCTGGCAACATGCGATTGACGAAGGACGCCTGCGTGGCGACGCGCTCGGTTCGTCTCATGGACTTCACGCGGTGCGCTGGACCGATGTAGAGCGCGACCAACCTGCAGGCTTCGATGTGGTCTCCAAGCCGCTGACCGACCTCCAGCCCGAGCACCCCACAGCCATCGCGGCGTTGGAGTTGCAGCGCGTGTCCGATGCCTCGTTGGTCGAGGTGATCCTTCACCGTACCGATGGACGGATGGGGTTTCGACTCTTCTTCGAACAGCCGCTCCACAGCGGGCACGGTACTGCCGTGCTGGAACGCATTGGCGCTTGCATCGAGGCCCGCGCAAGCCATCCCGAGGTGCGCCTAGCCACCGACATGCGCTGGGATGACCTGCCCGTGCCGTACCTCCTTGTATGGATGGTCGGGCCACCAGGCCCCACATGGCCAGGGTCCTTGCTTCGAAGCGACGCCGCTCCCGTGACCAGCGCATGCATGCGCCATGTGGGATGGGCGACGTCCCATGACCATCATCCACCCAAGGCCCTTGCACGCGAGAGCCAATGGCTAAACACACCTACCCCCCAGTTTTGCGCCACGTGGCACCTTGAGGGATCTCCTCCAGACCATGGATGGCCCTTCCCCAGCCTCCCGGACCTGTTTGAGGAGGTCGCCCATCGCGTCGAGATCATCCCCATGATGGGGCGGCGCCGAACATTCGTGCGCGTACGTGATGTTCTCGCAGAGATGGACCTTGTGCTTCCACACACTCATCCCGCGGACGCACCGCTAGGCCTGACTGGTGCCGAATCTATCGAGGTCGGCGGTGGTCTCGCCGGTGCACGTCGCCAGTCCGGACCGCTGCAGTCGCTCCCCGACATTGAGCGTGCCATGGCCGCGCTCGCCACCGACAACCATGAGCAAATGGTCTGGCTTGCGCTCGGAGGGAGCCATGCGGTCGGCATTAGTCTTCTCGGGTCCGCGTGAGCCCGAGGACGGCCGCGAGGTGTCCGCGGTCGGTTACGCTCTTCCACCCCGTCCCCGGATGACCACCATGGCGCGACTCGCCCTTCTTCTCTTGGCGCTACACCATGTGCCCGCGTCCGCCGAGGACCGTCCGCTCTCAAATCTCCCGGATGGGCTTCATGGTGATGAGGTTGACCCTTGGTCCGCTCAATGGTCGGCGCTCATGGAGGGTCCGCCAGGATGTTGGGAGGTCACCGGACGTGCCTCATGGCGCTGGGAGGCTGGCACGCGGGGCGGTGTCGCGGGTGATGCGTCCTTCATTGGGCGGCTCGATAACGGCACGTGGACGGCCTTTGTGAGTCGCTCACTGGGTGAGAAGCAGTGGGGGCGCAAACAGCTGGACACGCTCCTCTATCCTCATAACGCCCGGCGATTCGCACCACTCATCGGCAAACTCCCACCTCGAAAGTACAAGACGCCGTATTCCGCTGAAGAGGAACAGCAGCTCGACGCCACACTCCTCGAGTCCATCTTCGAGGAGCTGTCTGCTGAGACCACCTTCGAAGAGAGTCGACCCGATCTCACGCAGCGGGCGGTCGTTCTCACGCGTGTCCTCCCCATGCGTCTCAATACCGCCACGGACGCACGGGTGGAGGTTCACTTCCCGGAGGGCGGTCTGGTCCCGGACCAGATGGACGTCCACTTTCCCGAGCGCTTCGCCCTGCCCCGGCTGCGTCTCATCCACATCGAAGACGCGAAGGCCCAACTCCGCGGTCGCGTGCGCGCAGGCTACGCCTTCCCGGCTACCGAGGCCTTTTCGTTCACGGCCCGTGTCCTCGGCATGACCATCGACGGTGCGCAGACGCTCGACTATCGAAGCGTTCGCCCATGCCCAAAGGCGTCTTGACATGCCGATGCAGCAGATATCCGCAGCCCATCAGCTAGCCACGGCACTCGATGACTTTGACCGAAGGCTGGGTGGCATCGAACATTGGGGCCCCACGTACTGGAGCCTCTACCGAGCAAGAGCGCCCATCCTAGAAGCCCTTGCAGCCCCATGGCGCTCGATGTCCACCGAAGCCCTGCTGGAGCTGCCCGCTGAACTTTACCGAGACCTCGAACAGCTGGACCGCAATGTAGGTCGGTTTTCCGCCTGGGTACAAAGCACAGAGGCGATGCCCGCACGCCTCGAGGCACGCCTCACGCGATTTCTCACCACACACGAAGCCCTCGTCGGCCAGCTGCGCGCAGCGCTGGGCGTCGCCCCGGGCGATACCTTTGAGCCCGGCGTGCGTCAGACGCTTGAAGAACTGTTTTGCCCACCCATCGACCGCACTGTTGACTGACCTGCATCACCTTGCCCCGATGTCAGTCCGAGTCCATAGCGTTACGGGCTCCGCCGCTCCCATCGTCTAGTCAGGTCCAGGACGCCGGATTTTCATTCCGGTAACACGGGTTCGAATCCCGTTGGGAGCATTGCCCCCACGAGCCCACCGTTGGAGTGGCCACGGGCGACCGGCGCACCGCACACTCGACGCGCATCGGCGTGCGGCGCGGGATGAGCGACGCGACCGACGATAGAACGCCGGCTTTTCCGAATATCGCATGATGCGCAACCCCGGTGGCGCATCGTACGAATTGTGTGGAGGGCAAAACGGAAAGAAACTCCCAATCCAAAAGACAGGCTTAATCCACAGCATTTTGGATTACGCCCTTCACCGAAGAGGCGTTCCGCTTTTTTTTCTTTGAACCCTGACACACACCTGTTGCACCATGGGTGTGCGAGCGGGATGAACCCGCGGCAAGGAAGTGGAGTTCATTATGTCTATCGTTCGTTTTGTCCGTGAGGAGCAGGGTGTCACCGCAATCGAGTACGGCCTCATCGCTGCACTCATCGCTGTCGCCATCATCGTTGCACTCCAGGCTCTCGGTAACAGCCTCAGCAGCAACTTCGGCGAGGT